>NZ_CP045420.1:1362812-1991719 GCF_009363795.1 Palleronia sp. THAF1 | reverse complement strand
GGAATTCGTAGTCGTCCGACCCGGCACCTTCCAGTTCGGCCATCTTCAGCACGGTCGATACGGTATGTGCGTTGTGCGTGGCGAACTGCGGATAAAGTCGGTCGCGGTGTTGCAACAGCTTACGCGCATTGGCGGCGAAGCTCACGTCTGTCGCGGGCTTGCGCGAGAAAACGGGGAAGCGCGCCAGACCCTCTTGCTGGGCCAGCTTGATTTCGGTGTCCCAATAGGCGCCCTTGACCAGTCGCACCATCAGGCGGCGGTCATGGCGTTCTGCGGCGTCGGCGATCCAGTCGATCGCGGTGCCCGCACGTGGGCCATAGGCTTGCACCACGACGCCGAAGCCATGCCAGCCGACCAGGCGCGGATCGGCCAGAACCTCATCGATGACTTCCAGGGACAGGGACAGGCGGTCCTGCTCCTCGGCGTCGATGTTGAAGCCGATATTCAGCTCTGCGGCGCGGGCGGCAAGGTCGCGCACGATGGGCACAAGATCTTTCAGCACAGCCTCACGATGCGAGACTTCATAGCGCGGATGCAGCGCGGACAGTTTGACCGAAATTCCGGGGTTCTGCGCGACGCTGCCCTTGGTGGCGGCGCGGGCGATGCGCTCGATCGCGGTGGCGTAGGACTTGCGGTAGCGCTCGGCGTCGCCGTGGGTCATCGCGGCCTCACCCAGCATATCGTAGCTGTAGGTGTAGCCCTTGGCTTCCATCTTCGACGCGCGTTCCATGGCGGCGTTCATGTCCTGACCCAACACGAACTGGCGGCCCATGACGCGCATGGCCTCGCGCGTGGCGCGGCGGATCACAGGCTCGCCCATGCGCTTCACGGCACCGCGAAGGGCCTTCAGCGGGCGCGAGTCGTTTTCCTCCAGCACACGGCCCGTAAACATCAGCGCCCAAGTCGAAGCGTTGACCAGCGACGAAGACGACTTGCCCATGTGCTCGCCCCACTTGCCGGGCGCGATCTTGTCTTCGATCAGATCGTCGATGGTGACGGCGTCAGGCACGCGCAACAGCGCTTCGGCCAGACACATCAGCGCGACGCCTTCCTGCGTGGACAAGCCGTATTCGGCCAGGAAGACTTCCATCAGACCCGGTTCCGCATCGCTGCGCAGGCGCTTCACCAGCTTTTCGGCATGATCCACGATCTCGCCGCGCGTGGCGTCATTCAGGTCAACCTCCGAGACCAGCCTGTCCAGAACCTCATCGGCATCCGGGTAGGGGGAAACCGGCAGGACTTGAGGCGGCATAGAGGTATCGCGGGGCATGGGCAGTTCTCCTTGCTGATCGATACAATATAGGGTCTTGTTGCCCGTAATCCGCCCGGAATTCTTAAAAGTCGCAGGCGGATCGACCGAAGGTTGCGAAAGGTACGTGCCGAATGACCGATCAGACGCTCGACCGCTTCGATATGGCGATCCTCGATATTCTAGGGTCCGAGGGACGGCTGAGCGTGACCGCGCTGGCCCAGCGGGTCGGACTGTCGAAAAGCCCGGTTCAGGCGCGGTTGAGGCGGCTAGAGACAGAAGGGGTGATCACAGGCTATCGCGCCATGATCGACCCGGTACGCCTGCGCCGTGAGCATGTCGCCTTCGTCGAGGTCAAGCTGACTGACACCAGAGAGGCCGCACTGGCCGCTTTCAACGACGCTGTGCATTCGGTGAACGAAATCGAACAGTGTCACCTGATCGCGGGCGACTTCGACTATCTGCTGAAGGTCCGTACGGCTGACATGACGCGCTACAGGGAAGTGCTGGCCGCCCACATATCGACCCTGCCCAACGTTTCGCACACCTCCACCTTCGTGGCGATGCAAGCCGTCAAGGATACCGCCTGGGCGGGTTGAGGGTGCCCGATACGGGTATTTGTGAAAGCAAAGAGACCGGGCGCCGCGCTCCCGCTTCTTTGTTTTCTACAAATACTCATGGCCGGAGAGTTCAATCCGCCTCGCGTCCGAGCATCGCGCAGGTCTCCCGGTACTCCTTGGTCAGCCGCGCGCATAGCTCTGCCGTGGGCAGAACGTCGTCGATGGCGGCAACGCCGTGGCCCGCAGACCAGATGTTCTTCCACGCCTTGGCTTCCGACTCCATGTTCATCCCTTCGTGCGGGGGCAGGTTGTCGGGGTCGAGGCCCGCGGCTTCGATGGACTGGCGCATGAAGTTTGCGTTCACGCCGGAAATATTGGGCGTATAAAGGATATCGGTTGTCTTCGAGCCGACGATCATGTCCTTGTTGTCTTGCGTGCTCATTGCCTCTTCGGTCGCGATGAAGCGGGTGCCAAGGTAGGCAAGGTCTGCGCCCATCGCCCGTGCCGACGCGATCTGCGCGCCGTTCGAGATCGAGCCGGACAGCACAATGGTGCCGTCGAAGAAGCTGCGGATTTCCGGGAGAAACCCGAAGGGCGACAGCGTGCCACCGTGCCCGCCCGCGCCCGCACAGACGGCGATCAGCCCGTCGACCCCCGCTTCCACCGCCTTTTCGGCGTGGCGCGTCTTGATGACGTCGTGGAACACCTTGCCGCCATAGCTGTGCACAGCATCCACCACATCCTTCACGGCACCCAGTGAGGTGATGACCAACGGCACCTTGTGCTTCACGCACAATTCCAGATCGGGGCGAACGCGGCTGTTCGTGGGGTGGACGATGATGTTCACGCCATAGGGAGCAGGCTTGTCAGCCTCTGCCAGCCGCTCTTCGATCTGCGTCAGCCAATCGCCGAAGCCTTCTGTCGTGCGCTGGTTTAGTGCGGGGAAGGTGCCCAGGACACCTGCCTTGCACGCCTCGACCACCAGATCGGGGCCAGAGGTCAGGAACATCGGCGCGGCGATAGCGGGAATTTTCAGGTTTTCGAATGAATGCGGCATGGCGTCCTCCCTTTGCGCCTGTCTAGGACGGCGCGGGGGAGGACGCCAAGGGGAACGGGGCGTCAGTCCAAGTTCAGTCGTCCCAGTCGGGCGCCATGCTGTCTGGTGAGATCATGCGCCCGTCGGGACGGCGCAATGCGTCGATGCGCTCGATTTCCGCTTTGGACAGCGTGATCTCGGCGGCGGCAAGGTTTGGGGCCAGCCGTTCGGGCGTGGATGTCTTGGGGATGGCGATGCCGCCTTTGGCCAAGATCCAAGCGGTGGAAATCTGCGCCTCGTTCGCGTCGTGATCCGCCGCGATCTCCTGCAGCACCTGATTGCCCAGCACGTTACCGCGCGCCAGTGGAGAATAGGCTTCGAACGGGATGTTCATCGCATCCATCGCGGCCAGCAGGTTGCGCTGGTCGATGAAGGGGTGGAATTCGATCTGGTTGGCCGCGATCGGGTGACTCATTACGCTGGTCGCCTCTTCCAGCAGGGCGATGGTGAAGTTCGACACGCCGCCGAAGCGCACTTTGCCCTCGTCGATCAGCGCATCAAGGACCGGCAGCGTTTCGGTCAGTGGTACGTTCTTGTCGGGCCAGTGCAGCAGCAGAAGATCGACGTAGTCGGTGCCCAGTTTCGTCAGGCTGTCCTCAGCCGCGATGCGGAAGGCCTCGGCGTCGTGTTTGCCGGGCAGAATCTTGGTGGTCAGAAAAATCTCGTCGCGCGGCACGCCAGAGGCCTTGATGCCTTTGCCGACGCCTTCTTCATTGCCGTAGGCCTGCGCGGTGTCGATGTGGCGGTAGCCCTCGGCCAACGCACGCTCGACCAGATCGGTGGTCTTGCCGTCGTCCATTTCGAACGTGCCAAGGCCAAGGTTCGGGATCTTTGCGGGACCGATGTGCTGAATGCTCATGGTAAAACTCCTGTCGTGTTGGATGGGGCCAACGCGGTGCGGAGTCGTTCGGGTCCTAGACGTTCAGGGGGGAGAGGCGGGCGAGCGCCGCGACCTTTTCGCGCGCAGCCCCGCTGTCGATGCTTTCGGCTGCCATGCGCGCGCCATCGGTCAAGTCAGACGCACGTTCGGCTACCACAAGGGCAGCGGCGGCGTTCAGCAGCACCGCGTCACGGTAAGCGGATGGCTCTCCAGCCAGCAGCGCGCGGAAGGCCTTGCCGTTGTCTTCCGGGGTTCCGCCCAGAATGTCGCGGAAGGGATGCACCGGTAGGCCGGCGTCCTCTGGGTGGATCTCCATCCCCGTGATCTTGCCGTCCTTCAGCACCGCGACTTCGGTCGGTCCGCTGATTGCGATCTCGTCCGTGCCGTCCGAGCCGTGGACAAGCCATGCGGCCTCTGACCCCAAGGTGCGCAGAGTTTCTGCCATGGGAAACAGCAGATCGGGCGCGAAAGTCCCGGTGAGCTGCCGTTTGACGCCAGCGGGATTGGTCAGGGGACCAAGGATGTTGAAGATCGTCTTGCAGCCCAGGTCCTGACGCACCGGCATGATGTGCTTCATCGCCGGGTGGTGCATCGGGGCCATCATGAAGCCGATGCCGACTTCATTCAGCGCGCGTTCCACGACGTCCGCGCCGACCATCACGTCGATGCCCATCTGGGAAATGACGTCAGCCGCGCCGGACTTGGACGACAGGTTGCGGTTACCGTGCTTGGCAACCGGCACGCCAGCGCCGGCGACCACGAAAGCCGTCGCGGTAGAGACATTCAGTGTGCCCTTGCCGTCGCCCCCGGTTCCAACGATGTCCATTGCGCCTTCGGGGGCCTGCACCGGCGTGCATTTGGCGCGCATCACGGCGGCGGCGGCAGCGTATTCGCTGACCGATTCCCCTCGGGCGCGCATCGCCATCAACAGGCCCGCCATTTGGGCTTGGGTGGCCGTGCCTTCGAACAGCATCTCGAAGGCCTGTGTCGCTTGGGATTGCGACAGTGGGCCTTCGGAGGCGGCGTAGAGGATCGGCTTCATCGCATCGCTCATGCCGGCACCGGAGCGAGATCGAGGAAGTTTTTCAGCATCGCGTGGCCGTGCTCCGAGCGGATCGATTCGGGGTGGAACTGGACGCCGTGGATCGGCAACTCGCGGTGGGCGAGGCCCATGATCGTGCCGTCCTCCAGCTGTGCCGTGACGTGCAGCGCGTCGGGCAGGGTGGGGCGGTCGACGACCAGCGAGTGATAGCGCGTGGCAGACAGTGGCGAGGGCAGGCCCGCGAAGACCGATTCGCTTTCGTGGTGAATGACGCCCGCCTTGCCGTGCACGATCTCTGAATGGCGCTGCACTTTTCCGCCGAAAGCCTGCCCGATGGCCTGATGGCCAAGGCAGACGCCCAGAAGCGGGATGCGCGCCTCTGCTGCTGCCAGCACCAGCGGCAGGCAAATCCCCGCGCGGTCCGGGTCGCAGGGGCCAGGTGACAGCAGAATCTGGTCGGGCTTCAGCGCCATGGCCTGCTGTACGTCCAGCGCGTCGTTGCGATGCACCTGCACCTCGGCCCCCAGTTCGCCCACGTAATGGACAAGGTTCCAGGTGAAGCTGTCGTAATTGTCGATGAGCAGAAGCATAGCGGTCTTTCGTGCGTTGCGCATTTGGGTAGAGGCCCGCGCCGGGTCGGGTATAGATGGGGGCAAGGCCCGGTAGGGGTCAAGGCAGGAAGGGCGCGCGCAGTGAAGGGCTTACTGACCGGAATCGCATCGGGTGCTGTCGTGGCGGGGGCCGTCACTGTCGGCACCTTGACGCTTGTGCCAGCGGTCGAGGTGGGCCCGCAGGATGAGTCGGTCGTGGCGACCGAGGGCGTCGATGCGGTCGAGCCGACCACTGCGGAGCAAAGCGTCAATGATACTGTGGTCAGTGCCGAGACGGCTCCAGTCGGGTCCTCGGATGAGGCGCAACCCGATCCGGCGCCAGTAAACGGGTCCCAACCAGAAACGACCGACAGGATCGAAGCGCCTTCTGAGGATCATGTCCAGACCGGTGAGGTCGCTGCGACCGAGGATATAGAAGCCGCCGAAGAGCCTGCGCGGCCCTCTGACTTCGATCTTCCATTGCTGGTGTCGCCCGCCCAAGCACCTGCGTTGCCACTGGGCGGTTCACTCCCCAACGACGCTGCCGTTTCGAATGATGTGCCCCGCCGTCCGGCAGGTCCGGCGCGAGAGGGGGAACCCACCGCGCCCGCGCTGTCCGAAGTGCCGTCGCGTGCAGAGGCGCCAGAGGTTATGCTGCGCCCGACCCAACCCGAAGCGCTGGATGAGCCTGAACCGATGATCGACGCGTCTGTCGGTGCGACCGGAGTGGTGCCGGATTCTGCCGGCGGTCCCGTATTAGACACGTCAGCCCCACAGATTGCGGGCGTCGGGCAGGCGGTCAGTCTCGCGTCAGCACCGTCCGGTCCTGAACGGACCCAGGCGCAGGTGCAGATTGCCGAGGTGCAGCCGTCGGGGATGTCCGGCGCACCGAGGCCACCGACCGCAGAGAACGCGTCACCGACCATCATGGCGGTGCCGGAGGCACCGACTGGCCCGGTCACCGAAACACCGCCTGCGCCGTTGGAAGACGCGCCCGATCAGCCGTCGGCCGCGGACCGGCAGCTGGTGATCGTGCGCGAAGAGCCCGGCCTCGCTTCGGATGCCGCGCCCGTGCGCTCTCTTCCGCAAGTGGGGGCAGATCCTGTACCGGCGGAACCCCAAGAAGCTACGAGCCAATCCGAACCGTCGGACGCGCTGACCCGGAATGCAGTGCCCGTCGATGTGGCGTCCGAGCTTCCGCGTCTGGCCATCGTTTTGCTCGACGATGAGACCGCACCGATCCTGACCGAGCCGCGCCTGTCTGTCGCCATCTTCGCCGACGCGCCAGATGCCGCCGCACGCGCGCAGGCGTGGCGCGACGCCGGACAGGAAATCGTCGTCATTCCGGCCCTGACCGGCGGCACACCTCAGGACGTTGCGCAGGCGCTGGAGGGGTCGTTGCGCGCGGTGCCGACAGCGGCCACGGTCATGCCCGCCGACCTTGGCGGCTTTCCCGGCGGCACCGCAACCGATCAGAGCGTGATCGCGCGGCTCGCATCTTCTGGCCATGGCCTGATTACGCGACCCTCCGGCCTTGACGGCACCGGGCGGATCGCGGCGCAAGAGGGCGTGCCATCGCAGCCTGTTTTGCGCCGCGTGGATGGCGAAGGCCGCGACGCACGCGCCATCGCCCGATTCCTCGACGGGGCCGCCTTCGACGCCTCGCGGCGCGGCAGTGCCATCGTTCTGGCGGGCAACACGGCGCAGACGCGCGCCGCTTTGGACACGTGGCTGGATGGCACCCGTGCAAGGGGTGCCGCCTTCGTTCCCGTTTCGGCGCTGCTTCTTGCCGAGTGACGCGCCCGCCCGCGCGGCGCTGATCGGCACGCTGGCGATGATCGCGGCGTCGGCCACATGGGGACTGTCGGCGATCTTCTACAAGCTGTTGGCCCATGTCCCCGCGGCAGAGGTTCTGGCCCACCGTACCCTATGGTCTGCGGTGCTGTTCGCCGCGATCCTTGGCCTGCGCGGGCGGCTGCAGGGTGTCCCACAGTTAGTCTCCGCGCTGCGCCCGGCGCTTTTATTGGTAGCGGGGGCGGCGATGATCTCGGTCAACTGGTTCCTGTTCATCTTCGCTGTCCAAGCGGGCCGCGTGGTCGAGACCAGCATGGGCTACTACATCTTCCCGCTGGTCTCCGTTGCGCTAGGGGTTGTGCTATTCGCAGAACGGCCCGGACGGGTGCAGATCGTGGCCATCGCGCTCGCCTGCGCTGCCGTTGCGGTCCTGATCTTGGGGCTGGGTGTGACACCTTGGATCAGCCTGGCGCTGGCCATCACTTTCGGTTTCTACGGGGCCATCAAGAAGCGGTTGCAGGCCGATGCCATGGTCAGTGTCACGGCAGAGGTCGCGGTGCTGCTGCCCTTGGCACTGTGGTGGTTGTGGGTGCAGGTGCCGGGCTGGGGCGGTTTTTCGGGCGGGACCGCGCTGCTGCTGGTGGCGACTGGCCCGATGACCGCGCTGCCGCTGATCCTGTTCACCATCGCCACGCAGCGCCTGTCGCTCGCCACCGTCGGGGTGATCGGTTACCTGAACCCCACGCTGCAATTCCTGTGCGCCACGGTCCTGTTCGGCGAGCGGTTCACACTGTGGCACGCCATCGCTTTCGCGCTGATCTGGACGGCGCTGGCGCTGTATTCGGGGGCCGCGCTGCGCACGCGGCGGCGCGTCAAAGCAGCCGTTCCAGCGCGGTGAATGTTGCTGCTACATCTGGTTCGATCTGGAACAGGTCCGTCAGGCTGGCATCCGCAAAGCCGTGGCCGGTGATGCGCTCGACCAGCGCGGCCAGAGGGTCCCAGTAGCCCGCAACGTTCATCACGATGATCGGCTTGTCATGCAGGCCAAGCTGGCGCCACGTCAGCGCCTCGAAAAACTCATCCATAGAGCCTGCGCCACCGGGCAGAACGACCACCGCATCGGCGTTCATCAGCATGACCTTCTTTCGCTCGTGCATGGTTTCGGTAACGATGAAGCGGGTCAGGTCGCGTTTGCCGACCTCCCAATCGAGCAGGTGCTTGGGGATCACGCCGAAGGTATCGGCCCCGGCAGCCTGCGCCGCGCGCGCGGTTCGGCCCATCAGGCCCACGTCGCCCGCTCCGTACACCAATCGCCATCCCCGCGCGGCAATGCCAGCGCCCAGTTCTTCGGCGGCGGCGGCGTAGGCGGGATCGGTGCCGTCACGCGATCCGCAATAGACGCAGATGGATCGGCTGATGTTATCGGACATGGCGGCACAATTCCCTTCATTGCGCTGCAGTGCTAAGCCTTGGGCCGAAAGCGGGCAAGGCTGGGCGAAGGGGTTTGACGATGGGACGCAGCATAGGGTTGATTGCCGGCGCGGGTGCGGTCGTTGCTGTTGGGGCCTTGGTGCTGCTGGGCCTGCTGAGTCCGGGTGATGAGACGGTCGCGACGGACGCCGTGTTGCCCGACAGTCCCGCAGAATTGGCCGATCCTGTGCTGCCGATGCCAGAAGCCTCCGAGGCTGAGGACATGACCGACGCAGCCCCGGCCCCCCGCATCGACACCCTAAGGATCGAACCCGACGGCATGACGCTGATCTCTGGCCTGACCGCGCCGGATGAGATCGTCGAGGTTGCGCTGGGCGATGCCATCGTCGCTTCGGGTCGCAGCGGGCCGGACGGCAGTTTCGTTCTGTTCGGCGACGTGCCGGATACGGCACAGGCCGGAGCGCTGGAGCTGCGCAGCACCGACAGCAAAGGCGTGGTCCGGCAGGGTGAGCAGACCTTCCTTGTCGAGCCGCCGCGCGCCTTGGCAGGCGTCGATAGCGCCGAGGGTACGCAATCAGGCTCTGCGCTGTCGACAAAGGCTAACGACACTTCTGTCGGGCGGATCGACGTCGCGAACGCTGATGAAACGGTGGCGACTGGAACAGTAGACAGCGCGGCGATTTCGGACAACGTGCAGCGGAACGCAGAGGAAGATACCCAAGTCGCCTTGGCGACGGACGATGCGGTAGAGCCCGCAGACGCGTCCCGGGAAGCCGCACCGCAGGCAACCGAGCGTTCCGATGATTCGGCGGAGACCTCCGACGAAGTGGCCGGAACACTGACTTCCGACATAACGCCAGAGACGGACGCGGTGGATGATGTGCAGATAGCAGCTCCTTCTGCCTCGGCGCCAAGCGTGCCCAATACCCCGGCAGCGCTGTCCGGATCTGCGACGGCACAAGCAGGCGCCATTGCGGCTGGCGACACTTCGGAAGACACCAATCCCTCCACGACAACCGCGCCTGAACCGCAGGCACCGCGCGTCATGCGGGTCGAAAACGGCGGGCTGAGCGTTGTGCAGGGCGGCCCCGACGCCGCGCTCAGCATCGATTCGATCAGCTATGGTGCCGACGGCGGCACCGTTCTGGGCGGGCGGGCGCCGGGCGATACGGCGGTGCGGGTCTACCTGGACAACGCTCCCGTCGATGCCGCCCGGAGCGGGCCGGATGGGCAATGGCGGCTGGACCTGCCGCGCCTGGAAGAAGAGGTTTACACCCTGCGCGTCGATCAGATCGGTGGGGATGGCACCGTCGTCGCTCGTGCAGAGACACCATTCAAGCCAGAGGATGCCGAGACGCTTGACGCCTTGGTGGCCACGGAAACGGACGGCGTGCGCCGCGTTACGGTTCAACCCGGCTTTACCCTGTGGGCCATCGCCGAGCGCAACTACGGCAGCGGAATTGAGTATGTGAAGGTGTTCGAAGCCAACGCGACAGATATCGGCGATCCCGACCTGATCTATCCCGGACAGATCTTCGACGTGCCGCAATAGACGCGCGTATGCGGGACGCACTGGCCCCCGTGCCATCAAGCGGCTAGGACCGGGCCCATGCCGCCCGAAACATCCGACACACGCACACCAGACCTTGATCCGCAAACCGGCGGTCTTGGCATCATCGCCCGTGTTCTGCCGTACCTTTGGCCAGAGGAAAGCCGCGCGCTGCGCATCCGGGTGGTCGCGTCCATGGCGATGCTGGTGCTGGCCAAGCTGATCGCGGTGGCGACACCGTTCCTGTATAAAGCTGCCGTCGACACATTGGCCAACGAGCGGGTGGATGCCGCGTGGATGCTGGGCGCGGGAGCCGTCGGACTGACGATCGCTTACGGCGTCGCGCGCTTCATGAACGTCGGCTTCCAGCAGTTGCGCGACGCGCTTTTTGCCGCTGTCGGTCAGCGCGCCCTGCGCAAGCTGGCGCTGGAGACGTTCCAGCACATCCACCGCCTGTCCTTGCGCTACCACATCCAGCGCCGCACCGGATCGTTGCAACGGATCATGGAGCGTGGCGTGAAGGGTGTCGAATTCCTTCTGCGCTTCCTGCTGTTCTCCATCGGACCGCTGATGCTTGAACTTTTGATGGTCGGCGTGATTCTTGGGTTCGTGTTCGACTGGCGCTACCTCGTGGCCGTCGCCGCCACTGTCGCGGCCTATGTCGCCTTCACCTTTGCCGTTACCGAATGGCGCGTGAAGATCCGGCGCGAGATGATCAAGCAGGACAACGACGCTGCCCAGAAATCTATGGACAGCCTGCTGAACTTCGAGACGGTGAAGTACTTCGGGGCCGAACGGCGTGAGGCCGACCGCTACGATGGCGCGATGGCGGCCTATGTGGATGCCGCGCTGCGCACGTCCTATTCGCTGGCGTTCCTGAACGCGGGACAGGCGATCATCATCACGACGGGGCTGGTCGCGGTCATGGTGATGGCGGCGATGGGCGTATCTACGGGCGCGCTTACCGTGGGCGATTTCGTCATGGTCAACGCCTACATGATCCAGATCACGGTGCCGCTGAACTTCCTTGGCACCGTCTACCGCGAGATCCGGCAAGCACTGGTTGATATGGGCCAGATGTTCGCGCTGCTGGAGCAGCCGACCGACGTGCAGGACGCGGATGACGCGACACTGCTGGACGTGCGCGGGGCAGAGGTCACCTTCGACGACGTGTCCTTCGGCTACGGGCCGGATCGGCAAATCCTCGACGGGCTTTCTTTTACCATACCACCCGGCAAAACGCTGGCGCTGGTTGGGCCATCTGGCGCAGGCAAGTCCACCGTCGGTCGCCTGTTGTTCCGTTTCTACGACGTGACCGGCGGCGCGGTTCGGATCGACGGTCAGGACTTGCGGGACGTAACGCAGGAGAGCCTGCACGCGGCCATCGGCGTGGTGCCGCAGGACACGGTCCTGTTCAACGACACGGTCCGCTACAATATCGCTTACGGTCGGCCCGAGGCGTCGCTGGAGGACATCGAGGCGGCAGCGAAGGCGGCGCAAGTGCATGACTTCGTGATGTCACTGCCAGACGGCTATGATACCGAAGTCGGCGAGCGTGGGCTGAAGCTATCGGGTGGCGAGAAACAGCGCGTTGGTATCGCGCGCACGCTGCTGAAAGACCCACCGATCCTGCTGCTGGACGAGGCGACGAGCGCCTTGGATACCGAGACCGAGGCCGACATTCAGGACGCGCTCGCCGCGATGGGCGAGGGGCGCACCGTGCTGGTCATCGCGCACCGCCTGTCCACCGTCGCCGACGCCGACGAGATCGCGGTGTTGGAAGCCGGCCGTATCGTCGAGCGCGGATCGCACGATGATCTGCTGGCCCGCGGCGGACGCTACGCGGCCTTGTGGCAAAGGCAGGCCTCTGAAGAAGCGGCGTGAGCGTGCGGTGAACGACCCTCCGGGGGAGGTATTTTCAGAACGATGAGGCATGCCCGCTGCGCGCTTCATCGTTCCGGAAATACCTCGGGGGAGCCGTCGCAGACGGTGGGGGCAGCGCCCCTATTCGGCAGCTTGCAAGGGCGAGACGCTGGCCGGGCCCCGCTCGGGCGCATCTTGCAGGTCGGGCGCATCCACATCCCAAAGGATTTCCGGGTTCTTCACCTTGCGCGCCGCTTTGCCCAGTCGCAGATCGGCGGCAACGTCACGCGCGGCCAGCGACTGCACGCCCAGCAGCGCGCGGTAGGCGCCCCGGCTGACCCAGACGCGGAAGGCAAGGGCAGCGGGGGTGAACACCAGCGTCAGCACCGTTGCGATGGCAAGGCCGAAGACGACCGCCGTTGCCAGTTGCTTCCACCACAGCGCGGTCGGCGAATCGATGGAATACCCGCCGCCGATGAAGTCGAGGCTGAGGCCGATGACCATGGGCAGAAGGCCCGCGATGGTGGTGATCGTGGTCAGCAGGACGGGACGGATGCGATCCTCTGCGGTGCGCACGATCGCCTCTATCTTGGGCATGTAGCGAGAGTATTCCTGATAGGTGTCGATCAGAACGATGTTGTTGTTCACCACGATCCCCGCCAGCGCCACGATGCCGGTGCCGGTCATGATGATGCTGAAGGGCTGGTTCAGAATTAGCATCCCCCATAGGCAGCCTGCGACCGACATGACAACGGCCAGCAGGACCAGCACAGAGTTGTAGAACGAATTGAACTGCGCCAACAGGATGATGAACATCAGCCCGAGCGCCGCCGAGAAGGCGGACATTAGGAACGCTTGGCTTTCGGCCTGATCTTCCTGATCGCCGGTCCATTCGGTGCCCACGGTTTGCGGCAGAGGATCAGTGTCGAGCCACGTGGTCAGCATCGCGATCCGCTCATTTGGGTTCACCGGGGACAGGACGACACTGGCGTCAGACAGGATGGCGATGTCCAGCCCATCGGCCCGCCAGAAGATGTTGTAGGCGGTATCGCCGATTTGGATCGTGGGGGCGTCCGCGCGTGCGGTCGGCGCCTCGGTCGGGCGCAGCAGGGCGAGCGTCTCGCCATCAAGCACGGCTTTCTGCAGATTAGGCGCGACATCGGCCTTCACGTCGAAATAGCGTTGCTGGTCGATCCGGTCGATCTGGCCAAGGCTTTGCACCGGGCGGCGCGTGATGAAGTTGGACAGCGGGACCAGCCCATCTGCGGTGCGCACCTTCAACGTATCCAGCGTCGACAGCGCGCGGTCGCCTTCGGGGAGACGCACGCGGATGTCGATCTCTTCGTCCGAGCTGTCCACGCGCATCGTGTCCAGCAGCAGACCGCGCGTCACCAGTTGGACCATGCCGCCCACGGTCGCCACATCTGCGCCATAGCGGCCGGCCTGTTCCACATCCACGTCGATTTCGAAGTCGATGCCCGGCAGGGGCAGGCTATCTTCCACATCCGTCAGGCCGGGCGTGCGTTCGAACTGCGCGCGCGCGATGGCGGCGGCTTGGCGCAGGTCGGTCCAGTCATCGCCGGTCAGGCGTAGGTGGACCGGCTTGCCGGTGGCGGGGCCCATGGCAAGGTTCAGCGTTTCCGTCTGGATGCCGGGCAAGGTATCAAGCTGTTCTTGCAGCCGCTCCAGCACGACATCGCCATCAAGCTGTGCCAAGGGCACATCGTTCTCGGCAGCGAATTCCGCGCGGTCGTCCCAGGCAATCAGCTCGATCTGAACCTGTCCAATGGTGTCCAGTGGAGCTTGCCCGCCGCCGGTGTTGTTGCTGATGCCGCCTTCTCCGGCGAAGGCGAAGGCGCTGTCGACGCCCGTGGTGTTCAGCGCGATCTCTTCGGCGTTGCGCAGCACGGCGTCTTTTTCCATCAGGCTCAGGTTGCCGCGGGCGCGGACGTAGATCAGCGCCTGTTCAGGCTCGGATTCCACGAAGAACTCGGTGCCGTTGTTGTTCGCGCCGTAGTAGCCGAAGGTGAAGATCACGAAGGCGACCACGCCGCCCATGGCGACCAGCGGCATGATCGGGTTGCCTGCGACCACCCACATGAACCGGCCGAAGATCGTGCGGCGGTGGCCCGCTTTCACCCGACGGGGGGCACGCTGAAAGGTGACGGAGTTCAGCGTGATGCCGGTCAGGATTGTGCCGGTCAGGAAGAGGATCGCGCCGGGCAGCGCGCCCACCGGGCTGGGGAACAGGTAGTTAGGATTCAGCGTCTGCATTGCGCCAAGGAACACAAGGTAGGCCGCCGGGATTACCAGCGCCGCACGCACAA
Source organism: Palleronia sp. THAF1 (assembly GCF_009363795.1). NCBI lineage: Bacteria > Pseudomonadati > Pseudomonadota > Alphaproteobacteria > Rhodobacterales > Roseobacteraceae > Palleronia > Palleronia sp. THAF1. Next base: position 1,977,338 of record NZ_CP045420.1, on the reverse strand, counting down.
TCCAAGGGGCCATCCCGCGCAGGGTCGCGGCGGCGCCGTCGAACACCCGGCTGATGCGTCCCGCGACACCGCCCATGACGGGCAAATAGATCAGCGCGACGACGAGGCTCGCGGACAGCACGAAGATCAGCGTGACCGGCAACATGCCCATGAATTCGCCCGGAACGCCGGGCCAGAACAGCATGGGAAGAAAGGCGCAGAGCGTCGTTGCGGTGGACGAGATGATGGGCCAGAACATGCGCTTCGCGGCTTCGGTGAAGGCGCTCATCGGGCCTGCGCCCTCTTCGATCCGGCGGTCGGCGTATTCGACGACGACGATCGCGCCGTCCACCAGCATGCCCACGGCCAGAATCAGGCCGAACATCACGATGTTGGAAATCGAGATGCCCATCAGGCCCAGCAGGATGAAGCACAGCAGGAACGACGTGGGGATCGCGAAGCCGACCAGCAGCGCTGAGCGCACGCCCAGCGACGCGAGGATCACGATCATCACCAGCGCGATGGCGGTCAGGACAGAGCCTTCCAGCTGGCTGACCATGGAAGCCACCTGCCGCGACTGATCATTCGACGTGCCGACCTGAATGGTGTCTTGCAACACATCTGGCCATTCGGCGCGGGCGGCGGCGACTTCGTCCTTCACCAGTTGCGCTGTGTCGATGATGTTGAAGCCCTTGCGTTTGACGACCTGCAGCGCAACTGTGCGTTCCCCGTTGAAGCGGGCGGTGCCGGCGCGGTCCTCGAACGTCAGGCGAATGTCGGCCAGATCGCCCAGCGTCACGACCCGGTCGCCGTTCACTTTGACGGGCAGGTCATAGATGTCCTGCTGATCATCGAAGCTGGACGGAATCTTGACGGCGAAGCTGCCCTGATCGCTTTCGATTTCACCCGCCGCGATCAACTGGTTGTTGTTCTGGACCGTCTGGATCAGCTCTCCAGCGGTCACATTGTAGGCCTCAAGTCGCAGCGGATCGATCGTGACCTCGACCATTTCATCGCGGTGCCCGGCCAGGGTGGCTTCCAGAACCGGTTCCAGCCCTTCCAGCCGATCCTGAAGGTCCTTGGCGACGCGCAGCAGGGTGCGCTCTGGCACGTCACCGGTCAGGTTGACGATGATGATCGGGAATTCGGAAAAGTTGATTTCATTGACGGAATACTGCTCGGCTCCGTCGGGAAAGCTGGCCTCTGCGTTGTTCATGCGGTCGCGCACGTCGGCCAGGATCTGGGTCTTGTCCCAGCCGAATTCGAACTCCAGCGCCACGCCCGCATAGTTTTCCGACGCGGTGGCGGTCATGGTCTTCAAGCCATCTAGGTCCGACAGCTCGGTTTCCATGGGCTTGACCAACAGCGTCTCGGCGTCTTCGGAAGAGATGCCGGGGAAGGGGACCGACACGAAGATCGCGGGGATCTCGATGTCCGGCTCACCCTCTTTCGGAAGGCCCGTGTAGGCCAGCCAGCCTGCGGCGAGGGACAGCACGATGAAGGCCAGAACCATGCGGGCATGCGCAGCAGCCCAATCCACCATTCCCGTCATTGCGCGGCCTCCTGCAGCGTGACGACGACAGGGGTGCCGTCGCTGACATATTCTTGTCCCAGCACGATAACACGCGCGCTTTCGGGAAGCCCTGTGACGAAGACGCCCTGCGGAGAGTCGCGCAGGATCGACACCTCGTAGAACTGCGCGAGGTCATTTTCCTCGGCCACCCGAACGCCCAGATCGCCCTCGTCGTTCAGCGTCAGGGCCGATTGCGGCAGCAGGTGGGCTTGCTGGCCTTCGGCCTGAATGGCGATTTCGACGGTCTGGCCATCACGGATCTTCAAATCGGCGTTCGGCACTTCGATCTCGGTGCGGAAGGTGCGGGTCTGCGGATCGGCGGCGCGCGACAGGAACGTCACGCGGCCCGTGGCGGTTTGACCAGAAGCCAAGCGGGCTTGCGCGGGCGCGCCGACTTCCACGCGATCGACGCCGATTTCGGGCACGAAGCCGACCAGCTTGACCGGGTCCAGCTGGATCACCGTGGCGCACAGACCACCCGCCTGCAAAAGCGCGCCAATCTCTGCGGTGTCGCTTTCCAGCAGGCCACCGAAGGGCGCGGTAATTTCCGATCGTTCCAGTTCTGTTTCCGCAGCGGCAACAGCGGCCTGAGCCGATTGCACGCGGGCGGCGGCGGATTCGAGCCCGCTTTTTGCGGCTTCGATGGCCGCATTCGCGGCTTCGACGGCAGAGTCGGACGATGCCACGCGGGTCTGCGACGCGAATCCGTCCTCGCTAAGACGGCTGGCGGCGTTCTGGTTGATCTGCGCTTCCACCAGTCGTGCCTCTGCCTCTGCGATGCGGGCCTGAGCCTCGGGTCCTGCGGCTTCGGCTTGCGCAAGATTGGCCTTCGCTTCGGCCAAAGACACCGCGCGCGTGCCGGGATCGAGGCTGCACAGCAGATCGCCCTCGGACACGAACGCGCCTTTGCGCAGCGGGTCGGACACGACCTTGCCGGTGGTTTCCGCTCTGACAGCCACCTGACGCGCAGCCTCTGTCTGGCCGCGCACGACGACGGCGGTCTCAATGGGCTGCGCCTTAGAGGCCATTGCCACGACCGCGATGCCCGTGGGCGCGCCGGGCTGATCGTCGGCTTCCGCTCCGATCACGCCGGGTGTTGCGCCAGCGAAGTCGAGCACGGCGTCCCGCTCTAGCACCAAGAAATATAGCCCGGCGGCAACGAGAATAGCGGTCAGGATCGAGAAAAGGCGCATCGGAGACTCCGGCAATCGACGCCTCGCACATACGCCCGGCTGGATCGCATGGGAAGGGTTTACTGAACCAAACGGTTCAGATTCACCCCGTATGACTGTTTTTTCGGCGATGGGATGCCGCCAGCCGGACCAGAAGCCTTGGCATTCGGGCCAATCGCACGTTAGGACGACGCGACCCACAGGGACAGGGAAGCGCGCGGCGTGAGCAACAACGACAGTTTCATTGACGAAGTCTCGGAAGAAGTCCGCCGCGATCGCTTGTATGGTGCGCTGCGTCGCTACGGCTGGATCGCGGTTGCACTGGTGCTGATCCTCGTCGGGGCGGCCGCATACGTGGAATACCAGCGCGCCACCGCCCGCGCCGATGCAGAAGCTTTCGGCGATGCCGTTGTCGCGGCCTTGGCCGAAGAAACGCCAGAGGCCCGTCGCGCCGCGCTGAACGGGATCGATACCGACGGCCCCCGTGCCGCTTTGCTGGCAATGCTGGCCGCAGACACGCTGGACACGGACGAGGCACGCGGCGCCACGGCCGAGGTGTTGGAAGGCGTCGGCAGCAGTGCCGCGCCGCTCTATTCCGAGCTTGCGATGCTGAAACGCGCGATGATCCTGCAGTCCAGCGCCGACCCGCAAGAGATCATCGACCTGCTGGAGCCGCTGACCATTCCCGGCGCGCCCTATCGACTGTTGGCGCTGGAACAGCAGGCCATCGCGCGGGTCCGGTCGGGTGAGACGGATGTGGCCATAGACACGCTGCGCAGCGTTCTGAACGACGGCGCGGCCACGCAGGACTTGCAAGGACGGGTGCGGCAGTTGATTGTTGCGCTGGGTGGCACGTTCGACTTGGGCAACGGCTAGGGAGCAGGGGCATGACGCGGATCGGTCTTATGATGGGCGTGGCGCTGGTGGCATTGGCCGCCTGCGGCGACCGCAAACTGGTGCTGACGGGCGAGCGGCTGAACCTCCAAGCCGAGTCCACGGCAGATGTGAACCGGTCTGCTCCGATCAGCTTGCCCGGCGCGGTATCGCTGGCATCCTGGACCCACAAAGGATCCGCCCCCGACCATTCAAAGCCCCACGTTTCGTTCTCCGCCAACCCATCGTTGGTTCTGTCGGTGCCCATCGGGCAGGGCGAGGATCGCAAGCACCGCATCACCGCCACGCCGGTCGTCGCGGATGGCCGCGTCTTCACCGTCGACAGCCGTGCGCGCGTCATGGCCCACACGACGGGCGGCCAGCCGCTGTGGTCTGCGCAGGTCTCTCCGGCGTCTGAACCCGTGGATGACGCCAGCGGCGCGGGACTCGCGGTGTCGGGCGGCACGCTGTATGTCTCGACCGCCTTCGGCCAGCTTCTGGCGCTGGACGCCGCCACCGGCCAACGCCGCTGGGTGCAAGACCTTGGATCGCCCGCGAGTGGCGCGCCGACCGTATCTGGCGGCACCGTCTACGTCGTGGGGCGCGATGCCACCGCTTGGGCCATCGACACCACGAATGGCCGGGTGAAGTGGACCGAACAGGGCACGCCAACAATCGCTGGCGTTTCAGGCGGCGCATCGCCCGCCGTGTCTGGTGACACGATCGTCCTGCCCTTCGGCAGCCGAGAGCTGAAAGGCCTGCTGCCCGGCGGCACCACGCGCTGGACATCCAACGTCGCGGGCACCCGCCTCGGCGCCGTCTACGCAGGCATCGGCGATATCTCCGGGGATCCGGTGATCTCGGGCAATACGATCTACGCAGGCTCTCCATCGGGCCGCACCAACGCGTTCTCCCTGGGATCGGGCGAACAGCTATGGTCCGCCAAGGACGGCGCCATGTCGCCCGTCGCTGTCGCGGGCGGATCGGTCTTCACCGTCTCCGACCAGGCCGAACTTGTGCGCCTCGACGCTGCCACGGGTGAGCGGATCTGGGGCACTGAACTCCCGTTCTTCAAGAAAAACCGCATCACTCGGCGCGAGGCTGTCTTCGCCCACTACGGTCCTGTCATCGCGGGCGGGCGCCTTTGGGTCGGCTCAAGCGACGGCGTCCTGCGCAGCTTCGATCCGGTGACTGGCGCGCTGGCCGGTCAGGTCGAATTGCCCGGCGGCGCGGCAACGAACCCGGTGATCGTCAACCAAACGCTCTATATCGTGTCGAAGACGGGCCGCCTGCTGGCCTTTCGCTGACGCCTCCCCTATGGGGGCGCGTCCTACTGACGGAACGCACCCATGAGCTTCACTCTCGCCATCGTCGGCCGCCCCAACGTGGGCAAGTCCACGCTGTTCAACCGCCTCGTCGGCCGCCGCCTTGCCCTGGTCGACGACCAGCCCGGCGTCACGCGTGACCTGCGCGAAGGCCCCGCCAAGCTGGCCGACCTGCACTTTACCGTGTTGGACACCGCTGGCCTTGAAGAGGCGACAGACGAATCCCTGCAGGGCCGCATGCGCAAGCTGACAGAACGCGCGGTCGACATGGCCGACGCTTGCCTCTTTGTGATCGACGCGCGCGTGGGCGTGACCCCCACTGATGAAATCTTCGCCGAGATCCTGCGCAAGCGGGCGAAACACGTGATCCTCGCCTGTAACAAGGCAGAGGGGCGCGCCGGCGAATCCGGCATGCTCGAAGCCTATTCGCTGGGCCTTGGCGAGCCGGTGGCCATCTCTGCCGAACATGGCGAGGGGGTCACCGACCTCTATGAACATCTCAAGCCTCTAATCGAAAAGGCCGACGCTGAAGTCGCTGAAACCGCGCCCGAGACGGATGTGGACGTGGTCGAGGGCGAGGACGACGGCCCCCGCGTGCCGACCAAGGAAAAGCCCCTGCAGGTCGCCGTCGTGGGCCGTCCCAACGCCGGGAAATCCACGCTGATCAACGAGCTGCTGGGCGAAGAGCGTCTGCTGACCGGCCCAGAGGCGGGGATCACCCGCGACGCGATTTCGGTCAAGCTGGATTGGGACGATTTGCCCGTCCGCATATTCGACACAGCGGGCATGCGCAAACGTGCCAAGGTGCAGGAAAAGCTGGAGAAACTCAGTGTCTCGGACGGGTTGCGCGCGGTGAAGTTCGCCGAGGTGGTCGTGGTCCTGCTGGACGCCGCGATTCCCTTCGAACAGCAGGACCTGCGCATCGCGGACCTGGCCGAGCGAGAGGGCCGCGCCGTCGTCATCGCCATCAACAAGTGGGACGCCGAGCCGGACAAGAACGCAAAGATCCTGGCCCTGCGCGAAGCCTGCACGCGCCTTCTGCCCCAGCTGCGCGGCGTGCCCTTGCTGACGGTGTCGGCCAAGACGGGCAAGGGGCTCGACAAGCTGCGCGACGCGATCCTGAAGGCGCATGAGGTCTGGAACCGCCGTGTCACCACGGCCAAGCTGAACCAATGGCTGGGTGCGATGGTCGAAGCGCATCCGCCCCCCGCGCCGGGCGGGCGTCGCATCAAGCTGCGCTACATGACTCAGGCGAAGACCCGGCCGCCGGGCTTCGTGGTGATGTGCAGCAATCCCAAGGACATATCGGAAAGCTACAACCGCTATCTGGTCAACGGGTTGCGGGTGGACTTCGATATGCCGGGCACGCCGATTCGGCTGTGGATGCGCTCTCAGGCGGATCAGAACCCGTACAAGAACAAGACGAAGTCCACGCCCTCACGCCTTAGGAAGCACCTGAAGAAGGGCGCAGGGCCAGAGCAGTAAGAACGACGCCCAGCACGGCGGCGGCGATGGCGACGGACCACGCCCCGCCCCAGTTCTGCACGACCACGCCGACCAGCGCCCAGACCACGGCAAAGGCGTAGCCCAGTGACGCGCGGCGCAGGGTGGCCAGCGCCAGCCCGCCCGCCAACGCCAAGGCGACGAAGGCGGCGGGCACCGCGCCCAGCACGCCGTAGCCCGCCAGCAGCAAGCCCACTGAAACGGCAGAGGCCGCCGTCAGCCACCCGGCGTACAGACCCAGCGGCACGCGCAGCGCCCAGCCGTCGCCCGCGCGGGCATGGGCCACCCGCGCGCCCGCCAGCATCACCAGGATCAACACGCTCGCCCAGACGGGAGAGGCATTGGCCACGGGGATCCACACGGCCCCCACGGCAAGGCTGATAGCCAAGGGGACGCGGGTCGCGCGCCACGCGGGGTCGTCCTTATGGCGCAACCCGATGAGGCCGTGCGCGATCAGGGCAAGGTAGATCACCCCCCAGATCGCGAAAGCATAGCCCGCAGGCTGCACCGGAGGGGCCTCCTGCGGGACGGGAAAGGCATTCGCATCGAACCCCCCGAAGGAGTTCGTGACGAGCGGCGACAGCGCGAAGGCGAGGGCGAGGAGGGGGATGAGGATATGCATGAAGATTATTTGTAGCGGGACGAACCCTGTTGAACGAAGAGGTTTCGCTGACTCCGTTAGCTTTCTTACAACGCTTCTCGGCCAGTGATTTCTGTCGTGAAATCATCTAACAACTGATCTAGAGTACGCGCTAGGAATTCTTGTAGTACCCAGCCATATTTTTTTGCAAAGTGCGCCTCTAGTTGTTTTGGATCATATCTAGAGAGCTCACTCAGCCGATGCAGGGCGGCAAAGCTTAGTATTATCGGGCTTCTTTTGATGTATCCGAGGTTTGAAGAGTCGACCTCACTTCGTTTTAAATACCAAACGCCCGGAGCGTCGAATATCGGAAAAATATGCTTCCGTATTCTTTTGTTTATTCTCTTCAAGGCGCGAATTTTTACGGCATCTGAATTCCCAGTATAGGTCGTTCTTTTGCGCATCCGGATGGCCTGCACGTCTTCATCATGAAAGTCTTCTTCGAAAGCGTTCGGCGCTTTGTTGATTGTGTGACCAGAGGTCCAGTTTGGGGACAGTTCACCCCTAAAGAAAATCTCTCTTTGCTGCCCAATACGGTAGTATCCGCAATTCATTAGGGGAATAAATAGTTCATTCTTTTCCCAAGTCGTCTGAGTCATGCAGAAAGCCCGGTGTATGTGGGGCAAATTATAAAGTAGATCGCGAACGCAATACTCCTCATTATTTTGTCGAGGCTCATCAAAATATGCGCAGAGATCGGGTAGGACGCCGTTTTGCTTAAATTCGACTACTTCGTTAGCAAGGTTTACTGAATTACCATCCGCTCTTCCCGACACTCCATGGTAAACCGATGACATTGTTTGACCGTCAAATTGCAATAAGGCCTTCGCCATATTCAATGCGCAGTAGTAAGAGGTTAGAGGCTTCGCCAAGAAATCAACATTCTTGTTGGCGATGTAAAAGTTGCTTGCTTGATGCCAATAAGTTCTGGCTGTCCGGCCATTTTCCCCTGCGGAGTAGAGAAACATGCTCACGAACTGGAACTTGTCCGAAACGTGTGCTGATCGAATTTTGAAATTCGGCCGTTTGACTGCTTTGTGAGGTTTGGCGTGTTTGCCTTGGAGTGTAAACTTTTGCATGTAATTCCAGAATGTTGCCTGTGGGGGTAGTCAACATTCCGGTAGCTTCGTCGTCAAATGAATTTGACATACCCCCGCAGCACTTCCGGTACCTCTACCGTGCCGTCCTTCTGCTGGTAGTTCTCCAGCACGGCGATGAGGGCGCGGCCGATGGCGAGGCCGGAGCCGTTGAGGGTGTGGAGGAATTGGGGTTTGCCGCCGTCTTCCGGCTTGAAGCGGGCGTTCATGCGGCGGGCCTGAAAGTCCCAGCAGTTCGAGACCGAGGAGATCTCGCGGTAGCGGTTCTGGCCCGGCAGCCAGACTTCGATGTCAAAGGTGCGGCGCGCGCCGAAGCCTGTGTCTCCGTCGCAGAGTTTCACCGTGCGGTAAGGGAGTTTTAACGCCTCCAGAATACCTTCTGCACAGGCGAGCATCCGCAGCTGTTCGTCGTCGGAATGATCCGGGTGCGTAACCGAGACCATCTCGACCTTTTCGAACTGGTGCTGGCGCAGCATCCCGGCGGTGTCCTTGCCCGCGGATCCGGCCTCTGACCTGAAGCACAGGGTGTGGGCCACCATGCGGCGGGGCAGGGTGGCGGCGTCCAGCGTCTGACCCGCGACCGTGTTGGTCAGCGGCACCTCTGCCGTGGGGATCAGCCACCAGCCGTTCGTGGTCTGATAGCTGTCTTCCCCGAACTTGGGCAGTTGGCCGGTGCCCTGCATGGCCTCGTCCCGCACCAGAACGGGCGGGTTCATCTCTGTTAGGCCGTTCTGGTCGATGTGGGTGTCGAGCATGAACTGCGCCAGCGCCCGGTGCAGGCGCGCGACGGGGCCGGAGAGCAGCGCGAAGCGCGAGCCGGAGAGCTTCGCCGCCGTTTCGAAGTCCAAGTGGGGTGCGACGGAGGGGATGTCGAAGTGTTCGCGCGCCCAGGGCATGTCGGGCGGGGTGCCGTGGGTCTTGACCTCGACGTTGTCGTCCTCGGACGCGCCTTCGGGCACGTCCGCAGCCATGACGTTGGGCAGGGCCATCAGCTGCTGGATCAGCTCGGCGTCCTTTTCACGGGCGGCCTGCTCCTGATCGGCGACCTCTGCCTTCTTCTGCGCGACCTCTGCGCGCAGTTCCTCGAACCTCGCGTCGTCCCCGGCGGCCTTGGCGGCACCGACCTGCTTGGAGGCGGCGTTCTGTTCGGCCTTGGCCGTCTCGGCGGCATGGATCGCGGCGCGGCGCGCGGCGTCAAGCGCCAGCAGGGGCGCAGAGGCGTTCGATATCCCCCGGCGCGCCATTGCGGCGTCAAAGCTGGCGGGGTCGTCGCGGATCAGGCGGATGTCGTGCATGGGGGGCTCCTTCGCTTGGGCCCCGTATGCCGGATGTTTCACGCGTGGTGAAGGGTCAGGATGCGACGCCTGTTTTCGCGATGAACCCCGATACGCTATAGGGGCTGCCGAACGCGCCCGGCACGCTTTCGACGCGTACGCGGGACCAGTCGTTGTTGTCCGAAATGTCGATGACCTTCATGTCGAGCGACACGTGGTTCTTCTTCCAGTTCGCGTGGTGGATGCGAATGGCGCGGGGGCCATCGACGCCAGATACGACGGCCACATGCCCCCGGTTCAGGCGGCTGGACTTCGAAAATACCATGACCGCGCCATTTACCGGGGTCTGCGTGCGCATTACGCCCGGCGTCTCAGTCGCCGACGCCCACCAGGTGTGCGCATCGCCACGGATCTGGATGCCCGAGGCGTTGCGTGCGAACGGCACGCACCACACGCGTTGCCCAGCCTGGCGCATTTGTGTTGCGGTTTGGACGGCTTGGGTCAGAAGCGTCTGGCTGAGGCCGAAGTTCGGTGCGGCGCGCGTGACCTCTGGGGCTCTGGCGCCACAGGCGGCAACGATCAGAAGGGTCGCACAAAGCGCAGGAAGCCGAAGGCCGAAGGACCCGTTGCCGATTATCATGTGGTGATGTCCCTTGTGCCGATTGTCGGTCGTTGACGTGATTGTTTCACGTTTGTGATGGAACCTTCCCGATTCGGGCGGTTCGAGCAACCGTTATGTAAACAATGCGGCGAAAGTTTGCCGTTTCGGGCCAACTGCGGAACCGATCTACCGGCGTCGAAGGGCGCGGTCCCCTTGCTGGACAAGCCGTGGGGCCACAGATAGGACGAAATCGATTTGCCACGGGGGCCTGTCGCGCCCCGCAGACGAGGGATATTTCCATGCTTGTTTCGCCCGCATACGCGCAGGCCGCCGGTGGCGGTATCGGGGGGGCGCTTGGCTCTTTCGTTCCGCTGATTCTGATCTTCGCGATCATGTATTTCCTGCTGATCCGTCCGCAGCAGAAGAAGGTCAAAGAGCATCAGAAGATGGTCGAGGCGCTGCGCCGGGGCGATCAGATCGTCACCGCCGGTGGCCTGGTCGGCAAGGTCGTGAAGGTTCACGAAGGTGAGGCCGAGGTTGAACTGGCAGACAATGTGAAGGTTCGCGTGATCAAGTCGACCATCGCCCAAGTGCGTTCCAAGACCGAGCCGGCCGAGGCCTGAAATGCTGCAATTTCCGCTTTGGAAGCGCCTCGTCATCTGGGGCCTGGTCCTTGTCGGCCTCGTTCTGGCGCTGCCGAACCTGTTTTACGGACGGGTCGAGCAGGCCAACGATGCGCGCGCCGAGATCGTGCAGATGGGTGCGACGCCAGAGCGGACCGCAGCAGCCGGTGGCTGGCCCGAATGGATGCCGTCGGGTCTTGTGAACCTTGGCCTCGACCTGCGGGGCGGGGCGCATCTACTGGCCGAAGTGCAGGTCGATCAGGTCTACGCCCAGCGGATCGACGGGATGTGGCCCGAGGTGCGCGACACTCTGCGCGACGCCCGCGATACGGTCGGCACGATCCGCCGTCTGGACGATGGCGGTGCCGTGCTCGAAGTGCGCATCAGCCGCCCCGAGGGGTTGCCGGAAGCACTGGAACTGGTGCGCGGTCTCGCGCAGCCAGTCGCGTCCCTGACCGGTGGCGGGACCAGCGATCTTGAAGTGACCGGCGATACCGCCGTGATCCGCGTGCAGTTGTCAGAGGCCGAACGCGCCGCGACCGACAGCCGGACGCTGCAGCAGACGGTGGAAATCGTGCGTCGCCGCGTGGATGAGGTCGGCACACGGGAGCCGACGATCCAGCGACAGGGCGACGACCGCGTTCTAATTCAGGTGCCGGGCATCGGCTCGGCGGCGGAGCTGAAGGCGCTGATCGGCACGACTGCGCAGCTGACCTTCAATCCGGTCGTGAACCGGACCGACGACGCGAACACGAATGCCGGGGTGGGCAACGTGGTTTACCCCTCCATCGATCAGTCGGGCACCAATTATGTACTGGAGCGCTCGCCGGTCGTATCGGGTGAGGATCTGGTGGATGCGCAGCCGTCCTTCGATCAAAACGGCGCCCCGGCGGTGAGTTTCCGATTCAATCCATCCGGCGCGCGGCGTTTCGGCGACTACACGCTGGAGAACATCGGCTCGCCCTTCGCCATCGTCCTGGATGAAGAAGTGATCTCTGCACCGGTGATCCAAAGCCATATTCCGGGCGGTTCGGGCATTATCACCGGCAATTTCACCGTCGAAGAGGCAACCGAGCTTGCCGTTCTGCTGCGCGCGGGCGCGCTGCCCGCCGAGCTGACATTCCTTGAAGAGCGCACCATCGGGCCGGAACTGGGGCAGGACAGTATCGACGCGGGCCGTATCGCCTGCCTCGTGGCATTCGTTCTGGTGATGGCGATGATCTGGGCCAGCTACGGACTGTTCGGTCTGTTCGCCAACATCGCGCTGATCATCAACGTGGGTCTGATCTTCGGACTCCTGTCGCTGATCGGAGCTACGCTGACATTGCCGGGTATCGCCGGGATCGTACTGACCATTGGTATGGCGGTGGACGCCAACGTGCTGGTGTTCGAGCGTATCCGCGAGGAAGCGAAGACGGCCAAGGGGCCGTCACGCGCCATCCAGCTTGGATATGAGCGTGCGCTGTCTGCCATCGTGGATGCCAACATCACCACTTTCATCATTGCGACGATCCTGTTCACGCTGGGCTCTGGCCCCGTGCGCGGGTTCGCGGTGACGTTGGGGATCGGCATCATAACCTCTGTCTTCACGGCGATCTTTGTGACGCGCGCCATTGTCGTTGCGTGGTTCGACCGCCGCCGTCCCAAGACCTTGGAGGTCTGATACCATGCGATTGAAACTTGTCCCCGAGAATACCGATTGGGATTTCTTCAAATACGCGCGGGCGACCTTCGGGGCGTCCTGCGTGGCCATTGTATTGTCGCTGGTCGCGTGGCTGGCGCTAGGGCTAAACTTCGGTATCGATTTCCAGGGCGGCACCACGATCCGCACGCAGGCGGAAGAGACCGTCGTCGTGTCCGAGTATCGCGACGCGTTGGGGGGCTTGGACCTTGGCGATGTGGTGATTTCAGAGGTCTTCGATCCGACCTTCGGGCCGGATGAGAACGTCGCCATGGTGCGCATAGCCGCACAGGACGGTGCAGAGGCGGTCACGCCCGAAACCATTGAGCGTGTGCAGGCGGCTTTGCAGGACGTCGCACCGACGTTGGAGTTCACATCCGTCGAATCGGTTGGCCCTAAAGTGTCTGGCGAGTTGATTCAGGCCGCGTTTCTGGCCGTTGCCGCATCTCTGGCGGCGATCCTGTTCTACATCTGGCTGCGCTTCGAATGGCAATTCTCTGTCGGCGCGGTCGCCGCTCTGTTCCACGACGTGGTGCTGACCATTGGCATCTTCTCGATTCTGCAGATCCAGTTCGATCTGGCGACCATTGCAGCGATCCTCACGATCATCGGCTATTCGATCAACGACACCGTGGTGATCTTCGACCGTCTGCGCGAGAACCTGATCAAGTACAAATCGCGGGACCTACGCGATGTGATGAACCTGTCGGTGAACGAGACGTTGAGCCGGACAGTAATGACCTCGGGCACGACGTTGGTGGCACTGATCGCACTGTTGGTGTTGGGCGGTGACGTGATCCGAGGTTTCGTCTTCGCGATTGCTTGGGGCGTGATTGTCGGCACGTATTCGTCGGTCTTCGTGGCCAAGAACATCGTTCTTTTCCTTGGCGTGAAGCGCGACTGGTCGAAGCCGGACAAGACAGAGGGCAACCAATTCGCCCAGATGGACTAGACCGGAGGCGGCATGAACCTGCACGAAACCGAATACCACGAAGGCACACCCATCGACGGCTACGGCCCCGGCTTCTTTCGTATCGGAGGCAAGCTACATGATGGTGCCGTACTGATCCTGCCCGGCGGCGTGCACGGCTGGCAGGCGTGGGACACTGCGCCGATCACCGCTGCGGCAGAGCGAATCGACATTATCCTTGTGGGGACAGGAACCGAGATCAGCCACGTGCCAGAGGCGTTTCGGCGCGAGCTGGAGGTTGCTGGCCTTGGGGTCGAGCTTATGGCCTCGGCGCAGGCGTGCCGGACCTACAATGTGCTGGTCGGCGAAGGGCGTCGCATCGGCGCCGCGCTTCTGCCGACGTGACGCTAAAGGCCCGCGATCTTGCCGTCGGTCGCGGGGGCATTCCTGTCTTGGCGGAGCTTTCGTTTACTGTTGAACCGGGGCGCGCGCTGATCCTCCGCGGGCCGAATGGGGCAGGGAAGACAACCCTACTGCGCACCATCGCAGGCTTGCAGGGGGCCTATGCGGGGTCCGTCACTCCGGGCCCCGACGCCGTGGCCTATGCCGGGCATCGCGACGGAATGAAAGGCACGCTGACAGTCGAAGAGAACCTGTCATTCTGGGCCGGTTTGCACGGCCAATCCGGGATAAACGACGCCCTGGCCGCGTTCGATCTGGAGCGGCTTGAGGATCGTCTAGCACAGCACCTTTCGGCGGGTCAGGCGCGACGGCTTGGTCTGGCGCGGCTGGTCGTGACGGGCCGTTCGATCTGGTGCCTCGATGAGCCCACTGTATCGCTTGACACCGTAAACACGGGGCGGTTCGCCGATCTGGTGCGCGCGCATCTGGGTCAGGGCGGTATCGCAGTAATCGCCACGCATATCGACCTTGGGTTGGAAGGCGACGTTCTGGACGTGACGCCCTATCGCGCCACCGCCTCTGCGATGGACCTGTTCGCGTGATCCGGTCGGGCTGGGTATTTGAGAAAGCAAAGAGATGCTGAGGCTGATCGGCCGAGACCTAACCCTCGCTATTCGCTCTGGCGGCGGTTTCGGGCTGGGATTGGCGTTCTTCCTGATCGTCGTGGTGCTGGTACCGTTCGGCGTTGGGCCTGAGACCGCACGATTGGCACCCATCGCACCCGGTATCCTGTGGATCGCGGCTCTTCTTGCGTGCCTTCTTTCGCTAGACCGGATCTTCGCTCTGGACCGGGAAGATGGCGCTCTGGATTTGCTGGCCACAGCGCCTTTGCCGCTCGAAGCCCTGTGCCTTAGTAAAGCCGTGGCGCATTGGCTGACGACGGGCCTGCCGTTGTCATTGGCCGGCGGCGCGTTGGGGGTGTTTCTTAGCCTTCCGTGGCCGGGCCATTTTTGGCTGACGGTATCGCTGGCGTTGGGCACCCCGGCCCTGTCGCTGATCGGTTGCTTCGGCGCGGCGCTGACAGTGGGGGTGCGGCGCGGGGGGCTGTTGCTGTCTCTATTGGTCCTGCCGCTTTATATTCCGACGCTGGTTTTCGGTGCGGACGTGGCACGTCGCGGCGCGGAAGGCATCGCGGCGGGAACGCCGCTGGCACTGCTGGGGGCGGTGACGCTGGGGTGTCTGGCGGGCTTGCCCTTCGCGGCGGCGGCGGCGTTGAGGGTGAGCTTGCGATGAGAGCTTCCGTCGCGGATCGCAGAGGTTCGAATAGCTTTCACTTGCTTTCACCAACCGACCATATCGTGACAAGCCGTCCACTTGGCACCCTTCGAAACTGTGGATAGATGAAACGTATGTCGTTCTGGTCCTTCGCAAACCCCACGCGCTTCCTGGCCGTAACCGCGCTGCCCATGCGGGCGGCATTCTGGATCGCGGGCCTTTGCCTTGCGGGCGGCCTGATCTGGGGCTTTTTCTTCACCCCCGACGACTACCGACAGGGCGCGACGGTCAAGATCATTTACCTGCACGTGCCCTCTGCGCTGCTGGCGATCAATGCGTGGTTCATGATGCTCGTCGCGTCCCTGATCTGGCTGATCCGTCGCCACCACGTCAGCGCGCTTGCGGCCCGTGCGGCGGCCCCGGTCGGCGTGACGATGACCTTGGTCGCCTTGGTGACCGGCGCGGTTTGGGGCCAGCCGATGTGGGGCACATGGTGGGCGTGGGACCCGCGGCTGACTTCGTTCCTGATCCTGTTCCTGTTTTACTTGGGCTACATGGCGCTGTGGGAAGCGATCGAAGATCCCGACACGGCTGCCGACCTGACCAGCGTCTTGTGCTTGGTAGGCAGCGTCTTCGCCGTGTTGTCACGCTACGCGGTGAACTTCTGGAACCAGGGACTGCACCAAGGCGCGTCCCTGTCGCTAGATGCCGAAGAGAACGTGGCGGACGTGTTCTACCACCCGCTTTTGGTGTGTATCGCTGGATTTGTGGCGCTGTTCATCGCTTTGGTGCTGCTGCGCACCCGAACAGAGATACGCGCCCGACGACTGCATGCCATGCGGTTGCGCGAGAGGATGGCCGATGCCTGATCTTGGAAAATACGCGTTAGAGGTTGGATTGGCCTACGGGATCAGCGCCGTTTTGATCGCGGGTCTGGTTGTGATTTCCGTCCTGCGCGCCCGACGGGTCGCCCAGCAGGTCGAGAAGGCAGAGGTGCGCCGTGGCTAGACTTCCGATCCTTGCCATCGTTCCGCCCGTCATCTTTTTGGGTTTGGCGGGGCTGTTCTATGCTGGAATGCAACGCGAAGATCCCGACGGTTTGCCATCCGCTTTCGTCGGGCGCGAAGCACCGCAATTGAGCGTTCTCGCACTGGGTGATCTGGAAGGCGTAACAGACGCCGACATCGACGCCGATGGAGTCAAATTGGTGAACTTCTGGGCCTCTTGGTGCGCGCCTTGCCGCGTCGAGCATCCGAATCTGGAAGCCTTGGCGGAAGAGGAGGGCGTCCCGATCTATGGGATCAACTACAAGGACGATCCAGACAACGCGCTGAACTTCCTGGATGAACTGGGCAACCCTTATGCCGGGACCGCTCAGGACGCGAGCGGGCGCACGGCGCGGGATTGGGGGGTCTACGGCGTGCCGGAAACCTTTGTTGTGGATGGCGAAGGTCGTGTTTTGGCCCGCGTTGCGGGGCCGGTGACCCAGCGCACGCTGGAACGGACAATCCTGCCGGCACTGGCAGAGGCCCGCGGCGACTAGGCTGCGACAGCCCAGATCAGGGCGACGGCGAGCATGCCAGTCTCGATCATCGGCAAGGGCCAATTCAATCGCGCTGTCGTTTGTCGAATCGCCTGTCGCATTCGGGCTCCTGTTCCGATGACCCTTGGTAGCGCACCAAACCCGCGACGCGAAGCTTTGCCGTGTTTTTGCCTAAATGGTCGGTCGATTGAGGGCCGTGCGCGCATCGATCCTTCTGACACAGGCCCATTGTGCGCGGACCGCCAACGCGGGGTTGATGCCTCGGCCTTGAAATCGCCCCCCTACGGTCAAACGCGGGCGTTATCGTAAGGCATGACCAACGTCGCATCTTATATCGACACGGCACCGCCCCTGTTGGTGGCTTTGACGGCTTTTGCCTTGCTGACCGGAGCGTTTCGACTGGCAGACCCAGAGGGGCGCAGCGGTCGGAGAGGTGTTGGGGGGCCAGCCTTGATCGCGGCCGGTTTGATGTTCCTGTATGTGGGAATCGCCGTTGGCGGCGGCGTTCCCCACTTGGAACAGACGGTGCGTGATTTCGTGACTGGCCTGTTCATCTGAACGCAAAAAGGCCCGCACCAAAGGTGCGGGCCTTTCCAATTCGTGAAGATTGGTATCAGGCAGCGCTAGCGGTGTTCGCCAGACGGCGCAGCACGTAGTGCAGCACGCCACCGTTCTTGACGTAATCGATCTCGATCCCGGTATCGATGCGGGACTTCAGGGTAATCTCCTTCGTCTCGCCACCCGGATAGGTGATCGTGCAAGGCACTTCGGCCTGCGGTTTGAACTCACCCTCCAGACCGGTGATCGAGAACGTCTCTTCCCCGGTCAGCTTCAGGCTTTCACGGCTGTCGCCACCGGTGAACTCGAACGGAAGCACGCCCATACCGACAAGGTTGGAGCGGTGGATACGCTCGTAGCTTTCGGCGATCACAGCCTTCACGCCCAGAAGCGCGGTGCCTTTTGCCGCCCAGTCGCGCGACGATCCAGCACCGTACTGCTCACCCGCGACGATGACCAGCGGAGTGCCGTTTTCCTGATGCTTCATCGCGGCATCGTAGATCGACATCTGCTCGCCGTCCGGACCCTTGGTATAGCCACCTTCTACACCGTCCAGCATCTCGTTGCGGATACGGATGTTGGCGAAGGTGCCGCGCATCATCACCTCGTGATTGCCACGACGGCTGCCGTAAGAGTTGAACTCGCGCGGCTGTACCTGACGCTCTGTCAAGTATTGGCCAGCGGGCGCCGTTTCCTTGAACGAACCTGCGGGGCTGATGTGGTCGGTCGTGACCATGTCGCCCAGCATCGCCAACATCTTTGCATCAGTGATGTCGCTGATGGTGCCCGGCTCTTGGCCCATACCCTGGAAGTAGGGCGGGTTCTGCACGTAGGTCGAACCGGCGGGCCAGTCGTAGGTCTGGCTGTCGGTGGTTTCCACGCCCTTCCATTTGTCGTCGCCTTCGAAGACGTCGGCGTATTTCTCTTGGAAGCGCTCGCGCGTGACCGTTGCCTCAACGAGGTCGGCGATCTCTTTCTGCGAGGGCCAGATGTCCTTCAGGAAGACGTCATTGCCGTCCTTGTCCTGACCCAGCGGTTCGGTCGTGATGTCGACGTTCATGTCGCCGACCAGCGCATAGGCGACGACAAGGGGGGGCGAGGCAAGGTAGTTGGCACGCACGTCGGGGCTGATACGGCCTTCGAAGTTTCGGTTGCCTGAAAGCACCGACACGCCGATCAAGTCGTTCTCATTGATGGCCTTCGAAAGCGGCTCGGGGATCGGGCCAGAGTTACCGATGCAGGTGGTACAGCCATAACCCACCAAGTTGAAACCGATGGCGTTCAGGTCTTCTTGAAGACCAGCCGCTTCCAAGTACGACGACACGACCTGAGAGCCGGGAGCGAGCGAGGTCTTCACCCACGGCTTTCGGTCTAGACCCAGCTCGCGCGCCTTGCGGGCCACGAGGCCTGCGCCGATCATCACGTAGGGGTTCGACGTGTTGGTGCAGGATGTGATCGAGGCGATGACGATAGAACCGTCGTGCAACTCGAACGACTTTTCTTCGCCGTCGATGTCTTCCATCGTGACATGGGCGCGCTTGTGCTGGCCCTTGTCGCCGGGGATTTCCTTGGGCGCGGGCTGGCCACCTTCGGCTTCCCACCGCTTTTCGCGACGCTCGTCCTCTGGCTTGTCCGATCCTTTGCGTTGCTCACCGATATACGCGTGGAACTCGGTCGCTGCGGCATCGAGATCGATGTGCTGCTGCGGGTGCTTGGGGCCGGAAATGGCGGGTTTGATCGTCGCCATGTCCAGTTCCAGCGTGTCGGTAAAGACAGGTTCTGCCCCCGCTTCGCGCCACATGCCCTGAGCCTTGGCGTAGGCTTCGACCAGCTCGATCGTTTCCTTCTCGCGGCCCGTTTGCGTCAGATAGCGCAAGGTCTCGTCGTCGATCGGGAAGAAGGCACAGGTGCCGCCGAATTCGGGCGACATGTTGCCGATGGTCGCGCGGTCGGCGAGCGGCACGTTGTCCAACCCGTCGCCGTAGAACTCGACGAACTTCTGAACGACGCCCTTTTCGCGCAGCATCTCGCAGACCTTCAGCACAAGGTCCGTCGCCGTCGTGCCTTCGGGCATCGCGCCGGTCAGCTTGAAGCCGACGACCTCTGGGATCAGCATGGATACAGGCTGACCCAACATCGCGGCCTCGGCCTCGATCCCGCCAACGCCCCAGCCCAGAACGGCCGCGCCGTTGACCATGGTGGTATGGCTGTCGGTACCGACCAGCGTGTCGGGATAGGCCACCATATCACCGTTCTGATCGGTGTCGGACCAGACGGTCTTCGACAGGTATTCAAGGTTTACCTGGTGGCAGATGCCGGTGCCGGGCGGGACAACGCGAAAGTTCTGGAACGCCTTTTGGCCCCACTTGAGGAAGGTGTAGCGTTCGATATTGCGCTCATACTCGCGGTCGACGTTCTGCTGGAACGCGCGCGGGTTGCCGAACTCGTCGATCATGACCGAGTGGTCGATTACAAGATCAACGGGGTTGAGCGGATTGATCTTCTGGGCATCGCCACCAAGGTTCACGATGCCGTCGCGCATGGCGGCAAGGTCCACCACGGCGGGCACGCCGGTGAAGTCCTGCATCAGGACGCGGGCAGGGCGGTAGGCGATTTCGCGGTTGGTCTTGCCGCCGTTGGCCGCCCAGTCGGCGAAAGCCTTGATGTCATCGGTGGTGACGGTGTCGCCGTCTTCAAAGCGTAGCAGGTTTTCCAGCAGCACTTTCAGCGATTTAGGCAGCTTGGACACATCGCCCAGACCGGCATCCTGGGCTGCGTCCAGCGCGTAATATGCGAACGATGACCCGCCCGCTTCCAGCGTGCGGCGGGTGTTCATGCTGTCTTGTCCGACCTCGATGGTCATGGGCAGATCTCCTTGGCGGTTTGCAGGTTCTGGGCCGTTGGCTACGGCCTAACAGCTAGCAGCAATTTAGACAGTTTCCACTTTGTATGCAACAGTATGCAAATGTGACAAAGCTGCATGATCTCGATCGGGTTTCAGCCGGTTCGCAAAACATTGATTGGCACCTGCGTGTCTGCGGGCCTAAGCCTTCGACCTGTTCGATCGCTAAGGATTCTTCATGCGCGTTCTGTCTGCTCTGCTGTCGTTGTGCCTGGTCGCACCCGTGTCGTATGCCGCAGCAGGCGATCAGCCGGTGGTGGTTGAGCTGTATACGTCGCAGGGGTGTTCGTCCTGCCCGCCGGCGGACAGAGTGCTGTCCGAGCTTGCTACCCGCGACGATGTTCTGCCCTTGGCGCTGCATGTCGATTATTGGGACTATATCGGCTGGCCCGATGAGTTCGCCGATCCGCGATTCACGGCACGGCAGAAGGCTTACGCGCAGGCCAAGGGCGAGCGGATGATTTACACCCCGCAGGCCGTCGTGGCAGGTGAGGCGTCGATGATAGGCTCTAAAGCGGGCGACATCGACGCGGCGATCGCGCGCCACAGGGCCGCGCCGGATGCGGTTGATCTGCGGGTGAATGGTCAGGGTGGCACGGTGCAGATCACGGCGCAGATGACGGGTGACGCCCCGCAGCGCAGGTTGCTTATTCAAGTGGTGCCCTTCACGCCCCGTGCGCGCGTCGATATTCGCGGCGGAGAGAATGCGGGCGCGGTTGTGGACTACGCCAATATCGCGACGGACTGGCAGATCGTCGGCGAATGGGACGGTACCGGAACGTGGGAGGGTACAGCATTCATCACGCCCCCCGCAGCCGTGCTGGTCCAGGAAATGGGCGCGGGGCTTGGAGCAATCCTGGGCGCGCAGCGTGTCGACTGATTTTTCTTTACGCTTGCTTCGCCTGCTCTGATCGCTTTCTCATTTCTTTTTCCGCGCGTTCCGGCTTCCAGCGGCGATGTATCCAGAACCACTGGTCCATATGTTCGCGCACCACTGCTTCCAGCCGGTCGTTTATCTCTTGTGTCATCGTGTCGGCGTTGGAATGGGCAATCGGTTCTTCCAAAATAAGGCGGAAGGACAGGCCATCGGGCTGGCGCAAGCCGTAGCAGAAGATGACTTCTGCATCGTATTTCAGAGCCCAGGCGCAGGCCGCGGCAGAAGAGGGGGCGGGCTTTCCGAAGAACGTCGTTTCTGCTCCGTCGCGTTTGTAAAGATCGGTAAGGATGCCGACAATTCCTCCATCGGCAAGGTGCCGGACGAATTTCGGTATGCCTTCGCGCGTGCTTGGGAAAAGCGGTGTGCCGATCTGCGACAACGTGGCGACCCAGTGTTCGTTGAACTTCGGGTTGTTCATCGGGCGATAGATCGCGCCAAGCTCGAACCCTTCGGCGAAGAGGATCGCGCGCAGGGCGTCGAAATTGCCCAGATGTGCTGTGACGAGTGCGACGGGCCGGCCCTTGGCTCGAGCCGCACGCAATGCGTCCGCTCCGGGGCCTTCCAGCGGGGTGCCGGTGACGCGTTTCTTGAATTCCGCGCCGGAATATATCTCGACCAAGGTGCGGCCCACATTGTCGGCCACGGCGCGTTGCAGATGTTCGACCTCTTTGGCGGACAGATCGGGGCGTACATGCGCAAGGTTGCTGGCGATCCGTTTGCGCCATCCCGCCAACGGGCCCAGCACATGGGCCGCCAGCCAGCCCATCAGGCGTACGCGCATGGCGTATGGCAAAGCCAGAACGAGACGCAGCAGGCCCATGAACATGGCATTCTGCAGCGCATCACCGATCACTGAACGATTCTTCCGGGGCACGTGCCAACCTTTCCACGGGGTGCTTGGCTTGGACATACAAGGGCTTGTGCTGCGAGGACAAGGTCGATGCAGATGACGGGTGCGGGCGAGACGGGCGCGGGATCACGCGCCGGTCTTCTCCAGCAGGATGATTTCGCCGCTGTCGGACATCGTTCGGATCGCGCGGACCACCGAGATATGCGCGGCTTCGGCGTTCAACGGCGTGACCGCACCCGCTTCGGCCACCAATTCGCGGATCGAATCGGCCAAGCGGCCCGGCAGGTTCTCCAGAATGAATTGGGCCGCACGCTCCAGCGGCTCCGAGCCAGTCGCTCCGGCGATGGCCGTAACCAGATCTTCCTGATCCAATCCCTTGGCCACGTTCGGTATGTCGCGGGGCGAAACGCGGTCGGGCAGGTCGGCGAAGGTGAAGATGGCGGCGCGCACGCGCTCGGCGAGGTCTTCATCCTCTTCCGCGAAGCCGGCCAGAACGTCCTCGCGCGTTACAGAGGTGGAAATATCAAGAATTGCCCCCAGTCTTTCTACAGAAGCAGAGGTAAATGCGCGGGGCGGTTCGGCTTGCAGGCTTGCCGCGATGGCCACGCCGATGCGGGCGACAGCCTCTGGTTCGATATCCGCCGTGTCGCTGACCGCCAGCATCAGGCCGCGCGCTTGCGGGCCGGGTAGGGCACCCAACAGTTCGGCTGCCTTTCCTACGTCGAGCTTCGACAGGATCACTGCGCCGACGTCAGCGCTTTCGGCGTTCATCAGGTCGATCAGCTTCGGCATATCGAAGGCGCAGATGCTGTCCCACGGATCGTCTCCCCAAAGGGCACCGGACTGAGCCCGGAGACGCTGGGCCATGTCGGGCGAAATCGCGCCTTCTAAAAGAGATAGCGCACCATCAATGCCGGGGGGGAAGGTCAGGCCGATATCGTCCAGTTCGGTCGCGAATTCTTCCGCAACCGCGCGCAGGGTTGCGCGGTCAATGAACCGCATCTCTGCCATCTGACTTGTCAGTTCGGCTTGAAGTTTGTCCGGCAAGTCCATCAGCGGCAGGGTCGCACCCTCTGCCAACAATAAGCGCACGACGACTGCCGCCTTTTCCCGCCGCGTCAGAGCACCGCGCGGCATCCCAGCGCGCGCTGCGTCTACAGTCAGTTCTGTCGTCATGGCCCCTCCGCGAGATTCGTCACGAAGGAGGTTAGGCAAGCGGTCTTAACACCCGCTTACCAAGGCCCTGTTCGGGGCGAAATAAAGCGTCAGCCCGTGACCGGAACGCATCCTTTGGTTTCCGCGTCATAGGTTGTGCCGTCGGCGCAGGACATGGCCGTGCGATCGTAGTTGCACTGGGCAAAGGCTGCGACGGGGGCGATGCCCAAGATCAGGGCGGTCAGAAGCGTCTTCATGGTGAGTCTCCTGTTGGTGATGCCAAGAGCTTAACATGGGTTGACGCTTCGTCACCTAATTTGATCTGCGACGGATCGGAGCAGTCAAACGTCGCCGAAAACGCGGGCGAAGATCGTGTCGACGTGCTTGGTGTGATAACCAAGATCGAACTTTTCTTCGATTTCCGCTTCCGACAGGGCCGCCGTCACGTCCGGGTCGGCCAGCAGCTCTGTCTTGAAGTCGGCGCCATCGGTCCAAACCTTCATCGCGTTGCGTTGCACGAGCGTGTATGCGGTTTCGCGGGACACACCGGCCTGCGTCAAGGCCAGAAGAACGCGCTGTGACATGACCAAGCCTCTGAACTTGTTCATGTTCTCCAGCATCCGCTCTGGGTAGATCACAAGATTTTCGACCACATTCGTCAGGCGCGCCAACGCGAAATCGAGCGTCACGGTAGCGTCGGGCGCGATGGTCCGCTCGACCGACGAGTGCGAGATGTCACGCTCATGCCACAGCGCCACGTTCTCCATCGCGGGAACAACAGCCATTCGCACAAGGCGAGCAAGACCGCACAGGTTCTCGGTCAACACCGGATTGCGCTTGTGGGGCATCGCGGACGAGCCCTTCTGGCCCTTCGAGAAGAACTCTTCAGCCTCCAGCACCTCGGTCCGCTGCATGTGGCGCACTTCGGTTGCGACGTTCTCGATGCTGCTGGCCACAACGCCGAGGGTCGCGAAAAAGGCCGCGTGGCGGTCGCGGGGGATAACCTGCGTGCTGATCGGTTCCGGCACGAGCCCCATCTTGTCGCAGACGTGTTCCTCTACCGCCGGGTCGATGTTGGCGAAGGTGCCGACGGCGCCGGACAGCGCGCCGGTGGCGACTTCGGCACGGGCGTCGCGCAGACGCGACAGGTTACGGTCCATCTCGGCGTAGAATCGAGCAAAGGTCAGGCCCATGGTTGTCGGCTCTGCGTGGATGCCGTGGGATCGCCCTATGCGGACGGTATCCTTGTGTTCCAATGCGCGCTTTTTCAGCGCCTCCAACAGCTTTTCCACATCGGCGATCAGAATGTCGGCGGCGCGGGTCAACTGCACGTTCAACGTGGTGTCCAGCACGTCGGAACTGGTCATGCCCTGATGCACGAAGCGCGCGTTCTCGGGGCCGACGATTTCGGCCAAGTGCGTCAAAAAGGCGATGACGTCGTGCTTGGTCTCACGTTCGATGGCATCGATACGCTCGACGTCGAACTCGACATCCTTGGCTTTCCACACGGCATCGGCGAATTCGCGCGGGATCGTGCCCCGATCGGCCATGGCGTCGCCTGCGTGGGCCTCGATCTCGAACCAGATGCGAAACTTCGACTGTGGCTCCCAGATCGCAACCATTTCGGGACGGGAATAGCGGGGGATCATGGGCGGCAGCCTTTTCTGATAGCGTGCGGGAATTGCGCGCGGGTCTAGACTGCGCGCACCGCAGCGGCAAGAGAGGCAGGATGACGCCGGAACTTCAGGACTTCGCAGGACAATGGGTGCTGGCCCGCAAGATCGTGCACTCGGATGGACGGGTGGCGACTCTGCGCGGGCGGGCGGCGTTTCGTGCCGAAGGTCCGACGTTGGTGTATGAGGAAGCGGGCACCTTGAAGATGGACGGAACCACGCTGGAGGCGCGTCAGAGCCATCTGTGGCGCGCTGATGGCAATCGCATCCATGTCAGCTTTGCGGACGGACGGCCGTTCCACAGCTTCGCGTTGGGACTGGCCGACGCTGCGGCGCGGCACGATTGTCCGCCGGACATCTACGATGTGTCCTACGACTTCAGCGGCTGGCCGCAATGGCGCAGCCGGTGGGTCGTGACGGGCCCAAGGAAGGGCTACGAGTTGATTAGCATCTACGCGCGCGACGCAGCCTAGCCGCCATAGACCGCGACACGTGCCATACGCTCGGCGGCGCGTCGGTCGATGTTCAGATCATGCGCGACATGCTGGGGCAAAGAGCGCAGAATGTGACGCGTCTCTCGGTAGGCGGCGCGCTTTTCAGCCTTGGCTTTCAAAGGCTTGAAGAAAGACGTCATCGGATAATCCTTAGGTAAAGGGCTTCGCTTAGCGGCCATAGACGGCGCTGTGGGCCATGCGGTCGGCGGCAGCGCGGTCGATATCCAGGTCCAACGCCACGTCGAGCGGCATGGACCGCAGTTCGCGACGCGTGCGGCGGTATTCGGCGCGCTTGGCAGCGGCGGATTTCAGGGTGTGGATGAAGTCGGTCATGGTCCGCTCCTTCTGGTCTGGCGTTTCGTTGCCAGACAGATGGCGCTAATGCTGCGCTGCAACAACGCGCAGAACGACAAGCCCGACTTGCAGCCCTTGCATGGCCGGGCATGCGTGCCCAATTGCGCTGACGGTGCGCCGATCCGGCGTTGCCCCTACGGCCTGAAAGGTCTTTCCCATGCTTTATCTGCTGCTTGTGCTCGGCTTCGTTCTGCTGGTCGCGGGGGGCGATCTTCTGGTGCGTGGGGCCGTCGCGTTGGCCACCCGGCTTGGCGTGTCGCCGCTGCTGGTCGGCCTGACGGTGGTGGGCTTTGGCACCTCGACGCCCGAATTGGTCACATCGCTTCAGGCGGCCTTCGCAGGTGCGCCGGGGATCGCGGTCGGCAATGTGGTCGGCTCGAACATCGCCAACATCCTTCTGATCCTTGGGGTCGCGGCGCTGATCTACCCCGTGGCCGTGGGGCGTGCTGCGTTTCGGCGCGACGGGACAGCGCTTGTGTTGGCGACCTTGGCGGGCGGGGTGGTGATCCTGTCGGGCAATCTGGCGCGACCGGGCGGCGCGCTGCTGGTCGTGGGCCTGATCGCCTACATCGTGTTGGCGTATCGTCTAGAGCGGGCGGCAGACGGCCCACAGGACGTGCCCGAAGCGACCATGGCAACTGCGCCCGCGTTGGGGTTGTCGGCTGTCGGCATCGTGCTGACGATTCTGGGCGCGCGCTTTCTGGTACAGGGTGCGACCGGGATCGCCACGGATTTCGGCGTGTCGGAGACTGTGATCGGACTGACGGTCGTGGCCGTTGGCACGTCCCTGCCGGAACTGGTCACGGCCATGGTCGCGGGCCTGAAACGGCAGGGCGACATCGCCTTCGGCAACGTGGTCGGGTCGAACATCTACAACATTCTCGGGATTCTGGGCGTCACCGCGCTGATCCGCCCGATCGAGGTGCCCGCGCAGATCGCCGGACTGGATGTGTGGGTCATGGGCGCGTCGACGCTGGCGCTTCTGGCCGTGGCCATCACCGGCTGGCGCGTGTCGCGGGGCGAAGGCGCGGTGCTGATCGCCGCCTACCTTGCCTACGTCGGCTGGCTGGCACTTGGAGCCTAAAGTAAAACGGCCCGCAACCAAGGGCGGGCCGTCCGGTCTTCATCGTTCCCGAAATACCGCGGGGTGAGCCGCAACGCGGCGAGGGGCAGAGCCCCTTACAACTTTCCCATCGCAACAGCGGTATCGGCCATGCGGTTCGAGAAGCCCCACTCGTTGTCATACCATGTCAGGATGCGGCACAGCTTGCCGCCTTCCATCACCTTCGTCTGGTCCATGTGGAAGATCGACGAATGGGGATCGTGGTTGAAGTCCGTGCTGACCAACTGCTCGTCGGTATAGGCCAGCACGCCCTTCAGCGGGCCATCGGCGGCGGCGCGGATGGCGTCGTTGATCTCCTGTACGCTGGTGTCGCGCGATGCGGTGAAGGTCAGGTCCACGACCGACACGTTCGGCGTCGGCACCCGGATCGCCACGCCGTCAAGCTTGCCGTCGAGTTCGGGCAGCACAAGGCCCACGGCCTTGGCGGCCCCGGTCGAGGTCGGGATCATGTTCAGCGCCGCGGCGCGGGCGCGATACAGGTCCTTGTGCATCGTATCCAGCGTCGGCTGGTCGCCGGTGTAGCTGTGGATCGTCGTCATGAAGCCACGCTCTATCCCGATGGCGTCGTTCAGCACCTTGGCAACAGGTGACAGGCAGTTGGTCGTGCAGGACGCGTTGCTGACGACCTTGTCTTCGGCGGTCAGGCTGTCGTGGTTCACGCCGTAGACGATGGTCTTCTCGGCCGAGCCGCAGGGGGCCGAGACCAGAACGCGGTCCGAACCGTTCTCCAGGTGCATCGCAGCTTTTTCGCGGCTGGTGAAGATGCCGGTGCATTCCAGCGCGATGTCCACACCGTCCCACGGCAGTTCCTTGGGATCGCGTATCGCGGTGACCTTGATCTTGCCGCGACCCACGTCGATCCAATCGTCGCCGGTTGTGACGGTGGCGGGGAAACGACCGTGCACGCTGTCGTAGCGCAGCAGGTGGGCATTGGTCTCGACGGGGCCGAGATCGTTGATGGCGATGACCTCGATATCGGTGCGGCCCGACTCGATGATGCCGCGCAGCACGTTGCGTCCGATGCGACCGAATCCGTTGATGGCGACCTTCACGGCCATGGTGTCTCTCCTGTGATTGGCATTCACCCCCTTATCTTGCTGCAATCGGGGAAGCGTCAACCGCTAGCGAGCCGCCGATATCGGGCAGAACGTTGCGCATAAGTCGCGGGCGGGTGCAAAAATCCTGTCGTCGCGTCACGAACGATGATCTGGCGGGCAGGGGCTGGCTAGGTTTTGCCGATCTTTGCCAGGGAGTGTTCCATGAAAACATTTATCATTGCTTGCATGTCGGGTGTCACCGGCGCGGCCGCTTATGCCGGTATCGCACCTGCGCCGGTGGTCGTCGATAGCGGTGGGGGTGACGGGGGGCTGGTCTTCGCGCTCGTGGTCGCGGCGATCCTTGGGGTCGCGGTGCTGACCCAGCAGTCGGGCGACGACGATCAGTAGGCCCTAGCCGCGCCCCGACAGCAGGCGGCGCACCGGTGACAGCAGGATCGGCACGATGTGCTGCCGCGTCAGATCGGCATCGCGCGCGCCGGTCAAGCCGAAGCGGACGGGCTCCTTCCCTTGCGTCAGGTACAGTGTTCCGAACATCCAGTCCCAGACGGCCAGCACCTC
This sequence comes from Palleronia sp. THAF1, assembly GCF_009363795.1. NCBI lineage: Bacteria > Pseudomonadati > Pseudomonadota > Alphaproteobacteria > Rhodobacterales > Roseobacteraceae > Palleronia > Palleronia sp. THAF1. Next base: position 1,949,205 of record NZ_CP045420.1, on the reverse strand, counting down.
GCCATAGTTGCGGTCATAGTGCTCGGCTTTGATCGAGTGGTGAATCTGGTGCTGCGCGGGTGAGATCACGATGCGCTCCAGAACGGGCCCGAACCCGATCCAGACGTGGCTGTGGCGGAAATTGGCAAGGCAGGCGTTGCTGGCCACGAGGAAGGCGTTCACGCCCATGATCGTGGTGAACCCCACCTCGGGGGCCGCGGCCCCGAGCATCAGGCCCATGCACACGCCCACACCTGAAGACAGGATCAGGGGCGAGACCACGTAGGCCAGGGGATGTTGGCGATAGGTCGTCAGGGGCGTGAGGACCTCTGCCGAATGATGCACCGCGTGGATCGGCCAGATCGCGTCTACGTCGTGGAAGGCGCGGTGCAGCCAGTATTGAAAGAAGTCTGTGAGCAGAAACAGGAACAGGGCCACTGCCAGCGGCGACAAGCCGAGATCCAGGCCGCCAAGCGTCGTGCCCGTCCAGACGGCTACGGCAGGTGTGACCACAAGCCGGGCCAGAACGCCCGATGCCACCATGATGCGCGAGATGACGAAGAGAAGCGCGTCCATGCGGTGCGAGCGATGCAGGATGATGTCACGCGGCAGCAGCCATTGGGCGAAGGATTGGCCGGGTTTTCGCAACCGCCAAACGACGAATGCGATCACCGCAGATACCGCAAGATAGGCGGGCGCGATGATCTCGCCGGGTCCGAAGAAGATTTTATAGATCGCTTGCATAACGCTGATCCTGTGCCGCGGAGGGCAGAGTTTGGCCTAGCGCCAGAACGCCACCCACTTCACCGCCTCGTTCAGCGCCCGCATGACATAAAGTGTGCCGCCCCAGTCGTAATGCAGGTCGGCCCAGATCGCGGTGGCGATCAGAAGGGCAAGAAAAATGGCGATCTTCGTGGTCATCGCCGGCAATTTGGCAGAGCCGCTGGGCACAGGGAAGGGCGGGGCTATGTGCGGCGCATGGATAAAGTGATAGACATTGCGGGCCGTGTCCTTCTGGCCGCGCTTTTCGCCGCCGGAACGGTGCAGAAGGCGACAGACCCCGGATCGGCGGCCGGTCTGTTGGCGGATCGCGGACTGCCAGAGGTGCTGGTCTGGCCCGCGATGGTGTTCAACGCAGGGCTGGCCGTGGCGCTGGTCGTAGGCTGGCAGCTGAAATGGGTGGCCTTGGCAGCGGCGTTATATTGCATGGTCACCAGCGTCTTCCACTTCATTCCCAGCGACGGCTGGCAAATGTCGATCTTCGTGAAGAACTGGGCTATCGCGGGCGGGTTGCTGTGTCTGGCAGCGCGGTCCAGGGCCATATCCTAGCCTGCCGCCCACGTCCCCAGCATCCAAACGCCCATCAGCACCATGATGACATTCTCGGACAGGGAAATCACGCCGAGCGGCACGTTCGATCCGCCGCCGACACAGGCGCAGGTCAGCTCTCTTTTGTCGACGTAGACCGCCTTCACCACACTGAAGGCCCCGATGCTGCCGATGAAGATGGCGACAGGGGCCACCAGCCAGACCAGCGGGCTGCCCGTGCCGATCAGGGCTGCCATGCCGACGCCAGCGTAGAGTTCGGCAAACGGATACGCGTAGCCGTAAGGTACATAACGTCGCGCCAGTACGTCATATCCCAGAAAGCCATTCACGAAACCTTCCACGTCCTGCAACTTTTGGATCGCGAGCACGACCATGGATGCGGCAAAGAACCACTTAGCCCAAGTCAGAAGGGGAAAGCCGTCATATAGATTAAGAACGATGGCCACTGCCAACAGCGCGGTTGCGGCGAAAATCGCGATGACGGGGCGGTAGGTCGTGTCGCCCTTTCCCAGAACTTGATAGCCGAAATGCGCCTTGAGATCGGTGTAGCCGCCAACCCGGTCACCGCCGATGAAAGCTTGCGGCGTCGTTGCTACGTCATGCTCGGCTTTGAACGCATCGATTTCGGCCCGGCTGGTCAGAAGGTGATCGTCGACCTTGTAACCTTTGCGCTCCAGCATGGATTTCGACTTCAGGCCGAATGGACACAGGTGTCCGGGCATGGCCATGCGGTAAAGCGTGGCAGTGCGCGCGTTGCTATCGGTGATCGGTGAAACGGTCATGAGAGGGCTTTGAACTTCTGTTTTTGTGCAACCTCGTATGAGGCATGGAAGCCGACGAGACAAATTTAGTGTTTTGATCGTGAAGTCTCAAGAAAGTGCACTCACGTTTTGTACGATGAGTTGGTTGATGAAGAGGGCATGGGATACAGAAGCTTGTGGATCGTTCTGATGCCTTCGCCCTTTCCGCACCGGTGGCGTTCGCATCCTCACTATCGTCGCGTAAGAATGCCAAGATGTGGAAGGCGGACACGCCAACAGCCTGCGCGCGTGACGAAGCCGTACAACTCTCGAACGACTTCAGCCGAGCCTTGTGGCGAAACATGATTGGATACCACCGCCGAAGCCGCATCAAGACGAAACCTCTTGGAATCATGCTGCGCATGACACAGCCGGTCAGTGGATGCGTTTTGTGAAACTGCTTGGTCAGCGCCACAGGGCGCGGGATTTCGACTGACAGGTTGCCGAGATCCAAATGGGCGCCGCGATTCGCGACGGCTCAACTTCTGGAATTCCACTTGCCGTGACCGTGGGCAAATCCGTTTGGGAGAAAGGATAAATTCGTCCTAAAGCGGGTGTATGCAGAAAAGCCGGTCTCGCCTCCGGTTCCCAAGGGTCCTGGCTGATACATGGTCCGTCAAAGCCGCCAAAAGCCCGCGTCAGACGCAGGCTGTCATGCCGCCGTCCACGAAGATCGTCGTGCCGTTCACGAAGGACGACGCCTGTGACGACAGGAAGATTGCGGTGCCCACCAGTTCGTCGGTCTGACCCCATCGGCCCGCGGGCGTGCGCTTCGCCAGCCAGCCCGAGAATTCGGGATCATCCACCAGCGCTTGGTTCATCGGTGTCGCGAAGTAGCCCGGCGCGAGGCCGTTGACCTGCAACCCGTGTTTCGCCCAATCCGTCGCCATGCCCTTGGTCAAATTCGCGACCGCTCCCTTCGTCATCGTGTAGGGCGCGATGGAGGGGCGGGCGAGCGCGGTCTGGACCGAGCAGATGTTGACGATCTTGCCCGCGCCGCGCTTGATCATGTGGCGCGCGCAGGCCTGGCCCACGTGGAAGACGCTGGCGATGTTGGTCTGCATCAGACGCTCGAACCCGTCTGCGGGGAAATCTTCCAACGGCGCGCGCTGCTGCATTCCGGCGTTGTTGATCAGGATGTCGATCGGGCCGGTGTTCTGTTCGAAGCCGTCCACTGCGGCGCGCACGCCGTCGTGGTCTGTCACGTCGAAGGGCAGCTCATGGATCGTCGCCCCGCCGGTGCGCAGAACGTCGGCCGCTGCCGCCAGCTTCTTGGTGTCGCGGCCGTTCACCACGATCTCTGCGCCAGCATCGGACAAGCCCTTGGCCAAGGCCGCGCCGATCCCCTGCGAAGAGCCCGTGATCAGCGCGCGTTTCCCGGTCAGATCGAATAGTGAAATGCTCATCGTGGCTCCTGCCGTTTCGGCGTTTAAGGGCGTCAGCCACCTATAAAGCGTTCACCGATCCCGGCAACGTGCTACTGCAGGCTCGGATCAGGTCGGAACGGTGAGGAAGAGCATGAAAAGTATCGTCATTCACGACGCGAAAGACCTGCGGGTCGAGGATCGCCAGGCGGAAGAGCCTGGTCCGGGACAGGTCCAGATTCGTCTGGCGGCGGGCGGCATCTGCGGCTCTGACCTGCATTACTACAATCACGGCGGGTTCGGGACGGTGCGCCTGAAAGAGCCGATGATCCTGGGGCACGAAGTGTCCGGTTTCGTGGCGAAGGTGGGCGAGGGGGTAAAGGGGCTGACAGAGGGGCAGCTTGTCGCCGTATCGCCATCGCGTCCCTGTGGTCATTGCCGTTACTGCCGCGAGGCGATGTTCAATCAGTGCCTGAACATGCGCTTCTACGGCTCTGCCATGCCGTTCCCGCACATTCAGGGCGCGTTCCGCGAGGTCTTGGTGACCGAGGCCGGGCAATGTGCGCCTGCCGACGGCCTGACGCCCGGACAGGCGGCGATGGCCGAGCCACTGGCGGTCGCTCTGCACGCCGTTCAGCGCGTGGGTCCGCTGCTGGGCAAGTCGGTTCTGGTCACCGGCTGCGGCCCCATCGGCATCCTGTGCATCCTTGCCGCGCGGCGCGCCGGGGCCGACCTGATCGTTGCTACCGACCTGTCGGATTTCACGCTGGGGATGGCCAGGACGGCAGGCGCGGACGTGACCGTTGCCGCCGGGCAGGATGCGCTAAGCGATTATGAGGCCGAGAAGGGCACCTTCGACGTGCTGTTCGAATGCTCGGGTGCCGTGCCTGCCTTGGTCGGTGCCATCCCGGCCATGCGTCCGGGCGGCACGATCATGCAGCTTGGGCTGGGGGGTGACATGACGCTGCCGGTGCAGGCGATGACCGCGAAGGAATTGGCGCTGAAGGGCTCTTTCCGTTTCCACGATGAGTTTTTCACTGGCGTCAGCCTGATGCAGAAGGGTCTGATCGACGTGCAACCCTTCATCACGCAGACCTTCGCGCTGGACGACGCGGTCGCGGCCTTCGACGCCGCCGGGGATCGCAACACCGTCGTGAAGGCGCAGATCAAATTTGCCGACGAGTGAGGGCGCAACACTTTCATTCGTTCGGTGAAAGGCCATCTAAACCAAAAGCCTGACACTTAGCGGAGAGACCCCATGAGCGCAGACATCGGCCTGATCGGCCTTGGCACGATGGGGGCCGCGCTGGCGCTCAACATCGCGGAAAAGGGCCACAACATCGCGGTCTTCAATCGCACGACCTCTAAGACGCATGACTTCGTCGGGGGTGCGGGCGATCTGGCGGGGCGGCTGACGGCGACGGAAACGCTGGAAGAGTTGGTAGCCGCCATCGCCAAGCCGCGCACCATCATCTTGATGGTGCCTGCGGGCGACCCGGTGGATGAGCAGATCGCCGCGCTGACGCCCCTGTTGGATGCCGACGACATGATCGTCGATGCGGGCAACGCGAACTTCCACGACACCAACCGCCGGATGCGCGAGTTGGATCAGCCGTTCCTTGGGATCGGTGTCTCGGGTGGCGAAGAGGGCGCGCGCCACGGCCCCGCGATCATGGGCGGCGGGCCGCGGGAACTGTGGGATCGGGTCGAGCCGGTACTGCATGCCATCGCAGCCAAGCATGAGGGCACGCCCTGCGCGGACTGGATGGGTGAAGAAGGCGCAGGCCATTTTGTGAAGGCCGTCCACAATGGCATCGAATACGCCGATATGCAGCTGATCGCAGAGGCTTACGGGCTGATGCGCGACGGATTGGGCATGGATGCGGATGCCATTGCGCAGACCTTTCAGCGATGGAACGAAGGGGCGCTGCGGTCCTACCTGATCGAGATATCGGGAGAGGTCGCCGCCGCCCATGACGAAGCGACCGATGGTCCGTTGTTGGACGTGATCCTCGACGCAGCCGGGCAGAAGGGCACCGGTCGCTGGACGGCAATTGAGGCGCAGCATCTGGGCGCGCCGATCCCCGTGATCGAAGCGGCCGTCGTCGCGCGCAACATGTCCGCCCGGGTAGAGGAACGCGCGCGGATGGAAGACCTGTTCGGCGCGGCGCCGCAGACCATCGCAGCATCCGACCTGTCCCTGGATGCGCTGGAGCAGGCGCTGATCTGCGGCAAGATCCTGTGCTACGATCAAGGCTTTCGCATGATCGCCGCGGCCTCGGATCAGTATGGCTGGTCCTTGAATGGGGCGCGGATCGCGCGGGTCTGGCGTCAGGGCTGCATCATCCGGTCGGAAATGTTGGACGATATGGCATCGGCTCTTGGCGAGGTCGACAGCCCCGCGTTGATGGCGGCCCCGGTCTTCGCCGACCATCTGAAAGCCACGCAAAAGGCGCTGCGCAACGTGATTTCCACCGCGGTCCGTCACGGCGCACCGGTGCCTGCTTTGTCGGCGGCGCTGGCTTACTTCGACACGATGCGCACAGCGCGGGGCACGGCGAACATGATCCAGGGCCAACGCGACTTCTTCGGTCGCCACGGCTTCGTGCGGATGGACGATGGGACGAAAGATCAGCACGGTTCTTGGGCAGACTGACGGGCCTCTGACTTGGCCCGCGCCGACGCCATACCTATCTGATCCGCAACGGATGGAGGGCACGATGGCTTTTGCCAAGACGGCGATGCTGATGGCGGCGATGACCGCCTTGTTCATGGGACTGGGCTACCTGCTGGGGGGTGCTACGGGTGCCGGGATCGCGCTTGTGGTCGCGGCGGGAATGAACGTCTTTTCGTGGTGGAACTCGGATAAGATGGTCCTGCGCATGCACAACGCGCAGCCTTTGCCTCCGGGCGATCGGGGTGGCCTGCACGACCTGACCGCTGGATTGGCGCGCAATGCAGGCATGCCGATGCCCGCGCTCTACCTGATCGACACGCCCCAGCCCAATGCCTTCGCAACGGGCCGGAATCCCGAGAACGCCGCCGTTGCCGTGACGACCGGCCTGATCCAAAGCCTCAGCCGCGAAGAGGTGGCCGGCGTCATCGCGCATGAGTTGGCGCATATTCAGAACCGCGATACGCTGATCATGACGATCACGGCCACCTTCGCGGGTGCGATCTCTATGCTGGCGAATTTTGCGCTGTTCTTCGGTGGTAGCCGTGAACGGCTTGGCCTGATCGGCACCATCGCGATGATGATTCTGGCCCCCTTGGCGGCGAGCCTTGTGCAGATGGCCATCAGCCGCACGCGCGAATATGCCGCCGACCGCGCGGGGGCCGAGATCTGCGGCAACCCGATCTGGCTCGCTTCGGCCCTGCAGCGCATTCAGCAAGGTGCTTCGCGGATCGACAACCACGCGGCAGAGCGCAATCCGGCATCTGCGCATATGTTCATCATCAACCCGCTGCACGCCCACAAGCATGACAACCTGTTCGCCACCCACCCGGCGACGGAAAACCGCGTGGCCGCCTTGCGCGCCATGGCAGGGAAGGGACCGCAGGTCGCGGCAGAGGCATCGGGCGGACCCAAGCGCGGCCCCTGGGGCTGATCCGATCTGTCGCAGCCAGTGATCGCCGGGTTCATGCGTTGGCCGGATAGTATCAACGCATGGAGAGACAGATGTTGAACCCGCTGAACGGAATTGTCGCGACCGGGGCCGCCATGGCCGGTGTCGGAATGGGTGTGGCCTTGGGCCTTGGATTGGCTGTCGCGGCCCACGGCGCGATGATGATGGAGCCGAAAAAATGATCCTGAGACTGACCGCCATCGCAGGCGTCCACGCTGCTGCCGGGGTCGCCATGGGCGTGACCGGCGTGCTGGCCGCTTGCACTGTCGCACAGACCGTCAAACGTGGGGTCGAGGCTGGCTCTCGCATGGCGCCATCCGGTATGCGGCCACCAATGACACCGCGGCAGTCCATGGACCCCAAGCCGACGCCGATGCCGCGCGACGTCTAGCTATCGGGCGGGATCAGGCCCAAACCGCGCAGGTAGATGCCGATTCCCGTTTCCAGCAAGTCTTCCGGCGGGAACGGCACGTTGGTGCCTGGAGAGTTGCGCGCGAAGAGTTCGACGACCCCGTGGCTCATCGCCCAGATGTGGCTGGCGAACATGGACGGCGGCGGGCGTTTGGCTTCGGGAATATGCTGCGAAAGCTCTGTCGCCGCGCGTTCCAGCACGCCGTTGGCTCGCAGCGCAACGGCGTGCAACTCGGGCGAGCGGTTCACCGAGATGCCGCTTTCGAACATCGCGACGTAGTGACCTGGATGGGCGCGGGCGAAAGCCAGATAAGCGCGGCCCACAGCCTCGAAGCTGGACAGGGCAGAAGGTTGGCCGCTGTCATAAGCGGCCTCCATCGCGCGGGCGAAGATGCCATATCCTTGCCGCGCGCCTTCGGTGATCAGCGCCTCGCGCCCGTCGAAATGGCGATAGACGGCAGCGGGCGTGACACCCGCGCGTTTGGCGGCTTCCGACACGGTGAAACCGGTTGGGCCTTTCTCTTCGATCAGCACCAGCGTTGCGTCCACGAGCGCCTGCGCCAAGTTGCCGTGATGGTAGCCCTGTTTAGGCATTACTGCCTGTCTGGCCCGGTGTCCAAACCTCTGGTCCGCCTGCGATTTTCGGGTCGGGCGAATAGGCAAGGTCTACATCCTTGCCAGAGTAGTCCAGTCGGCTCAGCACCGCTTGAATGGCGGCAATTCGAGCGCGGCGTTTGTCGTCGGATCGGATGACTGTCCAGGGGGCGTGCTTGGAATGGCTGTGGTCGAACGTCTCGCCGATGGCCTGGGTGTAGGCGTCCCAGCGCTTGAGACCTTCGACGTCGATCCATGACAGCTTCCATTGCTTCAGTGGGTCCTGCTCGCGATCAAGGAACCGACGCAGTTGCTCGGCGCGGCCGACGTTCAGCCAGATCTTGACCAGCGTGATGCCGTCCGAGACGAGAAGACGCTCGAAGTCGTTGACCTGATCGAAGAACAGGGCGCGCTGTTCGTCGGTGCAGAAGTCGAATACCTTTTCCACGACGGCGCGATTGTACCACGAGCGATCGAACAGAACGATCTCTCCCGCCGTCGGCAGGTGGTTGGCATAGCGCTGAAAATACCACTGTCCCTGTTCGGTTTCCGTAGGCTTCGACAGGGCTACCGTGCGCACGACCCGTGGGTTCATGTTCTCGCGAAAGCGTTTGATCGTGCCGCCCTTGCCAGCCGCATCGCGTCCTTCGAACACGACGACGACGCGCTTGCCGGTCTCTTTCACGTCGGCTTGAAGCCGGACAAGCTGATGCTGCAAGGCCTCCAGCGTGCCCTCGTAGTCGTCCTTGTCCATCCGTTTGTCGTAGGGATAGCCGGGGGTAACGATGTGGTTCTTCTTTGCACCCGAGATGGCGGTACGAACGTCATCGGGGGCGGTCGAGTGGAAGGCGCTGATGGCGCCGTCGAAGGGCAGGGACATGGGGCGGGCCTTTTCGTCTGGAGCGCCAGACTAGAGGGCGTGGGACCGGCGCGCAATCAGGGGGACGTTCTGTCTGCCAACCGTCGGCGTCCCGTCGGACGTTGTTTACCGCAAACCGGCGCGAGAGGCCGCACGGTCGATAGCATCCTCGACCACCTGCGGTGCGATATGATGCGGCATGTGGCCGACGCCTTCCAGCGCCGTCAGGTTCGCACCGGGCACCTGCTCGACCAGCTTTTCGGAATGGATGTCGATGGGCACCACGTCGTCGGCAAGGCCGTGCACGATTTCCAACGGCAAGCGCAGATCGGGGTACCGCTTCGACATCTCGACAACGTGGGGACGCAAGGTCTTCACCTGCTGCGCATTCGTGCGGAAGCTTTCCGCGCGCAGGGTCAAGCCGGCGCCCACGTAATCTGCGTAACCGTCGGGCGGGGTGTTGGGATCGAAGATCGCCGCAATCGCCGTTTTGGCGATTCCGCGCGGCACGAAAGCCGATACCAGCGGCACGAAGGTCGCCCCGCCCAAAGAGGTGCCCGTCAAATTGTACATGAACCCCAGCCCACCCGGCCAAGGCTGCGTCGCGCCGGACACCACAACGGCGGCGGCAGGATCGTGGTTCAGCGCCCATGCCATGGCAACAGCGCCACCGTAGGAGTGGCCGACGACAACCTCGTTGCTGACGCCCACCTGTTCGGCGGCGGCGTGCAGAAGGGCCGCCTGATCTTCCGGCCCCTCGGCGCGGGCATCAAAGGGGCCGGTCAACGCGGGATCAGGATCGGTATAGCCAAGGCCGGGCCGGTCGAAGACGGTTACGCGGTAGCGATCCTTCACGCGGTCGACGAAGCGGAACGTCCAGTCGCGCACGTTTCCGGACGCGCCGTGGATCAGAACCAGATCCGGGCCGGACCCCTCCTGCACGTAGTGGACGCGCCGGTCGTTCACGGTCACGAACTGACCAAGCGGCGGATAGGCCTCTTCGGCGGCGCGGGTGCGCGCGCAGCTTGCCACGGCGGTCACGCCGATAAGGAGGGCGGCGCTAAGGGCGGCCGATCTGGTCAATGTCATAGGGAGTCGATTGGTAAATTTCGTTGATCCAGTTGCCATATAGGAGGTGCGCGTGGGATCGCCAGCGGTTCAGCGGCGGGCGCGACGGATCGTCATCGGGATAGTAGTTGCCGGGAATATTGATCGGGGTGCCCGCAGCGATATCGCGGTCGTATTCCTGCTTCAGCGTATCGTCGTCATATTCGAAATGATTGAAGATATAGAGCGCGCGGTGACCGGGGTCGGTGACCAAAGCTGGGCCAGCGATGTCCGAGGCCAGCAACGTCGTCAGGCCGGACGCCGCGTCGATCTCTGCTTGCCGCATCTCTGTCCACCGCGACACAGGGATCACGCATTCGTCGGAAAATCCGCGCAGGAACGGGCTGGATGTATCAAGGTTACGGTGCTTGAAGCAGCCGAACAGCTTGGCATCCAGCAGGTGCTTCTTCACGCCGTGGAAATGGTTGATCATCGCCATTCCGCCCCAGCACACGCCGAAGGTGGAATGCACGTTGGTCTGGGTCCAATCCATCACGCGGGTGAGTTCGTCCCAATAGGTGACGGCATCGAACTCCAGATGCTCGATGGGTGCGCCGGTGATGATCAGGCCGTCGAACTTCTCGTCCGCCACGTCCGAGAAGGGGCGGTAGAACGCCTCCATATGATCCGCAGCGGTGTTGCGGGTCTGGTGTTCGGTCATACGGATCAGGTGAAAGTCGATCTGGATCGGTCCCGCGCCGATGAGGCGGGCGAACTGGTTCTCCGTCTGGATCTTCTTTGGCATCAGGTTCAGCAGAGCGATCTTCAGCGGGCGGATCTCCTGCCGCATCGCTTCCGCCTCTCCCATGACCTGCACGCCCTCACGACGAAGCACGTCGAAGGCGGGAAGGGAGGAGGGCAGTTTGATGGGCATGGGGCGTGGGGTCCTGTGGGTCTGAGAGGTGTCCGCCATTGCCGCCGGGCGGCGGCGACTATTTCAAAGCGCGGGATTCTATGGCTCTGGCGATCATCGCGTCGAAGTCTTCGGGTGTCTTCACGGCCGCCACTTGATCCGCCGTAACGGTCACGCCGCGCTGCGCCATTGCTTCGTAGCGGGGTTGGCGGTGGGCCAGCGCGCGGGCGTAGGCCCAGCGGATGAAATCGTCCGGGTTCACCGCGTCCGGTGCCTGGTTCGAGATGTTCAGATAGGCGGCCCAGGTCTCTGCCAAGAACGAGGGCTGGTAGTACATCGGCTTGGGCGCGCGGTCGAAACGCCGGACCAATTCGGCGGTGTGCGCGTCAGATCCCCTGATCCAGACGAACAGCAGTTGCTCGGCCAGCAGGTCCAGCAGGGGATCGTCTCTGTCGGGATCCACCACCTCGCAGATGGAACCAGAGGTATCGCACACGAAGTTGCCATAGCCGTAGATGGACTGCGCGCGGTCGATGAAATGCGCGGTGTCGCGCATGGCCAGTTGCTCTGCCTCGCGGTGCTGGGACTGGCGGCGCAGGTACTCATCGAAGGCCAGCCCGCCCTGCGCCGGATCGCCTGGTTTGCCAAGGTAGGTGGACAAGGGTGCGAGGTTTTCGAACGTGATGTTGGACGCGACGTAGATAGAGTCCGATAGCAGCAACTCTCGCAGCAGCGGCACTTGCATGGCGTGGCGCTTGAACTCGTCGGCGATGTGCTCGCCCATGTAGCGCGTGCCGATGCGGTAATCGACCGAGTAGTGAAACCAGTCGGCACGGTCGCGCAGCATGGTCGAGAGATACGTCTTGCCCAGACCCGACATGCCGAACAGCATGACGCGCTTTTGCGGGGCGGCGGACCAGTCTTCGGCGGTGTCGTAGATCATGGTTCGGTCTCTAACGCGGAGGGCCGGATACGAAAAGGCCCCGCCTGTTGGGGCGGGGCCTTTCGATTGCGATGGTGTCGGCGATTAGAACGAGTAGCCGACTTGGAGGCCAACGCCGATGACGTCGTTGTTCTCGAACGTGCCGCATCCGCCGGGCGCGAGTGCGGGAATGCCGCAGGCGCCCGAGTCAGGACGTGCATCACCAAGCTTCACGTAGCGCACGCCGCCAGCGACGGTCAGCTGATCGGTGACGTCGTAGCTGAGACCGATGCCGATGGACTTCTGGCCGTTGGTCGGGGCCAGCGCAGAGACGAAATCGTCATCGCCCTTTGGCTCGTAGCCGAAGGTCACCGAGCCGGACAGCTTGTCGGTAAGACGGCGACCGACGCCGATCTGAAGGCTGTAATTGTTGTCGATATCCGTAAGCGAGTTCGGCGTTGCGACGCTGTAAGCCTGCGGGCGCAGGATCACATCTTCGTACCAAGCGTAACGGATCTGACCGAATAGGAGGGTTTTCTGGTTCAGGCCTGTCTGGAAGTCGAGATTGATAGAGTCCGGGGTCTCGACCCGCGTGTCCGCCGTATCGGCTCGGATCGGTGTGCCGGGGATGGTTTCGTTAGTGGGGAGGTCATGCTCTGTTTTCGAGAAATAGGTCAAAGCGACCCGAAGTGCGATCTCAGGCCGCTCATAGGCGGCGCCGATGGCATATCCCAGATCGGCATCATCGCCGAACTGCACGTTGTATCCGTTCAGACCGGTATTCGGAGCCGGTGCGTTCACCGGACCGCCGTAGGCGGCACCGGACAACGTCACTTCCGCATCGCCGAGACGGACGTAGCGCAGACCGCCATGGACAGAGAAGTTGTCGTTGATTTTGTAGCGCGCAAGAGCCATCAACTCGGAGCTATCCAGTTGCGCGGAAGTGCCCCCAAGATTTGCGGACCCGCCGGCTGCGAAGGTCGGATAACTGACATCGGCCCCGAATGGCTCACCGGAGATGAACGCCATGGATAGCTTCTCGGACAGCTGCAGCTTCAGACCAGCACCGATCTGGGTGAAATCCTCGGCTACGTCTCCGCTATTGAACCCGCCGGGCGTCCCGATCGGAGGATTGATTGCTCCGTCCGTTCCAGACACGTCCGGAAAAACACGTCCGAAGCTCAGTTCGAAGTAGTTGCCATCTTCGAACAGCACATTGATGTCGCTGTTCGAGCGGTCGAGGCCCACGGCCATCGCGGATGCGGGGGCGAGGGCGATTGCGGCAACACCTGCCAGAAACTTGCTTTTCATGTGCTCCTCCCAAGAGACACGGGGGTGATCGTCTTCGTCGTTCTTATAGTGCCGTAAAATTCGGCAAAGATTGACGGAACGTCACTGTGTCGCACGCGCCGCGCGAATGCGTCGAAAATGTAACAGTTCTACCCTGCGTTGCGGCTGGCAGCGCGGATGTTGATCCAGTTCGCGCCGAAGATAACGATGCCACCAAGGATGACCCAAGGGTCCACAGGCTCGGCGTAGAGCGCCATACCGACCAGCGCGATCACCGGAAGGCGCAGGAAATCGATGGGCATGACAACGCTGGCAGGGGCGAGTGACAGCGCCGTGGTCAGGCACAGGTGCGCCGACAGCCCCGCGCAGCCGATCAGCGCGAGCCACGGCCACGTGACGGCAGAGGGCCATGCGAAGCTGCCGTCGAACCAACCGCAGATCAGCCCAAGTATCGCCTGCATCACGGTCAGCCAGAACAGGATCGACACGATGGATTCGGTGCGCGTCAGCCTACGGGTGAACAGCGCCGATCCAGCGAAGCCGATGGCGGCGAGGGCAGCGGTGATCTGCCCGGGGCCGATCTCTGTCGCGCCCGGTCGCGCGACGATCAGGATGCCCGCGAAGCCGACCAAAGCGGACAGGATGCGCGTGGACGTCAGACGCTCTGACAGCACCAGCGGCGCGGCGAGGGCGACCCATATGGGTGAGGTGAACTCCAGCGCGAAGACCTGCGCCAGGGGGATCACGGTGATGGCGTAGAACCACAGGTTCTGGCCCGCGAAGTGGAAGACGTTGCGCACCAGATGCAGACCCATGCGATGCGCGCGCACGTGGCGAAGCTTGCCCATCGCGCCCGCGACCGTCACCACCAGAACGATGCCGATGAGCGAACGGTAGGTCATCAACTCGAAGGTATCGAGTTCGAACGACACCGCACGCCCGGCGATGGCCATCAGCGAGAATGACGCGATAGCCCCCGACATCCAAAGCGCTGCACGGCGAAAGGCGGCGGCGTCCGTCATTCCCCGCCGATAGTCATGTCGCGAGGGATCCCGGCGGTAGCGCGCGCCCATTCGGTGGTCGCCGTGCGGTCCTGATGTGCTTGGAACGCGGCGCGATCGGTGAACCGTTCGGCGATGGCCCAGACCAGCGGATCGTCGGTCTGCGTGATCTCGAACGACAGGCAGCCGGGCTCATTGCGTGTGGCGGCGATATGGTCGGGCAGATGGATGCGTACGGCGTCTGCCTCGGCCTCTGTTCGGCAGATGAGGCGGCCGTTTACGGAAAGTTCAGGCACTTTGGGTATCCTTCGGTGACGCGGGCAACAGCAGGGAGGCGTCGCCGTAGGAGAAGAAGCGATAGTGCCTGGTGACCGCATGGTCGTAGACGGCGCGAATTTCGTCCACCCCCAGAAAGGCAGAGACCAGCATCATCAGCGTGGACCGGGGCAGGTGGAAGTTCGTCATCAGCGCATCTGCGATCTGGAAGCGGAAGCCGGGCGTGATGAAGATGTCGGTATCGCCCTGCCAAGCGGCGATCTGGCCGGGGGCGGTGGCCGCCGTCTCGATCAGGCGCAGGGCCGTGGTGCCGACCGGAATGACGTGGTGGCCGTTTTGCTTGGCGGTGCTTATGGCAGCGGCGGCCTTTGCAGTGATTTCGCCCCATTCGCTGTGCATCTTGTGGTCGGAGATGTCGTCTACCTTCACCGGCAGGAAGGTGCCCGCGCCGACGTGAAGGGTGACATGGGTGGTTTTCACGCCTCGCGCCGCAAGGGCCGCCATCAGCGCGTCGTCGAAATGCAGCGATGCTGTGGGGGCAGCTACGGCCCCTTGGCGCGCGGCCCAGATGGTCTGGTAGTCCGTCATGTCCTGCGCGTCGGCGGGCCGTTTGGCGGCGATATAGGGGGGCAGAGGCATGGCGCCGGCATCGGCCAGCGCGGCGTCGAAGTCGTCGCCCGTCAGGTTGAAGCGCAGGTGGGCCTGGCCATCCGCGCGGCCCTCGACGGTGGCCGACAGCGCATCGGAGAAGACCAGCATTTCGCCGTCGCGGATGCGCTTGAGCGGCTTGAGCAGCGCCGACCACGTGCCGTCGGCGCGAGGCTCCAGAAGGGTCGCCTCTATCCGCGCACCGTCGGAATTCTCGCGGTGGCGGATGCCGGAAAGGCGCGCAGGAATCACGCGGGTGTCGTTCAGCACCAGCAGGTCACCGGGGCGCAGCCAGTTGGGCAGGTCGGTGACATGCGCGTCGGTGATCGCCGCCCCCTGCGCCACGAGCATCCGCGCAGAGGAGCGCGGGCGCGCAGGGCGGGTGGCGATCAGCGTGTCGGGCAGATCGAAGTCGAAGTCGGAGAGTTTCACGGATCAGCCTCCGGGGCGCTGTGGCGGCGGGCGGCGGAAGATTTCGCGAAACACGCCGGGGGTCAGCAGCGACAGTGGGTTCACGCCGACCTGCGGTTGGGTGACCGGACCGCGCAGGGTGAAATTCGCGCCGAACAGCCCCTCTCCCCTGCGGGTGAAGATCGATCCGATGCGATTGAGGAAATAGATCGGTGACACGACGCCCTGCATATCCAGTTGCTTGTTCGCGGTGTCGTATATGCCATCCATCGACAGGCCAAGGGAGGCTCCGACCGCGGACGAACGATAAAGGGTGATGCCGCTGGGCGAGAGGCGGAAGTCGGCGGTGACTTCCTCGAACGGGATGCCATTGGTTTCGAGTTGTTCCAGCAGGCCCACGATAGAGGCTGCGCTGAGCAATTCGGCAATGGCGGGGGCGTCGCGCAGAAGTGGGTTCACCACGCGTACAGCGCCATCGTAGGTGCCGCTTTGGCCCGTGGGATAGAGCGTCAGTTCCATCTGCCCGCCGCTGACGCGTTCGATCAGTCCGGCATCACGCAGCAGGGCGCCCGCGTCGGCGGTTGTCAGGCGGATGGACGTGCCGTTGGTGCCGCCCGCCAGTCTGCCCTGCACGGTCACACCGCCGTTCGCGCGGCCCTGAAAGCGACCCGCCAACGCGCGGCCCGGCTCGATCCGCGCCTGCGCGTCGGTCAGGGCGATGGTGTCGGTGACGGTCACGCGATCGAGCCGCAACTCTATGGGGCCACGGGCGGCACCACTTCCACTGCCGTCACCTTCGCCACCCAGCTTGGCGCGACGCAGATCGACGCTACCGCCGTTGACAGAGATCGCGGGGGGCTGGCCCGGCCCGCGCGCGGTGATGGCGACCGTTCCGTCGAACCAGTCGCCGACGGTGGCGCGGGTCAGCGTCAGGGATTGGAACGCCCCGTTCGCCAGCGCCACGTCACCGCGCGCGAAAAGTGCTGGGGCTTCCAGTTCCAAGCGGGTCACATCGGGCGTGTCGCCCAGCGTCACATCGACGGCGAGACGTCCGGATTCGTCCCGGCGCTTGGCCCAATTGATCGCGGGGATATCCAGCCCGACGCCACGCAGGTCAGAGCGCAATTCCAGCCGGGGCGATGTGCCTGGGTTCAGTGCCAAGTCTATTTGCGCGCGGCCCGAACCTGTGACGAGGCCATCGGGTAGGGCGATGCCGAAGGTCTGCAGGGTTGAAGGGGCCAAGGGAATGGTGCCTGAAACCTCTCCCTTGCCCTGATCCGGCCCCGCCAGCGCCTGCTTCCACCTGCCGTCGAAGCCAACGCCGTCCAATGCGGCCTGACCTTCGGCGCGGATCGTGTCCTTGGTGACAGAGATCTGCATCGCACTCGCCGTCAGCGCGCGGTTCGGAACGATGCTGTCAGATGAGAAATTGCGCAGGGTGCCGGTGGCGTCCAGCGTGATCTCTTCCGGCGTCAGGCCCTTTTTCAGGATCAGGCCGAGGTCAACTTCGGCGCTGACGCGTCCCGTACCCAGATCGGGATCGCGGCCCGCGCGGGACAAAAGCGAAAGGGGTTCGCGGTCGATCAGCCACAAAACCGATTTCAGAGGCCCGTCAGCCACAAGGTCGATGGTCGCGGGGCTGGGCTTTTGGCGAGCGTCGGGGATGACGAAGCTGCTGCCGGCCAGCGTGATGGGTCCTGCGGCGGGTGTGCGGATCAGCCCGTCGTTTACCATGATCGTGAAGCGCCCGTCGTGCAGTTCTCCATAGCCGGAAGCATCCTCGACGGGGGGAAGGAATGGGACGGCAACGGTGGTGGCATCGCGAAAGCCGAAGGTGATCGTGCTCTCGGGCTTCGGCGTGTCCGGGGTCAGGGACAGCAGGACGGTTGCATTGGTGGCGGCCCCGTCCTGCACGCGTTCCAGGAAGAACTGCCGGGCCTTGCGCGCGACCGGCGCAGGCCAAAGGCGACGCAGGCGTTCGGCACGCATCAAGGCGGCTTCCAACCGCAGACTGACGGACCACCCGTCTGGCCCGGCCTCGATGTGGGCGTTGCCGTTCAGGGTTTCTTCGCGAGCGCCATTGGCGGCGGGCAAGGTGTACTGACCGACTTCCAGCGTGAACGGGTTCAGGCGCAGGCGCAGGTCGGCGGTGCCGCCGGACAGCTCGACGGGGTCGGGGAACAGGGCGGGGGTGTCGAGCCGCAACGCCTCGATCTGGAACTGGCCGAGCAGGGCCGCGGGGAAGCCATTCGCCCCGATCTGCGACAGATCGGCGTGGCCTGACAAGCGCGCGCTGCCCTGCTCGCCGTCCACCGAGACTTCGGAGAATTCGATGCGGTTGGTGGCCGGATCGAAGTCCAGATACGCCGTGGCCTTGTTGAAATGGACGGGCGGAATGCCGGGGCGCGGCTGCAGGTCGCCTTCGGCGATGCTGAGCGTGCCGGCCAGCGAAGCCAGCTCGCCATCCGATCCCAAGACCGCGCGCAAGGCACCGGAGATTGGCGCGTCGAGCACGCCAAGGAACGCCAGCGCGGGGGCCTGGAGTGCGATGTCGGACGCGGCGATTTCTTCCAGTTCGATCCGCAAGGCAGCGGCGCCGTCGTCACCGTCAGTGGACAGCGAGGCTTGTAGCCGCGCCAGATCGTCGGTGCCGTTGAACAGTGCCGCGTTGAGCGTTGCCTCCAGCCCGTCCGCGCCACGCTCCAGCACAGCCGTCCCGCCGGTGACCTGCCAGACACGGGCCGAGCGCGCGTCTTCCAGTCGGATCGACACCTCTTCCAGTTCCACACGTTCGGCGCGGTCGAAGGGTGCGCGGTCCAGCAGGGCTTCTGCCGCGTCGAACAGGTCACCGGGTGTGTCCAACTGAAAGCTGCCACCACCGCCGAATTGCAGCTCGAACCGGCCATCGGCGTCGCGGCGCAACAGCAGGTCGATGGCACCGATCCGAAGGGCGCTGGGCGCGATGCGGCGGGACAAGAAGGCGTCGGCGTCGAAGGCCACGCCGATTTCCGACAGGCGTGCGACCTCTCCCACGTCTGGCCCGCCAAGGCGCACTTCTTCCAGCCACAGGCGCGGGGTGGCGCTGCGATCTATGGCCGCGGTAATGCGGCCCAATTCGATTGTGACGCCGGGGCTGCGGTCCTGCACCGCCGTCTCGATCCGCTCGACCGCCCAGTCGGGCAGGGCAATACGCTGTTCGGTTGTGGTCAGCCACGTGATCCCGGCAACGATCACGACCAGCAGCACCAGAAGAAAAAGCGTCACGGCCCGCAGGAAACGGATCAAGTGGCGCAACGGCTTGGCGCGCGCGTGTCCATGTTCGACGGGGGCATCGCTCATGGCGGCAATCTGGCGGGTTTGCCTGTGCTTGGCCACAGGGTTGCGGCGGCATTGCCTTCACGTTTTGGCAACGCAGATAGGGAAGGGCATCAGATGAAGGAGACTCCCATGGACCTGACCGGACAGACCGCCCCCAAGATCGAGTTGCCGCGCGACGGCGGTGAGACCGTGAAACTGTCGGACATCGACGGGGCCGTGGTCCTGTTCTTTTATCCTCGCGCGGATACGCCCGGTTGCACGACCGAAGCGAAAGGGTTCACCGACGCTGCCGACGAATTCGCCAAGCATGGTGTCACCGTGCTCGGCATCAGCAAGGATCCGGTGAAGAAGCAGGACAAATTTCGCGACAAGCATGAGCTGGGTGTCGCGTTGCTGTCCGATGAAGAGGGCGACGTGTGTGAGCGTTACGGCACGTGGGTCGAGAAGAAGATGTACGGCAAGACCTCCATGGGGATCGAACGGTCCACTTTCCTGATCGGCGCGGATGGCACAGTCGTGCGCGAATGGCGGAAGGTGAAGGTGCCGGGCCATGTGGACGAGGTGCTGGAAGCCGCAGCCGCCCTGTGACCTTAGCGCATGGCAGCGATGCGGTGGGCGCAGACGTCGGTGCTATGCCCCGGTGAGTCCCGCTGATACGGCCCGCTTGCGACATTTGCGTCGCGGCCAGGACAGACGGCCGGTGTCATGCCGGTCAACGCGGTCCTATAGCCAAGAGGGACGACATCATGTTCAAGGTTCTTGCCAGCGCCTGGGCGCTGTTTCTTGGGATGCTGTTGCTGATGATCGGCAACGGAATGCAGGGCACGTTGTTGGGGATCCGGGGCGAGATCGAGGCGTTTTCTACCGTCGAGATGTCGATCGTCATGTCTGCCTACTTCGTCGGCTTCCTTGGCGGGTCGCGTCTGGCGCCAGAGATGATCCGACGGGTCGGCCACGTTCGTGTCTTCGCCGCGCTGGGCTCGCTGATTTCTGCGGTGCTGATCCTGTTCCCCTCGGTCACAGAGCCGTGGGCGTGGATCGCGCTGCGCGTCATCATTGGATTCGGATTCGCGGGCGTCTACGTCACTGCCGAAAGCTGGCTGAACAACGCGACGACGACCGAAAATCGCGGGCAGGCGCTATCTCTTTACATGATCGTGCAGACCGGTGGCATGGTTGCGGCGCAGGGCTTTCTGTCTTTGGGTGATCCGGCCGGATTCATTCTGTTCATCGTGCCTTCGGTGCTGGTTTCGATCTCTTTCGCGCCGATCCTTCTGTCCATCGCACCGACGCCCCCATTTGACACCACCAAGCCCATGAACCTGGTCGAGCTGTATCGCTCGTCGCCCACGGGCTGCGTGGGAATGTTCCTGTCAGGCGGCATGATGGCCGCCCAGTTCGGAATGTCCGCAGTCTATGCGGCACAGGCCGGGTTGAGCGTGGCAGAGGTCGGCTCTTTCGTGGGCGCGATCTTCTTGGGCGGGCTCATCTTGCAGTATCCCGTGGGTTGGATCAGCGACCGGATGGACCGGCGCGTGCTGATCCTTGGATGCTCCGTCATCGGTGCGCTGGCCTGCACAGCGGGCGTTTTGCTATCGCCAACAGTGCCGGTCGTGCTGACGATCGGTTTCATAATGGGTGGCATGATCAACCCGCTTTACTCGTTGCTGATCGCCTACACGGCTGACTACCTGGACTATTCCGACATGGCAGCAGCCTCGGGCGGATTGATCTTCATCAACGGATTGGGCGCCATCGCCGGGCCGTTGGCGATCGGTGCGCTGATGACCGCCATCGGGCCGCAGGGCTACTGGCTGTTCGTGGCGTTTCTCATGGTCGCGCTGGCGGGATATTCCGCCTACCGCATGACTCGCCGTGCGGCGCCGTCCGCCGATGAGACGGGTGCCTACGTTCCGTTCTCGCCGAACCTGTCGAGTGTGGGTGTCGCGGCCGGTCAGGAATGGTCCGAGGCGCAGTCGGATGACGCCGAGGACGCGGGCGACAATGGCTGGGATGAGGGCGAAGACGAGCCCGATATCCTGCCGACCAGCGGATCGGCGTAAATCCTTGCTATGTCGGGGGGATTTTGCAACGCTCATCGGGTTCGGGGGGCGGAAGCAATAGGGAGGGTGTGCCATGGCGACACCTGAAGAGGTTCTGGCCTTTTGGCTGGATGATGTCGGCCCCAAAGGCTGGTATGCCGGTGGCGATGAACTGGATGAGACCTGCCGCGACCGTTTTGCAGAGGCATGGGCAGATCTGGACGAGGGCGGATTGTCGCTTTGGCTGACGTATCCGTCCGGCGTTCTGGCCTACATCATCCTTTCCGACCAACTGCCCCGCAACATGTGGCGCGGCACGCCTGACGCGTTCAAGCTAGACGCCGTCGCGGGGGCCGCTGCGAAGATGGCAATCGGCAAGGGGTGGGACAAGCGGATCGACCCGCCGGGGCGGCAATTCTTCTATCTGCCGCTGATGCACGCCGAGAACCTGATCGATCAGGATCGTTGCGTGCGGCTGTTCTACGACCGGATGCCAGAGGCAGAGAACAACCTTCTGCACGCCAAGGCCCACCGGGAAGTCATCCGCCGTTTCGGACGCTTCCCCCACCGGAACGAGACGTTGGGCCGATCGTCGACCAGCGCTGAAACCGCGTTCATCAAGGACGGCGGATACGGCGCGGTGGTTCGGGAATTACAGCAGACCGCGTGACCAGCTTCAGGGGTGCGACCTTCCGCGTCGGAACGTCGACCTGTGTTCTCTGTTTCTCCGCCAACCAAAGGAGCGCAGTATGAGCAAGACATGGTTGGCCATTGCCCTGATCGTGGCCGGTATCGTCATTACTTTCTATCGGTTCGCATTCCTGGCCGACGGACTGGCGACCAGCGTTTTCGGCAGCGGGATTGTCGGCTTGATCGGACCGCTTCTTTTGATCGCCGGAGTCGTCCTGCTGATCGCGATCGAGCGTCGCCGAAAGGGCTGACACCCGCTTGCGCCGCGCCTGCAGCGCGCGTCTAAGCGACGCATGAGCGTATCCTCCGACCGCACCAACTGGGCCGTCGTCGCAGCCCTCTTCGTGACCGGTCTGTTGGCGGCGTGGCAATTCGCGACCTTCGCGCTGACACTGCCGGACCTATCGGCAGCCTACGACCGACCAGTAACAACTCTGGCGTGGCTGGTATCGGTGGTCGGCCTTGTCGGCATACTGCTCGGTGCCGTTGCGGGCGGCTGTGTGGCGGCTATGGGTGCACGGCGCGTATTGATCTTCGCGATGCTGCTGGGGGCTGGAATGTCGCTGGTGCAGGCGTTTCTGCCGCCCCTGTGGCTGCTGGGCGTAAGTCGAGTGATCGAAGGCGTGTCCCACCTGTTGATCGTCGTCGCGGCGCCGACACTGATCGCGGGGGTGGCCTCTGACAACGGGCGCCCGGTCGCCATGGCGATCTGGGCGATGTTCTTCGGGGTCGCATTCGCCATCGGCGCGGCGATCTTTCCGATGATCGTGACGATCGGCGGCTTGCAGGCACTGAACGTGGCACATGGCTTGGGTTTTCTGGTCATGGCCGCCGTGCTGGTCCCGATGCTGCCGGTGCAGCCCCGGCAACCATTGCGCCTTTCACCGGTCGCAATGCACCGCGCAATCTACGGCCACGTCGCCCGCGCCATGCCGGCGCTGTGTTTCGTGTTCTATACGGTGGTCTTCGTCGCTGCCGTCGCCTTCCTGCCCTTGGCACTGGGACGCCCGGGACTTGCGATCTCTCTTCCGCTTCTGTCCCTGTCCGGCACCTTCGCCGCCGGTTGGCTGTGCAAGCGAGTGCCACCTTTCATCGTCCTCGCTGCGGGTTTCATCGCAGTTGCGCTTTGTGGGATCATCGGCTGGGTCAGCACGCCTGCCGCCGTCTACCCGATGTTCGCGACCATGGGACTGGTGCCGGGGGCTGCCTTCGCGCTGATCCCGCACCTGAATGCTGAAGTGTCAGACCGCGCGTTGGCGACCGGTGGGATCGCGCAGATGGGGAACGTCGGCACCACGCTGGGCACGCCGATGTTCGCCCTGTTCTACGCGCAGGCCGGCTTGCCCGGATTGTGGGCGGCGCTCGTCGGCTTTTCGGTGCTTGGGCTTGCGGTGACACTGGGACTCGCCCATCTGCACAGCACATCCATACGGCACGATTAGCGTTCCCTGTTCGTTCCAATTAAGCGTTGGCGCGACGGCGACACGGGTCTATGTGTGGACGAAGGGTTAAGGGGGCACCATGGCCGAGCTGAAATCGATCTCTGTTCGCGGCGCGCGCGAGCACAATCTGAAAAGCATCGACGTGGATATTCCGCGCGATCAGCTTGTGGTCATCACCGGGCTTTCCGGGTCCGGCAAGTCGTCGCTGGCGTTCGATACGATCTACGCAGAGGGGCAACGCCGCTACGTAGAATCGCTGTCGGCCTATGCGCGGCAGTTCCTTGACATGATGGAAAAGCCCGATGTGGATCACATCTCGGGCCTGTCGCCTGCGATCTCCATCGAGCAGAAGACCACGTCGAAGAACCCGCGGTCCACCGTCGGCACCGTGACAGAGATCTACGACTACATGCGCCTGCTCTTCGCGCGCGCGGGCACGCCCTATTCCCCCGCCACTGGCCAGCCGATTGAGGCGCAGCAGGTGCAGGACATGGTCGATACGGTCATGAAGATGGAGGAAGGCACCCGCGGCTTCCTGTTGGCCCCCATCATTCGCGACCGAAAGGGTGAGTATCGCAAGGAGTTTCTGGAGCTGCGCAAGCAGGGGTTCCAGCGCGTGAAGGTCGACGGCACGTTCTACGAGTTGGACGAGCCGCCCACGCTGGACAAGAAGTTTCGCCACGACATCGACGTGGTCGTGGACCGGATCGTCGTGCGTGAGGGGCTGGAAACACGGCTTGCGGACTCGTTCCGCACCGCTTTGGATCTGGCCGATGGCATCGCCATTCTGGAAACCGCACCGCGCGCAGAGGAAGGCGAAGAGCCGCCAGAGCCCGAGCGTATTACCTTTTCCGAGAATTTCGCTTGCCCGGTGTCCGGCTTCACGATCCCGGAAATCGAGCCGCGCCTGTTCTCTTTCAACGCGCCGTTCGGGGCGTGTCCGTCTTGCGACGGCTTGGGTGTAGAGCTGTTCTTCGACCCGGCGCTGATGGTGCCGGACCAGAACCTGAAGATCGGTGACGGGGCGATTGCGCCATGGCGGAAGGGGAAATCACCTTATTTCACGCAGACCATCCAAGCGATGGCCAAGCACTACGGCTTCTCCTCTGCGACGAAGTGGAAGGACTTGGACGACAAGGTAAAGGACGTCTTCCTGTTCGGCTCGGGCAAGGAAGAGATCAAGTTCCGCTACGATGAAGGCGGTCGCGTCTACCAGATCGAGCGGCCGTTCGAGGGCGTGATCCCCAACATGGAGCGTCGCTATCGCGAGACGGATTCGTCGTGGATTCGCGAAGAGTTCGAGCGATTCCAGAACAACCGCGCCTGCAAGACCTGCGAGGGCTATCGTCTGCGGCCAGAGGCTTTGGCCGTGAAGATCGGGTCCGGCACGGGCAAGGGGGCAGAGCTTCGCCACGTGGGCGAAGTCGTCCAGATGTCGATCAAGGAAGCCTTTGACTGGTGCGAGGCGGTGCCCGAGGCGTTGTCGAAGCAGAAGAACGAGATCGCGCGTGCGATCCTGAAGGAAATCCGCGAGCGCTTGGGGTTCCTCAACAACGTCGGTCTCGAATATCTGACGCTGTCGCGCAACGCGGGCACGCTGTCGGGGGGTGAATCGCAGCGCATCCGGCTGGCGTCTCAGATCGGTTCTGGCCTGACGGGCGTGCTGTATGTGCTGGACGAACCTAGCATCGGCCTGCACCAGCGCGACAACGACCGGTTGTTGACCACGCTCAAGAACCTGCGCGATCAGGGCAATACGGTGATCGTGGTCGAGCATGATGAAGAGGCCATTCGAGAGGCCGACTACGTACTGGATATCGGCCCCGGCGCGGGCATCCACGGCGGGCAAGTCATCGCCGCCGGGACACCGCAAGAGATCATCGATACACCCGAAAGCGTGACGGGCGACTATCTGGCCGGACGGCGTGAGATCGGCGTGCCAGCGCAGCGGCGCAAGGGCAACAAGAAGAAGCTGACGGTCGTGAAGGCCAACGGCAACAATCTGGACAACGTGACCGCCGATTTCCCGCTGGGCAAGTTCGTCTGCGTGACCGGTGTTTCGGGCGGCGGCAAGTCCACGCTGACCATCGAGACGCTGTTCAAGACGGCCTCCATGCGGTTGAACGGGGCGCGCCAGACGCCAGCGCCATGTGAGACGATCAAGGGCTTGGAGCATCTGGACAAGGTGATCGACATCGATCAGCGGCCCATCGGGCGCACGCCACGCTCGAACCCGGCGACCTACACGGGCGCTTTCACCCCGATCCGCGACTGGTTCGCCGGGCTGCCGGAAGCGAAAGCGCGTGGCTATAAGCCGGGTCGCTTCAGCTTCAACGTGAAGGGGGGGCGGTGCGAGGCCTGTCAGGGTGACGGCGTCATCAAGATCGAAATGCATTTCCTGCCGGATGTCTACGTGACCTGCGAGACCTGCAACGGCGCGCGCTACAACCGCGAGACTTTGGAAATCAAGTTCAAAGGCAAGAGCATAGCGGACGTTCTTGATATGACGGTTGAAGATGCGCAGAACTTCTTCCAGGCTGTGCCGTCGATCCGCGAGAAGATGGACGCGCTGGTGCGCGTCGGCCTTGGCTACATCAAAGTTGGCCAGCAGGCCACGACCTTGTCGGGCGGCGAAGCGCAACGGGTGAAGCTATCGAAGGAGTTGGCGAAACGGTCCACGGGCCGCACGCTGTATATCTTGGACGAGCCGACGACGGGCCTGCACTTCGAGGATGTGAAGAAGCTGCTGGAGGTGCTGCACGAGCTGGTCGAACAGGGCAATTCCATGGTGGTGATCGAACACAATCTGGATGTCATCAAGACCGCCGATTGGTTGATCGACATCGGTCCCGAAGGCGGCACCGGCGGCGGGTGCATCGTCGCGACAGGCACGCCAGAGGATGTGGCCGAGGTCGAGGAGAGCCACACGGGGCGTTACCTCAAGCCGATGCTAAACGCACGAAAGGTGGCGGCGGAGTAGCGATCAGTAGAGCAGGACACTTCCGATCGGGACAACTTCGATCACGGTCATGGTCTTCAATTGAACGCGGTAGATAAATTCGTTGCCACGATAATAGGCTTCTTCGTCCCCGGTCAGCGTAGGTAGATCCATGCCGGGGTAATGGGACTGAAGCGCGTTCTGATCGACGTCGATCACGTCGTTCACTGCAAACCTTGGGTCCTTCCAGGACTTTTCAGACTTGGACTCGGTCTGCACGAAGGTGGCCGCGCAAGTGGCGGGCACGCCTAATGACAGGGCGATCTGCAAGGCTGCGCTGATCATCATCCGGTTGCTCCTTCGACACCCCAATGCGCGTCGGTGTCAAAAGATGCATCACGGGTGTGAGACTCTTTGATCAGGCCCGGAGTTCGATCCAGACCGGCACGTGGTCGGACGGTTTCTCACGACCGCGAACCTCTTTTTCGATCCACACATCTTCAAGCAGATCAGCGGCTTGAGGGGTCAGCAGGTGGTGGTCGATGCGGATACCATCGTTCCGGTCATAGGCGTTTGCCTGATAGTCCCAAAAGGTGAAATGCCCCGCCTGCTGGTTGCGGGCGCGGAAGGCTTCGGTAAGGCCAAGATGCGTCATCCGGTGAAACGCGGCACGGCTTTGGGGCAGGGCCAGCGCGTCCTTGCGCCAAGCGTCGGGTCTGGCGGCGTCGCGATCATCCGGGATAACGTTGTAGTCGCCACAGAAGACGGCGGCAGTCTCTTCTGCCAGATGCGCGCGCATGCGGTCTTCCAGCCGGGCCATCCATGCCAGTTTGTAGTCGTACTTCGGACCCGGCGCGGGGTTGCCGTTGGGCAGATACAGGCCGCAAACACGGATCGCCGTGTCGCCGATCACGGTGGCTTCGATATAACGGGCCTGTTCGTCGGTCTCATCGCCCGGGAGGCCGCGCGTCACGTCCTCCACGGGGAGCTTCGACAGGATCGCGACGCCGTTGAAACCCTTTTGACCGTGTGTTTCTACGGTGTAGCCGAGGTCTTCGATCTCTGAACGGGGAAAGCCCTCATCCACCGATTTGATCTCTTGCAGGCAGGCTACGTCCGGCGCGCTGTCCTTCAGCCAGTCGAGCAGGGCGGGCAGGCGCGCCTTCACGCCGTTGATATTGAAGCTGGCGATCTTCATGGGGGACCTTTCGCTTGTCTTGGGGCCTTCATGGCCCATCGGCGCGGGCTTCGCTAGCCATCTGTGGGGCGGGCCGGGTCACCAGGACCAGGCCGATCAGGATAAGTGCGACGCCCGACATGCCGGGTAGCGTCGCGCTTTCGCCAACGATCAGCAGCGCCAGAATCCATGCCGTGACAGGCTCTGCCAGTGCCAAAGTGACCCCGGTAGAGGCTGCGACGCGTCCCAGGCCCAAAGTGTATAGCGCGTAGCTCAGGCCGGTGGCGCCGATGCCAAGGAACAGAAGGGCTGCGACGGGGGCAGGGGCCGCGGCCCAGGCGATGGGGGTGATGGCGAGGACGGGCAGGGCGACCAGTGCGGCGACCGTGAAGGTTGCGGCGGCGATGGCAGTGGAGGGCGCACGGTGGCTGATGCGGCTGGTGATCAGGGAATAGGCCGCGTAGCAGGCGCCCGCGCCAAGAGCGAGCGCGATGCCAAGGGTGCTGGCGGTGACCTCTCCTGACGCCGACAGGACCGCGACGCCGGTGATCGACAGGGCTTGGCCGAGCAGCCGAATTGGGCGCGGCAGGTGGCGGGTCTGCACGGTCTCGACCACCGTGGCCCAGATTGGCGCAGAGCCGATGGTGATCGCGGTGCCGATGCCGACGCCCGCCTCTGAAACCGCACGAAAGAACAGCAGGTTATAGCCGCCTATGGCGATCCCGGCGGCGATGATGCCGGGCCACGGAAGTGTGCGGAGTGGGATACGACCGATCTGGACTGCGGCCAAGACGATCAGCGACACCGCTCCAATCGCCAGCCGTAGTGCGCCAACCGCCAGAGGCGCACGGTCGGGAGGCAACAGCGCCTGCACGGTTCCGGTCGTGCCCCAAAGCACTGCCGCCGCGATAACGGCGGCGATACCCCAAGTTCTGGCTGTCATGCTCTGTGCAGCGTCCATCCGCCGCCCCTACACCGGGGCGATCACATGGAAAAGCTGGTGCCGCATCCGCAAGAGCTGGTGGCGTTCGGGTTCTCGATGGTGAAGCGCGCGCCGATCAGCTCTTCGGTGAAGTCAATCACAGCGCCTGCAAGGAACGGCAGCGAGACTTGGTCAACGAGCACGCGCTCGCCGTCTTTTTCGAGCACCAGGTCGTCATCCTCGGCGGCGTCGAGCTTGATTTCATACTGAAAGCCCGAGCATCCGCCGCCTTCGACGGCAACGCGCAGGGCCTGACCCTGCGCCGCTGCGCCGATCTCCGACAGGCGCTCGTAGGCGCGATCCGTGACTTTCGGGGGCAGGTTCATGGTTTGATCCGCCTGTTTTCCTGTGATGGCATAGATATATGAGGCGCGGCCCCGACCCACAAGGAGTGCCCTCGTGACTGCCATCTACGCCTCGCGCCCCGAAGACAGTCGTGGGCGGCTTTATCCGGAAGACACATCGACCTTCAGGTCCTGTTTCCAGCGTGATCGCGACCGGATCATCCACGCCAGCGCATTCCGACGGCTGAAGCACAAGACGCAGGTCTTCGTGGAGCATGAGGGCGATTATTTTCGCACGCGGCTGACTCATTCGATCGAGGTGGCGCAGGTGGCGCGCACTCTGGCGGGCGTGCTGGACCTGAACACCGATCTGGCCGAGGCGGTCGCGCTGGCCCATGATCTGGGCCATCCGCCGTTCGGCCACACGGGCGAAGAGGCGCTGGCGCGGTTGATGGAGCCCTACGGCGGTTTTGATCACAACGCGCAGGCGATCCGCATCGTGACCTCGTTGGAGCGGCACTACGCCCAGTTCGACGGCCTGAACCTGACGTGGGAAACGCTGGAAGGGATCGCGAAGCACAATGGCCCCGTGGCGGGCGACGTGCCCTATGCCTTGGCGGCCTATGATGCGCAGCACGATCTGGAGCTGCACACCCACGCGAGCGCCGAAGCGCAGTTCGCGGCACTGGCCGACGATATCGCCTACAACAACCACGATCTCCACGACGGCCTGCGGGCCGAGCTGTTCTCGACCGACGAACTGGCCGAGCTGCCGTTGCTGGGGGACTGCTTTGCGCGCGTGGATTCACTGTATCCCGGTCTGAACTACTACAAGCGGCGGCACGAGGCGCTGCGGCGGTTCTTTGGTCTGCTGGTGGATGACGTGATCGCAGAGGCGCAGGCCGCGCTGGCGGCGATCAACCCGCAAAGTGCCACGGATATCCGCGGGGCTGGCACCTCTATCATCCGGTTTTCGCCGGATGTCTGGACGAAACTGAAGGTGATCCGCGACTTCCTGTTCCACCGCATGTACCGCGCGCCCAGCGTGATCGAGATGCGCGCGCAGGTCACGCAGGTGGTGGACGAGCTGTTTCCTCTGTTCATGCAGCAAACCGACCTGTTGCCCAAACAATGGCGCAAGGACGTGGAAGATGCGGACGGAGAGACCGCGTTGGCGCGCATCGTGAATGACTACATCGCGGGCATGACGGATCGTTTCGCCATTCAGGAACACGCCCGGCTGATCGGCGGGATAGAGGTGCGCGGCGTCTAGAGCGCGCGGCGCATGTCCGGCCCATAAGGCTGGAACCGCAGACGCGGGAAAAAGCCGCTCTCGCTCTCGGGCACCGTGGCCGACAGGATCTCTATCCCGTTCTGCGAGAGCATCTTGGACAGGGCCTGAATGGATTCGGTGCCCATGCCACGGCCTCGGACGGGCGGGCGGACGTAAATTTCCTCTAGCCGCGCGGTGGTGCCGGTGGCAGGCGCATGCCCGAAGCTGATGGCAAGGTAGCCCACCGGCGAAGACGGCGGCCCTATCAGATAAAGGGCTCCGGGCATTCCGCCATCCAGAAGCGCGGCGATAGCGTCATCTCGTCGGGCGGGATCGGGTTGCACGCCAGTTTCTTCATGGCAAGCCGCCACCAGGCGCGCAACGGAGGTAGCGTCGGCCTCACCGGCGATGCGCAATGTGGCGGCCATCTAGAGACGCCCCAGACGGTCGGTCAGCAGATCGAAGAAGCGGTCCGCGTCCAACTCGCCGATGAAAAGCGCGTTGGCGGGGCGGTCGGTGATGCGCCACCAGTCTGCGACGGTCATGCCACGGGTCAGGGGGGACGTGACCTCGATCTCGACGTTGATCTCGCGGCCCGTGAAGATGTCCGGCTCCAACAGCCAAGCAATGGTGCAGGGGTCGTGCAGGGGCGCGCCCGCTTTGCCGTATTTTTCCTTGTCGAAGCGCTCGTAGAAGTCCGTCATCTGCGCGACGGCAGTTCCGACGGGCGTGTTCAGCGCACGGAAAGCGTCATTGCGGGGCTTGGTGACAAGCGCCTTGTGCGTGACGTCCAGCGGCAGGACGGTCAGCGGCACGCCGGAGGCAAAGACAAGTGCTGCAGCTTCGGGGTCCACGTAGATGTTGAACTCCGCGGCGGGGGTGATGTTGCCGACCTCGAAATATGCGCCGCCCATCAAGACAATGCGCGCGATGCGGGGGGCGATGTCGGGCGCTTTCGCCAGCGCCAAGGCGATATTCGTCAGCGGGCCGATGGGGACAAGCGTGACGGTGCCGGAGGCTTCCGTGCGCAGAGTGTCGATAATGAAGTCGACGGCGTGGGTGGCCTGCAGCGGCATGGTCGGGTCGGGCAGGTCCGGGCCATCGAGGCCGGTGCGGCCGTGGACATGCTCGGCAGTGACGAGCGGACGCAACAAGGGCCGATCGGCGCCTGCGAAGACGGGCACGTCCGTGCGCCCCGCCAGTTCCAGCACGATCCGCGCATTCTTCGCCGTCAGGTCAAGCGGCACGTTGCCCGCGACGGCGGTCAGCCCCAGCACCTCGATCTCTGGTGAGGCAAGGGCCATCAGGATCGCGACGGCGTCGTCCTGTCCGGGGTCGGTGTCGATGATGATTTTCATGGGATCGGTTTGGCTGCGGGGGCCGGGGCGGTCAAGGGGCGCTGCCCCCCGGCCTGCGGCCTTACCTTAAGGAATTTATGGAACAGTGAAGTACCGTTACCTTCATCGTTCTCTAAATACCTCGGGGTCCGGGGCAGCGCCCCGGTTCAGGATATCGCATCCAGGATACGCGCCCAAGACCGGGCGCCAAGGTGGAAGCTCTTCAGATCGTACTTCTCATTGGGTGAGTGGATCTGATCGTTGTCGCGACCGAAGCCGATCAACATCGAATCCATGCCAAGGATGGACTGGAAGTAGCCCGCGACGGGGATAGAGCCGCCCGCACCGATGTAGGCAGCTTCGTGCGGCCATTCCTGCCCCAGCGCCTGCCGCGCGGCCTCGAACGCGGGATCGGAGGTGTCCATATGGCTGGCGGGTCCGGCGCCGTGGTCGTGGAACTCGACGGTGCAATCCTCGGGGATCATCTCGCGGACCATGGCGCGGAAGCTGTCGCGGATCGCCAACGGGTCCTGGTTGCCGACAAGGCGGAAGCTGATCTTGGCTGCGGCCTCTGCCGGCAGGACGGTCTTGAAGCCCTTGCCCGCGTACCCGCCCCGAATGCCGTTTACTTCCGCCGTGGGGCGCGACCAGATGTGTTCCAGCGCGGTCCGGTCGGATTCGCCCGCCGGGGCCGACAAACCTACGCCCGACAGAAAGCCCGGACCGTCGAAAGTCAGCGCATCCCACTGCGCGCGCAGCTCGTCTGTCAGTTCGGGGACGCCCTCATAGAAGCCGGGGATCGTAACCCGGCCCGTCGCGTCGTGCAGGCTGGCGACGATACGTGCGAGCACGCGGATCGGGTTCTGAGCGATGCCGCCGAAGCTGCCGGAGTGCAGGTCTTTCGACGCACCTCTCACGACGATTTCTTCGCCAAGCAGCCCCCGTAGCTGCGTGACGATGCCGGGGCGGTCTTTGGCATAAAGGCCGGTGTCGCAGATCAGCGCCAGATCGCGCGTTAGCTCTGATTTATGCTCTTTCAGGAACGGCACGAGCGAAGGAGAGCCGCTCTCTTCCTCTCCTTCGAACAGGAAGGTGATGTTGGGCAGCGTGCCACGCTCGGACTTCCAGGCGCGCAGGGCCTCGATGAAGGTCATCAGCTGGCCCTTGTCGTCGGCCGCACCGCGTCCGCGGATGACATCGTCTTCAATGGCCGGATCGAAGGGATCGCGGTGCCACAGTTCCAGAGGGTCCACCGGCTGCACGTCGTAATGGCCGTAGAACAGTAGCGGTCGTCCTTCGCCGTTTGTGCGGCCGGTGACCATCGGGTGGCCGGGCGTGACGCGCAGTTCGGCGTCGGCGCCCAGATCGATCAGCGCATCGCGTAGCCATTCGGCGGCGCGGCGCACCTCTGCCTTGTAGTCGGGATCGGTCGAGATCGACGGGATCGCCAGAAACTCCAATAGGCGATTTCGGGCATCGTTTTGGTCTGAATCAAGGCGCGACAGGATGGCTTCAAGGGACATGGGCACTCCGGTGTTACTGCGCCGGGACACTACGCCGCCCGGCGCGCCTGTCCAGAGCGCCGGGCGGGCCAGTGTGGAAACGGTGCATTTCGCGCGGGCGGTCGCTGGACGGGCGGGGCCGGGGCGGCTACACCACCTAAACTGCCGCAAGGGGCGACGAATTGGCTACGTGACACGGTGGCTTTCGCCCTTACATCAGGTTGGACGCAGAGAAGAGAGGGTCTTACCGCTTGACCTACGACGCCCAGATCGACACCGCCATCGCCCGCCTGCACGAGGAAGGGCGCTACCGGACTTTCATCGACATCGAGCGTGAGCGGGGAAATTTCCCCCACGCGGTATGGACGCGCGGTGACGGGACGAAGACGCCTGTGACCGTCTGGTGCGGCAACGATTATTTGGGCATGGGGCAAAACCCGGTGGTCCTGAACGCGATGCACGATGCAATCGACGCCACGGGTGCCGGTTCGGGCGGAACGCGCAACATCTCTGGCACCACCGTCTATCACAAGCGGCTGGAGGCCGAGCTGGCCGATCTGCACGGCAAGGAAGCGGCGTTGCTGTTCACCAGCGCCTACATCGCGAACGACGCGACGCTCAGCACGCTTCCGAAGATCTTCCCGGGCCTGATTATCTATTCCGACGCGCTGAACCACGCCTCGATGATCGAAGGCGTGCGCCGTAATGGCGGGGCGAAGCGTGTCTTCCGCCACAACGACGTGGCCCACCTGCGTGAACTGCTGGAGGCGGACGATCCTGCGCTGCCCAAGCTGATCGCGTTCGAGAGCGTCTATTCCATGGACGGCGATTTCGGCGTGATCGAAGAGCTTTGCGATCTGGCTGATGAGTTCAACTGCCTGACCTACATCGACGAGGTTCACGCCGTCGGCATGTACGGCCGCCGCGGTGGTGGCGTCACCGAGCGTGATAATTTGGCCGACCGGATCGATATCATCAATGGCACCTTGGCGAAGGCCTACGGCGTAATGGGTGGCTACATCGCCGCCAGCGACCGCATGTGCGATGCAGTGCGGTCCTACGCGCCCGGCTTCATCTTCACGACGTCATTGCCGCCCGCCGTGGCCGCCGGTGCGGCGGCAAGTGTCGCGCATCTGAAGCATGACCAGTCCTTGCGGGATGCGCATCAGACGCAGGCGCGTATCCTGAAGATGCGTCTGAAGGGGATCGGTCTGCCGTTCATCGACCACGGCAGCCACATCGTGCCTGTCCACGTCGGCGATCCGGTGCACTGCAAGATGCTTTCGGACATGCTGCTGGAAGATCATGGCATCTACGTTCAGCCCATCAACTTCCCGACCGTGCCGCGCGGAACGGAACGGCTGCGCTTTACGCCGTCGCCCGTGCACGGTCCGCGCGAAATGGATGCACTTGTTCATGCGCTGGACACTTTATGGTCACATTGTGCGCTAAATCGTGCCGAACTATCGGCTTGATATACACTAATTGGTGTTCAAGCGCTCTGGACTCGTGCTACGATATTGCTAATCAGCGGTCCAAGACCAAGGGGCCCGTGTGTTTTGCGGGTGGTCTAAGGACGGACGGGCAGTCTTGAGGGGCTAGGCATGATCGGGCGGTTCAGCAGCCAAGAAGACGCGGAAACCGTCGAGCCGAAGGGCTTCGACGACTACGATCTACGACTTGGCGATGTGATGCGGGGCGAGCGTGCCACCGCCGGTAAATCGCTTTTGGATGTTCAACGTGAGTTGAAGATCAAAGCCACCTATATCGCCGCTATCGAAAACGCGGATCCGACCGCGTTCGAAACACCCGGCTTTATCGCCGGATATGTCCGGTCTTACGCCCGCTACCTCGATCTCGACCCCGAATGGGCCTACAAGCGCTTCTGCGCCGAAGCCGGTTTCGCCACCGCACACGGTATGTCAGAGGCTGCTTCGGCCCCAAAACGTGAAGCCCGCGAAGAGGCCAGCCCGTTCGGCAGCAAGGCCTTGGGGATCACCCCGCGCAACGAAAGCTTTCTTGCCCGGATCGAACCGGGGGCTATCGGGTCCATCGCTGTTCTGGTCGGTTTGATCGGTCTTCTGGGCTACGGAGGCTATGCCGTGCTGTCCGAAGTGCAGCGCGTGCAAGTCGTGCCCGTAGATCAAGCGCCGCAGGTCGTTGCAGATATTGACCCGCTCGATACGATCACCCCGCTTGGTGCGGATGACGAAGATGGTGCGCAGACGGCGGCCCGCGATGGCTTCGACCGTCTGTATCGCCCTGAGGCGCTGGACGTTCCTGTCCTTGTGGCCCGCGACGGTCCCATCGCGACGATCGACCCGCGCCGTAGCGGCAGCTTTGCCGGTGTAACAGGCCCGACGCCCGCAACTGCGTCACCTGACGGTCTGACCGGTGAAACCCCCATGAGCGGAACGGAAGTTCTGATCGCCGAAGACACAGATACGCCACGTCCGCAGGTCGTGGCCGCCAATATCCCCGAAGTCGTCGTTTTCGCCGTACGCCCGTCCTGGGTGCGCGTCCGCGCGGCTGACGGTACCACAATCTACGAAAAGGTCATGGAAGAGGGCGACCGCTTCGTCCTGCCGAAGACCGAAGAGCCCGCGACCCTGCGCACCGGCGAATCCGGCGCCGTCTACTTCGCGGTCAATGGCGAGCATTACGGCCCCGCCGGCAGCCCCGGCAGCGTGACGGGCAATCTTGCCCTCGCCGCCGAAACGCTGACTGAAACCTACGAAGTCGCGGATATCACGCAGGACACCGCGCTGGCGCGCGTCGTTGTTGAACTGCAGGCCGATCCCCCGCGTTTGCCTGGTCAGCCCGCGGAAGCCGATCCCGCCGAATAGCTGTGGTTGGCAGGGCGTTCCGTAAGGCTTAGGTATCGCTTAAGCCTATCGGAGCATCCCATGTCGCTGAACCACGTCCGCCCTTGGAAGAACATCTACCGCCGCAAGTCGCGCCAGATTATGGTTGGCAACGTGCCCGTGGGCGGCGACGCGCCCATCGCGGTGCAGACGATGACCAACACTGACTCGGGCGACGCGAAAGCGACCATCAAGCAGGTTCTGGACTGCGCCGAAGCGGGGGCCGATATCGTGCGTGTGTCCTGCCCGGATCAAGCGTCGACGGCGGCGTTGAAAGAGGTCGTGCGCGAAAGCCCGGTGCCCATCGTGGCCGACATCCATTTCCACTACAAACGCGCGATCGAGGCGGCAGAGGCGGGGGCAGGGTGCCTTCGCATCAACCCCGGCAACATCGGCGACGAAAAGCGAGTGAAAGAGGTCATCAAGGCCGCTAAGGACCACGGCTGCTCTATCCGCATCGGGGTGAACGCAGGCTCGCTGGAGCGCGATCTTCTGGAGAAATACGGAGAGCCATGCCCCGACGCGATGGTCGAAAGCGGCTTGGATCACATCAAGATCCTGCAAGACAACGACTTCCACGAGTTCAAGATCAGCGTGAAAGCGTCCGACGTGTTCCTGTCGGCGGCGGCCTATCAGGGCATCGCCGAAGCCACTGACGCTCCAATCCACCTTGGCATCACCGAGGCCGGATCGCTGAACGCGGGCACGGTCAAGTCGGCCATAGGATTGGGCAACCTGCTGTGGATGGGCATCGGGGATACCTTGCGCGTGTCACTATCCGCCGACCCGGTGGAAGAGGTGCGCGTGGGCTACGAGATCCTGAAGTCGCTGGGCCTGCGGCATCGGGGTGTGAACATCATCTCCTGCCCCTCCTGCGCACGGCAGGGCTTCGACGTGATCAAGACGGTCGAGGTGCTGGAAGACCGGCTGGCCCACATCAAGACGCCCATGAGCCTGTCGATCATCGGCTGCGTCGTGAACGGCCCAGGTGAAGCATTGATGACCGACGTTGGCTTCACCGGCGGTGGCGCAGGGTCTGGCATGGTGTATCTGGCTGGCAAGCAAAGCCACAAGCTGTCGAACGAAGAGATGGTGGATCACATCGTCGAACAGGTCGAGAAGCGGGCGGCAGAGATCGACGCGCAGGAAGCATCAGACGTCGCGGCGGCTGAATAGCGCAGAACTCCCCCGAACTCCGTGAAAAATGGCCGCTGATCCTTGGGGGATGCGGCCATTGTTTAGCTCGGAACGTAGATCAGGCCTT
Organism: Palleronia sp. THAF1; assembly: GCF_009363795.1. Classification (NCBI taxonomy): domain Bacteria; kingdom Pseudomonadati; phylum Pseudomonadota; class Alphaproteobacteria; order Rhodobacterales; family Roseobacteraceae; genus Palleronia; species Palleronia sp. THAF1. The sequence continues at coordinate 1,912,622 of NZ_CP045420.1, read as the reverse complement.
TGCGAGGGCGTGGTGCTCGTTCTGCGCGTGGCGTTCCGCCAGCCGCTTGCCCCGACGACCACGAGCGATCGTGCGCGCAGGCTCGGTTGGGGGTTGCATCAGGGACATGATTTCCGTCTGCGCGGCGCTGGACAGCGATTTCTGCGCCTCGCTTCCCCAGAACAGCGTTTCAGCAAGACAACCCTCTGCCATCAGGATCTCATGCCCGCGGCACAGGAAGTGGACGTAGGTGATCTGCGTCACATCCGTGGCCACTTCGACGCCCGGCAGGGACAACAGGTGTTTGGCCGCCACAAGAACTTCTGTTGCACCGAACATGCGCTCTGCAATGACAGATGACACCATGACCCGGTGCTGTGGCGACAGCAGCATGTCACGCATCGGAAGCCCGTGGCCCAGCGCACCTTCCTTGATGCGGATCGGGCGGTGCTGTGGTTTGCGGGTCAGTTCCTCTGATTCCAGCGTGATCCGCCCGACCCATTGAACCGGCTGGAAGCCGTGATCCAGCGTATGCACGCGGTCTCCGACACAGATTTCTCCCGCAGGTTTGCTGCCGGTGCTGGTGAAGATCGCAACGTCCGAACCGAAACAGATCGGCACGCCGTTGCTGTCGTTCAGCTCAGCGTCGTTGCCTTCGATGCCGACGTAATTGTTGTCCGTTGCGAACTGACCGATGTTAGGCGTGCCATCCAGATCGTCGCCGTCGATTGCGGTCAGGGTGGTTCCGGGGTCGGGCAGGGAATTCGGGACAAATTCACCAGTCGTGATATCCCAGCCCGGCGAAATGACGATGCCGACTGGTTCGTCACTGTTGTCGATCTGGATTGCCGTGACGCGGTGATACAGTCCGGTTGCCTGATCGATGAAGATGACCTCGTAATTGGCCTCAAGCTCGTCACCGGCCTGGTAGGTCGTTCCGTTGATCGTGACGGGTTCGGTCAGGTCAGAGCCGCCGTCATCCGGGAAGCCTTCGGTCGTGGCCTTCGTGTAGTCGTAATCGAGGATTGTGAAGGTATCACCGACATTGCCGTCCGTCCCGGTGTCATCCGCGAAAATGCCGTTGGGATCGCCGTAGTTGCTCGGGTCGAGAATTCCGAATGTGAAGGGCATCTTTAAAACTCCCGCGTTGGTCACGCACCGCCTAGGGGTAGCCTGGCACCACCTAGGGTTGATAGAATCATAATATAGATTGCCACAATCGCGCCAACCGGGAGGAAAACTTACTCTACGTCAGCGACAGGTTTTTGCCGCAATCGCGCCTTTTGATGAATTGCCGGGCATAGGATTGGACGCGGCGCTCAAGATCGCGTTAGGGATGGGAAACAATCGACGCATTACGCAATAATTGTTTTGCGAATCGCCGCATTGGCACTGTGCACGTGCTGCAATCCTGCGATGTGAAATGGCTTTAGGCCTTAGAGTTCACGTTCGGCGCTCAGCTCGGCCACGTCCTTGAACTTGATCGACTCACCGCAGCCGCACGCGTCTTCGACGTTGGGGTTGCGGAACTTGAAGGCCGATTCCAGCAGGCTGGTCTCATAGTCGATTTCCGTGCCGAAGAGGAACATCTGTGCCATGGGCGCGATCATCACCCGTGCGCCGTCTTGCTCGACGACTTCATCGTGGTCGGCGACCTCATCCACGTAGTCCATGGTGTATTCCATGCCGGCGCAGCCGCCCTTCTTCACGCCGATGCGCAGGCCCTTGTGGCCCTTGGCGTTCATCAGCTTGAGGATCTGGCGTGTGGCGGCGGGCGTGATGGTCACGGCCTGTTTGCCGGGAATGGCGAACATCGGGACTCTCCTGTCAGGTGCCTTCAACGTAAGGTGGACGGCGCGTCGGCTCAAGGCCGCCAGGACAGGAAGTTGGCGATGAGCCGCAGGCCGGTGGACTGGCTCTTTTCGGGGTGGAATTGGGTGCCGATGCGGTTGTCGCGTGCGACGATTGCGGTGATCTCTGCGCCGTAGTCGCAGTGCGCGAGGCGCTGGTCGAGGGTATCCAGATCCATGTGGTAGGAGTGGACGAAGTAGGCGTGATCGCCTGTTGCGATGCCGTCGAGCACAGGGTGGGGGCGGTCGATGACCAGATCGTTCCAGCCCATGTGTGGGACCTTGCGGCCATTGGCTGGGATGGCGCAAACGGCACCGTCGATCCAGTTCAGGCCTTCTGTTGAGCGGTACTCGTATCCTTCGCGCGCCATAAGCTGCATTCCGACGCAGATGCCAAGGAAGGGCACAGCGCGGGTCTCGACTGCTTCCAGCAGCGCCTCGTGCAGTGCGGCACGGTCGCGCATCAGGGCGTCGGCGCAGGCGGGGAAGGCACCGTCTCCGGGCAGGACGATACGTTCCGCGCGGCGCACGGTGTCGGGGTCGGATGTGACGACGACAGGCTCTCCGCTGCCTTCACGCGACATGCGTTGAAAGGCTTTTTCGGCAGAGTGCAGATTGCCGCTGTCGGTATCGATCAGGACGGTGGTCATATGGGCGGGCCTTCGGCCGTGAGTATTTCAGAAAACAAAGAAGCCTAAAGCGTGCCTTTGGTCGACGGTACTGCGTGGCCCTTTCGGGGGTCCTGTTCGACCGCCATGCGCAGGGCACGGGCGACCGATTTGAATGCGGCTTCCGCGATGTGGTGGCTGTTCAGGCCCCGGATCAGGTCCACGTGCAGCGTGACGCCGCCGTGTGTGGACAAGGCTTGGAAGAACTCGCGCACCAGCTCTGTGTCGAAGGTGCCGATCTGGGAGGCGGTCATCGGCACGTTCCACGCGAGCCACGGCCGGCCCGACAGGTCGAGCGCGGTATTCACCAGCGTGTCATCCATGGGCAGCGCACATTGGCCGTAGCGTGCGATCCCGCGCTTTTCGCCCAAGGCTTCGCGCAGGGCTTGGCCGATGGCGATGCCCGTATCCTCGACCGTGTGGTGGTCGTCGATGTGCAGGTCGCCCTTGGCGCGGATGTGCATGTCGACCAGCGAATGCCGCGACAACTGGTCGAGCATGTGGTCGAAGAAGCCGATGCCGGTCTCGATCTCTGACCTGCCGGTGCCGTCGAGGTCGACCATGACGGTGATGTCGGTCTCGTTCGTCTTGCGGGTGATGGATGCGCTGCGCATTGGGCCGCCTTCATTGCTGATCGCGACCCGATTAGCGAGTCGAGGCGTGCGGGGAAAGGGTGGGTGCACGCGACACGATCTTGCGCGCACGTCCGTGTCCTTCAAGACATTGTTCGCGCAAGGGTATTGCTTTGCTATGCGTTTTTCGAAGGTGACATGCGGAAATCGCATGGCTGCATTTCGCGAAGCGTATCTACTGCTCTGGCTTGTCGCGAAGTAGGCGCTAAGGTGATCGATAATATGACGGGAAAACCGCGCGCAGTCGGACCCGTCCCGCAAGGGAGGAGCTTGAGATGAAAGACGGACAGGACGATATCGATCCCGTAGAAAGCCAGGAATGGCAGGAGGCGATTGAGGACGTGATCGCGCGGGATGGCGCTGATCGGGCCCACTTCCTGCTGGACAAGGCCGTACAGAAAGCGCGGGCCGAGGGCGCGAACCTGCCGTTCAGCGCGCAGACGCCGTATCAGAACACCATTCCTGCCGAAGATCTGTTGGAGATCCCCGGCGATGCGGACATGGAAAAGCGCATTCGATCGATCAACCGTTGGAACGCGATGGCGACCGTGGTGCGCGCGAACAAGGCCGAAGACGGGATCGGCGGGCATATCGCCTCGTTTGCCTCGTCCGCGGCGATGTATGACATCGGGTTGAACCACTTTTGGCGCGCGCGGTCCGCGACCCACGGCGGCGACCTGGTCTTCTTCCAGGGCCACGTGATCCCCGGCATTTACGCCCGGTCGTTCATGGAAGGTCGGCTGAGCGAAGAAGATCTTGCAGGCTTCCGGATGGAAACGGATGGCAAGGGTCTGTCCTCCTATCCGCATCCGTGGCTGATGCCCGATTACTGGCAGTTCCCGACCGTTTCCATGGGTCTTGGCCCGCTGATGGCCGTCTATCAGGCCCGCTTCATGCGCTACATGGAGAACCGCGGCCTGATCGAGAAGTCGGATCGCAAGGTCTGGGCGTTCCTTGGTGACGGCGAGATGGATGAACCCGAAAGCCTTGGCGCGATCACCATCGCCGCGCGCGAAAAGTTGGATAACCTGATTTTCGTGGTGAACTGCAATCTTCAGCGGCTCGACGGGCCGGTGCGCGGCAACCACAAGATCGTGCAAGAGCTCGAAGGCAACTTCCGGGGTTCCGGCTGGAACGTCATCAAGGTGCTGTGGGGCAAGGGCTGGGACGACCTGCTGGAGCGCGACACCTCCGGCAAGCTGCGCCAGTTGATGGATGAGACGCTGGATGGCGACTACCAGACCTTCAAATCGAAGGACGGCGCCTACATCCGCGAGCATTTCTTCGGCAAATATCCCGAAACCGCTGCGCTGGTAGAGGATATGACCGACGAAGAAATCTTCTCGCTGCGTCGTGGCGGGCATGACCCTCAGAAGGTCTATACCGCCTACAAGCGCGCAACCGAAACCAAGGGGCGCCCGTCCTGCCTGCTGATCAAGACGGTCAAGGGCTACGGCATGGGCACCGCCGGTGAGGGCGCGAACACCGCGCACCAATCCAAGAAGATGGACGTGGCGCAGATGAAAGCCATGCGGGATCGCTTCAAGATCCCCGTGGACGACAAGGACATCGAGAAGGTGCCTTTCGTCACGCTGAACAACGCGCAAAAGGCGTATCTGGCGGATCGGCGCAAGGATCTGGGCGGGTCGTTCCCATCGCGCTATACCGGGGCGCCTTCGCTGGAGATTCCGCCGCTGGAGTCGTTCAAGCGTGAGTTGCAATCGTCGGGTGATCGCGAGTTTTCGACTACGATGGCCTTCGTGCGCATCCTGACAACACTGCTGCGCGACAAGAAGGTGGGCGAGCGTGTGGTGCCCATCGTACCTGACGAGTCCCGCACCTTCGGGATGGAGGGGCTGTTCCGCTCTGTCGGTATCTACAACCCGCTGGGGCAGCAATACACGCCGCAGGACGCCGAGACGATGTCCTACTACAAGGAAAGCCAGAACGGGCAGGTGCTGCAGGAAGGCATTAACGAGGCCGGTGCCATGGCCGACTGGATCGCGGCGGCGACGTCCTATTCCACCCACGGCGTTCCGATGATTCCGTTCTACATCTACTACTCGATGTTCGGGTTCCAGCGGATCGGCGATCTGGCTTGGGCCGCTGGCGACAGTCGCGCGCGCGGCTTCATGCTGGGCGGGACCGCCGGGCGCACCACGCTGAACGGAGAGGGCCTGCAGCACGAGGACGGGCACAGCCACATCCTTGCAGGCACGATCCCGAACTGCATCAGCTATGACCCGACCTTCAGCTACGAGGTCGCGGTGATCGTCCAGAACGGCATGCAGCGGATGTTCGCGGATCAGGAGGACGTCTACTTCTACATCACCCTGAACAACGAGAACTACCTGCATCCCGAAATGCCGATGGGTGCCGAAGAGGGGATCATCAAGGGACTCTACAAGGCGCAGAAGGCCGACAAGCCAGGCAAGAAGCACGTGAACCTAGTGGGGTCCGGCACGATCCTGATGCAGTCCTACAAGGCAGCCGAGATGCTGAAGGAAGACTTCGGCGTGACGGCGGACATCTGGTCGGCGACATCGCTTAACGAACTGGCCCGCGACGGTCAGGACGCAGAGCGGTGGAACCGTCTGAACCCGACGTCCGAGCCAAAGGTGCCCTACGTCACCCAATGTTTGCAAAATGCAAATGGCCCGGTGATCGCGGCGACGGATTACGTGAAGAACTTCGCCGAACAAATCCGCGCCTTCGTGCCGCAGTCCTTCACCGTGCTGGGCACGGACGGGTTCGGTCGGTCGGACAGCCGCGCCAACCTGCGCAAATTCTTCGAGGTGGACGCGAACCACATCGCGGCCGCCGCCATGCACGCTTTGTACAAGGAAGGCACCGTGTCGAAGGCCGATATGGAAAAGGCCGTGCAGAGATACGAAATCGACGGCGACAAGCCGAACCCGCGACTGGTTTGATCGGGCAAAAGAACGAGGGAGAAGAACAAGATGACGACCGAAGTTAAGGTGCCCGATATCGGTGATTTCGACGATGTTCCCGTGGTGGCGGTGCTCGTCAGTGCCGGTGACAAGATCGAGAAGGAAGACCCGCTGATCGAGTTGGAGTCCGACAAGGCGACGATGGAAGTGCCATCAAGCCACGCCGGGACGGTCAAGGAAGTGAAGCTGAAGGAAGGCGACAGCTGCGCCGAAGGGACCGTTATCCTGATCCTCGAAGACGATGCGGGTGGATCCGGCGACGACGGCGGATCGGACGAGAAAGAGGAAATCGAGCCCGAAGCGAAGTCCGACGATGCGCCGAAGGAAAAAGCGCAAGAGGACGACGCCGAACCGACCGGCAATGCGGCCTATTCCGGCTCTTCCAGCCAAGCGCCGTCATCGAATACGAACGCCGTGGTCGACACCGGCTCTTCCAGCTTCCACGCCTCGCCCTCGGTGCGGGCCTTTGCGCGTCGGGTCGACGTGGACTTGCGCCAGATCAACGGATCGGGTCGCAAGGGTCGTATCCTGCGTGAGGACGTCGAGAAAGCACTTGCCTCCAGCGCCCCCGCTCAGTCCGGCGGTCAGGCCGCACAGGGTGGCATGGGCATCCCGCCGATCCCGGCGGTCGACTTCTCGAAGTTCGGCCCGGTGGAAGAGGTCGAGATGACCCGTATCCAGAAGCTGTCCGGCCCCGCGCTGCACCGCTCCTGGCTGAATATCCCGCATGTCACGCACAACGAGAGCGCCGACATCACCGAGCTGGATAAGTATCGCAAGGAATTGGACACGGCGGCGAAGGAAGAAGGCTACCGCGTTACGCTGCTGTCCTTCGTCATCAAGGCCAGCGTTTCGGCCCTGCGCAAGCACTGGCAGTTCAACTCCAGCCTGCATTCCGACGGCGACAAGCTGATCAAGAAAGATTTCTACAACATCGGATTCGCGGCCGACACGCCGAACGGGCTGATGGTCCCGGTCATCAAGGACGCCGACCGCAAGGGAATTGAACAGATCAGCCGCGATCTGATGGAGCTGTCCTCTGCCGCGCGTGACGGCAAGCTGAAGGGCGACGACATGAAGGGCGCGACGTTCACGATCTCCAGCCTTGGCGGCATCGGGGGCACCAGCTTTACCCCCATCGTCAACGCACCCGAGGTGGCGATCCTAGGCCTGACGCGCTCTGCGATGACGCCCGTGTGGAACGGGTCCGAGTTTGAGCCGAAGAACATGCTGCCGATGAGCTTGTCCTACGACCACCGTGCCGTCGACGGCGCTTTGGCGGCGAAGTTTGCCGCGCACTTGAAATACCTGCTCGGCGACGTGCGCCGGCTGATGCTGTAAGGGGGCTGACATGGCTGATGTGAAAGTCCCCGATATCGGTGATTTCCAGGATGTTCCGGTAATCGCCGTGCTCGTCTCGGTCGGTGACATGATCGAGAAAGAAGACCCGCTGATCGAGCTGGAGTCCGACAAGGCGACGATGGAAGTGCCGTCGTCCCATGCGGGCAAGGTCGTCGAAATAAAGGTGAAAGAGGGCGACTCGGTCAAGGAAGGCGACGTGATCCTTGTAGTCGAAGCCGCGGATGCGTCTGATGAGCCAAAATCCGAAGCTCCTGCGCCTGAACAGAAGGACAATACGCCTGCACCCAAGGCTGCTGATGGGTCGAAAGCCGGATCGGGCGATCACCATGCCGAGGTGGTTGTTCTGGGGTCTGGCCCCGGCGGCTATACGGCGGCGTTTCGCGCGGCCGATCTGGGCAAGTCCGTTATCCTGATCGAGCGCTACGAGTCTCTGGGCGGGGTATGTCTGAACGTCGGGTGTATCCCGTCGAAGGCGCTGTTGCATGCGGCGAAGGTCATCACCGAGACGGAAGAAATGTCAGAACACGGCATCAGCTTCTCCAAGCCGAAGATCAAGGAAGCTGAGCTGCGCCATTGGAAAGATGGCGTGGTCCAAAAGCTGACCGGCGGTCTGGCCGGCATGGCCAAGCAGCGCAAGGTGACGGTCGTGCAAGGGTATGGCCAATTCACGGGGGCCAACTCGATCGAGGTGGACACGGGCGACGGCACCAAGACGGTGACCTTCGATCAGTGCATCATCGCGGCAGGCTCACAGCCGGTGGAATTGCCGTTCGTACCCCATGACGACAAGCGCGTGGTGGATAGCACCGGTGCGCTGGAACTGGATCCGATCCCGAAGAAGATGCTCGTCCTTGGCGGTGGCATCATCGGGTTCGAAATGGCGACGGTTTACGAGGCGCTGGGCGCCGAAGTCACGGTCGTCGAGATGATGGACCAGATTCTGCCCGGTGCCGACAAGGATATCGTGAAACCGTTGCACAAGCGGATGGAAGGGCGCCTGAAGGCGATCAAGCTGAAGACGAAGGTGACGAACGTCGAGGCGCAGAAGTCGGGCCTCAAGGTCACGTTCGAGGCCGAAGACGGCAGCACCGAGACCGAGAGCTTCGACAAAATGCTGGTCAGCGTGGGGCGCACGCCCAACGGCGCGAAGATCGCCGCCGACAAGGCAGGCGTGAAAGTGACCGACCGCGGCTTTATCGAGGTCGATCATCAGCAGCGCACCAACGTGGACCACATCTTCGCCATTGGCGACGTGGTCGGCCAGCCGATGCTGGCGCATAAGGCCGTGCATGAGGGCAAGGTCGCGGCAGAGGTTTGCGCGGGTGAGAAGCGCGCGTTCGATGCGCGCGTGATCCCGTCGGTCGCCTACACCGACCCGGAAGTCGCATGGGTCGGCATCACGGAAGGCGAGGCGAAGAAGCGGGGCCTGAAGATCGAAAAAGGCGTGTTTCCCTGGGCCGCTTCGGGTCGGGCCTTGGCGAACGGTCGGTCGGAAGGAATCACCAAGCTGATCTTCGATCCCGAAGACGACCGCGTCATCGGCGGTGCCATCGTGGGTACCAACGCAGGCGATCTGATTTCAGAGGTCGCTTTGGCCATTGAGATGGGGGCCGATGCGGTCGATCTGGGCCACACGATCCACCCGCACCCGACGTTGTCGGAGACGGTGAACTTTGCGGCCGAGATGTTCGAAGGCACGATCACCGATCTGATCCCGCCGAAGAAGAAAAAGAAGTAGAGGCCTGTCCCTGAAGCAGGGGAAATTTACTTCAGTTTTCTTTATAATAGTCTTGAAAATAGCCAACGCGGGTCCGAAAGGGTCCGCGTTTGGCGTTCAGGTTTCCTGTCAAGGCGACAGGAGCAAATGACATGCCCGCGAACAATACACCGATCCCCGACCTGATCGAGGTTTCCGGAATCGGAGAATTTCGGACCTACACGGCCACGCCTGGTGGCGGCGGGGACATTCTGGGTGTCGTCGATAACGCGACCTACAGCGATTCTGAATCGGGTAATTCTTCCACACAGATTACGCAGTTGAACGACTGGAACGATGCGGACAGCGGCTGGCTGATGATCGATGGGGTAGAGTACGGCATCGAGCTTGCAGATCCTGACAATACGCCCGTGACGATCACAACCCTCAATCCAGACGGCACGCACAGTTCCTTCGACGTCAGCGGCGATTCCGGGTCGAGCAACGTGGTCTTCATTCAGGCCATTCCAACGGGCGGGGGGGCGAGCCGCTACTTCATGCTTCTGGACGACGATGTAGGCGATGTCGGACCCATTACCTCGATCCAGACACGGTCCATCGATTTCTCGCCGGCCGGTGATGACGTCATCATCGACGCCGATCAGAACAACAACGTGCAAGCCGTCTGTTTTAGGGCTGGAACGCTGATCGCCACGTCGAAGGGCTTGCGCGCCGTCGAAGGGATCACGGCGGGCGCCTCCGTGATGACGATGGATCACGGCTACCAGCGCGTCATCTGGACCGGTGGTTTGCATGTGTCGGCGCACGATATGGGCCGGCAAAAGATGCTGCGCCCGATCCGCATCGAAGCGAACACCTTCGGTCCGGGGCTGCCGGACCGCGCGCTAGAGGTCTCTCCCCAGCACCGTGTGCTTCTGCGCTCGATCATCGCGCGACGCATGTTCGACAGCTTTGAAATTCTGGTCCCGGCGGTCAAGCTGCTTGGCATTCCGGGCGTAAGCCGCCTGAGCCCGACTGACACTCACTACGTTCATCTGCTGCTCGATAACCACGAAGTTCTCTTCGCGAACGGGATGCCAGCGGAAAGCCTGTATCTAGGGCAACAGACCCGCTTCGCTTTTGAAGACCGGCCCTTGTTCAAGGAAGCGGCCGATCGAAGTGGCACGGCGAAGGCGGCCCGCAAATTGGTGCAACGGGACGGCGATGTGGATGAGTTCCTCCGCCGGATCGCCAAGAACGAAAAGCAGCTGCTGGACAGTGCGCCTTGATGACGCGGGCCTATCGGCTACGTTATACACTGAATTAGTCAGGAGCGACCGATGGCCCAAGCCCCGAAGAACCCGTTCGACATGTCTCAGATGTTCGCGATGTTCGAACCCGACCGCATGAAGCAAATGTGGAATCCGCAGGCGATGATGCAGATGTTCCAGCAGCCGCAGGCGCAGATGTTTGATATGGAGCAGGTCATCCGTGCCAACCAGCGCAACTTCGAAGCGATGTCCGAGGCGAACCAATCTGCGGCCGAGGCCTACAAGGACCTGTTGGATAAGCAGATGGAAATTTTCGAGAAGATGACCCATGCCGCGCGCCAGCAGTACGAATGGGCCGATGAGAACGCAGGCCCCGACGCCATGAAGTCGCGCACCGCCGCAATGAACGAAGCGGTAGAGGAAAGCCTGACGCTCATGCGCAAGATGGCCGACAACGCGCGCGAGGCGAACGAGGAAGCCTATCGCTCGATGACCAGCCAGATCGAAGAGTCGGTGTCCAAGGTCGAACAGACGGCCAAGAAGGCAGCCAAGAAAAGCTGATTTTCAGTTTCGGTGCCGAAACGCTTCAAGGCCCTGTTCCGGCCGGGCCTTGTGCGCTTAAGTGGGTGAATGAACACCCAGACCGCCCCACAGCTGACCGATCACGCCTTGCGCTACACCTTGGCAAACGAGCTGCATGCCCGCCCGTTTCCCATGATCCAAGCACCGTCCCACGCGGTGTATCTTGCGATCAAACAACCCTCTGACGCGGCGCGGCGGGATCGCAGTCTGGACCGTGCGCACTTGATCGACCTGTTGGATCGTTTCGGCGCGGACCACCCGAAGCCGGACGCGACGCACTGGTTCGGCCAGATCGGGCGGTATCGCCTGAAGTGGGAAAACCACACGGAATTCACGACCTACACGGTTTTCGGGGACGGGGTGGCGGATGCTGCCTTCGACCGTTCGATGTTCGGCGTTTTTTCCCCCGAATGGCTGGCCGACATGCCGGGTGTGCGCATCACCTCTGCCTTGATCCGCGTGGAAGTGCGTTCGGACGATGATGCCATTCAAACCAAGCTGGACGATTGGTTTGTGCCCGAAAGCCTCGCTGTCAGCGAGGTACTGGAGGGCGCGGCGCTGGTGGCCTCTGACTTCCGCATCGACACAGGCGGGCACATGCGGATGGCCGTTTTCGTGGCGCCCGGTACGGGGATGCAGCGGACGGGCCGGATCGTGCAGCGCCTGGCCGAGATCGAAACCTACAAGACCATGTCGATGCTGGGTCTTGCGCGCGTGCGGGAACTGGGACCGCGCATGTCCGCCCTGGATGCCGATCTTGGCCGATTGATGAACGAGATGACATCGCAGGCCAGCCCTGAGGCGACTTTGAAGGACCTGCTGCATGTTTCGGCAGAACTGGAAGCGGTATTGGCCCAGTCGTCTTTCCGATTCGGCGCGACAGAGGCATATGAGGCCATCGTCGCTCAGCGCATCGCAGCCCTGCGTGAGACACGTTATCACGGGCGGCAGATGATGGCCGAATTCATGATGCGCCGCTTCGATCCGGCCATGCGGACCGTCAAAGCAACTCGCACCCGCCTTCGTGAGATGAGCGAGCGGGCCTTGCATACGGGTGATCTTCTGCGGACGCGCGTGGACGTGGAACGCTCTGCCCAGAACCAGGCGCTGTTGGAAAGCATGGACCGCCGGGCAGACACCCAGTTGCGTCTGCAACGCACGGTCGAAGGCCTGTCTGTCGTCGCGATCAGCTACTACGCGGTGTCTTTGGCGGCTTACGCTTTGAAGCCCGTGTTCGCTCGCTTGGGCGTGTCCGAAACGGTTGGCACCGCGGCGTTGGTACCGTTGGTTCTGGTGCTCGTCTGGCTTGCTATTCGCCGGGCGACGCGACGACTGCACTGACAGACCTGTCGCTCGTTCCCAGCGGCGACAGACCCGTGCGCGTCACTGCCCAAAGGGCAGCCACGGCGGCGGCGACATTGGCAGCAGCGGCGGCGGCGGATACGCCGGTGAAACCGAACGGCCCGACCAGAAGCCACGCCAGCGGCAGATACAGCGCGAAAATGCGCGCCAGCGACAGGCCCATGGACCAGACGGCTTTGGATCGCGCGTTCATCGCGGCGTTGGCCGTCACGACCATGCCATATCCAAACAGCGACAGACCGACGATGCGCAGATAGGTCGTAGCGAAGGCGGCATCCTCCTCTCCGGACGCGATGGCGCTCGCAATGGGCCCTCCGAACAGCAGCAGCACCGCACCAATGGCCGCACCGTAACCTGCGCACATCAGGAAGGTGGCACGCACGGCTCCGCGTGCCCGGTCCCGCCGGTCCGCACCCCAGTTTTGCCCGACGACTGGCCCGATGCCGGACGATAGTGCGAGCATCGGCACCAAGGCCAAGGTCTGAACCCGCGTGGCCGCGCCGAAGCCCGCGACGGCGGCATCGCCCAGAGTGGCAACGGCCGCGGTGACCATGGCCATGCCGGCGGGGTTCACGCTGTTCGAGAATGCGGCGGGCAGGCCCACCGCGCCGATGGTCCACAGGTTCTGCGGAACGCGCTTTAGTGGATCACGGCAGCCGGTCAGATGTCCTTGCCGCCACGCCCAGAAAAGCCCGCCCGCCGTCGCGGCGACTCGCACCAGGAAGGTCGCCAGTCCCGCGCCGCCGGTCGACATCTCGGGGAAGGGGCCCAGACCGAAGATCAGCAGCGGGTCGAGGATGATGTTCACACTCGCTTGGCTGACCATGATAACGGACGCGGTCACACCGTCGCCGCGTGCCCGAAAGATCGCGCCGACCAGCATCGACAGCACCAGAAACGGGAATGAGGCCGCCCACCAGACGACGTAGGCGCCGATCTCTGGCAGCACTTGCTCGCCCGCGCCGATCAGAGCGAATAGGGGCTTTTGGCCAAGCCACAACGCCAGTCCCACCAGAACACCCAGCACCGCGCCCAATCCCAGCGCATGCAGGCTAAGGCGCGCAGCGGCGCTGTCGTCGTCTCCACGCCCCAAGGCTTGCGACAGCGCGGCGTTCGCGCCCGCTGACAGACCGATGGACAGCGAGGTGACCGCGACGGTGACTGGGTAGATGAAGCCCACGGCGGCGAGTTCGGCCTGTCCCACGCGACCAAGAAAATAGGCGTCAGCCAGACCGACAGAGATCACCCCCAGAATGCCAAGGGTCATGGGGGCCGAAACAGCAAGGACGGCCCGGGATATCGGGCCTTCGGTCAGATCGCGTGAGGACATGGGTGGCAGCTAGCCCGCGCATCCCCAAAGCACCAGCCCGTGCGACGTCGCGACCCCCCCTTGACGGCGCGCGCAGGGGCGCAGACCGTTTGCCTATGCACGCTACAGGCCCCGTCACCCTTGCCACCCCCGTAGAGCATCGCGGCGATCTGCCGACCGAGGCGGATATCGTCGTAATCGGCGGCGGAGTCGCCGGTGTGACGACTGCTCTGTATGCTGCGCGCTCTGGGGCACGGGTCGTGTTGTGCGAAAAGGGCCGCATCGCCGGAGAGCAATCGTCCCGCAACTGGGGCTGGATTCGCCAACAGGGCCGCGACCCTGATGAGATCCCGTTGGTCATGCAGTCCGTGCGGCTATGGCAGGACCTTTCGCGCGATACCAATGGCGCGCTGGGGTTTCAGCAAACCGGCACGCTGTATTTCGCCAGCGATGCCAAGACGCTGGCCGCCTACGCGGGTTGGGCCGCGACGGCGGCGGATCTTGGCCTCGATAGTCGGATGCTCTCTACCGCCGACCTTGCAGAGATGCTGCCCGATGCCAACGCCGGTTGGACCGGCGCGCTTTGGACGCCATCCGACGCCCGCGCCGAGCCTTGGGTTGCCGTTCCCGAACTGGCGCGCCTTGCCGCGCGCGAAGGCGTGACGATCCGCGAAGACTGCGCCGTGCGCGCGCTGGATATGGACGGCGGCACCATCACGGGCGTTATCACCGAAGCGGGACCCATCCGCGCGCCGCGCGTCGTTCTGGCGGGCGGGGCGTGGTCGGCGACCCTGCTGCGCAATCATGGCGTTGACCTGCCACAGCTTTCTGTCCGCGCGACCGTCGGCGCGACCGACCCGCTGCCAGAGGTCTTCGCGGGGCAGGGGGTGGATGACCGCTTTGCCTTCCGCCGTCGCGCGGATGGCGGCTATTCTCTGGCCCCGTCCTTCGACCACGACTTCTACCTTGGCCCGTCCGCCTTCCGCCACTGGCGCGGCTTCTGGCCCTCGTTCCGGCGGGACATCCTGTCGACCAACCTGCGCCCCGCGTCCCCGCGCGGGTTTCCCGATAGCTGGACGACCCCACGCCGCTGGCTTTCGGATGCACCTTCGCCTTTCGAGCGGATGCGCGTGCTCGACCCGCCCCCGTCGCAACGCTTCGCGCGCCGTATGGTGCAGCAGTTCGCAGACGCATTCCCGTCTCTCGGGCCAGTCGCGTTAAGGAAAAGTTGGGCGGGGATGATCGACTGCCTGCCCGACATGATCCCAGTGATCGACCGCGTCGGCCCGTTGCCCGGACTGGTGCTGCTCACCGGATTGTCGGGCCACGGCTTCGGCATTGGTCCCGCCGTGGGACGCGCGGCGGCGGCACTGGCGCTGGACCAGACGCCTGATCACGACCTCTCCCCGTTCCGCTTCGCGCGCTTCACCGACGGCACACAGCGCGCCGCATTCCATTTGTGAGTTGACCCAATGCCCCCCTCGAACCGCATCGCCGAGTTGTCCCCAACCATCGCCGAATGGCGCCAGCATCTGCACCGCAATCCTGAGCTTATGTTCGACGTCCATGAGACCGCCGCCTTCGTCGCTGAAAAGCTGCGGGCCTTCGGCTGCGACGACGTGGTCGAGGGAATCGGACGCACCGGCGTCGTTGGGCTGATCCACGGGCAGGATGGCCCTGGCCGCTGTATCGGCTTGCGTGCAGACATGGACGCGCTGCCGATCACCGAAACGACGGGCGCGGATTACGCCAGCGAGACACCCGGCAAAATGCACGCCTGCGGCCACGACGGTCACACCGCCATGCTGTTGGGCGCGGCGCAGGTGCTGGCCGAGACGCGGTCGCACAAAGGCACCGTCGCGGTCATCTTTCAGCCCGCCGAAGAAGGGGGCGGCGGCGGGGGTGAGATGGTCGACGACGGCATGATGGACCGCTTCGAAATCCAAGAGGTCTACGGCATGCACAACTGGCCGGGCTTGCCGGTGGGCACCTTCGCGATCCGCGCAGGCGCTTTCTTCGCGGCGACCGACATCTTCCACATCGACGTCATCGGGCAGGGGGGCCACGCCGCCAAACCGCACGAGACGGTCGATCCCATCGTGATCTCGGCGCAGATCGTCACGGCGCTACAATCGCTGGCCTCCCGCGTCTCGGACCCGACAGAGCAACTCGTCGTATCGGTCACTGGCATCGAAAGCTCCAGCCAAGCCGACAACGTGATTCCGTCCCGCGTGGCGATGAAGGGGACGGTGCGCACCATGTCCGACGCGATGCGCGACATGGCCGAAGCCAGGTTGGCACAGATCGCAGAAGGCATCGCCAGCGCCCACGGCGCACGGGCGGAAGTCCGCTATGAGCGCAACTACCCTGTCATGGCGAACCACGCCGTTGAGACGGAATACGCCGCTGCCGCGGCGCGCAGCGTTGCCGGCGATTGTGCCGCCGCCGATCTGGTCATGGGTGGGGAAGACTTCGCCTACATGCTGCAGGCCCGCCCCGGTGCCTACATCCTGACCGGCAATGGTCCCACCGCGCCGCTGCATGCCAGCGACTACGACTTCGACGACGCGGCGATCCCGCATGGGGTCGCGTGGTGGGTGGCATTGGCCGAACAACGATTGCCGCGGTGACGGTCCTTTTGCTGCAATGCCGCCCAGAGGATGAGGCGGCGGACGAGGAATACGGCGCGATCCTGTCACGCGGCGGGCTGACCGCGACCGATGTGCGGCGCGTGCGTCTGGAACAGGACGATCCAGGATCGCTGAGTGATGTGCGCGCGATCATCATGGGCGGCGGCCCGGCCTGCGTCAGCGATCCCGACCCTACGCCTGCGGAGGCTGCGATAAACGACCGGACTCGAGCTATACTGAAACAGGTCTGCGCGCGCGACATACCCTTCCTCGGCCTGTGCTACGGCGTCGGCGCGCTGGCGGCGTTTTTGGGAGGACAGGTGGACAAAAGCGCCCGGTCAGAGCCTATCTCGGTCGCAGACTTGGGCATTACGCCAGAAGGCCGCGCCGATCCGTTGCTGGAGGGTGTGCCCAAGCAGTTCACCGGCCTCGTCGCCCACAAGGAAGCCGCGCAAGAGGTGCCGCCGGACGCCACACTGCTTGTCGAAGGCACTGCCTGTCCGGTGCAGATGATCCGCTACCGCAGCAACGTCTATGCCACGCAATTTCACCCAGAGGCGAACGGCGACAGCTTTGCGCTGCGCATCGGCGTCTACCGGGATCGGGGCTACTTCGACGCTGCCGAGGCCGACGCTCTGCAAGCCCGCGTCAGCGGCATCGAGACGCCCCACGCCGCGCGCATTCTGCGCAACTTCGTGGACCGCTTCGCGCGGTGATCCCTTCTTTGTTTTCCCAAATACTCACTGGCGCCCGGCCAGCTACCCCCGATGGACGGCCAGATCATCTCCGGCCCAGAGCCGCTCGTAAATCTCTGCGGCGCCATCCGCTTCGGCCTGGATCGAATGATCCGCCTCGGCTTTGGCGCGCGCTGCGCGGCCCATCGCCTCCAATCGGTCGGCGTCGGCCAACAGCTCGGATACGGCTGCGGCGGTGGCCGGCGCATCCTCGACCGGAACAATCAGCCCGCAGCGGCCGTCATCCGAAAACGCACGATAGTAGCCCGTGTCCGAGCAGACGAAGGGCGTGCCGCTGGCCATGCCTTCGGCGGGTACAACGCCGAACGGCTCGTACCGGGCAACGTTCACGACAAGGCTAAGGGCGGGGAGGATTTGACGCACCTGATCGTTGGGCGTGTCGCCAAGGAAGTGGAAGCGGCCCGTCAGGCCGGCCTCGGCGATACGGGCATGCAGTGCTTCGACGAAAGCGCGGTCAGCGGGGCGCGCCTGTCCGATCACCAGCGCATGCATGCGTGGCCGGTCGGGCATGACGCGGCACATCGCGTCGACGAAGACATCGGTGCCTTTCGACGCGCGGATGCGTCCCACGATGGCCACGCCCTCTGACCCGCCGTATCCGAGCGCATCCCATGCCGCGCGACGGTCGGGCGCGGGAGAGAAGCGGCCAAGGTCGATGCCATGAGGCAGCGTGGCTGCCACATCGGGGAAGAACGCCGCCGCTTCGGGAGAGGTCGCGATGACCGCGTCCATCTTTGAGATCAGCCAGCGTGGGAACGCACTGTGCCGGTGTTTGGCAGCCGAGGTG
Organism: Palleronia sp. THAF1; assembly: GCF_009363795.1. Lineage (NCBI taxonomy): Bacteria > Pseudomonadati > Pseudomonadota > Alphaproteobacteria > Rhodobacterales > Roseobacteraceae > Palleronia > Palleronia sp. THAF1. Next base: position 1,894,788 of record NZ_CP045420.1, on the reverse strand, counting down.
AAGACCGTGCGGATCGGCAAGCGCAGCACGTCGCGGGCATAGATCGCCGAGAGCATCTCTGGGTCGCGGCGCACGTGCCAGACCGCGCAGGGGCGGTCGTTCGATGGCGTGCGGGACAGCTTGCGCGCCAGCGCGGGTGAGATCGGATCGGGCAGGCCATGAAGCGGCTTGCCGACCAGCGCCAGATCGTAGCGGTCCAGATGTGCTTGCGCCATGCGTTCGGCCGTGGCCGAAACGCCGGTGTAGCGCGGGTTGTAGTTGGTAACGAACAGCTCTGGCATGGCGCTTATCTTTCAGCGCAGTCCGCGCATGTCGAGTGGTGCTTGGGGTTTGCGTAAGCAACGATCACACGCGCAGGTCCAGACAGGCGCGCGCGATCCGGGCGGCACGGTCCGATTTCGCGCTGTCTTCAAGCACGGGAATCGGTCCATCGTCCCAGGCGTCCAGCACGGCAACAGCGAGGTGTTCGGCATCCTCGATACGGGTCACGCGCTGGCCCAAGGCTTTGAATTCCGCGTCGGCGTTCGACGTGTGCGGGCCGGTCAGGATCGTGCAGCCGAAGGCGGCTGGCTCCAGTGGATTATGCCCCCCGATGTCGGGCAGAAGCGAGCCGCCAAGTAATACGACGTGGGTGACAGAGAACCACAGCCCCAATTCGCCGTAGGTGTCGGCGACGTAGACGGGCGCATCCGGCCCCGGCACTGCGCCGCCCGATCGCAGCGGAAAAGGCCCTAACGTTTCGGCAAGCTCTGCACCGCGTTCGACGTGGCGGGGCACGAGGATGCACAGCGCCTCTGGGCGTTCGTGGCGGATCAGGGCGTGCGCCTCCAGCACGATCTCTTCCTCACCCTCATGCGTCGATGCCGCGACCCAGACGGGTCGGTCTTCGGTCGCGGCGATCATGCGGCCAAGTTCGGCATCGTCCACGGGCAGCGGCACAGCAGCCCCCTTGAGCGATCCGGCAACCTCGATCCGGGGGGCGCCCAATTCACGGGCGCGCGCGGCGGTTTGCGCGTCTTGCGCCAAGATCAGCGGAACGCGCTTGAACACGGCGCGTGCGAGGGGACCGGACTTGCGCCAACCGTCGGCGGTTTTCTGGGTCAGACGGGCCGAGACCAATGCCAGCGGGATGGCGCGTCGGTGCAAGGCTGCGATCTGGTTCGGCCAAACCTCGCTTTCCAGAAAGATCGCGCGACTGGGCTGCCAGTGATCCAAAAAGCGACGCACGGCGGTGGGATGGTCCACGGGGGCGTAGCGATGGGTGGCGCGGTCGGGCAGGCGGTCGGCCGCCAGCTTCGCCGAAGACGCTGTCGTCGTCGTCAAAACCACCCGCGCCTCTGAATCGGCGGTCAGCAGCGCGTCGATCAGGGGCAGGGCTGACATCATCTCACCCACGCTGACGGCGTGAACCCAGATCGCGCCGGGGGTGGCGCCGGGCTGATGGCCGAGGCGCTCGCCCCAGCGCGCCGGATCGCCGCCGCGGTTCAGAAATGACCGCTTCGCCCGGCGGCGTAGCATCGGCCACGCCAGCCGCGCCAACCCGCCGGTGACATTGTCCCACATACGGGGTCAGCCGCCCGTGTGGCTCATGTGACGGGACATCTGGCCTTGCACGTCCTGCCGCGAGTAGTCGAAATCGTGGCCCTTTGGCTTCAACGATATCGCGGCGCGGATCGCTTCTTGCAGCACGCGGTCGTCCTCGCTGGCGCGCAGCGGGGCGCGCAGGTCGGCCATGTCTTCCTGGCCGAGACACATGTACAGCTCACCCGTGCAGGTCAGGCGCACGCGGTTGCAGCTTTCGCAGAAGTTATGGGTCAGCGGCGTGATGAACCCGATGTCCTGACCCGTTTCCTCCAGTCGAACGTAGCGCGCGGGTCCGCCGGTGCGCTTGGTCAATTCCGTCAGGGTGTAGCGCTGTGCCAGATGCGCGCGCAGGTCCGACAGCGGCCAGTATTGGCCGATGCGGTCAGTCTCTCCCATGTCGCCCATGGGCATGACTTCGATGAAGGTCAGGTCCATGTCGCGGCTGGCGCACCAATCGACGATCTCGAACATCTCGTCCTCGTTGAAGCCCTTCAGGGCCACGACGTTGATCTTCACGCGCAAGCCGGCGGCCTGTGCGGCGTCGATGCCTTTCAACACTTGCGGCAGACGGCCCCAGCGGGTGACGCGGGCGAACTTGTCTTCGTTCAGCGTATCCAAGGACACGTTCACGCGGCGCACGCCGGCCGCATAAAGCTGATCGGCGAAACGCGCGAGTTGGCTGCCGTTTGTGGTCAGCGTCAGCTCATCGAGTGCGCCAGAGTCCAGATGGCGACCCATCGCGTTGAAGAACGTCATGATTTCTCGGCGCACCAAAGGCTCACCGCCAGTGATCCGCAGCTTCTTCACGCCAAGGTCGATGAAGGTCGAGCACATGCGATCCAGCTCTTCCAGCGTCAGAAGCTCCTTTTTGGGCAGGAACTGCATGTTCTCGGCCATGCAATAGACGCAGCGGAAATCGCAGCGGTCGGTGACGGAGACGCGAAGGTAAGAGATCGCGCGCTGAAATGGGTCGATAAGAGGTGCGTTCATGGGCTGAACCTATGGGGGGCGAGGCGATGCCTCAAGGGGGCCATTCGTCGTTGTCGTCTGCTGGGCGGCAAACTAGATAGGGCGGATGACACGTATATTCCCAATTAGCGCCATCGCGCTTGTCGTCGCCCTGGGGGGCTGTGCGCAGCTGTCCGGTCTTGCAAATCGCGGTGGCGGCGATGCTGCCCCCGCCGCGCCAGCGCCCGCTCCGGCCGTTGCCGCGCCCGAAACGCCGGAAGAGGTTGCGATGGTCACCACCGCACCGCCGCCTGCCGCCGGGGCGAACACCGCCGCGTCGCTGGATACCGTGACGGATGAGCAGAAGGCCGCCGCGCAATCGGTGACCGAAGGTGGAAATCGTCTGGGAGAGGTCACGGCCTCTCTGGGCGATCCGACCGAAGGGGGCCTGTGGGTGAAGACGGCGCTTGTATCCTCGACGCAATCGGGCCGGGTCGAGAACCCCGCCAACGGTCAGACCGGACTGGTAGAGCTGCGGCCGGGAGAGGGCGGCACCACGCTGTCCCTGTCGACCATGCGCCTGCTGGAGATCCCGCTGACCGATATCCCGACGGTCGTGCTTTACAGCCAGTAGCTCTTTGCTTTTCTGCAATCCCCCTTGGCCGTCGCCGCGCCATTTGCGCAGCGGCGGCCTATAGCTTGGACGAAATCACGCCCGTCGCGAAACCGCCCATGCGCAATTCGCCGAACAGGCGCTGGTATTCGATCTTCGGGCAGCGATCTATCACCACGGTCAGCCCACGTGCACGGGCTTTCTCGGCGGCCTCTTCATGCACGACGCCGATCTGCATCCAGACCGTTTCAAGGTCGGGCATGACGTCCAACGCCTCGTCCACCAGGGCTGGCACGTGTTCGGGGCGGCGGAAGATATCCAGCATTTGAACGCCGGGCGGCAAATCCGCCAGCGATCCGACGACGGTGCGTCCGAACAGCGTTTGCCCCGCAAGGCCGGGATTGACGGGGTGGACGGTGAAGCCCTTCAGCGAAAGGTAGCGCGCCACGTAGTAGCTGGGACGCACCGGATTCGCCGAAACACCAACGCAGGCGATCGTCTTCGTGCGGTTCAAGATGCGGCGCAGGTCACTGTCGGTCATGGCGCTTTGTGCATCGGTGCGTGCGGTCCCTGCAACAAAAATGCGCCCAAAGCGGTGGGCTTCGGGCGCGAGTGTGGAACGAGGGACAGTGATATCGCGCCGGGTGTTCCGACCCGACGCCTGTGAGCCATATCGGTAGCCAGCGACTCCTTGACCAGAGCCGGTCGCGCCAACGTGAACAAGGCGTGAATCTACTGGATCAGCCCAAAATTGCGGGCCAGTTCGCGCGGCCATTGGCGATTTCTGCGTCGATGTTGCGCAGCCAGCGGTCTCGCACACGCAAGGATGCGTTCAGGTAGAGAGTGCCATCATGCACCGTCCATGCCTCTGGCACGGTGGGTGCAAGGTAGCCGCGCGCGGCGGCATAGGCGCAATACCCACCGAATGCGGGGGCGAGGGCGTCCGGGGATGCTTCGAATCTTTGCCGGGCGTCCGCATCCGCAAACAACCATTCAGCCCCGCGCCAAGTCAGGCTGTGTGCGGTCGATCCTGATACGGGGCCTGCGCCTGCGTGATAGGCGGCAGGGTCGATGCCGCGAATGGCCAAGCCGCCGACAGTGAAGATTTCGGGTTCCGCAGCGCGCACTATGGTGGCGGCAGAGGCGAAGGGCAGGGCGAGTGCGGTGGTCAGAAGGGTCCGGCGATGCATGGGCTATCCTTTCATTTCCAGAAAGGATGCGCCGATGGATGCGCTGGGTCTACGGATTGAAACCACGATGACGCGGTTCTGATAGATGTTACGACCGCGAATACGACCGGGCTTGCGCCGCTGCGAACAGAGCCACCGCCGCGGCGTTCGACACGTTCAAAGACCCGAAGGCGCCCGCCGCGTCGATCCGCACCAGTTGGTCGCAGGTCTCACGCGTGCGCTCTCGCAGGCCCGGACCCTCGGCGCCCAGCACAAGGCACAGTGGGCGGTCGGCGGTGTCGGTCAGCGCCTGCGTTAGGTCCACGGTGGCTTCACCGTCGAGGCCAAGGCAGGTGTAGCCCATCTTCTGCAGCCGGATCAGCGCGTCGCTCAGGTTTCCGACGCGCAGGTAGGGTTGCCGCTCCAGCGCGCCCGATGCCGTCTTGGCGAGCGCACCCGTTTCGGGCGCCGAGTGGCGGGCCGGGGCAATCACCGCGCGCGCGCCGAACACTTCCGCCGAACGCAGGATCGCGCCCACGTTATGCGGGTCGGTCACCCGGTCGAGCGCCACGATGGGGCCGCTGCCGCTGACGGCGATGTCATCCAGCAGACCCCAGTCCAGCGGCTTGACCTCCAGCGCGGCGCCTTGGTGCACCGAACCGGGGTCTAGGGGGGCGGGGAACTTGCGTGGATCGGCCTCGACTACTTCGCAGGTGGCGCTATCCACGATCTCACCCAGACGGTCGCGGGCGTTGCGGGTGACGACCAGCTTGATCTTCTGGCGGGCGGGATTGACCAAGGCGTCGCGCACGGCGTGCAGGCCGAACAGCCACACGGTCGCACGCGCTTCGTCGCGCTGCGCCTGTTCCTTTTCAACAACCCATTTCGGCTTCTTTGTCATGGCGTGCGGGGTGCGCCCGGACGCGTCCGATTGCAAGTCGTTTTCGCCTTGACGGGTTCCGGGGCGGCCTTTAGTCCGCACCCCCAGTGGGCGACAGGCCGCAAGGTGTGGCAGGGGACTGTAACTCCCTCGCGGAGACGCACGCCTGGTTCGATTCCAGGGTCGCCCACCACTTTCATAATCGAAGATTTGAGAAAAGCGCGCGGAAGTGGTTGCGTGGCAAACACGTGCGGCACCCGTCAGATATCTAGCGACCGCCGCTTCCAATCAGCCTCTACCCCTTACCAAAACTTCCCGTGCGCCGCACGCTAGGGGCAACCTCAAGGCAGGACTCGCGCAAACACTGCGGACAAATGACGAATACCGCCGATGCCCCTAGGCGGCCGGGTTTGCGTCGTGTTAACGACCTGTCAAAAGACAATGAGGCGTTCGTGACAGAGACCTTCGATATCGCGCTTGTCGGCCACAAGGGCCGGATCGGGTATGAGGCGGCGCTGTTCGTTGCCTCTTTGCGTCAGGCCGATCCAGATTTCGCGGGCCGCGTCATCGTGCTGGAGCCGCAACCCGGTGCGAAATGGCCGGGTGATCCGCGACTGGAGGAACCCGTCGCCGATCTGCTGACCAAACTGGGCGCAGAGATCCGCCCCTTCGAGAGCCGTCATTTCGGTGCCTCCTACGCCTACGGCAACAAGATCGAAGGGCTGTTGGCTCTGGACCCGGACGCGCCCTTCGTTTTCTTCGACAGCGACACGCTGGTTCATGGCACGTTGTCCGCCGTGCCTTTCGACTTTGATCGTCCCGCAGCATCCATGCGGCGCGAAGGCACGTGGCCCGAGCTTCAGCTCTACGGTCCGGGCTACGCCGAAATCTGGAAGTCGCTCTACGACACGTTCGATCTGGACTTCGAAAGCTCGCTCGATCCCGCGCAGCCCGATGAATACTGGGAGCGTTATCTCTACTTCAACGCAGGTTGGTTCTTTGCCCGTTCCGGCCCCGCATTTGGCCAAAAATGGCTGGATCATGCATTGGCGATCCGCGACGATCCGCCAGAGGCAGCGCAACTGCAATCCTTCGATCCTTGGCTCGACCAGGTCGCGCTGCCACTGACCATTCACGCCATGGGCGGCGGTCGGCCTGGCCCCGAGCTGGACGGGCTGGATGGCGACGTCACGACCCATTACCGGCTGATGCCGCTGCTGTATGCGCGAGAAAGCGACGCGGCGATTGCGGTGGCAGAGGCCGCGATGGCCGAGAACAAGGTGAAGAAGGTTCTGAAAGAGCACGAACCTTTCAAGCGCTTCCTGCTGCAAGGCAAGGGTGCGCGGGCGCGTGATCTGTTCGCCGACGGTCTGCCGCGCAAGGAACGTGCGATCCGCAACCGGTTGAAATCGGCCAATCTGTGGATGCGATAGGCGGGCTTTGACGCGCGCCATCGCCAAGCCTAGAAGGCGGCCATGAACAGTGATGCGATCCTAAGCGCCGCGCGGCGCGTGTTGGCGACCGAGGGCGCGGCTTTGACCGCGATGTCCGAAGCGCTGCCCGATGGCTTTGCCGCCGCCGTGCGGGCGATCCGCGATGCGCCCGGTCGGGTGGTCGTGGCCGGGGTGGGCAAGTCGGGCCATGTGGGCCGCAAGATCGCGGCCACCTTCGCCTCGACCGGGACCCCCGCCATGTTCGTCCACCCGACAGAGGCGAGCCACGGCGACCTGGGTATGATCGGAACGGGCGACGTCTGCATTGTTCTGTCGAACTCGGGCGAGACCTCTGAATTACGCGACCTGATCGCCTATTGCCGTCGCTTCGCGATCCCGCTGGTCGCTATCACAAGCCGTGCCGGGTCCACCGTCGCGGCCGCCGCCGATCACGCACTGGTTCTGCCCAAGCAGCCGGAAGCCTGCCCGATGGGCCTTGCGCCTACAACGTCGACCACGATGACGATGGCCTTGGGTGATGCACTTGCCGTCGCCTTGATGGACCTGCGCGGCTTCACCGCCGAAGGCTTCGGCACCTTCCACCCCGGCGGCAAGCTGGGGGCGCAGCTGGCACGGGTGTCGATGCTGATGCACGGCGGCGATGACTTGCCGCGTGTGTCGCCGCAAACGGACATGGGTGAGACCCTGATTGAAATGACCTCCAAGGGCTTCGGCATCGCGGCGGTCGTCGGCCCGGATGGCAGCCTGCAAGGCGTTGTGACCGACGGCGACCTGCGCCGCAACATGGCCGGACTGATGGAGCGGACCGCCGGAGATGTGGCATCCGGCGCGCCCGTGACGGTCGGGCCGGACATGCTGGCGGCTGAGGCGCTGGCGATCCTGCAGGACCGGCGTATCTCTGTTCTGATGGTCACCGACGACGCAGGCGCGCCTGTTGGTGTGCTGCATATCCACGATCTGCTAAGGGCCGGAGTCGCATGAAAGCAGCCATCCTGATCCCCGCCCGCTATGCATCGACCCGGTATCCGGGCAAGCCGTTGGTGGAACTGGCGCTGCCCGACGGCACGCGCAAGTCCTTGATTCGGCTGACGTGGGATGCCGCGCAGAAGGTCGTGGGCGACCATGCGATCCATGTCTGCACCGATGACGACCGGATCGCGGATCACGCGCGCGGCTTCGGTGCGTCGGTCATCATGACCCCCGAAAGCTGTCGCAACGGCACCGAGCGTTGTGCAGCGGCGGTGGCGACGGGGAAGATCGACGCGGATGTGATCGTGAACCTGCAGGGCGACGCGCCTCTGACCCCGCCATGGTTCGTCGAGGCGTTGATCGACGCGATGCAGGGCGGCACGCCGGTCGCCACCCCGGTGCTGCGCTGCGATGCCACGACCTACGGCCATTTCATCGAGGATCGCAAACAGGGCCGCGTTGGCGGCACTACGGCGGTGTTCGGGACGGGGGGCAAGGCGCTTTATTTCTCGAAGGAAGTCATCCCCTTCGTCGACCCCGGCAAGCTGGACCCCGACAATGTGCCCGTCTTCCACCACGTCGGCGTCTACGCCTACACGCGCGATGCGCTCGCCGCCTATGCCGAGCTTTCCGAAGGCCCGCTGGAACGTCTGGAGGGGCTGGAGCAGCTGCGTTTTCTTGAGAACGGCTGGCATGTCGCCTGTATCGAAGTCGATGGTCGCGGACGTGTCTTCTGGGAGCTGAACAATCCCGGAGACGTGCCGCGCATCGAAAGCGTGATCGACCAACTCGACTGATCTTCTTTGCTTTTTGCAAATACCCAAATCCCGAAGGGCTATGCCATGACCGTCACCATCCGCGATATCGAAGTCGGCGATGCCAACCCTTTCGCCCTGATCACCGGCCCGTGCCAGCTGGAGAGTCTGGACCACGCACGCATGATGGCCGAGCGGATCGCGCAGGCCTGCGCGCCCACGGGTACGCGCTTCATTTTCAAGGCCAGTTACGACAAGGCCAACCGCTCTTCGCTTGGGTCCACGCGGGGCCTTGGCATGGATGAAGGGCTGTCCATCCTGTCGAAGATCGGTGCGGAATTCGACTGCCCGACCCTGACGGACGTGCATCTGCCCGACCATTGCGGCCCGGCCGCACAGGCCTGCGATGTAATCCAGATCCCCGCCTTCCTGTGCCGCCAGACCGACCTGCTGCTGGCGGCAGGTGAGACGGGTGCGGCGATCAACGTCAAGAAGGGCCAGTTTCTGGCACCTTGGGACATGGCGAATGTGGCAACCAAGATCGCGTCGACCGGAAACGAGCGGATCATGCTGTGTGACCGTGGCACCAGCTTTGGCTACAATACGTTGGTCAGCGACTTCCGTGGCCTGCCGATCATGGCGCAAACGGGCTACCCGGTCGTCTTCGACGCCACGCACTCGGTTCAACAACCCGGCGGGCAGGGCGCGACCAGCGGCGGCCAACGCCAGTTCGCGCCGGTGCTCGCCCGCGCGGCCTGCGCCGTGGGCGTGTCGGCGCTGTTCATCGAAACGCATGAAGACCCCGACAATGCGCCGTCGGATGGCCCGAACATGATCCCTGTGGATCAGATGGGCGACCTGATCGGACGCCTGCGCGCCATCGACGATCTGATGAAGCAGGGCTAAAGCCCGGTCACCGTCGTTTCGAGATCGCCGTAGCCCGTGAAACGTCGCTCGAAGCCTAGGCCGAGCGCATCGGCGGCAGCTTTCGCTTTTTCAGTCAGCACCGCATCATCCGTCTGCGCCATGAAGACAACCTTCCGGTAGTTCCCGAAATACATGTCCCGCAACTCTGGGTGACGGTCCAGTCCAAGGGGGCGCGTCACGAAAGCGTCGAACTGACGGGCGAGGAAATCCGTCAGGTAGAATGCGTCGATCTCATCGCGTGCGGCGAACGCATCCACGCCTTCGAAGAACGCGTAGCAGTGTGCGCCCGGCAAGCGGTCCAGACCCAATTCGGCACAAAGCGCGTCAATTTCGCCGCCGGTGCCGCAGTCGCCGTAACCGATCAGGATCGTATCGTAGTCTTCGCGATGGCGCTCTACCGCCGCGCGCAACGCGGTTACGATGCGCGCGGGCGTGTTGTGCAGAATGGCAGGCAGGCAGGCGAGATCCACGTGGCTCAAACCAGTTTGCCGCGTCAGCGCGGTGATCTCTCGCGCCAGCGCACCGCAGGCCAAAACCAGCACGCGGCCCCGCCCGTTCGGGGCGATACCGTCTTCGGTCAGGGCGTGATCGTCCGGTAGACTCACAAGCGGCGCATGAGAAGGGCAGCGACCAGCGTGGCGGGCAGAACTGCCGCGATGGGCCAGCCAATAGCGGTAACGCCCCAGACTGTTAATCCGGCGGCGGCGATTACGGAGACGAGGATCAGCAGGAAGATGTGCGTGGGCATGGTTAATAGATGGGAGGTCGGGGGAGGGGCCGCAAGTCGTGCGGCCCGCACCATCCGATCAGGCCTGTGCGCCCATCTGGTTGTGCTTGCGCGCTACGAAGTCCTTGGCCGTCTCGACCGCGACGGCCGCGTCGCGGCAGTAGGCGTCAGCCCCGATCGCGCGACCAAACTCTTCGTTTAGGGGCGCGCCGCCGACCAGCACGATGTAGTTGTCGCGGATGCCTTGTTCGGACATCGTATCGATCACGACCTTCATGTAGGGCATCGTGGTCGTCAGCAGGGCAGACATGCCAAGAATATCCGGCTGCTCGCGCTCCAGCGCCTCCAGATAGGCCTCGACCGGGTTGTTGATGCCAAGGTCCACGACTTCGAAGCCCGCGCCCTCCATCATCATCGACACAAGGTTCTTTCCGATGTCGTGGATATCGCCCTTCACGGTGCCGATCACCATCTTGCCCATGCGCGGCGCGCCGGTCTCGACCAGCAGCGGCTTCAGAATCGCCATGCCGCCCTTCATGGCGTTCGCGGCCAGCAGCACTTCGGGCACGAACAGGATGCCATCGCGGAAGTCGTGACCCACGATGGTCATGCCAGCGACAAGCGCCTTGGTCAGAATGTCGTAGGGGGTCCATCCACGTTCGAGCAGGATGATCACCGATTCTTCGATCTCGGCTTTCATGCCGTCGTACAGATCGTCCATCATCTGCTCGACAAGCTCGTCGTCGCTCAGATCGGCCAGGATGATTTCTTCGTCGTCCGCCATTGCTCCGGCCTCCTTCGGGTTTCCCGCCATTGCGCGCAAAAGCGTCGCGCGGGCTGATATGTTTGCGACGTCACTGCGCTATTTGCCGACACTCCGTCAAATGCACGTTGCACATGAAGGATATGAGGGTTTCGCGCGTTCCCTTTATGTTCTAACTTGCGGCTATGACCGACCTGCCGCCTCAACCGCACAAGCGCACGCGCGCCCGTGGGACCGACCGCAACCCAGAGACGCGGTTCGATGCCCATGTGCGAGAGGCGGTGGATGATGGCTGGACTCCGGATGAGCCTGCGTTGGCGCGGACGGAAGTGTCGGTGGAACGGCCCCGCAGCATCATCGCACGCAACACCTCTCCTGACATCTCGTTCGATCGATCCATCAATCCCTATCGGGGGTGTGAGCACGGTTGCATCTACTGCTTCGCGCGGCCCTCGCACGGCTACTTGGGGATGTCGCCCGGCCTTGATTTCGAGACCAAGCTGATCGCGCGACCAGACGCGGCGGCGGTGTTGGAGCGGCAATTGCGCGCCCGCAGCTACCGGCCTGCCACCATCGCCATCGGAACGAACACCGACCCCTATCAGCCGATAGAGCGGGAGTGGCGCGTGATGCGGCAGGTGTTGGAGGTGTTGGAGCGCTTCCGCCACCCGGTCGCCATCGCCACCAAGGGCGTGATGATCGAACGCGACGCCGACATATTGGCTCGGATGAGCGGGCAAGGGCTGGCGCGGGCCGGCATCAGCATCACAACGCTGGATGCCGAACTGGCCCGCACGATGGAGCCGCGCGTGCCGTCGCCCAAGCGGCGTTTGCAGGCGATCGAACGCTTGGCGAAGGCCGGGGTTGAAGTGCGGGTGATGGTCTCTCCTGTCGTGCCGGGCCTGACGGACACAGAAATCGACGCGATCCTGGCTGCGGCGCGCGACGCGGGCGCTGTTGCGGCCTCTTGGATCATGCTGCGTCTGCCGTTCGAAGTCGCGGGCTTGTTTGAAGATTGGCTGGAGCGTCACGCGCCGAACAAGCGAGACAAGGTGCTTGCCCGCGTGCGCGAGATGCACGGCGGCGCGCTTTATTCGGCGGACTGGGGTCACCGGATGCGGGGAGAGGGTCTGTTCGCCGAGCTGACAGCCAAGCGGTTCGAAATGGCGGTAAGGCGACTGGGGCTGAAGACCGACCTGCCACCCCTGCGCAGCGATCTGTTCGCGGTGCCGCTGGGGGACGCGGATCAGCCGTCACTCTTCGACTGACGGACCCAGCACCTTTTCTTCGCGTACAATGGCCCATTCTATGAACAGCCGCCAGATCTGTTCGGCCAGATCAGGATCGAGATCCTTATCCTCCGCCAACGCACGCACATTCGCGACGACGGCAGCGATCCGATCCGTCGTCCGCGCGGGCAGACCTTCGGCTGGCTTCAACTGCGCCGCGCGGTCGATATAACCAACCCGCTCGGCCAGCAACTCGATCAGATCGCGGTCGATACTGTCGATGGCGGCGCGCAGCTCGGACATGTTGCTGCACTCTTTTGCCGTGCGCCGGTCGCTCATCGCCTGTCCTTCACTGTTCCGAAAATACCTCGGGGAGTGTGAGGGGCAGAGCCCCTCGCTCTGTAATCGCTCAGGTGCGCCGACGCCCGCGGCGTTCGCGCTGGGGCTGGCCGCTTTGGTCGCCGGTGCCGTCACTGGCGGACGAGAATCCGCCCAGCTTCGCGCCGATCTCTTCCAGCGTCGGCGCGTCGCCCTTGGGGCGGGTTTCCAGCGCCTCTTTCATCGCGGTCAGATGCTCCGGCGTCGTGCCGCAGCAGCCGCCGATGATCCGCGCGCCGCAGTTGCGCGCCATTTCGGCATAGTTCGCCATGACCTCTGGCGTGCCGTCGTAGTGGATGTGCCCGTCGACGTACTTGGGAATCCCTGCGTTGCCCTTGGCGATGACGGGGCGGGATGCGCCAGCCTCGATGAAACCCAGAACGGTGCGCAGCAGATCGGACGCGCCGACGCCGCAGTTTGCGCCGAAGGCCAGGGGGGCGTGCTTCATCTTGCCGACGATCTTGACCATTTCTTCGCTGGTCGTGCCCATCATCGTGCGTCCGGCGGTGTCGAAGCTCATGGTGCCGCAGAAGGGCATATCCACCAGTGCAGCGGCCTCGGCAGCGGCGCGGTACTCTTCCGGGGCACTGATCGTCTCGACCCAAAGAACGTCAACGCCGCCTTCCTTCAAGCCCTCTGCCTGTTCGTGAAACATCTCGACGGCCAGCTCATGGGTCAGCGCGCCCAGCGGAGCCATGACCTCGCCGGTCGGACCCATAGAGCCTGCCACGATGATCGGACGACCGGCCGTGTCGGCCACTTCGCGACCCAGTTCAGCGCCCGCGCGGTTCAGCTCTCGTACGCGGTCCTGACCGTCGTGCAGTTTCAAGCGCGCGGCGTTGCCGCCGAAGGTGTTGGTCAGGAACAGGTCAGAGCCGGACTGCACCGGCCCGGAATACAGGGCGCGAATGTCGTCGGGGCGGTCCACGTTCCAGAACTCCGGGCTGTCGCCGGACGACAGGCCCATGTTGAACAGCGTGGTGCCCGTGGCGCCATCGGCGAGGATCCAGTCGCGGGTTGAAAGCATCTTCGTCAGGGCGTCGGGCATGGTCTGTCCTTGAATGAATGGGTCGCGCGGGCATCGCACAGCCACCGCGCCCGCGCAAACGCGCGTTCTTCAAGATGTCATGCGCGGCCTGCATGAAGCAAGCCAGGCTAGCCCTTGTCGGCGAGGTCGGCTTTCGCCTGATCCATCATCTCTGCCATCTTGGCGCGGATGGTCGCCTCGTCGGCCTTGCCCTCCAGATCGCCTGCAAGCTTGCGATAGACGTCTTCGTCGCCTGCTTCCTCGAAGTCGGCGCGGGCGACTTCCTTGGCGTATTCCGTCGGATCACGGTCCAGCAGGCCTGCGGCCCAGTGGCCGAGCAGGCGGTTGCGGCGGGATTCGGCCTTGAACTGCATGTCGGCGTCGTGGGCGAACTTATCTTCGAAGGATTTCTTGCGGTCTTCCATCGATGCCATGTCGGTCTCTCCCTTTGGTGAATGTCACTTGATCGATATGCGCATGGCGCACGACGTTTCCAAGCGCGGCGCGTCCTTGTCGGGTTTGCGGCTTTGTCCTATAGGCGGGCGGAACTGGCGAAAGGGCCCCCGAATGGCACGGCGCAACAAGGTCTACGAAGGCAAGGCGAAAATTCTCTACGAGGGTCCGGAGCCCGGCACTTTGGTACAATATTTCAAGGACGACGCCACCGCCTTCAACGCCGAGAAGAAGGCGACGATCGAGGGCAAGGGTGTGCTGAACAACCGCCTGTCAGAGTTCTTCATGACCGGCCTCGCGCAGATCGGCGTGCCGACGCATTTCATCAAGCGCTTGAACATGCGCGAGCAGTTGATCCGCCAGGTCGAGATCATCCCGCTGGAAGTCATCGTGCGCAACTTCGCCGCCGGATCGCTGTCCAAGCGTCTGGGGATCGAAGAGGGTACGGCTCTGCCGCGTCCCATCGTCGAATTCTGCCTGAAGGACGACAAGCTGGGCGATCCGCTGGTGTCGGAAGAGCATATCATGGCGTTCGGCTGGGCCGAGCAACGTGACCTGGACGACATGGTGGCGCTGGCGCTGCGGGTGAACGATTTCATGTCTGGCATGATGCTGGCCGTCGGCATCAAGCTGGTGGACTTCAAGATCGAGATCGGTCGCGTCTGGGACAATGACTTCATGCGCCTGATCGTGGCCGATGAGATCAGCCCCGATTCGTGCCGCCTGTGGGACATCGAAAGCGGCCAGAAGCTGGACAAGGACGTGTTCCGCCGGGATCTGGGCTCTCTGACCGACGCCTATACCGAAGTGGCCCGTCGCCTTGGCGTGTTGCCGTCCAACGTGACCCACGCGCCGAAGCCAACGCTGATCAACTGACCAACTGCGGGCTTTGGGTATTTCAGGAAAGCAAAGAGGGTAGGCGCCATGAAGGTTCGTGTTGTCGTGATGCTGAAGGAGGGCGTTCTGGATCCGCAGGGCGAGGCGATCCGCCATGCCTTGGGGGCGATGGGCTTTGACGGCGTGAACGGCGTGCGGCAGGGCAAGGTGATCGCGCTCGACGTGGCCGATGGCACGACGGAAGACGAGGTCGCACAGATGTGCGAGCGGCTTCTGGCGAACACGGTGATCGAAAGCTACACCGTGGAAATGCCGTGATGCGCATCGCCATCGACATGGACGAGGTGATCGCCGACACCGCCGCCGTGAAGCAGCGAATCCTGGCCGATATGGGCATCGAGATCAGCCGCGAGGTCGCGCGGGGCCGTGAATTCAAGGACATGGTGCCTGAGGCGACCGCGACTGAAATGGCGCGTGTGATGCATACGGGTCTGCCATTCGCGAACGCCCCTGTGGTGGATGGCGCGGTGGACGGGTTGCGCGCTTTGCAAGACCGACACGAGGTCTTCATCGCGACGGCCGCCATGGAATATCCCGCATCATGCAGCCACAAGATCGCCTGGATGGAGCGTCACTTCCCGTTCATCGACCGGCTGAACCTCGTGTTCTGCGGCGACAAGAGCATCCTGAACGCCGATGTTCTGATCGACGACCATACCCGACATTTCGACGGGTTCATGGGGCAGGGGGTCTGCTTCACGGCCCACCACAATCTGGACGAGGATCCGGCCTATCGGCTGGACCGCTGGTCCGATGCCGAGGCCATGATGGTCCGCATCGAGGAGGCGCGCGTATGAGAGCGGCAGTCATCGTATTCCCCGGATCGAACTGCGACCGCGACCTCAAGGTCGCGTTCGAGGATGCCGGATTTGCCGTGAAAATGGTCTGGCACAAAGAACAGACGCTGCCCGATGGGGTCGACGTGGTCGGCGTGCCGGGCGGGTTTTCTTACGGCGACTACCTGCGGTCGGGCGCCATCGCCGCGACCTCTCCGGTGTGTCGGGCTGTCGCGGATCATGCGGTGCGCGGTGGCTTTGTTCTGGGTATCTGCAACGGGTTCCAAGTGCTGACGGAGACGCAGCTTTTGCCCGGTGCGCTGATGCGCAACGCCGGCATCAAGTACATCTGCCGCACCGTGCCGCTGGTGGTGGGCGACGCCGAAAGCGCATTTACCGAAGGTTACACTGCGGGCGAGACCATCCAGATCCCCATCGCGCACCATGATGGCAACTACACCGCCGACGCGGACACGTTGGCCCGGTTGCGCGGCGAGGGGCGCGTTGCCTTCAGCTACGCCGAGAATCCGAATGGGTCGGTCCACAATATCGCGGGTGTGCTGTCGGAGAATCGCCGCGTGCTGGGGATGATGCCCCATCCCGAGCGGGCAGCCGATCCCGCCTTGGGTGGCACCGACGGCAAGCGACTTTTCGCCGGTTTGGCTGGTGCGCTTGCCCAAGCGTAAGCTTGTTGGCGGGACGCGCGCCCATTAGTCTGTCGGCATGAGCGACGTTTCCGATCTTACCGCCCGGTCCGAGCGCCGACGGCGCTGGTTCCTGCGGGTCGCCGTGCTGGTGCTTGGTGTTGTGGCCGTCGCGACCGTCTGGGTCACCAACGTTTTCCTGACAGAGCGCTATACGGAAAGCACCCGCAACCGGGCAGAGGTGCGGCTGGCGCTGTATTCCGGCAACCTGATGTCGACCCTGCAGCGCGCCAGTGTTGTGCCGTTGTTGCTTAGCCGCGATCCCGCGCTGATCGGTGCGCTGAATTCGGCGGATTACAGCCAAACGACACAGCGGCTGATTTCTTACATCGAAGAGATCGGGGCCGCGTCATTGATGCTGCTGGACGAGGATGGGCGCATCGTCGCCTCGACCGAGCGACAGATGCTGGGGGCGGATCGTCGGTCATCCGCGTACTTCGTGAATGCGCAACGCTCCAGCAATACGGTCTTTACCACGACGCAAACGGAAAGCGGGGCGTTCGCGTTCTCCTACGCGCGCCGGGTCGAGGTCGACGGCTCGATGATCGGCGTAATCGTCGTGGGTGTCGATCTGGGGCAGTTCGAACGCTCTTGGGCCGGGTTCTCGGACGCGGTGATGGTGACGGACAGCGAAGGGCGGATCATCCTTGCGACTGAAAGCCGATGGCGCGGGCTGACAGAGGAAGAGGCGCTGGCCCGCCGCTCTGCCACCGGCGCGATCCAGCGCGCGATCCAAGCCACGGCGGATTGGACGGTGCTGCCAGCAGACGCCTACGTGGGTGGCGAGGCCGTGATGCGGCAGGCCACGCGCATCCCGTTCCAGGGCTGGCGGATGACGTCCTTCACAACCTATTCCAGCGTACGCGAGCGGGTGAATGGTGTGCTGGCGGTAGAGATCATGGGCTTCGCGCTGCTGTTCGCGCTGGGATCCGCATTGGTCAGCCGCAAAGCCCTGTCGCGGCTGACTTTCTTCCAGCGAGAAAGCGCGGAACTGCGCCGTCTGAACGTCGCCCTGCAGCGCGAGGTTGCAGAACGCGAGCGGGCAGAGAAGCATCTGGAAGTCGCCGAGCAGACCGTCGCGCAGACCTCCAAGCTGGCGGTGCTGGGTGAAATGTCGGCAGCCGTGTCTCATGAGTTGAATCAGCCGCTGGCCGCGATGAAAACATACCTTGCCGGCGCGCGCCTGCTTGTGGAGCGCAAGCGCCCCGATGAGGCGCTGTCGTCCTTTCACCGCATCGACGATCTGATCGAACGAATGGGGGCGATCACACGTCAGCTGAAAAGTTATGCCCGCAAGGGCGGTACCGCCTTGGAGCCTTTGGATTTCCGCGATTGCCTGTCTTCTGCGCTGGCACTGATGGAACCGCAATTGAAGCGCCGCGCGGTGCATATCGAGCGCACCGTGCCCACCGCACCCGTGCCCATCGTCGCCGATCGTATCCGTGTCGAGCAAGTCATCGTGAACTTGCTGCGCAACGCCATTGACGCCACATCCAATCTGGACGACCCCCGGATCGAGTTGATCCTTGCCATGGGCGACAGCGCGATGCTGACGGTGCGCGACAACGGCCACGGGATCACCGATTTCGACCAGTTGTTCGAACCGTTCTACACCACCAAGGCGCCGGGCGACGGCACCGGGCTGGGCCTTGCGATCTCTTCGGGGATCGTCGCCGATCTGGGTGGACGTCTGACGGCACGGAACGGACGCGCGGGTGGCGCGCTATTTGAGATGCAACTGCCGCTTCACACAGCGGCGCTACAGGCAGCGGAGTAGACCATGGCACATGCGATGAAGATCGCCATCGTGGACGATGAAAAGGACATGCGGCAGTCGATCGGCCAATGGCTGGCGCTGTCGGGCTACGACACCGAGACCTTTCCGAACGCCGAGGATGCACTGAAGGGTTTGGGCGCGGATTATCCGGGCATCGTCATCTCGGACATCAAGATGCCGGGTATGGACGGGATGCAATTCCTCAAGCGGTTGATGAGTGTAGACAGCGCGCTGCCGGTGATCATGATCACAGGTCACGGCGATGTGCCGATGGCGGTCGAAGCGATGCAGGTCGGCGCGTTCGATTTTCTGGAAAAGCCGTTCAATCCCGAAAAGATGAACGAACTGGCCAAGCGCGCCACCAACGCGCGCCGCATGACGCTGGACAACCGCGCCCTGCGGCGCGAGTTGGGCGACGGCTCTGGGATCATGCGCAAATTGATCGGTGCGTCGCCGGTGATGGAGCGTCTGCGTGAGGATATTCTGGATCTGGGCCAGGCCGACGGCCATGTGCTGATTGAGGGCGAGACGGGCACCGGCAAGACGCTGACGGCCCACGCGCTGCACGCCGTCGGTGCCAAGACAGGCCGCAAGTTCGTTCTTTATTCCTGCGCGGGGCAGGACGAATCCACCTTGGCCAACCGCCTGTTCGGGCCGAGTGAGGCCGAAGTGCCTTTGATCGAGCAGGCGCGCAGTGGCACACTGGTGCTGGAGGATATAGAGGCTTTGCCACCCGCGTTGCAGGCCCGTCTGCTGACGTGGATGAACGATCAGGGCAGCCCTGCCGAGACCCGCGTCATCGCGATTTCCAACCTGTCCGAGCAGGGCAAGACGACCGAGGACGCGCTGCGCCCCGATCTGTATTACCGCCTTGCCGCGATGAAGATCACCCTGCCGCCGCTGCGCGCCCGTGGAGAAGATATCCTGACGCTGTTCACGCGCTTCGCGGAGCAGGCTGCCGAAGACTACGGCGGCGATGCGCCAGAGGTCTCGGCCCAGGAAGCCGCGCAGCTTTTGCAAGCGCCATGGCCCGGCAACATCCGCCAGCTCATCAACGTAGCCGAGCGTGCGGCGATGCAGAACCGGCGCGGCACGGGCACAATTTCCAGCCTGCTGATGGCCACGGAAGACGACAGCGACGCCGGCATGACGACGGAAGGCAAGCCGCTGAAAGAATATGTCGAGGCGTTCGAGCGAATGCTGATCGACAATACGATGCGCCGTCACAAGGGCTCTATCGTGGCTGTCATGGACGAGCTTTGCCTGCCGCGCCGGACCCTGAATGAGAAGATGGCGAAATACGGATTGACCAGATCCGATTATCTCGGCGCGTAGTCGGCGGCGATTCGATGAAATGTCGTTGGCAATTCCGATATTTCTACTCTATGTTGTGAAATATGGGACATAGCGCCCAGAGCTGATTTCGCTGACGGCGACCCGTTTTCGGGGCCGGACAGATAGATCGATGCCGGACCCGCATCTGCGTGGAATGGCCCCCGTACATGGACCGGAACGCGATTCCGGGCCGGAGTTGAAATTGCGATGCGCCGCGCGCCGTTGAAAATCTCGCCGTTCCGACTGCCCCGAGGGGCAGTTCGGTGGCTGGACGCCCCCATCGCACCAAACGATCATGCCGGAAGCGGACCCAATCCACCCGATGGTGGCAGGGGATGACCGGTATGCGGACACGAACCAATGCCCAAGAAAATGCTAATCGACGCGACCCACGCGGAAGAAACCCGCGTGGTCGTGGTGGACGGCAACAAAGTCGAGGAATTCGACTTTGAGTCCGAGAACAAGCGTCAGCTTGCCGGAAACATCTACCTTGCCAAGGTCACACGCGTAGAGCCGTCGCTTCAGGCGGCTTTCATTGACTATGGCGGCAACCGCCACGGCTTCCTTGCGTTCTCGGAAATCCACCCGGATTACTACCAGATCCCGATCGCCGACCGTCAGGCCCTGTTGGAAGAAGAGCAGGCCGACGCCGAGGAAGAGCGTCGTCAGGACGAAGAAGCCGAGAAGCCCCGCCGCCGGACACGTTCGCGCAGCCGCACCAAGGCCGCCGACACGCAGACCGACGATGCCGTGCAAACTGCCGAAGTTGACGGCGACGACGCCGCCGATGCGCAGGCCAACCAGATCGCGAACAGCGTGCCCGGCATGGATGTTGTCGATCTGGGTGACGACGAGGGCGCGACCGCCCCCGGCGACGACCACCATCAGGACGACGACGACGAGCCCAAGCCCTACGTCGCCGCCGATGACGCCTCCGAGCGGGACGAAACCATCGAATCGGTGGCCGACGATGACACGCCCGAGGACGTGCGCCCCAAGCGCAAGCCGCGCGCGAAGAAGTACAAGATTCAGGAAGTCATCAAGGTGCGCCAGATCCTTCTGGTGCAGGTCGTCAAGGAAGAGCGGGGCAACAAGGGCGCTGCGCTGACCACGTATCTGTCGCTTGCCGGCCGTTATTGCGTCCTGATGCCCAACACCGCCCGCGGTGGTGGCATCAGCCGCAAGATCACCAACGTCGCCGACCGTAAGAAGCTGAAAGAGATCGCGCAGTCCATTGAGGTGCCGAAAGGCGCCGGGCTGATCGTACGCACGGCAGGGGCCAAGCGCACCAAGACAGAGATCAAGCGCGACTACGAATACCTGCAGCGCATGTGGGAGCAGATCCGCGAGCTGACGCTGAAATCGGTCGCACCCGCCGCGATCTACGAGGAAGGCAATCTGATCAAGCGCTCGATCCGCGACCTGTACAACCGCGAGATCGACGAGGTCTGGGTCGAAGGCGACAACGGTTACCGGACCGCCAAGGACTTCATGAAGATGATCATGCCGTCCCACGCCAAGAACGTGAAACACTACGTCGATCCGATGCCGCTGTACGCGCGCCATCAGGTCGAATCCTACCTTGGTGCGATGTTCAACCCGGACGTGCGACTGCCCTCGGGCGGCTACATCGTCATCGGCGTGACCGAAGCGCTCGTCGCCATCGACGTGAACTCCGGCCGGTCCACCAAGGAAGGCAGCATCGAGGATACCGCCTACCGCACCAACATGGAGGCCGCTGAAGAGGTGGCTCGCCAGTTGCGTCTGCGTGACCTTGCCGGTCTGATCGTGATCGACTTCATCGACATGGAAGACCGCAAGCACAATGCGAACGTGGAAAAGCACTTCAAGGAAAAGCTGAAGACCGACCGTGCGCGCATTCAGGTGGGCCGCATTTCCGGATTCGGCCTTCTGGAAATGTCCCGCCAGCGTTTGCGTCCCGGAATGATCGAAGCGACCACCCAGCCCTGTGCGCATTGCCATGGCACGGGTCTGCTACGATCCGACGACAACGTGGCGCTCGCCATCCTGCGTCATCTGGAAGAAGAGGGCACGCGCAAGAAATCGCGCGAGGTTTGCGTAACCGCGCCCGTCGCCATTTGCAACTACCTGATGAATCAGAAGCGGGAGCACATCGCGCTGATCGAGGCGCGCTATGGCATGGCCGTGCGGCTGGAAGCCGATCCCTCGCTGATCAGCCCGGACTTCAAGATCGAGAAGCTCAAGCATCAGACCATCCGCGTGGTCGAACAGACAGAGGTCATCACCTCTTCCAAAATCATGGAAGACGAACCGGACGACGATATCCCGGACGAGGTGATCGAGGACGAAGCGCCCGAGGCTCCGGATGCCGTGGCAGAGCCCGTCGCGAAGGCGCCAGAGGCGGACTCGGACAGCGACAGCGAAGATCGGCCAAAGAAGAAGCGGCGTCGGCGTCGTCGTGGTGGTCGTCGCAAGACGGGTGAGAACGGCGAAAACGGTAACGACGGTTCGAATGGCGAAGGTTCTGACGCGAACGACTCCGCGTCTGACGATGACGACGACACGTCTGCCGATCAGTCGACTCCGGATGCGCCCGCTGCCGACGATGCGCCGCAACAGGACAAACCCAAGCGTCGCCGCTCGCGGTCGCGCTCGCGTCGCAAGTCCGACGATCAACCTACAGACGTGGACGCGCCGGTTGCTGCCGCAGTCTCCGAGCAGGTGACGGAAGACGCGGCCATCGCGCCGCCCGTTCCAGAAGAGAACGCGCCGCAAGAAGCCGTAGCCGAGTCGCAGGCCGAAGCACCCGCGCCGCAGCCTGAGCCTGCTGTCGAAGAGCCGGTCGCCGAAAAGCCTGCGTCGAAAGAGCCCGAGGTGGTCGATCAACCCGTGCCGGAATCGGTCGGGGCGCAGATCACCGAAGATGCGCCGGTGGCACCCCCGGCTCCGCAGGAGGACGCGGCGGAGACCGCGAATGACGACGACAAGCCTAAACGTCGGGGATGGTGGTCGCTGCGCCGCTGAAAATGACAGGGCCGCCAGCGTATCCCGCGGCGGCCCTTCTTCTTTGCCGTTACAATCGTCCGCGCTTCAGCGGCACTTCCGGCACTAAAACGATCCGCAGATCTGGTGTGCCGATAGAGGCCGCGCTATGCCGATCCTCGCTGACGTAGGCGGCGTATTCGCCGTGGGGCAGATCCGCCGCGATGGTGGGCGTGTCATCCACCAGCCCGCCCACCTCGATCCGCCCCGACAGGTTCGCGACATCCGCACAGATCACCCGGCGGCCGGCTTCTAACCCCGGAGCGGCATCCAGCAGGTGCAAGCTGACATCAAAGGTGCGCTCGCCCGCGTCCACCACGAACAGCCGCGCCTCTGCGCTTCCGGCGAAACCGCGCGCCAGCTTGGCATCGGTCCAGTTCTCATCGTCGGTCATCACATGCTCTGGCGCGGTCGTCAGCACGATCTGCCGCCATCGCGCGTGTATGCGCCCTTGTCCCAGTAACACGGTCTAAACCTTGCGGATCAGGTATGTCTGAACGGCGCCGTCGTCGGTGGCCGAGACCAACTCGTGCCCAGCCTCGGCACAGAAATGCGGTACGTCCACCACCGCTGCCGGATCGTCGGCCCGCACGCGCAGGACCTGTCCGGTAGTCAGCGCCTGCAATCGTTTACGGGCCTTCAGAACGGGCAGGGGGCACAGCAGTCCAAGCGCATCGAGATCAGCGTCATGTGTGGCGTCTTGTGTCATGGATGCGGTATCGCGCGCCTGTTTCATCAAGTCCACGCCCTTGTGAGCCAATTGCCCGTGACCCCGCGCCGCGCCGCCGTTAAGGGTGGCGCATGTTCGGGTTCGACATCATCGACGCCAGCCTTGCACCGGCCATGCTGATCGCGCTGTTCGCCGGTCTGCTGTCCTTCCTGTCGCCCTGCGTGCTGCCCATCGTGCCGCCTTATCTGGCCTACATGGGCGGCGTGACGCTGAACGATCCGTCATCCAAGTCCCGCCGCGCCATCCTGCCCGCGCTGTTCTTCGTTCTGGGTCTGTCGACGGTGTTCCTGCTGCTGGGCTTTACGGCATCGGCCTTCGGGGCGTTTTTCCTGCAGTATCAAACGCTGTTTGCGCGCGTGTCCGGCGTCGTTGTCATCATCTTCGGCCTGCATTTCCTTGGCGTCTTTCGCATCCCCGTGCTGGACCGAGAGGCACGGCTTGACGCAGGGGACCGGGGCGGATCGGCGCTTGGAGCCTACGTGCTGGGCTTGGCCTTCGCCTTCGGTTGGACTCCCTGCATCGGCCCACAACTGGGCGCGATCCTGTCGCTGGCCGCGTCCGAAGGCGATGTGACACGCGGCACCGCATTGCTAGCGGTCTACGCCGCCGGTTTGGGCATCCCGTTCCTTGTCGCTGCCATGTTCCTGCAACGGGCGACCGGTGTGATGAACAAGCTGAAGCGGCACATGGGCATGATCGAGAAGGTCATGGGCGCGCTTTTGCTGGTCGTCGGGCTGGCCTTGGTGACGGGCGCATTCTCCGCCTTTTCCTATTGGTTGTTAGAGACCTTCCCCGCCCTCGCGCGGCTCGGCTGACGGGGCTTATTTCCGCCCAGATTTCGCGGTATCTTGCCTGAATGGATCAAGCGCGCGCCACGCCGGACCGTAAGGTCAGAACCCGCCGGGTGTTCTACATCCCGGGCTATGATCCCATGCCGCCCCGCCGCTACCGCGAACTCTACCGACGCGAAGGCGCCGCGCAGGCCGCGATCAGCGGCTATTCGGTGGAGCCTGCACCGAAGGCAGGTGGTCGCTTCGGCTGGGGTGTTCGGGCGCGGATCGAAGGGGCGGAGGTCGAAGCGCAGGTCGAGGTGCTCGTCTGGTCCGACATCGTACGCGACTCGATGGACGCGGGAATCGCCGCCACCTACGCACAATTGGCCCGCACGGCCTGGGTCTATATCACCACCGGCGCACTACGGCGGCTGATGTGGCTGCGCAAGGGCCCGGTGATCGCAGCGCTTTACCCTGTGGGTATGCTGCTTCTGCAACTTGCACTGGCTTTGGCGGCTGGTTGGCTGGGTGCGTGGGTGCTTCGCTCGGGTATATCCGCCGTCGGCGTGCCTGGCGCCGTGGGCTGGATCGCGCTGCCATTCGTCGTGGCCTTCGTGTTGCGATGGTTTCGCAAACAGGACGGTCGCTTCTTCGCCTACTATCTGATGCACGACTATGCCTTCTCGGCCCGCTGGCGCGGCGCGAATCCGGATGCGCTGGAAGAGCGGATGACGCAGATGGGCCAGACCATCGCCGCCGCGTTGGCGAGTGACGCGGATGAAGTGTTGATCGTCGGCCATTCCTCTGGCGCGCATCTGGCGGTCTCTATCCTGGCCGATCTGGTGCGTGAGGGCAGGGTGCCGGCGAACGGTCCGGTGCTGTCTTTCCTTTCGCTGGGCCAAGTGGTTCCGATGATGTCCTTCCTGCCAGCGGCGCACCGTCTGCGCGCCGATTTGGCGTTCCTGTCGAAGACCGACGCGCTGACATGGGTGGACGTCACGGCACCCGGCGATGGCTGCGCCTTCGCGCTCTGCGATCCGGTGGCCGTGTCGGGCGTGCGCCCCGAAGGCGCGCATCAGCCGTTGATCCTGTCGGCGGCCTTCACCCAGACGCTTTTGCCACAGACATGGACCAAACTACGCTGGCGCTTCTTCCGCCTGCATTTCCAGTATCTCTGTGCTTTCGACAATCTACCCGACAAAACAGACGCCTACGACTATTTCCGCATCACGGCCGGTCCGAAGACGTTGGCGACGCGTTTCGCAGGGCGCGCCCCGTCCAAGAGCCGGATCGACGTGGCTGCGTCGCGCTACACGTCCACCGCCGCATGATCCCGCCGAAACCGCCCGCGCGGCCTGATCGCGTTTCGCTTTGGCGCTATCTGCGCCTTTTTCGAGCTGACATACTCTCGGCCCAGCCCGCCCGGCTGTATCGCGCATGGATGGCAGAGTTCCGCACGCCGTTCTTTCGGTCGTTCATGGTGAACGACCCAGCGGTGATCCGAACTGTTCTGAACGACCGTCCCTTGGATTTTCCGAAGTCAGAGCGGATCGGGGAAGGGTTGCGCCCGCTGCTGGGCCGCTCGGTGTTCCTGACGAACGGGGCCGAGTGGCAGCGTCAGCGTCGCCTGATCGACCCCGCCTTCGAAGGGGGGCGCTTGCGCGATACGTTCCCCGCAATGCTGGATGCGGCGCGTGCGATGGCGGCGCGTCTGCAGCCCGGTCGCGTGGAGATCGAAGGAGAGGCCAGCCACGCCGCCGCCGATGTGATCTTCCGCACGCTGTTCACGATCCCCATCGACCACGCCATCGCGAGAGAGGTGTTCGAGGAGTTCCGCACCTACCAGCGCACCCAGCCGATCCTGAACCTTGCAGCGTTCATCCCATTGCCGCGCTGGGTTCCGCGGTTTCACCGTCCTGCGACGAAGGCTGCTGCGAAACGTATCCGCGCGCTGATCGAAGGGCTCGTTCGGGATCGTCAGATATTGATCGCGGCGGGCACGGCACCGGACGATCTGTCGACCAAGATCCTGATGGCGACAGACCCTGAAACCGGGGACAGTTTCGATGCCGATGAGATGGTCGATCAGGTCGCGATCTTCTTCCTTGCGGGGCACGAAACCTCTGCTTCCGCTCTAGGATGGGCGCTGTATTTGCTGGCGACACATGAGGACGTGCAGAAGGAGGTGGCGACAGAGGCGCAAGCGTTCATGGCCGATCCTTCGTTTTCATCCCTGTCCAAATTGCGCCTGACGCGCGATGTCTTCCGCGAGGCTCTGCGTCTGTACCCGCCCGTGCCCATGATGGTGCGCGAGGCTGTGCAGGAAGAGCCTTTGCGCGACCGCACGGCGCGACGCGGCGATCAGATCGTTCTAAGCCCGTGGCATCTGCATCGGCAGACGCGGATGTGGGACGGCCCGGACGGTTTCGATCCGGGCAGGTGGCAGACAGATGCGGGGCGTGAAAGCGCGCGGAAGGCCTATATGCCGTTCTCTGCGGGTCCACGTGTTTGCACTGGTGCTGGATTCGCCATGGCAGAGGGTGTGCTTCTTCTTGCCGCCGTTCTGGCGGAGTGGCGGGTGTCACCGACCGACACAGTCCCAGTTCCCGAGGCGCATCTGACCGTCCGCGCGAAGGATGGGATCTGGCTGAATTTGGATCGGCGGCGACGGAACGAGGGATCAACAATCTCGGACGAATAGTCGGGCGCGTTGCGTTGCGTCCGCATGTCCATTGCCGACTGTTTAATCCTTCGTCCCCAATGCGCGTTCCAGCACGAAAAGCCGGATCGCCGAGGCAAGGCCGATGTCGCTGTCTCTGGCCTCGTCGATCTCTGCCGCCAGTGCATTCAACGGACGGCCGTCCTGCTCTGAAATACGCCTGAACTCGCGCCAGAACGCGTCTTCCAAGGAGACGCTGGTGCGGTGGCCGCGCAACGTCAGCGACCGTTTCACCGGCCGGCCGCTCATTCCTTGGCGTGCCCGTCCAGGTCGCGGGCGCCTTTGATACGGACTGCGGACTCCTGCGCCTTTTCCGTCTTGGTGCGCCCGAACCGGACCGCATTCGCGTCCGCCTGTGCTTTGGCCGCCTTCCGTGCCCGCTCTTTGCGCGCCCGATTCAGGTTGACCGGCGTCGTCACTTCGGCCCGATCATGTCTTCGGGACGGACCACGCGGTCGAACTCTTCCTCGGTCACGAAGCCAAGCGCCACAGCCTCGACCCGCAGAGTGGTGCCGTTTTTATGCGCGGTCTTGGCCACCTTCGTGGCGTTGTCGTAACCGATGGTGGGGGCCAGTGCCGTGACCAGCATGAGCGACTCGCGCATCAAGGTGCCGATGCGTTCTTCATTGGCTTTCGTGTCCTTCAGCATGCGCGTGGTGAAGCTGTCGGCGGCGTGACCCAGAAGGGTCATGGATTGCAGCAGGTTATAGGCCATCATCGGGTTGTAGACGTTCAACTCGAACTGACCTTGCGAACCTGCGAACCCGATAGCGGCGTCATTGCCCAAGATATGCGCACAGACCTGCGTCATCGCTTCGGCCTGCGTCGGGTTGACCTTGCCGGGCATGATGGACGAGCCGGGCTCGTTCTCCGGCAAAATCAGCTCTCCCAGACCAGAGCGCGGGCCGGAACCCAGCAGGCGCATGTCGTTGGCGATCTTGTAGCAGGCCATTGCTGCGGACTTGATCGCGCCAGACATGAAAACCATGGCGTCGTGAGCGGCGAGTGCCTCGAACTTGTTGGGCGCGGTGACGAAGGGCAGGCCGGTGATCTCGGCCATGCGTTCGGCCACATCCTCTGCCCAGCCTCTCGAGGTGTTCAGGCCAGTGCCCACCGCCGTGCCACCCTGCGCCAGCTCATACAGACCGGGCAACGCCATCTCGATCCGGGCGATCCCGTTGCGGACCTGTTGAGCATAGCCAGAGAATTCCTGGCCCAACGTCATGGGCGTCGCGTCCTGCGTGTGGGTTCGGCCGATCTTGATGATGTCGGCGAACTCTGTCGCTTTCTTTTCCAGCGCCTCGGCCAGCATCGTCAGGCCCGGCAGCAGAACCTCATGCGTGGTCGTCGCAGCGGCGATATGCATGGCGGTGGGGAAGGTGTCGTTCGACGATTGCCCCATGTTGCAATGATCGTTCGGATGCACCGGGTCCTTCGATCCGATGGTGCCGCCCAAGATCTCGATCGCGCGGTTGGCGATGACCTCGTTGGCATTCATGTTCGACTGGGTGCCCGATCCCGTCTGCCAGACGACAAGGGGGAAGTTATCGTCGAATTTGCCTTCGGTCACTTCCGTGGCGGCCTGGATGATGGCGTCGGCCAGTCGCGCGTCCAGCTTGCCGGTCTCTTTGTTCGACTGTGCGCAGGCCTTCTTGATGACGCCAAGCGCACGGACGATGGCGATGGGCTGACGCTCCCATCCGATGGGGAAGTTCATGATCGAGCGCTGTGTCTGCGCGCCCCAATACTTGTCGGAGGGCACCTCCAGAGGGCCGAAGCTGTCGGATTCGGTGCGGGTGTCGGTCATCTGGTATCCCTTCGAAGTTGGCGAACAGGTGATCGCACGAGGGGTCTGCGCTGGCAACGGTGATGGCGCAAACTATACGCGTTAAAGGGCGGCGAGAAACGCATCAGCTGCGCGGTCTGCAGCATCGGGGATCATGCGCTCGGCCAAGGAACGTGCCGCTTCGCGGGTGTCCGGCGATAGCGCGAAGGCCAGCGCGTCGTCAGCCTTGGCGACAGAGCGGATGCGGCGACCGACACCGATACGTTCGATTCGCGCCGCATTGTCCGGCTGATCCGCGCCAAGGGGCAGGATCAGTTGCGACACGCCCGCGATGCAGGCAGCCCCGGTTGTGCCGACGCCTCCGTGGTGCAGAACAGCGGCTGCACGGGTGAATAGTGCGTCGTGGGGAGCGGCATGGATGCGATGGATATCGGGCCCTTCTGGGGCATCCGCATCACCTGATAGAAGGACGGCGCGCAGTCCATTCCGGCGGGCGAGGGCGGCTGCTTCGTGCCAGAAACGCTCTCCCGCTAAGCGATGCGACACTGATCCCAGCGTGACGACAAGCGGGGGTGGGCCTGCATTCAGAAATCTCTCCAGGTCGGCGGATAACTCGGATGGAGCAGGGCGCGGGAAACCGGTCAGCAAAAGACCATCTGATCGGTCACTTGGAACCGCAGAGAACGCCGCATCCCAGAGGCCAATACGGCGTCTGGGCGGAATGGCATTGCCGAACAGCGGCACGGCACGCGTCGGCGGCAAGCCTAGATCGGCCCGAACGCGGGATTGTGCGCGACCGTGTCGGCGTCGGAACTCTGTATCGATGACGCGCAACCACGCATTGTTCCAAACATGGGTCAGGGTATTATTGGGCGCGGGGTGCATCGGTGGCACGAACCCCGACACACGCGGAGGATCGAGCGCCGAGCGCAGCAGCATCGGCTGCAGGACAAGCTCGATATAGGGTCGCCGGACCATTTCCGCCGCCAGCGGTGCCGCGAGCGCCAGAAGCGTGCCACCAACCGCGCGCGACCGGCGGGCCTCTGGGATCAAGCCGCGCACAAGGTCTGCCAACTGCGGATAAACGGCGCGGCGCAGGATGGGTGATGGATTTCGAAATACCTGCTGCGCGACGGCATCCTTATCCATACCCAAAAAGGCCAGCGTTTCTGCCTCCGTCGGTCCGTATGGGAAAGCGTCCAAGCCCTGGGCCTTGGCGCGCTGAGTATCTTCGGGCGACAGGGCCAGACGCACCGGTTGGCCTTTCGCCTGCAACGCATGGGCAAGAGACAGGACGGGAAAGAGGTCGCCAAGGGAGCCGACGGTGGACAGAAGAACGGGAGCGGTCATCCTTCAAGAGTAGTCGGAATCGGTGGAAGGGAAGGGGCACCGGACCGCCCTGGCGTCGCACCTGCTTCACTGATGCACGTCTTGGGACGCCATGAAAAAGGGCGTCGCGGGTTGTCCCGGACGCCCTTCGCGTTCCTGATGCTCAGGAGAATTAGCTGGTCGACCCGCTGTCGCTGTCCGACGAAGAGGATGCCGATGACATGGTGGACGAGGGTGCGGAGGAAGCAGAGGACGTCGACGCAGAGCCGCGCGAACCGCCGGAGGTGTTCAGGGGATCATCGCGGCGGGCAACCGATCCCTCGAAATGCGCACCGGACTCGATGGCGATGGTCTTGTGGATGATGTCGCCCTCGACACGCGCGGTGGCGGTCAAACGTACTTTCAAGCCACGAACCCGTCCCACGACGCGGCCGTTCACGACAACATCGTCGGCCATGACTTCACCTTTGATGACGGCGCTTTCGCCGACGGTCAGCAGGTGGGCGCGGATATCGCCTTCGACGTTGCCTTCGATCTGGATATCGCCGGTGGTCTTCAGGTTGCCCTTTACCGTCAGGTCGGCGGACAGGATGGACGCGGGGGGCTTCGCCTTCGGGGATGAACCGGGGACGCTGCTGGATTGGGGTTTGTTCATGGAACTCTCGCTCGGATGTCTTGGAGTGGCCTCGCCGCCCTGTTTGGGGCCGGGCTCGTTGATCTTGGATTTAGAAAACATTGCGCGCTGCCTTGATGTAGGTCATGGGGTTCACGGCCTTGCCGCCGACGCGGACCTCATAGTGCAGGTGTGTTCCGGTCGATCGTCCGGTGTTCCCCATATCACCGATCCGATCCCCGCGCGAGACCCTTTGACCAACCTTGACCCGGATTCGGCTAAGATGCGCGTAGCGGGTTTCGATACCGAACTCGTGCCGGATCTTCACAAGGTTGCCGTAACCGCCAGCACGTCCGGCATGGATCACGACCCCATCGGCTGTGGAGACGATCGGCGTGCCATGGGAGCCGGCGAAATCGGTGCCAGAGTGCATGCGGCCCCAGCGCGGTCCGAAACCGGACGTGAAGCGGAAGTTGCCCGCGACCGGTAGAGCGAACGGCGCTTTCGTTGCCGCAATCCGGTACAGGTTCATGCGGTCGAGCCGTTCGAGGATGTCGTTGGCCCGCGCGCTGTCTTCGTCGGGTGCTTCGCCCTTGGTCGAGAAGCTGATGGGCGACAATGGGCCACCTTGGCCAGAGTAGCCACGGCGCACGGCGTTCAGCAGTGTGTCGGTGTTCAGACCGGCATTGCGAAACATCTGGTCCAGCGGCTTGACCGAAATCGTCAGGGCGTCTTCAAGCTGGCTGAAGATCTTTTCGTTCCGATCATCGCGCAGCTGTGCTTCCAACAGCACTTCCTCGGCGAAAGCCTGTGTTTCAGCGGCTTCCGCCAGAACCGTGTCGCGGTGATCGGCGGTATCATCCAGTGCGCGCGCCAGAACGCCGATGGTGCTTTCGAACTCTGCCAGGCGGGCCACATCACCCAGTGCTTCGGCATCGCCACCGATCTGTGCGGCAAGCTGTTCGCGCGCGGCACGGGCCGACTCACGCTCCAGGATTGCCTTGCGCAGATTGGCGTGAGCCACGCCCATTCCGCGCTCCAGCTCTTCGCGGCGGGTCTCTGATTCCAGCAACTCGGATTGCATGTCGCTGACCTGCTGCAATGCGGCCTGAAACCGGTCCTGCGCGGCGCGGGCTTCGGTCAGCGCGGTGTCGCGCTCGGTGGACAGTGCATTTAACCGATTCTCGTAAACCGATTGCTCGCGCGCGGCATTGTCGCGAAGATCATCGGCTCCGATCGAATCCATCAAAACGACGGCAGAGGCGAGGATCGTCCAGCCGACCAAAAGGGCAGAGCCGGACACCGCAATCGCCTGCGTTGCCGGAGACAATCGAACAAATCGGGTTTCGGTATCTGAACGCAGGAATAGTCGACGCTCTGGGAAGGCGCGCGCCAGAGCGGCACCCAACGAATTTCTTCGACCTATAAGCACTTACGTCCCCTCTTGTCGCCGTTATCGTCGGCAGCAGCCGGTTCCCACCTCGGCTTTCGACGTGCCTAACGGGCGACAGACAAGATCGCAACGATTTTGGGCACTTGCCCTGAGCGATGTTCCAAGACTCGCCGACCGTCGGCGGGATTTCGCCGATTCGGGGTAGCTGATAGCGCTAGCTGGAAAAGCGCGCCGCCAGTGTCTGGATATCGGGGTCGGACGCGCGCGGCACGATCCGGTAAACGGCATTCACCGCGCAGAAAAGCGCGAAACACAGCAGGCCAAGGGTCAGCACGCCGATCAGGATCTGGCCGTAGGGCTGACCTGACAGCCATCCGAACACGCCGCCAAGACCGCCCGCCTCGCTGGGATTGTAGGTCCAGGCGGCATAAGCGATGAGCACACCGATCATTCCGACGACGAAACCTTGGCTCGCGACCCCGGCGCGTAGCAGGCCATCCCAGTTGCGGGTGACTTCGTTGCCCCGCAGGTGCTTGCGGTAGGCGCGCTCGTAAGCCTTCTTGCCGTAGTAAAGGCCCGCACCGATAGTCACGATGCCCGCCGCGCCTAGGATGAAGCGACCACCGGGCAGACCCATGACCATGCCTGCCGCTTTGGCGATTCCGCTTTCGCCGCCGCCCGACGACGCGGTGAAGACCAACAACAATGCACCGAAGCCAAGGATCAGGTGGATCACGCCGGTGACGATCATGCCCAGACGTGCGATGATGCCTTCGCCGTCGCTGCCATAGCATTCCAGGTCCCAGATCGCATCGATCAACCGCCATACGGCATAGGCCAACATGCCCAGAAAGATCAGGACCAGCACGACCTTGCCCAGTGGAGCGCTTTCAAGCTGGGCGAAGGCGCTGGATGTCCCTTGCCCATTGCCACCGCGCAGAACGGACCAAAGGGAGATACCCGCGACCACCAGATAGACCAGCGCTCGCCCGGCGTATCCGGTGCGCATGACTGGGATCGCCCAGTCCAGTTTGTCATTTTTTCCGTCGGTCATGTCATATCCCCCTGTCGGAAGACAAAGGGCCGCAGGCCGCAGATGTTCCGTCTATTCTGCCGCCAGCGTGATGACAGGCTCCATGCCTTCCAGATCTTCGCGGCTCAGATGGCACTTGATCTGGTGCGCGCCACCTTCGCCGAACCGTACCATGGGCGGCACCTCGGTCTCGCACAGGTTGCCCGGCACTTGGCTTTTCCAGCGGCAGCGCGTCTGGAACGGGCAACCGGGGGGTGGGTCCATGGCCGATGGCACGTCGCCTTCAAGCACGATGTGCTTCTTCTTCACCCGCGTGTCGGCGATGGGCACCGCAGACAGCAATGCCTCTGTATAAGGATGATAGGGGGGCGAGAACACGTCGGCAGTATCGCCGATCTCGACCACGTGGCCCAGATACATGACCAGAACGCGGTCGCTCAGGTAACGCACGATGGACAGGTCGTGGCTGATGAACAGCAGGGTCGTCTTCTGGGTGCGCTGTATTTCCATCAGCAGATCGGCCACCGCCGCTTGCACCGACACATCCAGCGCCGAGACAGGCTCGTCCGCTACGACGACCCGCGCGCCACCCGCGAAGGCGCGCGCAATGCCCACGCGCTGCTTCTGCCCACCCGAAAGCTGGCGCGGCATCCGACCCGCGAACTCACGCGGCAGCTTCACCAGATCGAGGAGGTCCAGCATCTTCTCGCGCCGCTCTTCGACCGAGTTACCGATCTTGAAGACCTCCAGCGCGCGAATGATCTGGCGGCCCACGGTCATCGAGGGATTCAGCGTGTCGAAGGGGTTTTGGAACACCATCTGCACGTCGGCCACCGTCTGCGTGTCGCGTTCCTGTATGGGCGTCTCGCCGATGGCCCGGTTGTCCAACGTGATCGAACCGGCGGTCGTCGTCTCCAACCCCAGCAGGACTTTGGCGAAGGTGGACTTGCCACAGCCCGATTCGCCCACGATGGCCAGAGTCTCGGCTTCGCGCGCGTCGAAGGACAGGTCTTCGTTGGCCTTCACCACCCGTTGCTCACCGCCCTTGAAGAGCGCCGAGGCGCTGACCTCGTAATATTTCTTCACGTCTTCCATACGCAGGATGACATCGCCGGGCTCGGTCGCTGTGGTCTCGATGGCACCCAACTCCTGCCGCGACCAGTCGATTTCATCCGCGCGCAGGCAGCGGGTCTCATGCCGTGCTGTGCCCTCTACATCGAACATCGGGATCGCCTTGGCGTCGCAGCGCCCGG
Source organism: Palleronia sp. THAF1 (assembly GCF_009363795.1). Lineage (NCBI taxonomy): Bacteria > Pseudomonadati > Pseudomonadota > Alphaproteobacteria > Rhodobacterales > Roseobacteraceae > Palleronia > Palleronia sp. THAF1. The sequence continues at coordinate 1,860,770 of NZ_CP045420.1, read as the reverse complement.
ATACGAAGTAGTCGCAGCGCGGCCCGAAATTACAGCCCTTGGGCCGCTCGTGGGGCAGGGGGAAGTTGCCGGGGATGGCGACCAACGGCTTGGCATTCTTGTCCGCGCCGGGCAGCGGGATCGAGCGGAACAGCGCCTGCGTATAGGGATGGCGCATCTTGTCGAAGACATCCGCGATGTTGCCGGTCTCGACCGCTTCGCCCGAATACATCACGCACAGCCGGTCGCAGGTTTCCAGAACCAGACCAAGGTTGTGAGAAATGAACAGCATCGAGGTGCCGTATTTCTCGCCAAGCCCCTTCACCAGATCGACAACGGCGGCTTCAACCGTCACATCAAGCGCAGTCGTTGGTTCATCCAGGATCAACAGCGACGGCTTCGACATCAGCGCCATCGCGATGACGATGCGCTGTTGCTGCCCGCCCGACAGCTGGTGTGGATAGGCGCTCATCACACGCTCGGGATCGGGCAGTTTCACGTCCGTCAGCACTTCCAGCGCACGGGCGCGGGCTTCGGATTTCGACACGCCTTCGTGGATGATGGGTACTTCCATCAGCTGCGCGCCCACCCGCATCGCGGGGTTCAGCGAAGCCATCGGCTCTTGGTAGATCATCGCGATATCACGCCCGCGAATGTCGCGCAGCTCGCTATCCGACATCGACGCCATGTCGCGCCCCTTGTAGCGCACGGTGCCGCCCACGATCCGCCCGTTCACGCCCAGATCGCGCATGACGCCCAGCGCCACGGTGGACTTGCCGCAGCCGGATTCTCCGACCAGCCCCATCGCCTCTCCGGGCCGGACGGTGCAGGAAAAGTCCATCACCGCCGGGATCTCGCGCAGGCGGGTGAAGAAGCTGATCGAAAGGTTTTCGATCTCGAGGATCGGGGTGTCGTCGCTCATGTCTTCACTGTTCCACAAATACCTCGGGGGACCGGGGGCTGGCCCCCGGGCAGATCATCAATCGCGCAGCGATTCTTCCCGCAGACCGTCCGCCAGCAGGTTCAGGCCCAGCACCAGCGACAGCAGCGCGAGGGCCGGGGCCAAAGCGGGGTGCGGGTAGATGGCCAGCAGCTTGCGGCCGTCGTTGATCGTCGATCCCCAGTCGGGGCTTTCGGGCGGCAGTCCAAGGCCGAAGAAGCCCAGCGTGCCCAAAAGGATCGTGGTGTAGCCCACGCGCAGGCAGAAATCGACGATCAGTGGTCCGCGCGCATTGGGCAGGATCTCCCACAGCATGATGTACCACTTGCCCTCTCCGCGGGTCTGCGCGGCGGCCACGTAGTCGCGGGTCTTGATGTCCAAAGCGATGCCCCGGACGATGCGGAACACCGTGGGCGCGTTCACGAAGACGACCGCGACGAAGACGATCAGGATGCCGCCGGGCACGTCGAACAGGTCGAGCGCGTTCGGCAGGATGCGGAACACGCCGAACGGCTCTGAGATCAGCGACAGGTACAGCCAGCCCAACCCGCCGATCACCGCTGTCAGCAGGATTAGTCGCAGGGTGGGGCGCGTGTGGTAGCGTGCGTTCAGCAGGATCGTCAGGAAGGCGATCGGGAACAGGAACATGACGGCGGCCATGTAGGTCGGGATGCCGGTCGCCACGATCTCCGGCGTGACCAGCAGGTAGAACAGCAGGATCACCGGAAAGGCGAGGATCAGGTTCGCAATGAAGGTCAGCACCGTGTCCAGCTTGCCGCCCTGATAAGCGGCCGGAAGGCCCAGCGTGATGCCGACCATGAAGGCGAACAGCGTTGCCAATGGTGCGATTTGCACCACGACGGATGAGCCTGCGATCATGCGGCTGAACACGTCACGCCCCAGATTATCGCCACCCAGCAGGTAGTAGCCATATGCGCCGTCGGCCACGTCGCCGATCATGCGGGTGTAGGGTGTTCCGGGCAGCTCGTTCTTCATGGCACCCGACTGCCCTAAAGGATCGTATGTGGCGATCAGGTCGAAGGACACGAAGATTGCGCAGAATATCCAGAACATCACCAGCGCGAAGCCAATCACGCCGATGGTCGAGTCGAAGAGCTTGCCGTATAGGCCCAGCCGCCGCTTGAACGCGTAGGATAGTCCCAGTGTCAGTGCGAGTGCGATCCACACGGGCATGAGGCGGCGCATGATGCCGCCAATGATGCCGCCGTCGGTATCGAATGCGATGCCGCCCAAGATAAACAACGCCAACGTGCCGATCACGGCCAGCAGCGCGAAGAACATCGCGGTGTCGATCATCTCCAACGGGCCGCGTGCGTCCACCAACGTGCCATCGGCTTGCGCCGTCGGCGGGGCCGGTGCCAGGAACAGGCCCGCGACAGTGCGCAGGACGAACAGGATGATCAGCGCCGCGAATGCGGTGAAGAGGATCGTGGTCAACGGCGCCAGCGCGCCGGTCCATGTCAGGGGTTCCATACGGCTCCCTCCTTACGTGACGCTGATGCGCGGGTTGAGCCAGACGTAGCCGATGTCGGATATCAGCTGCGTTACCAGAACGACGAAGACGGACACGACGGATACGGCCAGCAGCAGTTCGATGTCGTTATTGGATGCGGCCTGCACCAGCGTCCAGCCGAAGCCTTTGTAGTTGAACAGGGTCTCTACGATCACTACGCCGTTTAGCAGCCACGGGAATTGCAGCATGATCACCGTGAAGGGCGCGATCAGGGCATTGCGAAGGGCGTGCTTCAGTACAACCTTGGGGAAGCTGACGCCCTTCAGCCGCGCGGTGCGGATGTACTGTTGGGTCATCACCTCTGCCATGGACGCGCGGGTCATCCGGGCGATGTAACCGATGCCGTAGAGCGCGATGGTCAGGACGGGCAGGGCGAAGTTTTCGAAGGTCGCGTTCTCCATCGCACCTGTCGCGGTGCCCTTGAACCAGCGCAGTCCTACCGCGCTGGATGCGAAGACGGTGATGAAGATGACGCCCGACACATATTCCGGTGTTGCCGTGGATACGATGGACACCGACGACAGCCCTCGATCCAGCCGAGAGCCTTCGCGCATCCCCGCCAGCACGCCGATGATCAACGCCGCAGGCACCATCAGCAGCATGACGAAGCCCATCAACTTTGCGGTCAGGCCAAGGCGCGTGGCGATGATGCTGCCGACCTCTTCGCGGAAGACAGACGAAAAGCCCCAGTTGCCTTGCACGACGCCGCAGAAAGTCGATGCACCTGGTGGAACCTCGTCCGCCTCACCGAAGCAACGCCCCCGAAAGCCGCCCGGCTGTTCGACCACATAGCCCGGCACGACGCCCAGCCATTCGCCGTAGCGCGCGAAGACGTTGCGGTCGTAGCCCCGGTTTTCCAGCCACGAGACGACCTCATCGTCGGTCATCCGCATATTTCCTTGCGTCTTCGCAAGTTTTTCAAGGTTGGGCGAAAGGTTCGTCAGGAAGAACACGACGAACGTCAGGCACAGCGCCGTCAGGATCATCACGCCAAGGCGTCGGAGAAGGAAAAGACCCAAGGGATCAGGCTCCTGTCAGGGGCAGGTACGATACGAAAAAGGGCCGCGCGGGATGACCGGCGCGGCCCCTTGGACTGATATCAGGCCGACAGACCCAGCTTGTATTGGGGGATCTCATACAGCGGATGCACTTCGGCGCCCGTCACATGCTGCGTGTAGTGACGGTAGATCGAGCGCCAGTAGGGCTGGATGATGACGCCGTCGTCGATCATCAACTGCTCGATCTCTTTCATGATGACCCGACGCTCATCCGCGTCCGCGATCCCCATGGCCTCTGACAGCTTGGCGTCGAACTCGGGATTGGCGTAGGCACATTCGTTCCAGGCCTCGCCCGAGCGGTAGGCCAACGACAGCGTCTGAACGCCCAAGGGCCGCTGGTTCCAGTCGGTCGACGAGAAGGGAAACTTGGCCCAGTCGTTCCAGAACGTGTTGCCCGGAAGGATCGAACGGTTCACCCGGATACCGGCGTCGCGCAGCTGGGCGGCGCAGGCGTCTGTGGTGTTCTTGCGCCAGTCGTCGTCGATGGACACCAGCTCATGCTCGTAATCGGCCATCCCGGCCTCTTCCAGCAACGCCATGGCACCTTCGGGGTCGTAGACGACCGGGTTGTCGACTTCGGCGTATTCGGGGTGGATCGGGCAGACGTGGTGGTTCTCGGCCACTTCGCCCAGGCCCGAATAGCCCAGCTCAAGCAGGACCGAATTATCGACGGCCATTTGCAGCGCTTTGCGGACGCGTACGTCGGCATAGGGCTTCTCGCCGTTTACCTCGGCCTCCTGATTGCAGCGGATGACGATTGTCGAGGCTGTGATCGTCTCGGATTTCACAAGATCAAGGCTGTCCATGATCTCGATGAATTCACCGACACTTTCATACAGCATGTCGACTTCTTCGGATTCGATGGCCGCCAGCCAGGCGGCGGGGTCGGTCCCGTAGTCGATGTATTCGATCCGCTCTAGCGATGCGCCGCCGAAGCCTTCGGCCTCCGCACCCCACCACTGGTGGTCGGCATTCTTCACCAGCACCGTCTTCACGCCGACCGACAGGTCTTCCAGCGTGTAGGGGCCCGTGCCGATCAGGCCCGCGCCGCTGGTCATGTCGCCACCGTCGTAAGAGGGGTGAACCAGCGCACCGGGGTAATCCGAGACCGAGGCCATGAGCGCGATGTCGGGAGAGGTCAGGTTGATGACGAGCGTCAGGTCGTCCTGCACATCAAGAATGCCTTCCTTGATCGTACCGCTGTCGGGATCGACCATATCGCCCATGCGGGACGCCATCGAATTGCCTTCGACGCCCTTCTCGCACCAGCGGCGGAAGTTGTGTGCCACATGCTCGGCGGTGAAAGCGTCGCCGTTGTTCCAGGTGATGCCCTCACGCAGTTTCAGCGTGTACGTCGTGGCGTCGTCGGAAACCTCGTAGCTTTCCAGCAGCATCGGGCGGATGGTGCCGTCGGCCTGGTATTCGGTCAGGTATTCAAGCCAGCCGCGGTAGATGTTGGCGATCTGCGGCCAGTCGGTCACGCGCGGGTCTTTCAGCGCGCGCACTTCCATCTGGATGCGCAGGGTGCCGCCATCCATGGTGTGCTGCTCTGCGTGGGCGGGGGCGGCGGCACCGATCAGGCCATAGGCCGCGGTTGCGCTGACGCCCAGCGCGGTAGCGCGGGTCAGGAACTCACGGCGGCTGATCTTGCCGGCCTGATATTCGGTGGCGTGCATCTTTGCGGCCGGATGGATCCGGTCGGTGGAATGGCTCATAGGTCTCTCCCTGATTGTCCTGTTACGACTTCTTATGGCTGCGGTCGGCCCTTGGGCGACGCAATCATTGGTCGCGGCACGTGAATTATGCGCACGATGTGGACAGGCCCGTCAACCGCGACACGCACAAAAGTGATCCAAATGCGACATCACGTGCCTGTTTCCGACATTCTTGTGACGCAGTGATCGGGATTAAGCAGACCGGCGGAAGGCCGAGGGTGTCTGGCCATTGAGGGACTGAAACGCACGGGTGAAATAGGCGTGCGACGTAAAGCCAAGCGTCGCGGCGACCTCTGAGATGGGCATCCGCGTCTCTGCCAGCAAGCGCCGCGCTTCGAAGTTCACGCGGTCCTTCAGGAAAGCGGACGCCGGACGCCCGGAGGCCTTGCGGCAGGCCCGGCTCAGATGAGCGGGTGTCACGCCGAGTGCGCGCGCGAAGTCCGCCACGGTGTGCCCGTCGCGGAAGTAGCGTTCCAGTAATGAGGTATAGGCTTCCGCTAGCGTTTCGTGCGCGCGGGGATCGCGGACCTCGTCTATTCGGTATTGTGCTTGCCGTTCCAGCCAGACGGCCAGCAGGCCAAGGTGGAAGCCCAGCGCGCGTTCTGACCGCTTGGTGCCGCGCGTCAATTCGGTGCGGATATCCTCGATCCGGGCGTTCAGATCGTCACGGGCCTCTGAGGCGTCGATGTGCAGCGTCACCATGTCTTCCGGCAGGCTCTCGATCACGTCTGATGGCAAGAACAACAGCGATCCATCCGTCTCGTCCGAGCCTTCGAAGCCGTGCATCGTCCCGGCGGGCAGCAGGATAGCTTCGTACGCGTGGAACGGGCGGTACACGCCTTGCACGGTCATCCGCCCCTCGCCGCGCGTGAACCAGTACAGGACTGGCTGGCTGTAGGACCGCATGGCGGCGGTGCGCCAGCGCCCGCCCGCGATAAGTTTCGGCAGGGATACAAGGCTGGGACCGGCGGTGGGCCGGGTAAAATCAAGCATGCTGGGTCTCCGGAGTGGCAGCGCCGGTAGTGTCCCCAGAGGCTAGAGATGATTCGGGCGATTCTCCAAGAAGATTCGGACTATTCAGGCAGATCGCTGGATTTGGTTAACAATTCGACACGATCCCATCCCTTCATCCGTGACCTGAACCATGTGCGCTGCCGCTTGGCATATTGGCGCGTTGCGATGACGGCCCGCTCGCGTGCGTCGCCCAGCGTCAGGTCGCCCGCCAGATACGCGATCAACTCCGGCGCGCCTATCGCCCGGTCTGCGGGTCGATTGAAGTCGAAGTCGGCGGCGTTTGCGCGGGCTTCCTCCATCGCGCCGGACGCCAGCATCGCGTCGAAACGGGTCTCGATACGCGGTGTCAGCAAGGACGGCGGCGCGTCGATCACCAGCGTCAGAGCGGCTTCGGGCGGCAACAGCGGCGGCGCGGTGTCGTCCTGCCAGTCGGCCAAGCCCCGCCCGGTGGCGTGCCACACTTCCCATGCGCGCTGCACGCGAGCGGGGTTCTGCGTGTCGATCCGCGCGCGTGTTCGGGCATCCAGCGCGGCGAGCATGGTGATCTGGTCCAGCGCATCTCCCTCGGCTCTGACTTCATTGGGGGTCGGGGGGATTTCCGCCAATCCTTCCGTAAGCGCGGTGAAATACAGCCCCGTGCCGCCGACGATGATGGGACGCTCGGAACCATCCAGCAGCGGCGCTACTTCACGCAGCCAATGCCCGGCGGAATAGGCGTCGTTTGCGCCGACGTGCCCGTAGAGCCGATGCGGCGCGTGCGCCAGTTCGTCGTCCGAAGGGCGGGCCGTCAGCACCCGCCAGCGCGCGTAGACCTGCAGCGCGTCGGCATTCACGATCACCCCGCCATGCGCCTCGGCTATGGCCAGCGCCAGCGCGGACTTGCCGCTGGCCGTCGGTCCGGCGATCAGTACCGGCCTGTCGCGCCCGGCGTCTCGAATTGCCGCCTTCATATCCATTTCGTCGATCCCGACAGTTGCCCCGACGCGCCTTTTGGCGCACATACCGCCGCAAGGTCAAAGCGGGGCATGACATGGCGGATGCACACGGAACCAAGCGCTACGATCGCGTTCTTCTGAAAATTTCGGGCGAAGCGTTAATGGGTGATCAGGGCTATGGCCTGCATCCCCCCACCGTCGAGCGCATCGCGGCAGAGGTGAAATCGGTCCACGACATGGGCGTCGAGGTCTGCATGGTCATCGGCGGCGGCAACATTTTCCGCGGGCTGCAAGGCTCGGCGCAGGGGATGGAGCGGACGACCGCAGACTACATGGGGATGCTCGCCACCGTGATGAACGCGCTGGCGATGCAGGGCGCGCTGGAAGCGCACGGCATCCACACACGCGTCATCAGCGCGATCACCATGAACGAGGTCGCCGAGCCCTACATCCGCCGCCGCGCGGTGCGCCACCTAGAGAAAAAGCGCGTCTGCATCTTCGCCGCCGGCACGGGCAATCCCTATTTCACGACTGATACGGCTGCGACGTTGCGCGCCAACGAGATGGCCTGTCAGGCGATCTTCAAGGGTACGAAAGTGGACGGCGTCTATGACAAGGACCCTGCCAAGCACGACGACGCAGTTCGGTATGACCACGTGAGCTACGACGAGGTGCTGCAAAAGCACTTGGGCGTCATGGACGCATCGGCCATCGCGCTTGCGCGCGACAACAACCTGCCGATCATCGTGTTCTCTCTGGACGAGCCAGGTGGATTTCGCGGCATCCTTGCGGGCGAGGGGACGTTCACGAAGGTCTCGGACTAAGCGATTTTTCGCTTGAAAGGGGGCGCGTGTTCTTCAACCTTCGAGGGATGAGGCACGCGTTCCGTTTATCAGTTATCCTCTTCCTAATGCTCGGCTCGGGACAGGTTGCTGCCAGTTCCTGGTTCGGGGCCGGCCGCTGTGGAATCGTCGTCGCCGCGCGCCAGTCGCTTGGAGAGGTCCGCATCTACATCAACGAAAACGGTTGGTCAGACGACGCGCGGGTCTTTGCATCCGACAACGGGTGGTATGCGATCGTCGTGGCTCAGGTCCCCGACAACGTCGCTGACAGTGTGCTGGACCGCCAGAAGCGGCAAGGGCGCATTCCACCAGATGCCTATTGCTCGGAAGGTGACGCCTATCGCCGAGAGGTGCCGTTGATGGCAGACGGTCGTTCGGTGGCACCGGCTGATCCAACCGCGCTTTGGGCGGATTTCGACTCCCGCCCACTAAGCCGCACGGAACGGCGGATGCTACAGGCAGCCCTCGCCATGCAGGGCGATTACGTCGGCCTGCTCGATGGTGTTTGGGGCAGCGGCAGTCAGGCCGCACTGGAGCGTTATACTGCGCGTCAGCATGGTGCAGAGCCGGTGAATGCCCATGCCGCGCAACTTGTCCGCGATACACTGTGGCAGTGGGATGCCGATGGGTGGGAGCCGATGGATATCGGCTGGCTGGGTATTTCGATGCTGCTGCCCCAAGAGGGCCTGTATCTGCACGAAGAAGACGATGGCGTGCAGACATGGCGCCACCGCGACGACATGCTGACGATCATGTTCGCCGATTTTCCGGGTGCAGGCATGGCATCTTTGCATGCCGATCTTATGGGGGAACGGGGCCAGATCGCGGAACCATATACGGTTCGGAACAGCGATATGTGGATCACCTCTCTGCGTTTCGCCGGTCATGCAAGCTACCTGCGCAGCGATCTTATTGCGGGTACGTGGTCGACGACGGCGATCTTTGCGCAGGACCGTCATGCGAATGCGATGGCCTTGGTCACGTCCAGCATCAAACGCGGCGGGGCCGATCCGATCTTTCCGCCTCGCGGTGGGGTTCTGGATCGGAACGCGGATGCTCTCGCAGCCATTTCCCGTTCGGAAAGCGCCGACGATCATCCGTCGGAAGATGTGCATGAGGACGACAGACCCAATCGGGTGGCGGTCGCCCGACCCGAAAGACAGCCGCCGCCTGACGATCAGCGACCGCAACCGACCGAAGCGCGCAGCACGGGAACGGGCTTCTTCGTCTCAGAAGACGGGGTCGCACTGACGAACGCGCATGTGATCGATGGATGCCGATTTGTGCATTTGGGCGGGCAAGCGGCCGAGGTGATTGCGCAGAGCTCGGCCTTCGATCTGGCTGCGGTGCGGGTTTCCGAGGCGAGCGAAATGACGCCGCTGCCCTTCGCGACAGGAAACGCTGGTCTGAACGCGGACCTGACTGTCGCAGGCTACCCGCTGCACGGTCTGCTCGGCGGGCTGAATATCACGCGTGGCGCGGTGTCGTCCCTGCGTGGTCTGGGTGGCGACGAGACGACGTTACAGATCAGCGCTCCGGTTCAGCCCGGTAATAGCGGGGGGCCTGCGGTAGATCGTTTTGGTCATGTCGTGGGGGTGGTGGTCGCCAAACTGGACACCGTTGCGCTTGCCGAAGCCTCTGGCGACATTGCGCAGAACATCAATTTCGTGATCCGTGGAAGCGTCGCCACCGCCTTTCTGTCAGCGCATGATATTGGGTACGCTCGCGCACCTGCCGATGCTGAACCCTTGTCTCCAGAAGACGCAGCGCGTCGTCTGCAGGACGCGACCCGCTTGATCGAGTGTTTCTAGCTTCATTCAACACTCTGGAAATTGCCTGTCCGTTTCGGCATATGTGCCGGGAACACGCCTTCTAGCAGGACCGAACACAATGGCCGACGACATCGAAATCGACACCGACGATCTGCAACGGCGCATGGACGGCGCGATGGCTGCTCTGCGCCAGGAATTCGCATCGCTGCGCACGGGCCGGGCGTCCGCCTCCATGGTCGAGCCGATCATGGTCGACGCTTACGGCGCGCCGACGCCGATCAATCAGGTCGGCACGGTCAACGTGCCAGAGCCCCGGATGGTGACGATCACGATCTGGGACAAGACGCTGGTTAGTAAGGCCGAAAAAGCAATCCGCGAGTCCGGTCTGGGCATCAACCCGGTGATCGACGGCACGACCATCCGCCTGCCGATCCCTGAACTGAACGAGGAGCGCCGCACTCAGCTTGCGAAGGTCGCTGGCACCTACGCCGAGAACACCCGCGTCGCCATCCGCAACGTCCGCCGGGACGGCATGGACCAGCTGAAGAAGGCGAAGAACGACGGCATGGGCGAGGACGATCAGAAGCTGTGGCAGGCCGAGATCCAAGAGATGACGGACGGCTACATCAAGAAAGTGGACGAGGCGTTGGAAACCAAGCAGCAGGAAATCATGCAGGTGTGAACCACGTCTGAAACGCGTGCCAGTGGCGCGCTTCAGCGGCCAGCGCGCGATGCATTTGATCTGGGCGCACCCGTCTATGCAAAGCGTTATCACCTATGCATCGCCGAAATCGAGCCTGCCCCTACCGCTATACTGGCATCGTTTACACTTTTCCGCTAAATCAGCCGCACCGCGCGCGAAGGAAGCGACCATGAGCGATCAGAAAAACGGACCTCGTCATGTCGCCTGCATCATGGACGGCAACGGACGCTGGGCACAGGCGCGCGGTCGGCCCCGTCTTTTCGGGCACCATGCAGGTGCCCAACGCGTCAGGGATGTGGTCAAGGCCTGCCCCGACCTGGGCGTAGAATATTTGACGATCTTCGCCTTCTCGACAGAAAACTGGAAGCGCACGCAGACTGAAGTGGCAGGGCTGATGAAGCTTTTTCGTCGCTACATTCAGTCAGAGGCGCGCGAGTTGCTGGCCGCGGGTGTGCGCGTGCGCTTCATTGGTGACCGCGTGCGGTTGAGCCCCAAGCTATCGAAGATGATGGATGAGCTGGAGCTTTTGACCAGCCGCAACGACAAGCTGCACCTTACCATCGCGCTGAACTACGGTGGCCGGGACGAGATTGGCCGCGCGACGAAGCGTCTGGCCAAGGAAGTCGCGGCGGGGCGGTTGAGCCCGGATGATGTGGATGAAACCACGCTCGCCCGCTTCCTCGACACTTGTTTCCTACCCGACCCCGACCTTGTGATCCGTACCAGCGGCGAAGCGCGGATCAGCAACTTCCTGCTGTGGCAGTCAGCTTATGCAGAGTACGAGTTCATCGACACCCTTTGGCCCGATTTCACGCCCGCCGTCTTTGCCGAGACTGTGGGCCGCTACGGCAACCGCGAACGTCGTTTCGGTGCCGTGACCGCATGAGCAAATCCCGTTGGAACGATCTGGGCGAACGCATCGGCGTCGGTGCCGTCGTTGCGCTGGTGGGTCTGGCCTGCGTCTGGTTCGGGGGCTTCCCTTTCGCCGCGCTCACCGTAGTCGCCTCTGGCGTGATGGTCTGGGAACTGGTGCGGATGCTGGACCCGAAAGCACCCGCCGTGCTGCTGGCCGGTTTGTCGGCGGCGGCGTTGATTGTGGCAGAGATCTTGCCGGTCACCTATGCCTTGCCGCTTGTCATCGCGCCGGTCTTCATCGGAATTTCGCAACTCACCCAGCGCAGACTGACCTTCGCGGTCTTCACCGGCTTGATCATCCTGGCGGGTCTTGGCCTGTACATCCTGCGCGCGGACTTCGGCTTCGTCTGGATGCTGTGGCTGGCGCTGGTCGTCATCGCGTCCGACGTGTTCGGCTACGCTTTCGGCCGTATAATCGGCGGGCCGAAGCTATGGCCGCGTATCAGCCCGAACAAGACCTGGGCGGGCACTGTCGCTGGCTGGATTGGGGCTGTGATTGTCGGCGGGGGCATTGCCTGGTGGACGGGTGTCGGCCCGGAAATCGTGCCGGTCTCCATCGCCGTTGCAATGGCCGCGCAGATCGGCGACGTGGCGGAGTCGGCAGTCAAACGCAGGGCAGGGGTCAAGGACAGCTCTTCGCTGCTGCCTGGCCACGGCGGCTTGTTCGACCGCTTCGACGGGATGCTGGGCGCGTCGGTCTTCATGTTGCTGACCACACCCATCATTGGCTTCCCTCCGGGCACGCTGGCCTAAGCGCATGCGACGCATTTCCGTCTTCGGCTCAACCGGCTCGATCGGATGCAGCACGCTTGATCTGATCGCGCGGCGGCGGGACGACTTCGATGTCGTCGCCCTGACCGGCGGACGCAATATCGCGCGCCTGGCCGAACAGGCCCGCGACCTGTGCCCCGAAATTGCCGTTTGCGCCTACGAAGATGATCTGCCCGCACTGCGTGATGCGCTGGCTGGTACGAAGGTAGAGACCGCCGCCGGGCGCGCCGCGATCCTTGACGCCGCGCGCCGTCCTGCGGATTGGATCATGTCGGGTATCGTCGGGTCTGCGGGGCTGGAGCCGGGGCTGATCGCGCTGGAGCAAGGGACAACGCTGGCGCTGGCCAACAAGGAAAGCCTTGTCTGCGCGGGGCCGCTTTTGATGGCGACAGCCGCCGAGCACCGCGCCACGATCCTGCCTGTGGATAGTGAGCATTCTGCGGTGTTTCAGGCCCTGATCGGGGAGGATATCGCCGCCGTCGAGCGCATCATCATCACCGCGTCGGGCGGTGCGTTTCGGGACTGGCCGAAGGATAAGCTGGCGCGGGCCACGCCAGAACAGGCGGCGACCCATCCTAATTGGGACATGGGCCAGCGCATCACCATCGACAGCGCATCCATGTTCAACAAGGCGCTGGAATTGATCGAAACGCATGAATTCTTCGGCATTGCGCCTGATCGGATCGAAGCGCTCGTTCACCCTGAATCCATGATCCACGCCATGGTTGGCTTTAGCGACGGCGCGCTGATGGCGCATATCGGCCCGCCGGACATGCGCCACGCCATCGGTTTCGCGCTGAACTGGCCAGAGCGGCGGACGTTGCCGGTGGACAGGCTCGACTTCGCGAAGCTTGGCCAGTTCACCTTCCGCGCCCCGGATGAGGACAAGTATCCGGCCCTGCGCTTGGCGCGTGAAGTCATGCGCGATGGCGGGCTATCGGGTGCCGTGTTCAATGCCGCGAAGGAGCGCGCGCTCGATCACTTCATCGCGGGACGAATCGGATTTCTGCAGATGTCAGAGCTGGTTGAGCGGGTTCTTGACCGGATGACAGAAAGCCGCCTTGGAAATGACGCGCTCAGCCTTGATATGGTGCACGACATAGACACACAGGCCCGCCGGGCCGCCGATGACCTTGTGCCGCATCTTTCGGCCTGACTGGAGACTGCATGGGACTTCTGCCCGATTTCGGCTCTTTCGCCTTCACGATACTTGCTTTCGTGGCCGCGCTTTCGATCATCGTCGCGATTCACGAATACGGTCACTATATCGTGGGCCGATGGTCTGGCATCCATGCCGATGTCTTTTCGATCGGGATGGGGCCGGTCCTGTTCAGCCGCACCGACAAGCGCGGAACGCGGTGGCAGATCGCCGCGATCCCGGCAGGCGGATACGTCAAGTTCCGGGGGGACGCCGATGCGGCCAGTGTCGGGCGCTCCGATACACCGGGTGTCGATCCGCGCACCACGATGGCGGGTGCGCCTCTTTGGGCGCGTGCGGCGACCGTCGCGGCCGGTCCGATCTTCAATTTCGTTCTGTCGATCCTCGTCTTCGCGGTGATCCTCGGGATTCGCGGGGTCGCCACCGATCCGTTGGTGGTGGAAGAGGTCCGCGCGCTGCCGGGGATCGAGCAGCAGCTGGAGCCGGGTGATCGGCTGTTGACCATCGCAGACCAAGATGTCCCCGAGGTCGAAGGACTGACGGCGTTCGTGGACAACCTGCCACTGGAGCCGCGGCTTCCCTACACGGTCGAGCGGGCAGGGCAGACGGAAACGCTGGACGGTCCCTATCCTTATCCGGCCATCGTGGCTGGCGTGAACCCGCAATCCGCAGCCTCCGACGCCGGTATCCGGGCGGATGAAGTCATCACAGCCATCGACGGCCAATCTATTTTCGCCTTTTCGCAACTGCGCGACATCGTCGGCAATTCGGACGGCAGTGCCATGTCGTTGACCGTATGGTCGCCCGACACGCTTGAGACGCGCACGGTCGATCTGGAACCCCGCCGCATGGACCTGCCGCTGCCAGAGGGTGGGTTCGAGACGCGCTGGCTGATCGGCATCACAGGCGGTCTGTACCTGACGCCGCAAACGACGACACCCGGCCCCATTGCAGCGCTGTCCTACGGTGTGGATCAGACGATCTTCATCGTGCGCTCGTCGCTGTCAGGCCTGTATAATATGGCCGCTGGCGCGATCTCCACCTGCAATCTACAGGGCCCGGTGGGCATCGCGCAGACCAGTGGGGCGGCGGCCAGTGCCGGTCTGCTCTCGTTCGTATGGTTCGTCGCGGTTCTGTCCACAGCCGTTGGCTTGTTGAACCTGTTTCCAATCCCTGTGCTCGACGGTGGGCACCTTGTTTTTCATGCCTATGAAGCCGTGCGCGGAAAGCCGCCTTCGGATCGGGCGCTCAATATCCTGATGACGATCGGGCTTGGGTTGCTGGGAACGCTGATGATCTTCGCGATCACCAACGATTTTATGTGTCCATAGAACAACACCAAAAAGCCACCGCGATACTGCCCCAATCCCGACACAAATCGACGCGATCATGGGCGCAACTCTAATCGTGAAAGGTGTGAACCATGCAGTATATTGCCTCGGGCTCGCGCAGCCTGTCCCTTCTATGCCAGTTGAATCTGGATCGTGTGATGTTTCCCGCGGCCATCGGTGGGTGCCTCTTCCTGGGCGGTTTGATCCTTAGCCTCTGAACTAACGCCCGACGTTTCCGGTCTTTTTGACCGACCCCAATTGCCCTGCCGATATCATCGGTGGGGCGATTGCCGTTTTGACATGCCCGTGATGACCCGCTACGCACGAAATCGGGATGTCTGAAACGGGTTAAACTCATGATTGCTATGAGGGGTCGGTGCGCGCGTGGCACCTTGTTGGGGTTGGCGATGCGGGGCGTCAGTGTCGCTGCCTTGGCGGCAGCGGGCGTGGCGAGCACGGCGCCCATGGCTGTGGCGCAGGCCTTTTCGTTCAGCTCGATTGAAGTGCGCGGCACCAACCGCGTCGATCCGGCGACCGTCACCGGCTTTCTGGCGATTCCGCGCGGACAGGCCGTCAGCGCAGGTGAGTTGAACGCGGGCTACCAGCGCGTCGTCGGCTCTGGCCTGTTCGAGTCGGTTGAGATTGCGCCGCAGGGCAACACGCTTGTCGTCACTGTTCAGGAATATCCCACCGTCAACCGCATCGCCTTCGAGGGGAATGAGCGTCTGGATGATGCGGAACTGCGCGAGTTGATCGGCTCTGTCGCGAACCGCGTCTATAACCCGTCGCGTGCCGAAGAAGATGCGCGCGCAATTGCAGATGCCTACGAGGTGCGCGGTCGTCTGGCAGCCAGCGTGACCCCGCGCATCATCCGTCGCGGCGATTCCAGCGTCGATCTGGTGTTCGAAATCGCGGAAGGCCGCGTGGTCGAGATCGAGCGTCTGTCCTTTGTCGGCAACCGCGACTACTCCGACCGCCGCCTGCGGCGCGCCTTGGCCACCAAGCAGGCCGGCTTCCTGCGCACATTTATCGGCAGCGACACCTTCATCGCCGACCGTGTGGCATTGGACCGTCAGCTTCTGACCGATTTCTATCGCTCGCGCGGCTACATCGACTTCCGCATCGACGATGTGACGTCCGAGTTCAGTCGCGAGCGCAACGCTTTCTTCGTCCAGTTCAACGTGACCGAAGGCAATTCTTGGGATTTCGGACGCATCACAGCGTCGTCGGACATTCCGGGGATCAATGCCGCCGACTACGCGGCTGTCGCGAAGATCGACGCAGGCCAGACCTACAGCCCACGTGCCATCGACAACGCCATCACTCGGATGGAAAACCTCGCCACCGAGCGCGGTCTGAACTTCATCCGCGCGACCCCGGTCATCGAGCGCGATCCGCGGAACCTGCGTTTGAACGTGAATTTCGTGATCGAACGCGGCCCGCGCGTCTTCGTTGAGCGCATCGATATCGAGGGCAACCAGACCACGTTGGATCGCGTGGTCCGCCGACAGTTCCGGGTAGTCGAGGGCGATCCGTTCAATCCCCGCGAGATCCGCGCGGCAGCAGAACGTATCCGCGCGCTTGGCTACTTCGCCGACGTGCAGGCGGAAGGCCGCGAGGGATCGTCACCCAGCCAAGTCGTCGTTGACGTGAACGTCGAAGAACAGCCGACCGGTTCTTTGACCCTCGGCGGCTCGTTCTCCAGCGACTCCGGTCTTGGCGTCAATATCGGGTTTCAGGAGCGTAACTTCCTTGGCCGGGGACAGACGGTAGGCGTCAACCTGTCTGGCGGCACCGACACGCGGAACTACTCTTTCAGCTTCACCGAACCGTATCTGTTCGGCCGTGACCTGAGCGGTACCTTCAGCGCGTTTTATCAGACCTCAGATCTGGATGAGGCGTCGTACAGTACCGACATCGCAGGTTTCAGCACCGCGGTCGCCTTCCCGGTGTCCGAACTGGGTCGCCTTCAGTTGCGCTACCGGCTTGCTCAGGAAGAAATCGAGGTCAATGATGAGACGTCGCCCATCATCCAACTCGACGCCGGCGAAGAAATTGTATCTTCCGTCGGCGCGACCTATTCCTACGACAATCGCCGAAGCGGCTTAGAACCTCAGAACGAAATCGTGCTGCGCTTTTCGGCTGATGTTGCTGGCCTTGGAGGGGACGTCGAGTACCTAAAGGGCACGGTCTTCGCCGGATATCAGCGCGCGATTCTCAACGAAGAAGTCAACGTTCGTGCCGTCTTCGAGGGTGGAGCGGTCGGCAACGTCTTTGGCGAAACCGCCACGCGTGTGACGGATCGTTTCTTCCTGTCGTCGCGTCAATTGCGCGGGTTCGAGCCACTGGGCGTCGGTCCGCGCGATCTGAACAACAACGACGAAGATGATCCGCTTGGCGGCAACTACTTCGCCGTTGCTCGGTTCGAGGCCGACTTCCCGCTTGGACTGCCGGAAGAATACGGCATTCGCGGCGGTGCTTTCTTGGACGTCGGCTCGGTTTGGGGACTGGGTTACACCGGACCTGCGGGTAGTGAAGTCGATGACGACTTCGCCCTGCGCTCGTCCATCGGTGTATCGCTCTTCTGGGATACACCTCTTGGACCGCTGCGCTTCAACTTTGCCGAAGCGCTGCAGGCCGAGGACTTTGATGAAACGCGGACGTTCAATGTCACGCTCTCCACGCAGTTCTAGACGCGCCGTTCTGGGCGGTTTGGTCGGGGCCGCCTTCTGGGCGGCTTCTCCCGTTCAGGCGCAGGATGCTGCCGGCATCGCGGTTGTGGATCAGGAACGTCTGTTTCGGAATAGCCGTTTCGGGCAAGAGTTGCTGTCCGAGATCGATCAGCGGGGCACAGCCTTGGCGGCCGAGAATCGCCGGATCGAAGAAGAGCTGACAGAGGAAGAGCGCGCGCTGACCGATGCCCGCGCTACGCTTGACGTTCAGGACTTCCGCGCCCGCGCCGAAGAGTTCGATCAGAAAGTGCGCCAGATCAGGGCCGAGCAGGATGCGAAATCGGCGGCTGTAACCCGAATGCAGGATCAGGCCCGGCAGGAATTCGTGCGTCGCATCACGCCGATCCTTGCCGATTTGCTGGCTGAAACGGGTGCCGCCGTTCTTCTGGATCGACGTGTTGTTCTAGCCACCGCTCCAGACGCCGACATCACCGACCGCGCGATCGCCCGCATTGACGCAGAGATCGAGGCGCAGGACTAGGCCACCGCTTCCTTGCCCCTCGACCGACCAACGGCTAAGCCGGTTGAAACGCCGAGTATCACGAACGGGGGCCCCATGTCCGACCTGCAGACCGCCGATATCGACCTGATCCAACGGATCATTCCGCACCGATATCCTTTCCTTCTGGTAGACCGGGTCCGCGACATCGACGGCACACAGTCCGCCGTGGGGATCAAGAACGTCACCTTCAACGAGCCCCATTTCCAAGGCCATTTTCCCGGCGCACCGATTATGCCCGGCGTCACCATCGTCGAAGCGATGGCCCAGACCGCCGCCGTGATGGTGGGCGTTGCGCAAGACTTGGCCGACAAGGACTTCCTAGTTTATTTCATGGGCATCGAGTCCTGCAAATTCCGCCGCAAGGTGGTCCCTGGCGACGTGCTGGAAATGTCGGTCACTACCAAGCGTGGTGGCGGCAAGGTTTGGAAGTTCGCGGGCCGCGCGACTGTCGACGGAGAGCTCGCCTGCGAGGCAGAGTTCACCGCGATGATGGACATGCCGAAGTGAGCACTATCCACGCCTCTGCAACGATCCACCCGCAGGCGGTCATAGAGGACGGTGCGCGCATCGGCCCGGACTGCCACATCGGCCCGTTCTGCGTCGTCGGCGCAGAGGTCGTGCTGGACGCGGGCGTGCGTCTGGACAGCCATGTGGTCGTTTCGGGCCAAACGAGCATCGGCGCGAACACGCAGGTGCATCCCTTTGCCGTGCTGGGCGGCATCCCGCAGGACCTGAAGTTCGGCGGCGAAAAGACCCGACTGGAGATCGGCGCGCGCTGCCGCATCCGCGAACACGTCACCATGAACCCCGGTACGGCCGGTGGCGGTGGCGTGACGAGGGTGGGTGATGACGGGCTGTTCATGGCCGGATGTCACGTGGCGCACGACTGTATGGTCGGCGATCATGTCATTCTCGTAAACAACGCCGCCTTGGCCGGCCACTGTCAGATCGGCAACGGCGCGATCATCGGCGGTCTGTCCGGAGTGCACCAATTCGTGCGCGTGGGCGAGGGCGCGATCATCGGCGCGGTCACCATGGTCACGGCAGATGTGATTCCGCATGCCTTGGTGCAGGGGCCGCGCGGCGTGCTTGACGGGCTGAACCTTGTGGGCCTCAAGCGCAAAGGCGTGGCCCGGTCCGACATCACGGCCCTGCGCGCGGCGTTGCAGATGCTCAAGCAAGGCGAAGGCGCGTTCCAGGATCGCGCCCGCAGGCTGCGCGACGACACCGACAGCGATTACGTCCGCCAGATTGTCGAGTTCGTTCTGGCTGACAGCGACCGCGGTTTCCTCACGCCGTGAGCGATCTTGCGATCATCGCGGGGCAGGGCCGTTTGCCCGGCCTTCTGATGCAGGCTGACCCGCAGGCGCATGTCGCCGGGCTACAGGGTTTCGCCCCGGATGGCGCGGAAAGCTTCCGTCTCGAGCACCTTGGGTCCTTTCTTGCAGGTCTTCGCGCGCGCGGCACCAAGCGCATCGTCTTCGCCGGATCACTCCGGCGCCCGTCCATCGACCCGACCGCCATCGACGCGGCGACCGCGCCACTCGTGCCCCGGCTCGCGATGGCCATGCGGCAGGGTGACGATGCGTTGCTGCGCGCCGTCATCTCTGTCTTCGAAGAGGCCGGGCTTTCCGTCATCGGGCCAACCGATCTGATCCCGGATCTTTTGCCTGCACAGGGTGTCCTGACGCGCGCGGAGCCGGACAGCGATGCCCAAGGCGACGCCGACCGAGCGACGGCATTGTTGCGCGCAACTGGCCCTGCCGATCTGGGTCAGGGGGTCGTCGTCGCATCCGGGCAGGTGCTCGCGCTAGAGGCGCTGCCGGGCACCGATTGGATGCTGGAGAGCGTCGCTGCATTGCGCGGCGACGGTCCGCTGGCCCGACCAGTGCCTGTTGGCGGTCTGTTGATGAAACGACCGAAGCCGGGTCAGGACCGCCGGATCGATTTGCCCGTTATAGGCCCTGATACGGTGCGCCGCGCCGCCGCTGCTGGCTTGCACGGCATCGCGATCGAAGCCGGCGGCGTGATGATCCTCGACCGTGCCGAGACTGTCGCCGCCGCCGACGATGCGGAGCTGTTCCTGAGCGTAGTGCCGTGAAGGCGTTCCTGGTCGCGGGAGAGGCCTCCGGCGACCGCCTTGGCGGCGCGTTGATGGAGGGTCTGACGCAGCTTGCGCCGAACACCACCTTCCAAGGCGTCGGTGGCCCGTTGATGGCCGAGCATGGCTTGTCCAGCCTGTTCCCCATGCATGAACTCAGCGTCATGGGCATCGTAGAGGTTCTGCCGAAATATCGCCATCTGCGGCGCCGGATGATCCAGACCGCCGATGCCTGCCTTGCTGCGAAACCGGACGTCCTGATCACCATCGACAGCCCCGATTTCGGCCTACGGGTTGCCGCTCGTGTTCGCGCCGCCGATCCCTCGATCCGCACGGTCCATTACGTCGCTCCCAGCGTCTGGGCCTGGCGTCCGGGCCGCGCGGCGAAGATGGCGCGGCACGTCGATCAGGTGCTGGCGCTTCTGCCGTTCGAGCCGCCCTACATGGAGGCCGCCGGTATGCGCTGCGATTTCGTCGGTCATCCGGTCGTGTCCGAGCCGCGTGCGACAGATACCGACATTGCTGCTTTCCGCGCGCAGCACGATCTGGGCGACGCTCCGATCCTGCTGGTCTTACCGGGATCTCGCGCCTCTGAGCTGAAACGTCTCGCCGCGCCATTTGGAGCAGCGCTGCATGACCTTTCCGCGCGGCGGCCCGACTTGACCTTCGTCCTGCCCGTCGCGACCGGATTGGAACAGTCCGCTCGTGAATTGACGGCGCACTGGCCATCCACGTTGCGGCTCGAAAACCCGACCAAGACCCAGAAGATCGCCGCCTTCGCCGCCGCCGACGCGGCCCTCGCCGCGTCCGGTACCGTCAGTCTGGAACTCGCCGCCGCCGACACCCCTATGGTCATCGCCTACGATATGAGTTGGCTCAGCTGGCAGATCATGTCCCGCGCCGCCCTGATCGACACGGTGACGCTTGTGAACCTGATCGAAGGCCGGAACATCGTTCCGGAATTCCTAGGCCCCGCCTGTCAGCCCGGTCCCATCGCCGCAGCGCTGGATGACCTTCTGTCCGATCCTGACGCCCAGCGTCCAGCTCTCAGGCGGACGATGACAGCACTCGGCGAAGGCGGCACACCTCCCGGACTACGCGCCGCCCAAGCCGTTCTGGATGGCTTTCCAGCTTCTTTGTTTTCCTAAATACTCACTGGCGGACCGCCCGATGCAGGCGCATCACCCGCGGTGAATCCACCCACCACCGAACACGCGAGGCCCTTCGGGCGCGTAGAACACGCAGGCTTGCCCCGGCGAGACACCTTCCTCGGCCACGACCAACTCCACCTCGGCCTCGGTCTCCGACACTGGACGGATCACCGCCTCACGCGGCGGGCGGGTAGAGCGAACTTTTACGCCCAAATGCCATTCATCCTGCGACGTGAAGGGCGCATCGCCCAGCCAGTTGATTTCACGTACGGGAACGATCCGCGTCGACAGCATCTCCTTCGGGCCGACGACCACGCGCCGCGTCTCGACGTCCAGCTTGACCACGTACAATGGCTCTTCCAGTCCGCCGATCCCAAGGCCCCTGCGCTGTCCGACGGTGTAGTGGATCACGCCGCGATGCGTCCCCAGAACCTGGCCATCCGCATGGACGATCTCGCCCGGATCGGCAGCACCGGGGCGCAGCTTTTCGATGACGCTGGCATAGTCGCCATTGGGCACGAAGCAGATGTCCTGACTGTCGGGCTTGTCGGCGACCGACAGGCCATGTTTGGCCGCCAACGCCCGCGTCTCGGCTTTCGTCGCCAGTCCACCTAGCGGAAACCGCAGGTAATCAAGTTGCTCGGAGGTCGTCGAAAACAGGAAATAGCTTTGATCCCGCGCAGGGTCGGCGGCCTGATGCAACTCCGGTCCGGCAGCACCTGCGGCTCGTCTGATATAGTGGCCCGTGGCCATGCAGTCTGCGTCCAGATCCTTTGCCGTTGCCAACAGATCGCGGAACTTCACACGCTCGTTGCAGCGGATGCAGGGAACGGGGGTAGCGCCGGCCAGATAGCTATCGGCGAATTCATCGATCACCGCCTCGCGGAAGGTGTTTTCATAGTCCAGCACGTAGTGGGGAAAGCCCATCGTTTCCGCCACGCGCCGTGCATCATGGATGTCGCGTCCCGCACAGCAAGCGCCTTTCTTGGCCAGAGCCGCGCCGTGGTCGTAAAGTTGCAGCGTGATGCCCACCACATCGTATCCCTCGGCCGCCAATTCGGCAGCGACGACTGACGAATCCACGCCGCCCGACATCGCGACGATCACGCGTGTGTCGGCGGGGGCCTTGGCGAAACCAAGCGAGTTCAATTGCGCGTCCAGTGCCATGGCACGGTCCTCGGGTTTGGGCGGAAGCACGACAGATATACGAAAATCCTGCCTATTCTCAAGGCACGACTTCACGGCCCGTTAAGCGATTTGCGCCATTTTCACAGGCTCAAACAGGCAGGATGGACCGATGTATTTGAAGAAAGTGAATGGCCCGCGGGCGGTGACGTTACCAGATGGGCGCACGATGACGCGCGCAGACCTACCGGACGCGGATTGCCGCAGATGGGTCGCCAGCCGCAAGGCAGCGGTCGTGCGCGCGGTCGATTCGGGTCTGATGAGCTTCAAGGAAGCCTGCGAAATCTATGATTTGTCAGAGGAGGAGCTGCAAAGCTGGTCGCGCGCGGTTGCCCGGCACGGCGAAAAGGCATTGAAAGCAACGCGGGTGCAACAATTTAGACAACTTTAGCGTGCATTTCTTGCAAAGCAGGGCTTTTGTTCGGTTAAGTAACCCATGGTTAACTTTCATCGCCCACAGTGAAGATGATCAAAGCGTAAGGGAAAAGTACGATGCGCATCTTGCTTGTGGAAGACGATCCGACGACCTCGCGCAGTATCGAAATGATGCTGAGCCACGCGAACCTGAATGTCTATTGCACCGACATGGGCGAAGAGGGGATCGATCTTGCCAAGCTGTATGACTACGACCTGATCCTTCTTGATCTGAATCTGCCCGATATGCACGGGCATGAAGTCCTGCGCCAATTGCGTCTGGCGCGCATCGACACGCCGATCCTGATCCTTACCGGGTCGGACGATACGGAAACCAAGATCAAGGGCTTCGGCTTTGGTGCCGATGATTATCTGACCAAGCCGTTCCACCGTGAAGAGCTCGTGGCCCGTATTCACGCCATCATCCGCCGCTCGAAGGGACATTCGCAGTCTGTCATCCGAACCGGCAAGATCACGGTCAACCTTGACGCGAAGTCGGTCGAAGTGGGCGGCAATGTGGTGCATCTGACGGGCAAGGAATACCAGATGCTCGAATTGCTTTCGCTGCGCAAAGGCACGACGCTCACCAAGGAAATGTTCCTGAACCACCTTTATGGCGGAATGGATGAGCCGGAACTGAAGATCATCGACGTCTTCATCTGCAAACTGCGTAAGAAGCTAAGCACCTCATGCGGCGGAGAGAATTATATCGAAACGGTCTGGGGCAGGGGCTACGTGCTACGCGATCCAGAGGTCGCTTCGCGAAGCGAGCTCGAACGAGAGCGTCAAGCCGGCTGAGTCTCTGTCGATCTGTGGCTGTCTGGCTGGACGAAGTCGGACGCCGCGCTTAAATCGTGCGTGAGCCAGACGCGCGGGGGCAACGTGAACGACAACGGGACACAAGGCCAAGCCGCAGACCTCCCATTGGGCGAAATGGACCGCGAAACTGCGCAATCCGAACTGGCGCGGCTTGCCGATCTTTTGTCGGAAGCCAACACAGCCTATCATCAGCAAGACGCACCGACGCTCACCGACGCGGAGTACGACCGTCTGAATCGTCGAAACGCCGAGATCGAGGCCCTGTTTCCCGACCTCAAACGCACCGACTCTCCGAGCGAGCAAGTCGGCGCGGCGCCGATAAGCGGCTTCGGCAAGATCAAACATTCCCGCCGGATGCTGTCGCTTGGAAATGCGTTCTCAGACGACGACGTTGAGGACTTCGTCAAATCCGTGCGCAGCTATCTTGGCCTGCCAGAAGAAAATCCTCTGGCCTTCACAGCCGAACCGAAGATCGACGGTCTATCCCTGTCGCTGCGCTATGAAAACGGCAAGCTGGTCCACGCTGCCACGCGCGGCGACGGCCAAATCGGTGAAGATGTGACGGCGAATGCCCGAACGGTGCAGGACATCCCCGCCACCGTGGCACATGCTCCGGACGTTCTGGAAGTGCGCGGCGAAGTCTACATGTCCCACGCTGATTTCGCCGATCTGAATGCGCGCGCGTCGCAGGCGGGGGGCAAGGTCTTTGCCAACCCCCGCAACGCCGCCGCCGGATCGCTGCGCCAACTCAATCCAGATGTCACAGCGTCTAGACCCCTGCGCTTCTTTGCCTATGCGTGGGGAGAGATCAGCGCTCCACTGGCCGACACACAAGCAGACGCTGTCAACCGGCTTTCCAAGTTAGGTTTCCAGACCAATCCGCTGATGACGCTTTGCGCCGACACCGCCGCGATGATTGCACACTACAGGCGGATCGAAGAGCAGCGCGCCACGCTCGGCTACGACATCGACGGCGTTGTCTACAAGGTGAACGATCTCGGCCTGCAGAACCGCCTTGGCTTGCGATCCACTACGCCGCGTTGGGCAACAGCGCACAAATTCCCTGCCGAACTCGCTTGGACCACGTTGGAACGCATCGAAATTCAGGTCGGACGCACCGGCGCTTTGTCTCCGGTTGCGCGGCTGGTCCCGGTTACTGTCGGCGGCGTGGTCGTATCGAACGCAACGTTGCATAATGAGGATTACATAGCCGGACGTGACTCTGCCGGGCAGCCGATTCGGGACGGGCGGGATATCCGCGAAGGCGACTGGGTTCAGATCTATCGCGCCGGAGATGTGATCCCGAAGATCGCCGATGTGGACCTGTCCCGTCGGCCCACCACTGCACAGCCCTACGAATTCCCGGAAAAATGCCCCGAATGCGGCTCTGACGCGCCCCGCGAGCCCGGCGATTCGGTCCGGCGCTGCTCTGGTGGACTGATCTGCCCTGCGCAGGCTGTCGAACGTCTGCGTCATCTCGTGTCACGCGCGGCGTTCGATATCGATGGGTTGGGCGCAAAGCTGGTCGAAGAGTTCTACCGGGACGGCTGGCTCGCCGAGCCTGCGGATATTTTCACTCTGAAATCCCGTTTCGGCCCCGGCCAACCGCGCCAACTGAAAAACCGCGAGGGCTGGGGCGATACCAGCGCCAACAATCTGTTCTCCGCTATCGATGCCGCCAGCACCGTCCCGCTCGATCGCCTGATTTTTGGCCTAGGCATCCGTCACGTGGGCGAGACCAACGCGCGCCTTATCGCGCGGCACTATGGTACCTGGGACAATTTCGAGACGGCAATGCGCGCTGCCGCGGACCAATCGGGACCGGAATGGGAGGATCTACTGGGGATCGACGGCATCGGCACAGTGCTCGCGCAGTCGCTTGTGACGACGCTGGCTCAGCCGGCTGAACGGGCCTCCATCGACCGCCTTATCGCCAAGCTTGACCCGCAGCCTGTGGAAGCCGCTCGATCCGATAGCCCCGTCGCCGGAAAAACGCTCGTGTTCACGGGTTCCCTCGAACGTATGACGCGCGCCGAGGCAAAGGCGCGTGCCGAAGCGATGGGCGCCAAGGTGGCCGGCTCGGTTTCGGCCCGCACCGATTTGTTGATCGCCGGGCCGGGGGCTGGATCGAAGGCGAAGAAAGCCGCAGAACTGGGCGTCGAGACGATAGACGAGGACGGCTGGATGGCCCTTGCCGGACTGGCATGAGCCGCCCTGAAAATCTGTTCCCGCTATTTGCTGATCTGACCAGCCTTCCGGGTATTGGGCCGAAGGGCGCGCAGCTTCTGGGGCAGATGAAGATCGAAACGCCGCGCGATCTTCTGTTCACGCTGCCCCATTCCGGCATCGATCGCCGAAGACGACGCAGCATCCGAGAGATCGAGTTGCCAGCCACGGTAACTGTCGAAGTGGTTGTCGGCACCCATAGGCCCCAAAAAGGTCGCGGTCCGGCGCGTATCGATGTGGAAGACGCGGAGACGTCTTTTCAATTGGTCTTCTTCCATCCCCGTGGCGACTGGCTGGCCCGCACCTTGCCCACCGGGCAGCGTCGAATCGTGTCCGGTCGGGTCGAGTTGTTCGATGGTGTCGCGCAGATGGCCCATCCGGACCATATCGCGGTTCCGGGAGAGACAGATGATATACCGCAGTTCGAGCCAGTCTATCCGCTGACGGCCGGTCTGACCCAGCGTGTCATGGCACGCGCCGCCATCGGTGCGGTTGCCGTAGCCCCCCGTCTGCCAGAGTGGATCGATCCTTCATTGAAGGATCGCGAAGGGTGGCCGGACTGGCACGACGCTCTGGCAGCTGCACACGCCCCTCAGTCAGACGCTGATCTGGCCCTTGCCGCGCCTGCGCGTCGCAGGCTGGCCTATGACGAGGTGTTCGCACATCAGTTGTCACTTGCGATGATCCGCGCCGAACGCCGTGCACGCCCCGGTCGCGCTTCGATTCCGACAGGACGTCTTAGCGCCCCGGTACGCGCGGCCCTTCCGTTCGCCCCGACCGGCGCGCAGGAACGGGCGATTGCCGAAATTACAGAGGATATGGCCTCGTCCCAGCGCATGAACAGGTTGCTGCAGGGCGATGTGGGCTCGGGCAAGACGCTGGTGGCGTTGATGGCGCTGCTCGCCGCGGTAGAGGCGGGAGGGCAGGGGGTATTGATGGCCCCGACCGAGATCCTTGCCCGTCAACACCTGCAGGGCCTGCGTCCCATGGCCGAGGCGGCTGGCGTCGTGCTCGAAATTCTGACCGGGCGCGACAAGGGCGCCGAGCGGAACGCCAAACTCGCGGCGCTGGCACGCGGCGATATCCAGATCCTCGTGGGCACACACGCTGTCTTCTCGGCGGACGTATCGTTCAGTGATCTGCGACTGGCCATCGTCGATGAGCAGCACCGCTTCGGCGTATCTCAACGGCTGGAGTTGGGCCGCAAAGGAGAGATGGCAGACGTTCTGGTAATGACGGCGACCCCGATACCGCGCTCTCTTAGTCTTACGCAGTATGGCCAGATGGACGTGTCTATCTTGGACGAAAAGCCACCCGGACGAACGCCGGTGCAGACGGCCTTGGTTTCGGCTGCTAAATACGACGATGTGGTCAACCGTTTGCGGCGCGCGGTGGACGAAGGCCGTCAGGCGTATTGGGTCTGTCCCTTGGTGGGCGAGAGTGAAGTCAGCGACCTGATCGCGGCGGAAGAACGGTTCAAGCGATTGCGCGCCGTTCTTGGTGAAGCGCGCGTGGGCTTGGTGCACGGGCAGATGCCGGTTGCCGAAAAGGACGCGGCCATGGCCAGGTTCGCGGCCGGTGAGACGGGGGTTCTTGTCGCGACCACGGTGATCGAGGTCGGCGTCGATGTTCCAAACGCGTCGATCATGGTGATCGAGCGGGCAGAGGTCTTCGGCCTAGCGCAGTTGCACCAGCTGCGGGGGCGCGTCGGGCGGGGCGCGGCGGCCTCGACCTGTCTGCTCGTCTACGGGGCCGAGATGTCCGAAAGCGGGCGCCGCCGTTTGGACATTCTGCGCGAGACGGAAGACGGCTTTCGCATCGCGGAAGAAGATCTGCGGATGCGCGGCGCGGGTGATATGATCGGGCATGCCCAATCCGGCATGCCACGGTTCCGCATCGCGGATCTGGAACGTCAAAGCTCTCTTTTGGCAGTGGCCCAAACCGATGCACGTCGCCTGCTGTCGGATGATCCGGCGCTTACGTCGCCTCGCGGCCAGGCGGCGCGCGGCCTCCTGTGGTTGATGGAGCATGACAAGGCGATCGACCTGATCCGAGCGGGCTGACATCTATTGTTCACGTATGTTCTCAAAAAGTTCTTGCCATACTGGCGTGAATATGAGAACAAACCGTCAACAGAAGGAGGAATGACATGCTTCGTGACATCAGCCGCACCATCCGCCGCTCGGACACCTTGATCGAGGATATCGCCGGATGCGTCGCCTTGGCCGTGTTGCTGTTCGCGGGCCTGCATCTGCCCTTGCTGTGACCGTTTCTGCCTGCGTTTCGATGTGATCGGTTCCACGCCGCACTCTTGTCCCATCTGGTGCCGCGTCTGACCCCTCAGCTGGATCTGCCTCGATCCGACCGATCCGATACGCTACTTCGCCGCCGCCCTTCGTAACTGAAGGTGCGGCGGTTTTTTATTGGGCGTCTTGTGTGGCGCGAACCTGGGCGAAAGCTTCGACCGCAGCATCCAAAGTCAGCATGATAGAGGCATGGCGGTTCTTGTAGTCCCGCGCCGGTTCAAGGACTTCGAATCCGTCGAATGGCGCTTCCGGAACAGGACCGGCATCCTTGAGCATCGCGCGCAACTGTTGTTGGGCGTTACGAACCTCTTGCTCGGATCGACCGACGATGTTTCCACCCACAACGGCAGCCGCCGCCTGACCCAGCGCACAGGCTTTCACATCCTGCCCGAACGCCGCGACCACGCCACCTTGCACCGTCATATCAACGGTCACCGTCGATCCGCATAGTGGAGACCGCTTCCTCACGGTCGCATCCGGATCGGTCAAACGGGTCGTCAACGGAATACTCGCCGCCAATTCCAAAATGCGGCCCGAGTAGAGCTTGATCATATCGCTGTCGGCCATGGCTTTCCCTCGTCCAGTTGTGAGACTAGATAAGCGCTTCGCTCATTTCCGCAAAGTCGCAAAAAGGCGCATGTCATGTTCGATCCGACCACCCTGCGTTTCGACGATCGCGGTTTGCTTCCGGCCATAGCGCAGGACGCCGAAACCGGAGATGTCCTGATGATGGCCTGGATGAACGCGGAAGCGGTCGCCAAGACTCTTTCGACCGGGCGCGTCACCTACTGGAGCCGTTCGCGCAAAGCATTCTGGATCAAGGGCGAAACAAGCGGGAACGTGCAGCACTTGGTAGATCTGCGTGTCGATTGCGACCGCGACTGTGTTCTGGTGCTTGTCCGCCAAGAGGGGCCAGCCTGCCACACAGGTCGACGCTCGTGTTTCTACACTGCGGTACGAGACGGTGAAAACGTCGAAATTGCCAAGCCGATCTAAAGGCCGACCATGCGCCGTATATCTTCCGGCGTCGCACCATCGGCCCGGTAGGTGGCGATCGCGCGCGCGTCGTCTCGCTTGGCCAACCGCTTTCCGTTTTCGTCTCGGATCAGGCGATGGTGACAGTAGACGGGTGTCGGCAGGTCCAGCAGCCGTTGCAGCAACACGTGGATCGGCGTCGCGTCCTGCAGGTCCTTACCGCGCACAACGTCTCTGATATTCTGAAATCCATCGTCAATCACCACAGACAGATGATAGCTCGTTCCCAAATCGCGGCGGGCTAAAACGATGTCGCCGATGTCGTTAATCATTTCTTCAGTCGAGCGTGTTTCGCTTCGATCGCCTTCCTTCCATTCTATCGCGCCCGTCAAAGCCATAGCGCGGTCCATGTGCAACCGAATAGCTGCACCTTCGGTTGCGCGATCTGCGTGCTTGCAGGTCCCCGGATAGATCGTGCCATCGGGACCGATCCTTGCTCCTTCCTGTGGTGCGGACGCAGCTTCTGCCACATCGCGCCGTGAACAGGTGCACGCGAAGGTCAGCCCAAGGCCCTGCAATTTTTGCAAGGCAGACTGGTACTCAGGCAGTCGTTCAGACTGCCGCACGACCGGGACGGGCCATTTTAGCCCCAACCAATGAAGATCTTCGTAGATTTGATCCTCCCATTCCGGGCGGGATCGGCATTGATCTATATCCTCGATTCGTAAATGAAACGTTCCCGCGGCAGCCTTTGCCAGATCGAAGGCGGTCATAGCCGAAAAGGCGTGCCCAAGATGTAACGGGCCCGTCGGAGAAGGAGCAAAGCGCGTTATCACGCAGGTTCGCGCGCTGTCTCCAGCCACGTCGTCCAATCTGCTTTGGCGCGGTCGGTGTAGGCTTTGTGGCGCGCAGGTCGGTTGCGGCGCCCCCCCTTCAGATCGACCGGTGGAAAAAGGCCGAAGTTCACGTTCATCGGCTGGAACGT
The DNA here is from genome assembly GCF_009363795.1 of Palleronia sp. THAF1. NCBI lineage: Bacteria > Pseudomonadati > Pseudomonadota > Alphaproteobacteria > Rhodobacterales > Roseobacteraceae > Palleronia > Palleronia sp. THAF1. The sequence continues at coordinate 1,830,706 of NZ_CP045420.1, read as the reverse complement.
CTTAGCGTCGGCCCCGCCGGTGATGTGGGTGACCAGCGCGCCGGTCGCCGTCGTCTCGGGCACGTCCGGCACCGCATGGCCCTGGATTTCTGCCGCGGCAAGGCGGCCCGCAAGCAGTCCCATCGCGGCTGATTCCACGTATCCCTCGACCCCGGTAATCTGCCCAGCGAACCGCACGTTCGGCTTTCGGCGCAGGCGCAGTTGAGAGTCGAGCAAGGTCGGAGAATTGAGGAACGTATTCCGATGGATGCCGCCGAGACGCGCGAACCGTGCCTCCTCCAATCCGGGAATCATACGTAAAACAGAGGCTTGGGCGCCATACTTCATCTTTGTTTGAAAGCCGACGATGTTGAACAACGTGCCTAGCTTGTTGTCCCGACGCAGCTGCACGACCGCATGTGCCTTCACGTCGGGCATGTGCGGATTGGTCAGACCGACCGGCTTCATCGGACCGTGGCGCAGCGTTTCTCGACCGCGCTCGGCCATCACTTCAATTGGCAAGCATCCGTCGAAGTAGCCAGCCGTTTCACCTTCGTGGAACTCCGTCTTGTCAGATGCCAAGAGAGCATCAATGAGTGCGTCATAAGTCTCTTTATCCATTGGACAATTCAAGTATGCGGTCCGCTCTTCCTCGGTCTCGCCCTTGTCGTAGCGGGACTGCATCCACGCCTTCGACATGTCGATCGAGTCGGCGTGCACGATCGGGGCGATCGCGTCGAAGAAGGCAAGCTGGTCTGCACCGGTTTCTGCACGGATCGCTTCGGCCAGCGCGCCTGATGTTAGTGGTCCAGTCGCGACGATCCAGTTTCCATCTCCGGAAAGAGAAGTAACTTCAGATGGCTGTATCGTGATCTTGCCATGGGACTTCAGTTTCTCCGTGACCGCTTCTGCAAAGGGATCACGGTCCACGGCCAAAGCACCACCGGCGGGAAGACGATGGGCGTCTGCCATTTCCATGATCAGCCCGCCCGCCGCCCGCATTTCCCAGTGCAGCAGCCCGACGGCGTTCTGCTCCGAATCGTCGGACCGGAAAGAGTTTGAACACACCATTTCAGCAAGGTTTCCGGTGCGGTGCGCGAATGTCCCGACATTTGGTCGCATCTCGTGGATAACGACGTCCACGCCCATGTTGGCAGCCTGCCACGCGGCCTCGGATCCGGCCATGCCGCCGCCTATGATGTTGAGAACACTCATCTAAAAACTACTCCGCAAGAAATCTGATCAAGCGTCCAACGGCGCGTCGGGATCGGCTTCGTCATCGGGCTGATCGGCAATCCACGCCACGCTAACGACTTCTTCATCATTTCCGGTGTTGAATACCTTCACGCCGCCTGCACCGCGGCTGCGGAACGAAATTCCCTCGATCGGCACGCGGATCGACTGACCCTTGGAGGTGGCCAACATGATTTGATCGTCCATATCCACCGGGAAAGATGCTACCAGAGGGCCGCCACGCATCGCCTTGTCCATCGCCATGACACCCTGACCGCCGCGTCCGCGCACGGGGTAATCGTGACTGGAGGATAGCTTGCCCGAGCCCTGTGAGGTGATCGTCAGGATGAGATCCTCTGCTGCGGACATCTCGGCATAGCGTTCCTGGCTGAAGTCAGCGGCTTCGACGCCTGGTTCCTCGTCGTCGTCGGCTTCGGGCTCTTCGACCAGTCCGGCCATGGCGCGGCGCATCTTCAGGTAGGTTGCACGTTCCTGCGCGGATGCCTCGAAGTGACGGATCACGGCCATGGAGACCACGCTGTCGCCGTCGGCCAAGCGGATACCGCGCACGCCAGTGGAGTCGCGCCCCTTGAAGACACGGACCGCCGTTGTCGGGAACCGGATCGCGCGTCCAAGCGCGGTGACCAGCATCACATCGTCAGCTTCAGAGGCGATGCGCGCGTTCACCAGGGTGACTTCCGGTTTGCCTTCGACCGCTTCTGGCAGCTTCATCGCGATCTTGCCGTTGCGCATGACATTGGTGAAGTCCGACAGTGCGTTGCGCCGCACATCGCCGGAAGACGTCGCGAAGACGATCTGCAGTTCGTCCCAATCCTCTTCCGCGCGATCCACTGGCATAATGGCTGCGATCGACGTCCCGGGATCGATGGGAAGGATGTTAACCATGGCTTTACCGCGCCCGGTGCGGGACGCCAGCGGCAAGCGCCACGTCTTCAGCTTGTAGACCATCCCAGTAGTGGTGAAGACCAGAAGGGGGGTGTGCGTGTTGGCCACGAAGAGGGTGGTGACCACGTCCTCTTCTTTCAGCCCAGCCCCGGAAAGCCCTTTGCCACCACGGCGCTGCGAGCGGAAATCAGCCAGCGGCGTGCGCTTGATGTAGCCGCCGGCGGTAACCGTGACGACCATGTCTTCGCGCTCGATCAGGTCTTCGTCTTCCATGTCGCCGGACCAGTCGATGATCTCGGACCGACGCGGCACGGCGAACTGGGTTCGGACCTCGTGCAGCTCGTCAGATATGATCTGCATGATCCGCTCGCGCGAGCGCAGGATATCAAGGTAGTCCTTGATTTTGCCCGCTAGCTCTTCCAGCTCGTCCGTGACTTCCTTGACGCCAAGTTGGGTCAGGCGTTGCAATCGGAGCTCCAGGATTGCGCGGGCCTGCGCTTCGGACAGGTTATACGTCCCGTCGTCGTTCATCGTATGCGACGGGTCGTCGATCAGGCGGATGAAAGGCGCGATCTCTGCAGCGGGCCAGCGACGCTCCATCAGCTTGACGCGCGCTTCAGGTGCGTCTGCCGATGCGCGGATGGTCGCGACGACCTCATCCACGTTCGACACCGCGACGGCCAGACCGCACAGAACATGCGCACGCTCACGCGCCTTGCGCAGTTCGAACGCGGTGCGGCGCGCAACGACGTCTTCGCGGAATGCGATGAAGTGCGTCAGGAAATCGCGCAACGTCAGTTGCTCGGGCCGACCGCCATGCAACGCCAACATGTTGCACCCGAAAGAGGTCTGCAGCGTGGTGAAACGGTACAGCTGGTTCAGCACCACATCGGCGGTCGCATCACGCTTCAGCTCGACGACGACGCGCACGCCGACACGGTCGGATTCGTCTTGGACCGCAGAGATGCCTTCTAGCCGCTTTTCGCGGACCAGATCGGCGATCTGTTCGACCAGTCGCGCCTTGTTCACCTGATAGGGAATCTCGTCGATGACGATGGCCTCGCGGCCTTTCGAGACCTCTTCCACATGGGTCTTCGCGCGGATGATGACGCTACCGCGACCTTCGAGATAAGCCTTGCGCGCGCCCGAACGGCCCAGAATCTGCGCGCCGGTGGGGAAATCGGGGGCGGGAATGATGTCCATCAATGCCTCGGACGACAGGTCCGGATTCTCGATCAAGGCCAGCGTCCCGTCGATCACTTCGCCCAGATTGTGGGGCGGAATGTTCGTCGCCATGCCCACCGCGATGCCGCCTGCGCCGTTGACCAGCATATTCGGGAAGCGGGCGGGTAGAACCGTGGGTTCCTGCTGCTTGCCGTCATAGTTGTCCTGGAAGTCGACGGTATCTTTCTCGATATCGTCGAGCAGCGCGCGCGCGGGCTTGTCCATGCGGACTTCTGTGTAGCGCATGGCGGCGGGGTTATCACCATCCATTGAGCCAAAGTTGCCCTGACCATCCAGCAACGGCAGCGACATGGAGAAGTCCTGCGCCATACGCACCAGCGCCTCGTAGATCGCGCTGTCACCATGCGGGTGATACTGACCCATAACGTCGCCGACCGGGCGGGCGGACTTGCGATATGCCTTGTCGTGGCTGTTCCCGGCCTCGTGCATGGCGAACAGGATGCGGCGGTGGACGGGCTTAAGCCCGTCGCGCAGATCGGGAATGGCGCGGCTGACGATGACGGACATCGCATAGTCGAGAAAAGACGCCTTCATCTCGTCGGCGATGTTGATCGTCGGACCGTCGTGACGCGGACCCTCGGGTGCGTTGTCGTCCATGTTCTCAGGGGGTTCGGGCGTGTCGCTCAAGGGGTCGCCTTTCTGCTCGGTCGGTCCCAGATTTTGTGAAGTCCACTATATCAGCACATGGATATGGGGGGCAATCGGAGTCTCCCCTTCATAAGTATCCAAGCGAAACCGCTCGGATGGATGGCCCTTAGCCATTGCCGCGCGTGAAGCGCCCGGCATCCTCTGCCGCTCGGCTTAAAGCGCGGGCTTTGTTCACGGTTTCCTGGAACTCTGCCTCGGGGTCGCTGTCGAACACAACGCCGCCACCGGCCTGGATATATAGGTTACCATCTTTCACGACGCCGGTACGCAGGGCGATGCACATGTCCATATCGCCGCCCGCGCTGAAATAGCCCAAGCCGCCGCCGTAGATGCCGCGTTTTTCGGGTTCCAGCTCGTCGATGATCTCCATCGCGCGGACCTTCGGCGCGCCGGATACGGTGCCTGCGGGCAGACCTGCGAGTAGGGCCGACAGGGCGTCTTGGTCGTCGCGCAACTCGCCGACCACGTTCGAGACGATGTGCATCACGTGGCTGTAGCGTTCGATGATGAACTCTTCGGTGGGGCGTACCGTGCCGATCTTGGCGACGCGACCGACGTCGTTTCGGCCAAGATCAAGCAGCATCAGATGCTCGGCGCGTTCCTTGGCGTCGGCCAGCAGATCTTCTTCCAGCGCCTGATCCTGAGCCGGGGTCGCACCGCGGGGGCGGGTGCCCGCGATGGGGCGCAGGGTGACTTCGCCGTCCATGACGCGGACGAGGATTTCGGGCGAGGCGCCGACGATCTGGTAGCCGCCGAAATCGAAGAAGAACATGAAGGGCGACGGGTTGGTGCGCCGCAGAGAACGGTAGAGGGCGAAAGGCGGCAGCGCGAAGGGCTGGGTCCAGCGTTGCGAGGGCACGACCTGGAAAATGTCGCCCGCGCGTATGTAGTCCTTCGCCGTCTCGACCGCCTTTAGGTAGTCGGCCTTGGCGAAGTTCGATGTGGCGGCTGGTAGGGGCCCTGCATCGCCGATATCGCGGGCGTCGGGGGTGGGGCGATCCAGATCGCGCAAGGCGTCCATCACCCGTTCGGCGGCCTGCGCATAGGCGGCGCGGGCGGTCTGCCCTGACCCGACCCACGCCGGAGCGACAACCGTGACCTCTCCCTTCACGCCGTCCAGCACGGCAACGACAGAGGGACGCATCATCCGGGCGTCGGGTAGGCCCAGCGGGTCGGGGTTCACGTTTGGCAGATGCTCGACCAGGCGGATCATGTCGTAGCCGAGATACCCGAACAGGCCAGCCGCGGCGGCGGGTAGATCGGTGGGCAACGCAATGCGGCTTTCCGCCAGAACAGCGCGAAGCGCGTCCAGTGGCGGCTCGACCATTTGCTCGAACGCCGTGTCGTCGAAGCGGGCCTGCCGGTTCACACGGCTGGTCGTGCCGTGGCATTCCCAGATTAGATCGGACTTCAGGCCGATGATCGAATAGCGCCCGCGCACTTCTCCGCCCGTGACGGATTCCAGCATGAAAGTGTCGCGACCGCCTTGCCCCAACTTCAGCATCAGTGACACGGGCGTGTCCAGATCGGCGGCGATCCGGGCGTAGACGATCTGATTCTCGCCAGCGTTGTAACCGGCGGCGAAGGCGTCGAAGTCGGGGGTCAGTTGCATCACTGGAACTGCGACATCACGGCGTTAACGGCCGCCTGATTGATCGAAATCCCCTTTTGCGTCTCGATGGACGCGGTGAAGGCGGATGTGATGTCAGCGGCGATGCCCTGTCCGGCGGCGGTGCGCACACCTTCCTTGATGGCTTGCGCCTCGTCGGAGACGCCGCTGGGAACGGTGATGGCATCCACGCGCACCAGCAGCGCGGCAGCATCGCCGGTCAGCACAGTCGCCGCGCCTTCTTCCAAAGCAAAGGCTTCCGTCACCAGTGCGTCGGGCGTGTCTTCCAGAAAGGCGTCGCGGGTGATCTCGGTCTCGGTCGAGACTGTTCCGGCCAGCTCACTCACAGCCGTACCGGACTGCAGGTCTTCCAGCGCGGCCTCTGCCTGCGTGGTCAAAGCATCGCGCAAGGCTTGAGCGCGCCACCCTTCGACGACCTGATCGCGCACCGCGTCCAGCGGTTGCAGTTCAGGGGCCAAGACTTCGTCCACCCGCAGCGCGACAAGGCCGCCGTCGGCGAGTTCGGCAAGCTCGGGAAAATCACCCGGTTCGGTGGAGGCCGCGAGATCGCGGAAGGCGGTGTAGGCGTCGATCGCGCCGTCGTCTTCTCCGGCTTCGTCGGCGGCCCATACCGTTTTGCCCAACTCGAACTCGGTTTCGGCGGCAAGGTCTTCCAAGGTGGCGCCGCCCGCCAGAAGGTCCTCTGCCGGGTCAAGCTGGTTCTCCGTCGCGCGGCGGGCGGCGGCGATAGCGGCCTCCACGCGTAACTCTTCGCGCACATCTTCGAACGGGGTTTGCTGTGCCGACAGGATCGCGTTGACGCGGTACAGAGCCGGCCCGAGCGAAGACTGCGCGGGGCCCGCTATGCCCGGATCATCGAGCGCGAAGACCGCTTCGGCGGCGGCGGTCGACAGATCGCTTTGCGCGACATCGCCCAGATCGATGTCCGACAAAGACAGACCGCGCTCTTCGACCAAAGCGTCGAATGTGGTGTCGCCCGCTTCGATGGCATCCGCAGCCGTTTGCGCGGCCTCTTCGTTCGGGAAGACAAGCCGTTCGACCAACCGACGTTCGGGGCGATCGTAGTCGTCGGACCGGGCGTCATACAGGGCGCGCACATCGTCTTCCGGCACGTCGACCGTGTCCGTCATCATCTCTGGCGAGAGCCATGCATAGGTAACCGCCTTGCGCTCGGGCAGCGTGAAGGCGTCAGGGTTTGCGTCGTAGTAGGCCTGCAGATCGGCGTCAGTCGGCTCTGCCAGTTCGCCATCCAGATCGTCTTCGGTGAAGCGCACCAGCGTTAGGTCGCGCTGTTCTCGGGCGTAGTCGTAGAGCGTATCCACGAAGGTGTCCGGCGGGGCGATCCCGGCGACCAGCGCGCCCTGCAGGATCGCGCGAGAGGTTTCGCCGCGAAGCTGTTCCTCGAACTCTGCGATGGACAGGCCCGCATTCTGCAATGCGAAACGATAGGCTTCTCGGTCGAAGCTGCCGTCGATTCCCTGAAACGCGGCCATATCCTGAACCGAGCGCGCGACTTCCGCGTCCCCGACCGACAGGCCAAGCGCGGCCGCCTCGTCTTCCAGCGCGGCCGTGGCGATCAGGCGTTGCAGGACAATGGTGTTAATGCCGGCCTGACGCGCCTCGGACATCGGGATGCGCCGACCCGTTTGCTGTTCCAGCCGCCGCAATTCGTTCTGCAGGGCACGGGCGTAGCGGTCGACATCTATTTCCGTGTCGCCGACGGTGGCCACCACACGTGTCGAGCCGCCGAAGTTAGTCGCGCCGAACCCGGCAAGGCCGACGATCAGCAACAGAAGGATGATCCAGACCAGCCCCTTGGCGATCGGGTTCTTCTTGTCCTTGGCCATCCGCCGCTCCTACGTCTCAAGACTGTCGCGGCGGTGTAGGCGATGGAGGAACGCGCCTCAAGGGATGATGCGCGTGTACTTCGTCCCCTCGATCGATGCGCCCGCCATCAGACCGGCTTGCCCGAAGATGACGCCCACGACCGGGCTGGTGGATGTAGTGGTCGTGGCCGACAGGTTCGCGCCCTGATCGTTCAGCGCATACTCGATATCGCCGCCCGCTTCCCAACCGGGGCTGGAGCGGAAGCGGAAGAGCGCATCATTGGTCATAAAGAACAGGACCTGCGCGTATTGCTGCGCGCCCAGCTGGAAGCCAAGCGAAGCCTGCGCTGCCGAATAGTAGTCGATGGGCTGGCCGTTCACCAAAAGCGAGCCGCGTCCGAACGAACCGCCGGCGCCGAGCGCTGCCTTGGTCATCACGGGCATGACCAGGATGCCAGTCGATTTGTCGCGCAATTGCGTCGTCGCAGGGTAGTTCGAGTACAAGAAGTTCATGGTCGACGCGACGCGCGCATCGATGACGGACGCGCCGGGAGAGCCGACGCCGTTGCCGCAGCCTGCCGCCAGCCCAGCCGTGGCGGCGAGCATGCCCGAAAGCGCTGCGCGCCGGGTGATCGTGGTCATGGGGTGTCCCTTTTAACTGCCGATGCCTTGTTCGGCGGCCTTGTTCCCGACCGCTCTGCCACAGTGTTACCTATCGGCACCGCATCTGTCATCCCTTCGGAGCAATTCGGCAGTGGATCGCCGATCAGCCGTTCATAAGACGCGCGGCTTGCGGCGCGAAATAGGTCAGGATCCCGTCGCAACCGGCGCGTTTGAAGCACATCAAGCTTTCCATCATGACATGATCGCCATTCAGCCAGCCCTGATCCGACGCGCCGCGCAACATCGCGTATTCGCCAGACACCTGGTAGGCGAAGGTGGGGGCCTGGAAGGTCTCGGACACGCGGCGGCAGATATCCAGGTAAGGCATTCCCGGCTTCACCATGACCATATCCGCGCCCTCGGACAGGTCGCGCGCGACCTGTCGCAAAGCTTCGTCGGTGTTCGCGGGGTCCATCTGGTAGGTCTTCTTGTCGCCCTTCAGCGCACCCGATGCACCCACCGCATCGCGGAACGGACCGTAGAAGCCAGACGCGTATTTCGCGGCATAGGACAGGATCGCTGTCTCTGTATGGCCCGCACTTTCCAGCGCCGCACGCATCGCGCCGATCCGCCCGTCCATCATGTCCGACGGGCCAAGGATGTCCGCACCCGCATCGGCCTGCGCCAACGCCATCTTCACGAGCGCCTCGACGCTTTCGTCGTTCACGATTACACCGTCGCGCACGATGCCGTCGTGGCCGTTTGCGTTATAAGGATCGAGCGCCACGTCGGTCATCACCACGATGTCCGGAACGGCATCCTTGATGGCGCGGGTGGCGGTGTTCGACAGATTGTCCGCGCTCCAAGCCTCTTCGCAGCCCTCGGTCTTCAGCGACGGATCGGTGTATGGAAACAAGCAGATCGCAGGGATGCCAAGGCTGGCAGCCTCGCGCGCCGCTTCGACGACCAGATCCACCGACAGGCGCGATACACCCGGCATCGACGGGATTGGATCCCGCTCACTTTTGCCGTCGCGTACGAAAATGGGCCAGATCAGGTCGCCTGGCGTCAGGTGGCTTTCCCGGACCAGAGCGCGCAACTGCGGTGTGCGGCGCACCCGGCGCAGGCGTGTGGCGGGGTAGGGGGCGAAGACAGGTGCCATGGTGGTGGTCCTTCGGCAACGGATGCAGGTTGTGTCGGGGGTCGCATGGAACTTCGCGCGTCTCAAGTGTAAGGGCGGTGAAAACGCGATGCGGAGCGGTCTTCTTGGATTGGTATCAGACAGTTTTCGAGCTGATCGACATGCGCTCGTTCTCGAACCTGTGGTTCTGGATCGCGCTGGCGACGGTGTGGTCCACGGCCAGCCATTACGTGATCGGCGTGCCCTTCGACATGGTGGGCCGCGCGGCCAAACACGAAGGACAAGCCCAGCAGGATCTGGAGGATATGGTGCGCATCCGTGTGAATCGTATCTTGTTCATCGCGCGCGTCTCCGGCCTTTGGCTGGTGGGTCTGGTCGCAGCACTTCTGACCGCATTAGCCCTTCTGGCTTTCGTCTATGGGGTCGAATTCGCGCAGGCGCTATTCTTGATCGCGCTGCCGATGACCGCCGTCGGCCTCCTCAGCATCCACACCGCGCAGGTCATAGCAGAGGCACAATACGACCCACCCGGCCTGCGCCGCCGTCTGACGCGCCACCGTGTGACAGTGCAGGTCATCGGCATGATCTCGATTTTCGTGACCGCCATGTACGGCATGTATCAGAACATGAACGTCGGCCCGCTTGGAGGCTAGGGCCGACGCGCCTGCTTCATCGTTCGCCAAATACCTCGGGGTCTGGGGCAGCGCCCCAGCCGTTGCTTATCCAGCGATCACATTGGCCTCCGGGCCGTAGGGGAACCCGGTGATGTTGGTGGCCCCATCCTCGGTCACGACAAGAATGTCGTGCTCGCGGTAGCCACCTGCACCCGCTGTGCCTTCGGGCACCCATAGCATCGGCTCGATAGAGATGACGTGACCCGGTTCCAGCACCGTGTCGATGTCTTCGCGCAACTCCAGCCCGGCCTCGCGTCCATAGTAATGAGACAGGATGCCGAACGAATGGCCGTAGCCGAAAGAGCGGTAGTGCAGCACGTCCATCTGCGCCATCGCGTCATTGATCTGCGCGCAGATGTCAGAGCAACGCGCGCCGGGGCGGATCAGCGACAGGCCCAGCTCATGCGCGGCGACGTTCGCGCGCCACAGGCGCAGCGTCTCGGCATCGGGCTCGCCCAGAAACAGTGTGCGTTCCAAAGCCGTGTAGTAGCCGTGGATCATCGGAAAGGTATTGAGCGACAGCAGATCGCCCGATTGCAGCGCACGTGTGGTTACGGGATTGTGCGCGCCGTCGGTGTTCAGCCCCGATTGAAACCAGACCCAGGTATCGCGCAACTCGCTTCCGGGGTGGGCGCGGGCGATTTCTGCTTCCATAGCATCACGCCCGGCCATTGCCACGTCGATCTCTCGCGCGCCGACGCGGATCGCGTCGCGAATCGCAGCACCACCCAGGTCGCAGATGCGCGCGCCGTCGGTGATCAGTGCGATCTCGGCTTTCGATTTCACCATGCGCTGCGTCATCGTCTCTGCGCTGATGTCGACGAGTTCCGCGCCAAGGAAAGCGGCGGCCTTGTCGTGCATCTGAAGGGTGAGATGATCAGCTTCGATCCCGACACTGCGCACACCGCCCAGAACTTGCCGCGCCGCGCGCCAGAAGTTATCGCGCTGCCAGTCGGTATAGATGACGTTCTCACCGACAGAACGCCGCCACGGCTGGCCCCCGTCGATGTTGGCGCTGATGGTGACGCAAGTGTCCGCCGTGACGACGCAGCCGTAGGGCCGCCCAAAGCTGCAATAAAGGAACCCTGAATAATAGGCGATATTTTGCATCGAGGTCAGAAGCACGGCTTTCAGTCCGCGCGCTTCCATCGTTGAACGTAGGCCCGACAGCCGTGCCTCGTACTCGGATGTGGCGAAGGGCAGGGCGGCTCTTTCGCCGTTGTGCAGGGTGAAGAATTCCAGACGATCGGTCATGGTCACGCTCCTTGCGGGACGTGTCCGGGCGTGCAGGACGGGAAAGGGGATCGACACGCACGACGCCATCGTGCGACAACCGCGATCATGGCAAACCGCGCGGGCCGGTCAATCCCTCAACGCCATGCGCAACACATCGGCGACGCGGTCGCTGTAGGCGCGATCCGGGGTGAAGACCTGCGCAAAGGCCACCCACTCTGCGGCCATAGCGTCGTCATCCGCGCGCGGCTCTCCCGAAAGGTAGTCGCAGGCGACCATGGTCAGCCTGAACCGGCGCGAGTCATCGCCGACATGCAGTACCGCCAGCGTCCGACGGGGCAGGGCGATCACGCTGGTCTCTTCCCGCAATTCCCGCGTGGCGGCCTGTGCGTCCGTCTCGCCCGTCTCCACGTGCCCACCGGGGTAGCCCCACAGTCCGGCATCGGGCGTATTGCGGCGCTGAACCAGCAAGACGTGGCCTTCGTGCACGGTGACTGCGGCGGCTCCTGCGATCGGTGTCATTTGGCTCTTTCCCTTTGGTCCTGTTTGGCATTAGGAACGCGGCCACGGTGGAACCAAAGCCCTGTGCCGCAAGGGCCCGCGTGGCGGAATGGTAGACGCAGGGGATTCAAAATCCCCCGACTTAACGGTCTTGTCGGTTCGAGTCCGACCGCGGGTACCACCGAACTTGCCCCAGCGGCACCATCGCGGGCGTGATGGAATGGTAGACATAGGGGACTTAAAATCCCTAGGGCATCGCCCGTGGGGGTTCGAGTCCCCCCGCCCGCACCAAGCCGTTTGCTCAGCAACCGGCGACGCGTGTCTGCACATCGCGAGCGGCGGCCGGTTTCCGAAAAAACGGTGGGAGCTTTTTCCGGTCCCATCTGCCGCGAATCGCCCTGCGTCCCACTCCGTGCCGCAATCATGCCCAATTCCATGCGTGACGGTCGTGGCCGCGCGCAACATGCGAAACAATGTGGTTCACCCGACCGCGACTGTTCACGTCAGAATCCTTTGAATTCGCCTTGGAAACCCAACAGTTTTCCGCAATTGCAGCCGATTGATCCTGCCCGGGGCGACAATCAGGGCCTATCTCGCCCCAATCACGGCCCCATCGTCGGGTCCACGCCCCTTTCCTGCCGTTTTTGTGGATCGGCTTTGGCACATTCGCTAAGACTGTAATCGAAGCTGACGGATGAGCCGCAGGGGCAGCGCATCCATCTTGCAAGGATCAATTTGATGACATTCGATGCGCTCACATCTGCCAAACAACCCGCCCGCACCGAGGCGCGTCTGACGGGTCTGGCCGCCGGCACCATGGTTGCCACGATGGCCGGCGAAGTCGCGGTCGAGCGTCTTGCCGTTGGCATGACGGTCTTTACCCGCGACTCCGGCCCGGTGCGGATCGCGTCCGTCGCCCACGAGATCGGTGGCAAAGAGCGCACGGCTGTTCGTATCGCCGCCGGTGCGCTGGGCGATGGTTGCCCTGTGCGTGACATTACGGTCGCCGACACGCACCGCGTGCTGCTGACAAGCGACAAGATGATGCTTTTGTTCAACGTCGGAGAGGCGCTTGTCGCCGCCGGCGATCTGGTGGGACGGCCGGGGATCACCCGCGTGCCGGCCCCCGCGCTGGGGTGGGTGTCGCTTGCACTCACTTCCGGTGACATGGTTCTGACCGAAGGGGTTTGGTCGGAAGGCGAGCCGATGCGACTGGCCGGTGGGGTTGCCGCGCCGTCGCATCGTCGGGTGCTGAGCCGTATCGAGGCGCAGCTCGCGGGGTGAGGCCTTGCCGGAAGGGATGCGTCGGTCTAATTGGCTCGGATCGACGCACCCTTCCGGGAGGACCCCATGACCGACACACCCTGGCACTTCTGGATCATCGTCACGATAGCCATACTCTGGCACGGCTTCGGCGCATTCGACTACACTGCCATCCAGTATGATTGGGCACCTTGGCTGGTCTTCGCAACCGGTCCGCAGGAGCAATTTGCTCAAACGATGCCCGCATGGGTCGATGCCGCGTGGGCGCTGTCGGTCTGGACCGGTCTTTTGGGGGCCTTGATGCTGGCCGTGCGCATGTCGCTGACGCCGCTGGTGCTGTCGATCTCGATGCTGGCGTCGGTGGTTCTGGCAATATGGATCAGTGTCTTCGCGAACCCGACGGTGATGGAACTGGCCGGATGGCCGGGACTTGCGGGCATCTGGATCGCCGCGCTGATCACGGTGCTGCTGTGGATCTACGCCCGCGATATGCACAAGGCCTGCTTGGTCTGATTTACCGCCGCCCGCGTCTGCGGGGGCGGCCACCGTCACCCTGATTGAACGAGACGTCCGGTAGCTGCGCGATCTTGCGCAGTTCCGGGAACGGATCGGTCGCGTGGGGCAGTGCGTTCGCGGCCACGAAATGCTCCTGAAAGCGCGGTTCGATGGCCGTTTCGACCTTGTGGATACGGCGCACCGTCGTTTCGATTTCTGCGCGCGCGGCACGGTTCAGCAGCGCGATCCGCGCTCCGGTGCCAGCCGCGTTGCCTGCACTTGTAACTTTTTCCAGCAACACGTCCGGGATCATGCCCAGCACCATTGCATGCAGCGGACTGATATGCGCGCCGAAGGCTCCGGCCAGAACCACGCGGTCCACCGTCTCGGCACCGCGTTCGTCCATCAACAGCCGCGCCCCTGCGTATAGGGCTGATTTTGCGAGCTGAATCGCGCGTATATCGCCTTGCGTCACGGTAATGCGCCGCTCCAAGGACTCGAAGATCACGTAGGCATGTGTGCGGCCTTCGGCGACCAGCCGCTCCGATCCCGTCTGCTCAGCCGAGCCGATCAGGCCCTTCGCGTCGACCAACCCAGCCATGCGCATCTCTGCAACGGCCTCGATAATGCCAGATCCGCAGATGCCGGTCACGTCGGCATCGAAGCCCGGTTCATCGGACCAACGCTCGTCACCGATGACTCGGAAGCGCGGTTCCTTGGTGATGGGGTCGATCCGGATCGCTTCTATCGCGCCCGGGGCGGCGCGCTGACCGGAACTGATCTGCGCGCCTTCGAACGCGGGGCCGGTAGGGGAAGAGCAGGCGAGCACACCGTTGCGGTCACCCAACAGGATTTCCGCATTCGTGCCCACGTCGATGATCAGCGTCAGATCGTCCTGCTGGCCGGGCGCTTCGGATAGCGCGACGGCAGCTGCATCCGCGCCCACATGGCCCGCGATGCAGGGCAGCAGGTAGGTGCGCGCGGCGGGGTTCAGGCCGGTCAGGTCCAACTCTGACGCCCAGCAATGCACAGCGTCCGACGTGGCCAGTGCGAAGGGGGCCTGCCCCAATTCAACCGGGTCGATGCCCAGCAGAAGATGGTGCATGACCGGATTGCAGACGATGACCGTTTCCACGATGGCGCGCGCGTCGACGCCTGCTTCTGCCGCAATTTCGGCGAACAGGTCCGACATGGCGGCGCGCACGGCCGCCGTCATCTCTGCGTCGCCGCCGGGGTTCATCATCACGTAGGACACGCGGCTCATTAGGTCTTCGCCGAAGCGGATCTGCGGATTCATCACGCCGGACGATGCGCGTACTTCGCCGGATGACAGGTCGCAAAGGTGCGCAGCGACGGTGGTAGAGCCAAGGTCGATCGCAAGACCGTAAAGGCCACCTTCGTAAAGGCCCGGCCAGATGTCGATCAGGCGTGGCGACCCGGCATGATCGTGATGGACAGCGATGGTGACCTGAAAGTTACCCTTGCGCAGCGTGGTTTGCAGGCGGGACAGAACGGTCAGCGGCGCGGCGACGGGACCGATCTTCCACTGCGTCTGAAGCGCCCGGTTCAGGCGTTCAAGATCGCCTGTGGGTTCGTGCATGTCGGGCTGGTCAACGTCGACGAAATACAGGCGAGTCGCGGGGTCCAGAACGATATCGCGCGCTTCGGCCCGTTTACGCACGACCTGCCGGTGAACCTGACTGTCCGGCGGCACATCGAGCACCACGTCACCGCAGATTTCGGCCTGGCAGCCAAGACGGCGACCGGGCTTCAGGCCGCGCTTTTCGTCGTATCGCGCCTCGACCGCGTTCCAGTCGGACAGGGCATCCGTTGCGACGGTGACGCCATGCTTGGAGTGTTGGCCGAACTGCGGAGAAACCTGGCACTTCGAACAGATGCCCCGGCCGCCGCACACGGAATCAAGATCGACGCCCATCCGGCGTGCTGCAGACAGCACCGTGGTTCCGGCAGGCACGCGGGCGCGCTTGCCGGAAGGCGTGAAGATAACGAGCGGATCTTGGTCGGACATCTGTATTCCGTCTTGGGATAAAGAAAGGGCTGCGTCTTAGCCCCGACGGCGGCGCCCGCCGGATCGGCCACCGCGGCCGCCGCCGCCATCCATGGAGGCTTTCGCAGCCTCGGGGAAGGGCGTTCCGGCCTCAACCGCGTCGAGCACGCGGCTGAATTCGATCCATGCTTGGCCGTTGGGATCGTGGTTCATCAGGAAGTTCGCCGCCCGGATCGCTTCCATCTCGACGGCGCGGACGGGGTTCATGATGGCGCTGGTCATGCCCGCGCCAATGGCCATGGGCAGGAAGGCGGCGTTGATGCCGTGGCGGTGGGGCAAGCCGAAGGACACGTTCGAAGCGCCGCAGGTGGTGTTCACGCCCAGTTCGTCCCGCAGACGACGGACCAGCGCGAAGACCTGTTGGCCCGCGCTCGCCATCGCACCCACGGGCATGACCAGCGGATCGACGACGATGTCATGGGCAGGGATGCCGAAATCGGCGGCACGCTCGACGATCTTCTTGGCGACGGCGAAGCGAACTTCGGGGTCTTCGGAAATCCCGGTGTCATCGTTGGAGATCGCGACGACCGGCACATTGTATTTCTTGACCAGCGGCAGCACGAGTTCCAGTCGATCCTCTTCGCCAGTCACCGAGTTCAGAAGGGGGCGGCCCTCACAGGCTTCCAATCCGGCCTCCAACGCGCCGGGGACCGAGCTGTCGATGCACAGAGGTACGTCGACCAACGCCTGCACGCGCTTGACGAGTTCGGGCATCAGCATCGGCTCGACGAAGTTGTTGTCGGCGTAGCGTGGATCGTCGGCCATCTTGTTGGTGAAGACGGCGCCGGAGTTGATGTCCAGCACCATGGCACCGCACGCAACTTGCTCCAGCGCGTCGCGCTCGACGGTCGAGAAATCGTCCATCTCCAGCTCGGCGGCCAGCTTCTTGCGACCGGTGGGGTTGATGCGTTCGCCGATGACGCAGAACGGCTCGTCGAAGCCGATGGTGACGGTCTTGGTTTTCGATTCGATGACGGTGCGGGTCATGGTCGGTCCTTGGTCAGTTGCGCGATCCAATGGTCGAGGACCGGATCGGTGAAATCGGCGATGGTGTCATGCGCGCCCGCCTGGATCAGCGCGTCATGGGGGAGAGAAGAGCGCACGCCCAGCGTGGCCACCCTGGCAGCGGAGGCAGAGGCGACGCCGGACGGGCTGTCGTCAAGCGCGAGCGCGCCGCCCGCATCAATGCCCAGCCGGTCCAACGCGGTCTGATAGGGTAGGGGATCGGGCTTGCCGCGGGGCAGTTCGTCGCCGATCACCACCGGATCAAAACGGCTGTTAAGGCCGATGGCTGCCAGCATCGCGTCGGCGTTGGCGCGGGGTGCATTGGTGACGATGGCGCAGGGCCAACCGTTGCATGCGGCGCGATCCAGCAGAGGCATCAGGCCGGCCATGGGCTCTGCGCTATCGCCCAGACGATCGCGGAAGCGGGCTTCCTTCTCGTCTGCCATGGCCTGCGGGTCGCTGTCCGGGAAGGCATCGCCGAAGATCGCCTCGTTCCGGCGGCCGTGGATGTTGTCGTAGTAGTAGCGCTCGTCGATCTCGCGACCGTACTCGGCGAATAGCTCGATGAACACGGCCGCGTGAATCGGGTCTGAATGGATCAGCGTGCCGTCCAGATCGAAGAGCAGGGCGAGAGTCATCGCGCGGCGGAAACCTTGGCTTGCGTTGCGGCGGCGTTGGCCCATTCCGCGCTGGTCTTGATGCCGCCCAGCGGGAAGATGTGGATCTGCTCGATGGCGAAATCGGGGTTCGCAGCCTTATGCGCGGCCAGTTCGTTCACCACGTCGTCGGGCGTGTAGGGCAGCACCAGCTTGGTGACGTCCATGGCGCGCTTTTGCAGAACACGCAGGGAGGGGCCGACGCCGCAGGCGATGGCGAACTTGATCAGCGTCTGCAGCTTGCCGGGACCAGCGATACCGATATGGACGGGCAGGTCGATGCCGTTCGCGCGCAGGGCTTCGGCCCATTCGATGACCGGCTGTGCCTCGAAGCAGAATTGGGTCGCGATGGCCATTTGCGCGTCCGTGCGCTCGGAAAACGCCTGCTTCCAGCGAAGCGCCTCGGACACGTTGGCGTCAGAGCCGTCAACGTCGATGTCGCGGTTGCCCTCGGGATGACCAGCGACATGGAGGCGCGTGAACCCGGCCTTGTCGAAAAGCCCCGTGTCCATCAGCTGCATCGAGTTGTCGAAGGCGCCCTTCGGTTCCGCTACGCCACCGGCCAGCAGCAGGGCGCTGCGCACGTCGGCCTCTCCTTGATAGCGGGCGATCCAGTCTTCCAGCGTCGCCGCATCGTCGATGATGCGGGCGGGGAAGTGGGGCATGACCTCGAAGCCTTCCGCCGCGATCCGCTTGGCGGTGGCGACCATCTCTTCGATGGGCGTGCCGTCGATATGGGCGATGTAGACGCGCGTGCCGACGGGCAGGATCTCGGCGAAGCTTTCGACCTTCTCGGCGGTGCGGGGCATCACCTCGATAGAATAGCCAGCGACGAAATCAGATGTCGCGACCGGTGCGGGCGCGGGTTTATTGCTGCGGAACGACAGGATCGACATCAAAGCCTCCAGACTGCGGGAAACGGTGCCCATTCAGGCCCGGCCACCATTGGCGATAAGCGCCTTGAGACGCTCTTGATCATATTCGGCGTCGATCCGATCCGCGGTGGCTTGCGCCGCCTCCTGATCCGACCCCTCGACCGTGACCGGGGACGCCTTGCGCCATTCGGCCAAATAGTCGTCGGTCCCGGCGGCACCCGATTTCATCGCGGCCCGGTCGATCGCCTGCTCGAACCGCTCGGGCAGGGGGATCTTCACCCCCCGGCGACCCTTACCGGCGATCACCTGCGCGGGTATGTCGCGCCAGTATACGATGGTGATCTCGGCCATGGGTTCCCCTTGCGTTTCCCGCTCTCTGTTATCCTGCCAGCCGCGCACCCGACGCCGGATTTCGACATTCTGGCGCGCAAGCGCGACGCCGCATTCCTATCGCGACACCTCAGGGGCTACCACAGCACCAACCCCTAGAATCGTTCATGTTCTTGATGAGCGCTAGGCTTGCCATAAGGCGGGGTCGGGCGTAGCCTTGTCTCAACCAATGAGAGGGCGACACCATGGCGCCCAGGCGTCCCGATGGTGCGGGCGCGTTCCCGAAGCCGGTCGAGCCGCCGCGCACCCGACAACCCGATCCCGCCTCGCTGTATGCGGCGCTGGATCTCGGCACGAACTCGTGCCGCATGCTGATTGCCCAACCCAAGGGCAACCAGTTTCATGTCGTGGACAGCTTTTCGAAGTCCGTCCAGCTGGGGCAGGGGCTAGAGGTCACGGGCCGCCTGTCGCGCATGTCGATGGACCGCACGGTTCACGCACTGAAGATCTGCCGCTCGAAAATCGACCGTCGGCAGGTCAGCCGCATGCGCCTGGTCGCGACCGAAGCCTGCCGCCGCGCGGTCAACGGTGCTAGCTTCATCAAGCGGGTCGAGCGGGAGGCCGGGCTGAAACTGGAGATCATCGCGCCGGAAGAAGAGGCGCGGCTTGCCGTTATATCTTGCGCGCCTTTGGTCTCCACCAAGACCGAACAGCTGCTGGTCGTCGACATCGGCGGCGGCTCGACCGAGCTTGTCTGGATCGACCTGACCCGCGTGCCCCGCCATGATCGGCCTCGCGCGATCATGCGGCTGCACGCGGGCTTCAAACCCGCCGACGGATCGCCGTTCCCCGCCGCCCGTGTGGTGGACTGGATCAGCGTGCCGCTTGGCGTCGCGACCCTGCGCGAGCAATTCGACGACGTGAAGAACGACGCGGCCCGCTTCGCGCTGATGAGCTGGTTCTTCGAAGAGCAGCTGGAAAGCTTCGCGCCCTACGCAAAGGAGCAGGCACGCGACGGCTTCCAGATCATCGGCACCAGCGGCACGGTAACGACCGTCGCGGCCAGCCATCTTGGCCTGAAGCGATACGACCGCAACCGCGTGGACGGTCTGCGCATGACCTCCGACCAGATCGATGCTGTCATTCGTGGCTACCTTACGCTGGGCCCATCGGGCCGCCGCGCCGATCCGCGCATCGGGCGGGACCGGCAGGCGCTGATCATGTCCGGCGCCGCGATCCTGCAAGCGTTGCTGCGCGTCTGGCCAACGGATCGGCTATCCGTCGCCGATCGGGGTCTGCGCGAGGGCCTGCTGTATGCGCAGATGAGCGCCGATGGCGTGCTGGACGACGGGCCCTACTAAGCGCGGGTCTCTGCTATCGTGGTGAAGCCTCCGAAGATCAGGCGCTTGCCATCAAACGGCATCTCCATATTAGATGCATCCGACATCATCTTTTCCCAGCCGGCATCGCGTGTCGCCTTGTCGGGCCAGACGACAAGTCCCACGGTCACGGCCTCTCCGTCTTCAAGCATTACGGCCAGTGGCAGTGATGTGAGCTTTCCGTCGGGCACATCGTCGGGCCAAAAGTCCGAGCAGGCGAGCGCCCCGTACCCAAGGATCATCTTCTGCGTCTCCATACAGAAGGCAGTGTAGTCGTCTTTCTTCGCAGCCGAGATCGGTGCGATGAACAGGTCGGTGTAGGCCATGGCGAGTCCTTTCTGTGCGGTGAAGCAGCATACCACGTCCTGCGCTCAAGGAGTCCGCTTTTCCCGACTGCCCGGAACGCCTATGTGAGCAGGACAGCGAATAGGGGGCCGGGATGGTCAAGAAGTCCAGCGGGCGCGGACTGCGCGATCTGACGGTGCGGGTGAAGACGGCGCGCGGGCGCACGCTGTCCTCAACGCGCTGGCTGCAACGGCAGTTGAACGATCCCTACGTCCAGCGCGCCAAGGCCGAGGGCTTTCGCGGTCGTGCGGCGTTCAAGATCATGGAATTGGATGACAAGTATCACTTCCTTGTCCCCGGTGCGCGGGTCGTCGATCTGGGCTGCGCACCCGGTGGTTGGCTGCAAGTCGCCGTGCCGCGCATCAACGCGCTGGGACAAACGGGCGGCAAGCCCGTGGGCCGTATCGTCGGCCTTGATTTGCAAGAGGTCGAGCCGATACCGGGGGCAGAGATTCACCAGCTCGACTTCATGGAAGACGGCGCGGACGATCAGGTGAAGGACTGGCTGGGTGGGTCGGCGGACGTCGTCATGTCGGATATGGCGGCCTCGTCATCGGGCCACAAGCAGACCGACCACCTGCGCATCGTCGCCCTGTGCGAAGCGGCGGCCTACCTGGCCTTCGACGTGCTGACACCGGGCGGCACCTTCGTCGCCAAGGTGCTACAGGGCGGCGCGGAAGACAGTTTGCAATCCGAGTTAAAACGCCGGTTCGAGAAGGTGGCGAACGTGAAACCGAGCGCGTCGCGGTCCGACTCGTCCGAGAAGTTCGTGGTGGCGCAGGGGTTTCGGGGCTAGCGCGCTTCTGCCGAAACCTTGGCGATGAACGACGGCACATGTTCCTAACGCCCGCTCCATGTCGCCGTCTGCCGGGGCATTGCGCGAGGAAAGAGCAGGCCGAGCGTTCTTCATCGTTCCAGAAAATACCTCGGGGGAGCCGAAGGCGGGGGCAGCGCCCCCTCGACATACCCTAACGTCCCAGCACCAGATCGGCGCGCAGGCCGCCCATTTCGGACGTATCCAGCCGCAGCACTCCGCCATGCTGGCGTGCCACATCCTGCGCGATGGCCAGCCCCAAACCGACGCCGCCGCCGTGATCCTGGTTGCGCGCATCGTCCAGTCGAGAAAAGGCGCGCATGGCTTGGTCACGCTCGGCCTCTGGGATGCCCGGCCCGTCATCTTCGACGCTGAACACCAGTGCACGGTCGAAGGTGTGCAGCGACACCCTGGCCCGCGTGCCGTAGCGCAGGGCATTCATGACCAGGTTCTCCAGCGCGCGGGTCACGGCGACCGGCTGGATGATGGCTATGGCGGTGTCGGGGCAAACGCCGGCTTCGACCTCTCCCCCCGAGCGTCGCGCATTTTCGACGACAGTGCGTAGCAGCGTTGCGGCATCGGTGTCTTGCGGTAGCCCGACAGAGCCTTCCCGCGCGAAGTCCAGAAACGCATCCACCATGCGCCGCATCTCGGCCACGTCACCCTGCAACGCACGGGCTTCGGGGTCGTCGATCATCTCCAACCCCAGGTTCATGCGCGTCAGCGGCGTGCGCAGGTCGTGGCTGATTCCCGACAGCATCATCGTGCGCTGTTCGATCTGCCGCTCGATCCGCGCGCGCATGTCCAGAAATGCTGATCCCGCCATCCGCACTTCGCTTGCACCGCCCGGCGAATAAGGCTCCGACCGACCGCGCCCGAAGGCCGTCGCCGCCTGCGCCAGCCGTTTGATCGGGCGCAGCTGGTTCTTGAGGAACAGGTAGGACACCAAGGTCATCAGAAGTGCGGTAAAGACCATGATGACCAGCAACTGATGCGGGTTCGACGCCGACACCCGATTGCGCGCGAACCCAAGGCGCAACGGACCGTGCCGTGTCGCAACCGTCAGCGCGACGCGGTTGTCGTCGCTGGCCAGATCGATGCCGTCGATCCCCTCGATCTCTTCCCGCAGGGTCGGCAGAACCAGCCGGCCAGACAAGTCGTAGATCAGCCGACTGTCCTGCGTGATGGGGGCGGGGTCGGGCAGGCGCGCCGTCAGGGCGAAGGTGTCGGAGAGGGCTTCCAACGTCGCGCGCGCACTGTCGGCATCGGCTTCGCCTGCCACCTGATCCAGAACGTACCGCAACTCGTAGGCGACATTACCTGTCATCTGGCGGGTAACATCTTCGAACAGCCGCTGAACGAAAACCACTCCGACCACCAGTTGCAGCGTCACCACCGGCAACAGCAGGATCAGCGCTGCGCGGCCGTACAGGGACCGTGGCACATAGCGTTTCATCGGCTCGAATGTCATGGTGGCACCCTAGGCCCCCAAGTGCGCCCAAGGAAGCCATGACAGACACGCCCTTCAACACGCCAGAGCCCGACTTGCGCCGATTGATCGCGCCGAACCCGTCGCCGATGACCGAGCGTGGCACGAACACCTATCTTCTGGGTGAGTCGGACGTTACCGTCATCGATCCAGGGCCACTCAGCGAGCCGCATGGGCAAGCCATATTGGACGATGTGGGGCAGGGGCGTGTGGCGCAAATCCTCGTGACGCACGCGCATCTGGATCATTCGCCGCTGGCGCGCTGGCTATCGGACCGGACCGGCGCTCCGGTGCTGGCCTTCGGTGACGCAACCGCCGGACGGTCTGACCGGATGGCATCGTTGAATGATCTCGGCGGCGGAGAAGGTGTCGACCATGGGTTTGCCCCCGACCGAACCCTTGCCGATGGCGCGGTGGTCGAGACAGAGGTCGGCCCCATAACCGCCCTGTGGACGCCAGGTCATTTCGGAAACCACTTAAGCTTTTTGTGGCGCGGCGCCGCATTCTCTGGCGACCTGGTCATGGGCTGGGCCTCGACCTTCGTGTCGCCCCCGGACGGCGACCTGACCGACTTCCGCGCCTCTTGCCGTGCGCTGCGAGACCGGGCACCACGTGTCCTTTACTCAGGTCACGGTGATCCCGTGGCCGATCCAAGGGTGCGCATCGACTGGCTTCTCGCCCATCGCGACGCACGAGAGGACCAGATCCTCGCCGCACTGCAGAGCGGTCCCGCCAGTCCGGCAACGCTAACGGAACGCGTGTACACCGATGTGGACCCTCGCATGTGGCCGGCCGCCACGCGAAACGTCCTTGCCCATCTTGTCGATCTTGTTGATCGCGAAGAAATTTTTGTGGATGGAGCCGTCTCCCCGACAGCCATTTTCCACCGCAGGTGAGATTTCCCATTCCCACCCTTGAAGCCCCCAAACCCCCTTGCTATACGCCCCCTCGTGGTCCGGCGTAGCTCAGCGGTAGAGCAGTTGACTGTTAATCAATTGGTCGTAGGTTCGATCCCTACCGCCGGAGCCAATCTTCCTCAAATCACTGAGATCATTGGGTAATTTGCGATAAGGGTCGCAGACTACCCGGCATGGCACGATTCCTGTGACCGCGCTTGGCACAAACGCTGGCACAGGAGTCGAAGACATGCCCGGACGGGTCTCGACACAGTCGCACCTCGAATACCGTCCTTCGGGCTACCACTGGCGACGGCGCTGGCCGCGCCGGGTTCTGAGGCGCTGTACCCCAAGCGCAAAAAGCGCACTTCTGTTTTCCCTCCGCTCCCACGTCCTCCCCGACGCGAAGGTGCTCGCTCAGAAGCTTACGCTTCTGAGCGACATCGCCTTCGCCGGAGTGACGGAGAGAACGATGGCGATCGCGCCCGACATCATGGACAGGCTTCTCGTGGAGCTCTGCCGCTTCCTGATCGAAGCGGCCGATGTTGTACGCGAGAACGCGCCCGTACGGACGCCCGAAGTCGCGGCCTACGAACTTGCCTGCGCGAATGCGGCCGTCGAGACGCTTCGGCAAGCGATCACCATGCGGGACCGCGAGGCGGCACGCGCCCCGCTCCGCCAGGTCGCCGAGCGCCTTGGCGTCCCGCTCGACGAGACCGATCCGGATTGGCAGCGACTGGCATTCCGAGCGCTCCGGGTCATGCTGGACGCCGAAAAAGGGCTCTGTTGCACAAATCCACTGCTGAGCGGCCTTCCCCTTTCCCCGGACGGGCTCATTCTACGGCTTCAGTGACAGGAATGCCGAGCGCGGTGAAGCCGTTCAGGACGGCCACACGGACTTGGAACTCCGCAACCTGCCGGTCGAAGTCGCGCGCCATGAGGCGCTGACCCAGCAGTTTGACACAGTGCATCTTTGTCTCGACGCGGCTTCGGCGGTGGTAGCCGCTCCATCGTCGCCAGATGGTTCGGCCGAAGCGTTTCGATGCGCGTAGGGCTTCGTTGCGGGCGGCCGCCCCGGGGCTGTCGGGCTTCCAGGGCTTGCCATTCCTCCGAGGCGGAATGATCGCAGCAGCGCCACGAGCAGCGATGGCATCGTGGCACTTGCGGGTGTCGAAGGCTCCGTCAGCGGTGACGCTGGCGATCTCCTGATCAGGCGGTATCTGGTCGAGTAGCTCGGGCAGCATGGGCGCATCGCCCACAACGCTTGTGGTGAACTCGGCGGCGCGGATTTCCAGTGTTTGCTCGTCAATACCGATGTGGATCTTGCGCCAGACCCGACGCTTCGTGCCACCGTGCTTGCGTGCATTCCACTCCCCTTCGCCCTCGACCTTGATCCCGGTGCTGTCGATCAAGAGGTGCAGCGGCCCTTGTGAGCCACGATAGGGTATGTTGACCTTCAGGGACCTCTGGCGCCGCGACAGCGTGCTGAAGTTGGGCACCGCCCAGTTAAGGTCGATCAGCCGCAGGAGGCTTTCGACGAACCCTGTCGTTTGCCGCAGCGCCATGCCGAACAGCACCTTCATGGTCAGGCAGGTCTGGATCGCGGCATCGCTATAGTCAGGCTGTCGACCGCGTTTGCCGGTCGGCGCAGCCTCCCAGATCATGGCTGGATCGAACCAGATCGTCAGCGAGCCGCGGCGCTTGAGCGCTGCGTTATAGGAAGGCCAGTTCTTGGTCTTGTAGGCGGGGGGTGTGGGTCTGCTCATGCCCTCGGGCTACCACGCTGGATTCACAAGATGAATCCCTCACCGGATTTGTGCAACAGAGCCTCATGACGTCATTCGAAATCATTTTTGTTTCTGTTTATATCACGTCGGCTGTTCTGGGTCTCGCCTTCGTAGCGTTCGTAGTCAGGACGAGTGTACGTGATCGGCCACATGACCCTGAGGCAGTTGATAGGTTGATCGCCATCGTGCGGCGCAAAAAGAGTTTGGAAGAAGCCCTCGACGGAATGCAGAAATATCGCGGTCAGCTTCCTGCCGACGATCAACTAAGTCGAGATGAAGCCAACTCGCGGCGGCCATGAAATCTCCGGATGCGCTCCGCGCATTTCGCGAACGGAATTTTTGGCTTTTAGAGGGCGGATGCCAACTGGTGTCACTGCGTCACGCCAAAACCCAGGTATTCTGCTGGAACGGCGTCGGTTAGCCACACCCCGTTGTCAGAACAAAAGAATGTCCACCCATCCGCGTGCATTCTTCGTGCGTCGACGCGAAGAACAATGGGTTTGCCATGTCGGCGTCCGACGCGGGTCGCGGTCTCTGGATCAGGGGAAAGATGCACTTGGCGCCGACGGCCAGGGTCCAGGCCACCCTCGAAGATCTTGTCGAGATTCTGAGACGCCGTCCCATGATAGAGCGTTTCGGGTGGCCGTGTGGCAGGCAGCCCAAGATCGACTTCAATGGAATGTCCCTGAGCAGCCCGTATGCGCCTGCCGTCCTCGCTGATCGAGAACCTTTTCTTGTCGTTTGTTTCCACAATGTGGCGGAGCTCATCCTTGCTCAGGCCGTGACCTACTTTCTTGAGTTTGCGCAGGAGCTCATCGACCTGAACCCATCCATGTCGGTCGAGCTGAATGTCGATCAGGTCCGGCTCGTGTCGCAGGACCTTGGCGAGGAATTTACTGGGTCGGCTCATCTGTCTTTGCTCCGGCGGTAAGGAGAAGCTTTTTCGATGCTTCAAACGCCTTCTCGATCAGCTTCGAGTAACCGAGCGCGGTGCCCCGTTGCTGTCGGTTCGGATGGCAAAGTCGCCTCCGGGTGTCAGCCAGACAGCATAGGCCAGTGAGTGTAAATGACCAAGAACCAACTGGTTGGCATCTGCGACCGGTGGCGAAGACCGCGCAGGATTGATGCCTCCAGTCTATCGCCCCCACTGACGGGCCCGACCAGCGATCGGGCGAAAATTTCGCCAATCGGCAAACGGACC
This sequence comes from Palleronia sp. THAF1, assembly GCF_009363795.1. Classification (NCBI taxonomy): domain Bacteria; kingdom Pseudomonadati; phylum Pseudomonadota; class Alphaproteobacteria; order Rhodobacterales; family Roseobacteraceae; genus Palleronia; species Palleronia sp. THAF1. Next base: position 1,804,484 of record NZ_CP045420.1, on the reverse strand, counting down.
AATCTTCTTCTCACGAACGCAACAGAACCGGGTTTGACAAACCTGGTTTGAGAAACCGAAAGACAAACATCGAATGACAAAACAAGCCGCAAAGACGAACCTCGGTGGGCGCTCGAAGAGCTACTCGCCGGACCTCGTGCGCAACATCGTCCTCGAATTCATCGAGGGCGGCGCCACTCCCGCCGACATCGACGCTGCCATGGTGAAGGCCCAACTCTGCCAGCACCATGGCGTAAGCAAACAGATCCGGCCGGAACCACTTCAGGAGCTGGTCGAAGCAACTATCGCGGAAATCTCTGAGGAAGAGCGTCGGTCTCTTCTGACATCTCTCCCGGACCACGTCTCACTGGCCGTCGACGACGCCATGGCCGCCGCCGGCCGCGAGCTTATGCTCCTGGTTGCCCGGCAGAACGCGGCCTGCAAAAATGCAGCGGACGCGGAATGCGAGGTCCTGCGCGCGGACAAGCGGAACGCCAACTGGCGGATCGCGCAGCTCGAGGCGGACTTGCAAGAGCGTTCAGCGCAACTATCCGCAATTGAGCAGGAGCGGGACGAGGCCCTTGCACGCGTAGATGAACTCATCGAGGAGCGGGACGCCGCACTCAAGGAGATTGAACAGCGGGAACGCGAGACCGGTGCCGTGGACCGTCTACTGACCGAGGTGCGAGATCCTGCGAACCAGGACGTGATCCGAGCGCTTCTGGCTGAGGTTGTTGCCACGTCCGTTCAGGAAGCGCGGCCATCCTGATCCAGCCGGTCACCCCACGACACGCAAGAACGCGTTCAGAACACGGCCGCCGTCAGGCGGCCGTTTCCCGTTCTACGCCAAAGCTTTCTCGCACGGAGTTCACCTCTTTGATCGTAATGCAGAGAAGAACAGGAAAAACCTCTATGTGGCGATGACGAGGGGCTCCAGGAAGTTGGTGGTTTGCTCGTCGACGCATCTATTGGGGTGACAGTGTCGCGCTGCACACCGGACGACGGGATCTTGTTGTCCGTATCGAAAGCGCTTGGAGGATACCGTACCACTGGTTTGCACTGGCGCCGCCGCTGATGGACTTCAATTAAGGGGTCGCCTCTGGTTCCCACAGCGCTTGAACATATCCGCCCGGGCGGCACCAGCAAGCTTGGCACCAACTCCAGCAACCGGCGCCTTGGAACAAGGCGCGAGCGCTGGAGCGGCAGGAGCAATACCGACCACTCCGTGCGCTGGTGAATTTGCTACAAACATGGCCGATTGGGGCACTCTACGCTGCGATTGCGTGCACCGCCTTGGCGTCATTATCATCGCACGAAGGCTGCCGTTCACTGCCAATCCGGAGTTACCCGTGCACGATATCAAAGGCTACGATCTTTCTGTTCAACAACTGTTTTCCCGCGGGAGCTTCGGGATCGACTATTACCAGCGAGAATACCGCTGGCAGACAGAACAAATGCGCGCGCTGGTCGATGATCTGGCCAGCAGCTTCCTTGAGCATTACCAGCCCGGCGCCACGGCTGCCGAGGTTGCCAATTACGGCCACTACTTCCTGGGCTCGATCGTCGTTAGCCAGAGCGGGGAGATCCGCCATATCGTTGACGGGCAGCAGCGCCTGACGTCGCTGACACTCCTGCTGATCTTCCTCAACCACATGCAGCAGGATCGCCAGGACAAGGTCTCGGTCGCGCAGCTCATCTACGACGATGACTTCGGGCAAAAGAAATTCAAGCTCGACGTGCCGAACCGGAACGCCTGCATGGAAGCCCTCTTCCAAGGCGACGACTTCAACCCCGTGGGACACTCGGATTCGGTCTACAACCTCGTTGCCCGCTTCCGTGAGCTGCCCGAAATCTTTCCAGAGGAGCTCCGGGGTGATGCCCTGCCGCTCTTCATCTACTGGCTCCTTCGCAAGGTGAAGGTGATCGAGATCACCGCTTATGCCGAGGGCGACGCCTACACGATCTTCGAGACCATGAACGACCGCGGGCTTTCGCTCACCCCCACGGACATGCTGAAAGGTTATCTCCTCGCCAACATCGAGGAGCCGGACAAGCGGCACGAAGCCAATGTCGTGATGCGCGACAAGATCAGCCGCCTCACCGATTACGGCAAGGATACCGCCCCCGAGTTCTTCAAGGCCTGGGTCCGCTCGCAATACGCCAAGTCGATCCGTGCGCGCCACAAGGACGCCCGCCCCGAGGATTACGACCTGATCGGCACCGAGTATCACCGTTGGGTACGCAACCACGCCGCCAGGATCGGCCTGGTCGCATCGCCCGACTACGCGCGCTTTGTGCTGCGCGATATGCGCTACTACGCCGATCTTTACGTGCGGCTGCTCGAGGCCGCGCGTGTCCGGACCCCGGGTCTCGAAAGCATTCGCTACAATGCCGATGCAGGCTTCACCTTGCAGCACCAAATGCTCATCGCTCCGATCACGCCCGAAGATAGCCGCGAGCTTGCGGAGCAGAAAGCTGGCGTCGTTGCCGACTTCATCGACTGCTGGCTCAACCTGCGCCTCTGGAACTACAAGTCAAACAGCTACTCCTCGATGCAGTATGCTGCCTTCTTGGTCATGCGAGAAATCCGCGGCGAGAGCCTCGAGGGCGTCCGCGCGATCCTGCACGCGAGGCTACTTGAGGAGCGCAAGGAACTCGACTTCTCGACACCGGTTCACCTCAACCAGTTCACCGGCAAAGCCGTGCATCGCCAGCTCGCTCGCTTCACCGACTGGCTGGAACGCCAAGCCGGCGAGCCCGGCCGCTACGAGGATTACGTCGTGCGCTCGGGGAAGCATGCCTACGAGGTGGAGCATATCTGGGCGAACCATCACGACCGGTTCGCGACCTCCTTTCTTTAGAAGTCCGATTTCGACCGGTCGCGCAACGAGATCGGCGGCCTGATCCTGCTGCCGCACAAGGTCAATGCAAGCCTGAGCGATAAGACCTATGCAGAGAAGCGGCCCCATTACGTCAAACAGAATCCACTGGCGCAATCGCTCCACGAGGCATTCTACGAAAATAATCCCGGCGTACGGGCTGCGCTCAAGCGGACCGGTCTGGCCTTCGTGCCGATGCCGGAGTTCGAACCTTCGAATCTCAAGGCCCGCTCCGCGCTCTATTGCGCACTGGCCGACCACATTTGGTCTCCGGACCGGCTCCTGGCGGCCAAGGAGGTTGAACCAGCCTGATCCGGGGGTGCAGCCAAAGACGCGCCGAACTCGGCGCGTCGCCCAAGCGTCACAGTGGTGTCGAGTGCGCCGGCTCCGGCTCGGTTTCCTCCTGCTCCAGAACATGGGGCGTTCTGTTGGTTTGAGCGAGATGAAGGTCACGATCTTGCTTTTGGCGCGGGTGAAGGGGGCGTTGAGTTGACGAAAGCCATGGGCCGAGTTGATCGATCCGAAGCGTTGATGCACCCAGGCCACCCGGCCTGTCCGGACCGGAAAGTGTCGAGACGAACATAGGGTCGCGCTCGTCGCCTTGGATCGTTCCGAGGTTCTGATCAGGAACGTGCCTGGGTTGCTGCGCCCGAGACTCGGGTGGTCGTCGCGCTGCCGCTCGGCACGGCATGTTCATCGGACCATCCACGATTCTTATTCGAAGCGAAGGTCGCTTGCCAGCTGGCACAGGTTACGGCACAAACGCAGTCACACTGCGGAGTCGGACAGGAGTCGCTCCCGAAAAGTGTCGCGATTTCAGTGCGTTGAGCTGCGCGCTCCGGCCCCTACCGCCGGAGCCAAATACAGCAGCAAGTCATTGTTTTATTAGTGAAACTACTTTCGTAGCTTCGCTCATGTAGCACAGGCGTGTCGCACATTGGTGTCGCACGCCAGTGGGTCGACAGGTGTCCGGACCGCGTCTCAAGGAGGCGCGAGATGACAATACAAACTCATATGTTCAGGCGCGGGGCCGTCTGGACCTGGCGGCGACGGCTGCCGGCTCAATCCACAGGTTTCTGCTCCGTCCAGGTGTCCTTAGGAACGACAGATCTCCATCTCGCGCGTAAGATGGCACGAATATTGAGCTCTGAGTTCGACGACATGCTGGAAACCGCCTCGACCTGCGCCCCGACCTCGAAAGAGATGCGCGTGTTCATCCAAAGGAAGCGCGACGATCTACTGAGGATGATCGAGGACAAGCGGGTGGTCGCGCGCAATTTCGCGGAAGATCCGATCGCATATCGTCGCGGTGAGCTCGCCACGACGATTGCCGCACAACTGATTGCGCGCGATGGCCTGGGCGCCCAAGTCAGCGATCAGATCGTATCCGATCTTGGCGGGGACGGAAACGATGCCGACTTCCGAGCTTCCGTGGATCGAATGCTCGCGCTCTTCGCTGCTGAAACGGTCAACGAAGGCTGGAGAAACAAGCAGTGCGCTGCTTTTGAACAGATAACCGGGAAGCGACCTGAAGCGCCTCTTGCACAGATGAAGGTTTTCGAAGGTGTTCACCGCGCGAGAGCGATCGCTTGGCAAGCCTCCATGGAGATCCCGGCTGCTCTGAATGCGCGGAACATTGAGGAAGTTCAGGACGCTGTGGCGAAGGCACTCGGCCCCTCATTAACTGATCTGCCGTGCATCGCGGCAATCGACTCCCCAGAGGTGGAAAAAAGTAACGATTTCCGTGAGGCGGAGGAATCCGCGATTGTCGGGAAGGGGCTCTGTTGCACAAATCCGGTGAGGGATTCATCTTGTGAATCCAGCGTGGTAGCCCGAGGGCATGAGCAGACCCACACCCCCCGCCTACAAGACCAAGAACTGGCCTTCCTATAACGCAGCGCTCAAGCGCCGCGGCTCGCTGACGATCTGGTTCGATCCAGCCATGATCTGGGAGGCTGCGCCGACCGGCAAACGCGGTCGACAGCCTGACTATAGCGATGCCGCGATCCAGACCTGCCTGACCATGAAGGTGCTGTTCGGCATGGCGCTGCGGCAAACGACAGGGTTCGTCGAAAGCCTCCTGCGGCTGATCGACCTTAACTGGGCGGTGCCCAACTTCAGCACGCTGTCGCGGCGCCAGAGGTCCCTGAAGGTCAACATACCCTATCGTGGCTCACAAGGGCCGCTGCACCTCTTGATCGACAGCACCGGGATCAAGGTCGAGGGCGAAGGGGAGTGGAATGCACGCAAGCACGGTGGCACGAAGCGTCGGGTCTGGCGCAAGATCCACATCGGTATTGACGAGCAAACACTGGAAATCCGCGCCGCCGAGTTCACCACAAGCGTTGTGGGCGATGCGCCCATGCTGCCCGAGCTACTCGACCAGATACCGCCTGATCAGGAGATCGCCAGCGTCACCGCTGACGGAGCCTTCGACACCCGCAAGTGCCACGATGCCATCGCTGCTCGTGGCGCTGCTGCGATCATTCCGCCTCGGAGGAATGGCAAGCCCTGGAAGCCCGACAGCCCCGGGGCGGCCGCCCGCAACGAAGCCCTACGCGCATCGAAACGCTTCGGCCGAACCATCTGGCGACGATGGAGCGGCTACCACCGCCGAAGCCGCGTCGAGACAAAGATGCACTGTGTCAAACTGCTGGGTCAGCGCCTCATGGCGCGCGACTTCGACCGGCAGGTTGCGGAGTTCCAAGTCCGTGTGGCCGTCCTGAACGGCTTCACCGCGCTCGGCATTCCTGTCACTGAAGCCGTAGAATGAGCCCGTCCGGGGAAAGGGGAAGGCCGCTCAGCAGTGGATTTGTGCAACAGAGCCTCGGGAAGGAGAAGTCGCAATTGGGTGAGGGGGCTGTAACTCATGAAAAGGCAGACACAAGCCTCAACACGGAATTCGACGCCTGTGTAGTTCGATACGGATCGGCCATGACGGAAGTTCTGGAAAGGCTAACGAGTGCGGGGCAGCAAAAGGGATTCAGGAAGGCTACGCTGAAGCAGTATGCGGCGACCGTCCGACTTTTTAGACAGTTGGTCGGTGTTACCGATATCCGCGAGATACGGCAGGTCCACCTTTCACGTTTTGTGGACCTGATGGCGGCAATCCCGAAATCCCTGGGAAAGCGCGAAGGCGATGGAGATCTCGATCTCGAAACGATCCTTGCCAGGGCGAAGCCGTTGCCGATGTCAGAGATTGGGCTTTCGGTCTCCACGATGAATGGACACCTGACAAGACTTGAGCGCTTGATTGTACGCGCGCGTCTGGATGGAATCGACCTGCCGCACCGGCTGGAGTTCAAGGGCCTGAAGAACACGGAAAAGCGCCGGCCAAGGGATCGTCGTTCGACTTTCAGCGAGAAGGAGATCGGTCGACTTTTCAGGCACACGATCTGGAACGGGTGTGCTGGTCGCAAGAGGCGAAACAAGCCGGGTCGCCTCGTTATCCGCGATGGTCTCTAATGGGTGCCGTTGGTCGCAGTCATGAGTGGGGCCCGGCGCGAGGAGATCGCCGCCCTCATGGTGCGCGACATCAAGCAGGAGAATGGCGTCTGGTTTTTCGATCTGGACGATAATTTGAACCGGCGGGTGAAGACCGCTTCCTCTCGTAGGAAGGTGCCGATTCATACCGGGCTGATCGCGCACGGGTTCCTCGATTACGTCAAATCAATCAAAAACAAGGGGCAGGAAAACCTCTTCCCAGAACTCTGTCCGCAGAATTCTAAGGATCCCTTTGGAAGGAAGCTCTACTATAATTTCTCGAACGCTCTCAAGATTGCACTCGATGGGAATCCTCGGAAACTGTCCCTGCATTCGTTCCGCCACTACGTTAAACAGCAGTTGGATGGGCAGCCATCGGTGACAGGAAAAACTCGGCGTGACATTCTTGGCCATGAGGCAAGCGATGTTCATGATAGCGCTTACGGAGAAGCGACGCCAATTGAGGAATTGAGACGCGCAATCGAACTTCTGTCGTTTCCCATCTCTATGACAGGACAAAGGGGCGTAGTACAGTACAATTGATTAGATAACGGGAATCTCGTTCTAAATAGATGTTTGATCCCGGGCTACAGGTGATTTGATGCTTTCGACCTGGTGGGCTTCGAAACGCAGATTTACCACTGCTTCGTGAACTGGGGCGCGGCCGGTGCGGCCACCGGCTTCGGCACCGCCCAGCCACGCGATGTTCTGCATCTAGTCGAGCTGTCGAAGACGGCGGCGACCGGCGCCGCGGCGGCACGGGCCAAGGCGAAGTAGCTAAAAGAGGCATAGCTGGTGTTGCCCACCTTCGACGAGGGCGTTGATCGTAAGCGCCGTCTGTGCCCCACCTTCCGGGTGATCTGAAGAGTTGCGATGGCAATTCTGTCATGTGGTAGGGAGTGCGCTTCGCAATGTGTGCTGCGAGTTGGTCTGCCCCCTGAAAAGTGGTCCTCCCTGAAGTATGGCTTACGAGCCAGTTGGAGGATGCAGGAATGCCCCTGCACCCCAAGGCGGTTACATCACTATGTTGAAAATGTAGGGCTGGCTGACGGAGCACTTGTTGTAATTCTACTTTTGGCTCAGTGTGACTCTGTTGCGCAAATCGACTGATGGGCAAGCTTCCCCTTTCCCCGGACGCGCTTATCCCACGACCTGTGTGATGGGTATGCCGAGCGCGGTGAAACCGTTCATGACGGCGATACGAACCTGAAGCTCGGCGACCTGACGGTCTGGGTCACGTGCCATCAGCCGTGGGCCCAGCAGCTTCATGCCGTGCATCTTCGTCTCGACGCGACTTCGGCGGTGGTAGCCACTCCATTTCCGCCAGAGCGCTCGGCCGAGGTATTTCGATGCGCGGAGGGCCTCGTTGCGCGCAATCGCGCCAGCCGTGTCCGGCTTCCAGGGTTTGGCGTTCTTGCGGGGCGGAATGACAGCGGCAGCGCCCCGGTCGGCGATGGCATTGTGGCACTTTCGGGTGTCGTAGGCGCCGTCCGCAGTGACGCTGCCGATCTCCTGGTCGGGCGGGATCTGGTTGAGCAATTCGGGCAGCATGGGCGCATCGCCGATGTCGCTGCTGGTGAACTCGACTGCCCGAATTTCCAGAGCTTTCTCGTTAATCCCGAGGTGAACCTTGCGCTACACACGGCGTTTGGCGCCGCCATGCTTGCGGGCATTCCATTCCCCTTCGCCCTCGACCTTGATCCCGGTGCTGTCCGCTGCCCGGCAGGGTCATGCGAAGTATGATCCCGAGAGGGGATCAGAAGGTGCAGCGGTCCCTCCGACCCACGATAAGGTATGCTCACGTCCAGTGTCTTCTGACGGCGGGACAGCGTGCTGAAATCCGGCACCGTCCAGTCCAGCCCGCTCAGTTGCAGGAGGCTTTCGACAAAGCCGGTTGTCTGCCGGAGGGCCAAGTCGAACAGCACTGTAATCGTCAGGCAGGTCTGGATAGCACGATCGCTATACGTCCGCTGCCGGCCGCGCTTGCCCGTCGGAGTCGCCTCCCATGTCATCTCGGGATCAAACCAGATCGTCAGCGAGGTCGCGAAGCGATGCGCTTGAGCGCTTCGTTATAGGCCGCCCAGTTCTTGATCTTGTAGCTCGGGGGTGTCGGTCTGCTCATAATCGCCAGCTATCACGCTGGATTCACGAGACGAATTTCCAACCCGATTTGCGCAACAGAGCCATTTCACAGATTACTTTCAATTGTTAGAACTTCTTGGGCGATGCAATTCGAAGTTGAGGCTGACAGCATTTCGAACAAAATTTCGGTCACCTGTTCGCGGAAAGGCGCATCAAATTTCAACGCTTCTGGCACAAAGCTCGGGAGGGTGAAAAGAGCCTGCGCAATAGCGGATGCGTCGATCAGATTTGCAATCCGGTTTGCAATCTCGTCCTCCCGTGGGTCGCGTAGCGCGTGGTCGTAGCCATTGTCACGATTACCTTTACAGTACCGCATCCAGGCGGCGGTCGCGAATGCGAAGGCACCCGTTTTCTGACCCGCGCGCGATGCATCCATAGCGGGGGCGAAGATACGCTGGGGCAGCTTTTCGGTGCCGTCCATGGCGATCTGGTAGGTTTCGTGGTCAAGGTTGGGGTTCTCGAACCGGCGGATCAGATCGGCGGCATAGACGTCAAAGTCTATTCCGTTCAGCGGTGGCAAGGTTTTCGCCGCAGAAGCCAGATGCCTTCGCACCAGCGCCGCCAAGTCAGGATCTTGCATGACGTCTCGCACATAACGATGCCCGGACAGGAAGCCGGCATAGGCCAGCATGGAGTGCGTGCCGTTCAGCATCCGTAGCTTCATCATTTCGTAGGGCGCAACATCATCCACGAACAGCGCGCCACCCGCTTCCCAAGCGGGGCGACCGGTGGGGAAGTGATCCTCGATGACCCATTGGGAAAACGTTTCAGTTTCGATCGCAGCGTGATCGTCGCGGCCAAAGATACCGCGGACCTTTGCCGGGAGATCAGCAGCTGCTGCCGGTGTGATGCGATCGACCATGGAAGAAGGGAAGGCGACATTCTCGGCGATCCAATCCCGCAGCTCCGGATCGAAGCACGCGGCAAAATCGAGGATCAAGCCGCGCGTCAGTTTTCCGTTGTTAGGTAGATTATCGCAGCTCAGGATGGTGAAGGGCTTATTACCTGCGGCACGACGTGTAGCCAAAGCCTGAACCAGAAGGCCCGCAACCCCGGCAGGTGCGTCCGGGTGTTCCAGATCGTGGGCAATGGCCGGATGCGCCGGATCGATGCCGCCGGTGGCGCGGTCAAGGCCATAGCCCTTTTCTGTCACCGTGATCGTCACGATCCGTGTCGCGGGGCTGGCCAGGGCGGCGCGAACGCGGCCGGCGTCGCCATGAGCGTGGGCCAGCGTCTGTGCAACGGACCCGATCACACGCGCCGACGTGCCGTCTGCCCCTGCCGCGATAACGGTGAAGAGGCCGTTCTGAGGACGCAGCTCCTCAACTGCATCGGCCGAGCGCAGGCTGACGCCCGTGATGCGCCAGTCGCCGCCTTCGGCTGCGAGTGCGTCGTCGGTATAGACGGCTTGATGCGCCTTGTGGAACGCGCCAAGGCCAAGATGAACGATGCCTGTACCGTGGGCATCGCGGTCGTAGGCGGGAATCTGCACGCCGCTCGGGATGTCGTCGATGGTTTTCAGTCTGCTCACAACGATACACTTTCATGGCTAAGGGCCGCGATGACGCCCCGCAGTTCCGCCAGCCCCTTAAGGCGTCCAATGGCCGGATAGCCCGGCTGCGCCTTGCGGGACTTGTCATCCAGAATGTCCTGCCCGTGATCGGGTCTGAACGGGATGGACGCATCTGCGCGCCCCGCGTCGCGCCGCCGCACCTCTTCGCGCAGGACGGCGGCGATGACGGCGACCATATCGGTGTCTCCGCCCAGATGCTCTGCTTCGTGGAACGAGCCGCGGATCTCGGTACTTTCGCGCGTGACGTTGCGCAGATGTAGGAAATGGATGCGATCGCCCAACCGGTCGATCATGCCGGGCAGGTCGTTATCCCCCCGCGCGCCCAGCGATCCGGTGCAGAGAGTGATGCCAGAGGCGGCGCTGGGCACGGCTGTCATCAGTTTGGCGTAATCGGCTTCGGTCGACATGATGCGGGGCAGGCCCAGAAGCGGGAAGGGTGGGTCATCGGGGTGGCAGCAGAGGCGTATCCCCAGTTCTTCCGCGACGGGCGCAATTTCGTTCAGGAACTCGATAAGGTTCCCGCGCAAAGTGTCCGGGCCGATCTGGGCGTAGTCGGCCAACAGCGCGCGCACGTCATCCAAAGAGAAGGATTCGGCAGCGCCTGGCAACCCGAACACTACATTACGCGCCATGGCCTCCTGATCGTCAGGCGTCATTGCGTCGAACCGGCGCTGCGCTTTTGCGGTCAATGCGGCGTCGAAGTCGGACGTAGCTCCGTCGCGTTCTAGGATGAACAGGTCGAAGGCGGCGAAATCGATAAGGTCGAAGCGCATACAGGTCGCGCCGCTTTCGACCTCATGCGCCAGATTCGTGCGCGTCCAGTCCAGCACGGGCATGAAGTTGTAGCAGATCGTCTCTATGCCCTCTGCCGACAGGTTGTGCATGCTCTCGATGTAGCCGTCAATGTGCGCGCGCCACGCGCCAGAGCGCATCTTGATCGACTCCGACACCGGCAAGCTTTCCACGACGTCCCAATGCAGGCCGGAGGGACGACCGTCGCGGCGTTTGGAAATCTCGGCTTTGCGTTTCGCGATCTCGGCGCGCGACCAGACCTGCCCGGTCGGGATGTGATGAAGCGCCGTGACGATCCCGCTGGCCCCGGCCTCGCGGACGTCTTCTATCGACACAAGGTCCTGCAGTCCGAACCATCTCCAAGTCTCGCGCATCTCATCCTCCCGTAAAGCCCGTATTGGCGACCGCAAACCATCGGCGCCGCTAAGCGATTCCACATATCTTGTGTACTGGTATGGCAGTATGGTAGCAAGTCCGCAGGGGAGGACGAATCGATGTTGAAAGAGCGCGACAGCTCTGGTGCCGAGATTGATCTGGCGCGGCCCATCGCGCCGCAATTGCGGTCTATCCTGCGTCGCCGCATCGTTCGAAACCTCTTGAAACCTGATCAGAAGATTTCCGAATCCGAGATTGCCGCGCAGTTCGGCGTTAGTCGCCAACCGGTACGCGAGGCTTTCATCCGCCTTGCCGACGACGGCCTACTGTCGATCTTGCCGCAGCGCGCGACGCGCATCCGCCGGATCGATATCGCCGAGGTGCGCGAAGCCCGCTTCATCCGCGAGTCGGTGGAGTCCGACATCGTGCAGGTACTGGCGCAGTCATCGGATGCGGCCACAGTCGCCAAACTGCGCGATCTGGTGGATCAACAAAACCGCATCGACGCGGGCGATCCGGTCGCTTTCATGGTGGCTGACGAGGCGTTCCACCGCGAGCTGGCGAACTCTGCCGCGAAGTTCGGGATCTGGCGCAAGCTGCACGGCCTGAAGACACAGATGGACCGCGTTCGTTTCCTGTCTCTGGAACAGTTTCCGATCGCCAAGTTGGTCGAACAGCATGCGGATATCGTCGACGGAATCTCGAAAGGCGACCTTGGCGCTGCCGAGGCTGCACTTCGCACGCATCTGCGAGAGGTCTTGGCCGACCTGCCGCTGATCGCACACCGAAATCCCGACTTTTTCGACGCCATCCCAGATGGGGCGGAGGATCGGGTGGTCATACTTCATGGAGGAGAGACAGAATGGCTATTATGAAGAAACTCGCAACCGTGGCGACGCTGGCCCTGCTGGCCGGTCCGCTTTCTGCCCAAGAGCGCACGCTGCAGCTTGGACACCTCGCGAATGAGGACAATTCCTGGCACCTTGCGTCCGTCAAATTCGCCGAAGAGGTCGAGCGTCTGACCGAAGGCCGCATTGCCGTCGAAGTGTTCCCCAACGAGTCGCTGGGCAAAGAAATCGACCTGATCAACGGGATGCAGCTTGGCACTGTTGACATGACGATCACCGGCGAAAGCCTGCAGAACTGGGCGCCGATGGCTGCCCTGCTGGCCATTCCCTACGCCTATGGCTCGCTGGAGCAGATGGACGAAGTCGCGGGCGGCGAGACCGGCGACGAGATCGAGCAGCAGATCATCGAGCGCGCACAGGTGCGCCCCTTGGCCTACTTCGCCCGTGGTCCGCGTGAACTGACGTCGAACCGCGCCATCGAAAGCCTTGACGACCTGGAAGGCCTGAAGATGCGCGTGCCGAACGTGCCGCTCTTCGTCGACACTTGGGCCGCACTGGGCGCTCAGCCGACGCCGATGGCCTTCTCAGAGGTCTTCACCTCGCTGCAGAACGGCACCATCGACGCACAGGAAAACCCGCTGGCGCTGATCCGGTCGGCCAGCTTCGCGGAAGTGCAGAGCCATGTGAACCTGACCGACCACGTGCGGTCGTGGATCTACCTGGCGATCGCCGAGCAGACCTGGAGCCAGCTGTCCGACGAAGATAAGCAGGCGCTTCAGGAAGCGGCTGACATCGCGCAGGAGTACGAGCGTGGGCTGTTCGAAGAGAGCCTAGCCGCAGACCGTGCCTACCTGGAAGAGCAGGGCATGACCTTCGTCGAAGTCGACAACGCGGCCTTCGCGGCAGCGGCCAAGGAAGCGGTTCTGTCCAACGTCGCCGAAGAGATCCGCCCGACGGTGGAAGAGCTGTTCGCAGCCCAAGCCGAGTAACGTCGGTCTGAAAAGAAAGGGCCGCCAGCGCAGATACGTCTGGCGGCCCGCAGTGCTTTATCCCGTTGGATCGGATTGCCATGCGGTTCCTTCACCTGATCGAGCGTTACGTGCTCATCGTTTTTCGCGCCCTTGTGGGCGTTGCCTTCCTTGTCCTCATCGTTGCCGTGCTGATCCAGGTGACTGGACGCCTGACCGGAAACTCGCGGGTCTGGACAGAGGAACTGACGCGCTTTGCTCTGCTGTATCTGGCGGCCATCGGCGCTGGCCTGTCGATGCGGACGGGCGATCTTGTGAATGTCGATATCGTATCCGAGGCGATGCCGGAGCGTATCGCATGGTGGATGCGCTTCGTGTCTGCCGTTCTGGTCGCCGGGCTTGGGCTTTACCTGCTTCCGATGGCTTGGCGCTATACCGAGATCGGCTTCTTCCAGACGTCCCCAGCGCTGGGCTGGCAGATGGCCTACGTGCATTTCACCATTTTCCTGATGCTGGCGCTGCTCGCGTTCTTCGCCCTGTTGCGCGTCGTTGGCATGATCGCGGGTACGAACAACGGTCGGCCCGATAACCTGAACACGTGGCAAGAGGACTGATGCGATGGACGTGACGATCCTGTTCTCGGTCTTCATCATAGGCCTGATCATCGGCGTGCCCGTGGCGGTGACGCTGGGACTGGCCTCGCTGGCCTACATCCTGACGACCGGACTGAACCCGGTGGCGATCCCGCAGAAGATGTATGCGGGGATGGACGTCTTCGTGCTGCTGTCCATTCCGGGCTTCATCCTTGCGGGCAACCTGATGAACCGCGGCGGGATCACCAATCGCATCATCCGCTTTGCGTCTGCCCTCGTTGGCTGGATTCGCGGTGGCTTGGGGCTGACCAATATCGCGGCCTCCATGCTGTTCGGTGGTATCACCGGCACCGCCGTGGCCGATGCGGCGTCCATCGGGGGCGTAATGATCCCCGGCATGAAAAAGGCAGGCTATCCGGCTGACTTCTCGGCGGCGGTTACGGCAGCGTCGTCCACCGTGGGTCCGATCATCCCGCCTTCTGTTCCGATGATCATCGTCGGCTCTCTGGCCGGGATCTCGGTCGGGCAGATGTTCGTCGCGGGCGCGATCCCCGGTATCCTGATGGGGCTGGCCATGATGGTGACGGCCTACATCATCGCACGCCGCAAGAATTTCCCGCGTCAAAGCTGGCAGGGCTGGGGAGAGGTCGCACGTGCCTTCGGATCGGCATCATGGGCGTTGGCGATGACCGGCCTGATCATCTACGGCCTGCTGTCCGGCCTTGCCACACCGACCGAAACCGCCATCGTGGCATCGGTCTATGCGTTGCTGGTTGGCGGCCTGATCTACCGAGAGCTGCCATGGCGCGCCGTGCCCGGCATTGTCATCGACAGTGCCATCGCCTCCGCCGGTATTCTGGCGCTGGTTGGGTTTGCCAACGTCTTCGGCTGGATCCTCGTGTCCGAGCGTATTCCGCAGGCGATTGCAGATGGCGTGCTGTCGATCTCGTCCAACCCGTTCTACGTAATCCTGATCATCAACCTGCTGCTGCTGTTCGTGGGTATGTTCATGGAGACCATTGCCGCGCTCATCATCCTGTTCGTCCCGCTGTCGCAGCTGGCGTTCGCCGTTGGCATCGATCCGATCCACTTCGCCACCTTCGCAGTGCTGAACCTGATGATCGGTCTGACCACGCCGCCAGTGGGGGTCTGCTTGTTCGTCTGCGCGGGCATCGCGCAGTTGCCTCTGACGCCGGTGGTGAAGGCCATCCTGCCGTTCCTTGCGACCAACATCCTGGTCCTGCTGGCGGTCAGCTACATTCCCGCGCTGTCCACCTGGCTGCCGCGCCTCGTGGCCAACTGATCCAGAAAGTCCAGCGATGACCGACGAAATCCGTATCTGCCGCTTGCACGCCAAGGGCGATCTGCGTGTCGAAACCGAAGCCCCGACCGCTCCCGGCCCCGGTCAGGTGTCCGTCGCCATCGGCGCAGGCGGCATCTGCGGATCGGACATGCATTACTGGCACGACGGCGGCATCGGCACGATCCGTGTGCAGGAACCGATCATTCTGGGGCATGAGGCGGCAGGCCTCGTCGCCGCGCTGGGTGAGGGCGTCAGCGGTCTGTCGGTCGGCGATCTGGTCTCGGTCAATCCCAGCCACCCATGCGGCGATTGCACCTTCTGCAATCGCGGTCTGCCGAACCAATGTGCGAATATGCGGTTTCTGGGCTCGGCCATGTATCTGCCCCACGCGCAGGGCTTGTTCCGTGACCGCGTCACCGTGGGGGCCAAGCAGTGCCACAGGGTAAATGGCGATGTGACCTTGGCCGAAGCGGCCTGTGCCGAACCCTTGGCCGTGTGTCTGCACGCAGCAGGTGTCGCCGGGGAGATCGACGGCAAGCGCGTGCTTATCACGGGCGCAGGGCCCATCGGCGCGCTGATGACGGCGGTCGTGGCCTCGAAGGGCGCATCGGAAATCGTGACGACGGACTTGCAAGACTTGCCTCTGGACGTGGCGCGCAAGATGGGCGCGACGGCTGTCGTCAACGCGGTGTCCGATCCGGTGGGCCTTGAACTGTGGAAAGACGACAAGGGCCAGTTCGATCTGGTGTTCGAGTGCTCCGCCGCCGCGCCCGCCATTGCTCAGGCCGTCGAATGCTTGCGCCCGCGCGGACGGTTCATCCAAGTCGGCTCGGCCGGGCCGACAGCCGTTCCGCTGAACCTGCTGGTCGGCAAGGAACTCGCATTCCTCGGCTCTTTCCGCTTCGACGAGGTAGAGTTCGCCGCAGCCGTCGACGCCATTGCAGCCCGCCGTGTCGACGTGCGACCTGCGATTACCGGATCATGGCCGGTTGAGCAGGCAGAGGCCGCTTTCGCCAGCGCCTCAGACCGAACCCAATCCGTGAAGGTCCATCTGACCTTCGATTGAAGAAAACACCGACCCTCTGTCGGATGGGTAGGAGGCTTCGATAACCATAACACCCACAAAAGCAGGAGAAGATCATGGGCAGGATCGCATTCGACGAAATGTGCAGCACGGTCACGCGGGCGTTCGTCAACGCCGGCATGTCAGAGGATAAGGCCCTTCGATCCGCGCGCGTTCATACCGAATCCAGCTTGGATGCAGTCTACTCGCACGGCCTCAACCGGGTGCCCCGTTTCGTGGAGTATCTGCAGAAAGGGTGGGTCGATGCCGACGCCGAGCCAACTCTGCTGCGCGACATGGGCCCGATGGAGGTCTACGACGGCCAGCGCGGCCCCGGCATCCTGAACGCGCTGACGGCGACGGACCGGACGCTTGAACTGGCGGCACAACATGGTCTGGCGATTGTGGCGCTGCGCAACACGACGCACTGGATGCGCGGCGGTGCTTACGGGTGGCGCGCGGCAGAGCAGGGCAAGATCCTGATCGCTTGGACCAATACCGAATCCTGCATGCCCGCATGGGGCGCGAAAGACACGCGGTTGGGGAACAACCCGTTCGTCATGGCTGTTCCGCGCAAAGAGGGGCCCGTCGTTCTGGATATGGCGATGTCGCAATATTCTTACGGCAAGCTTCAGACGACCCGGCTGAAGGGCGAACAGCTGCCCTACGCCGGTGGCTTCGATGTCGACGGCAATCTGACGACCGATCCCGTTGCGATCGAGGAGTCGCGCCGGATCCTTCCTACCGGGTTCTGGAAGGGATCGGGGCTGGCCATCATGCTGGACATACTGGCGGCGGCCTTGTCCGAAGGGTCGGCGACGCACCAGATCGACGGCATTGATCAGGGTAGTTGCACCGGCTGTTCGCAGATCTTCATCGCGTTCGATCCCGACCGTCTTGGCACGTCCGAGCATCTGCAGCAGGCGGTCAACGGAATGGTAGACTATGTGAACGGATCACAGCCCGCCGACCCGAATCGCGCTGTGACCCATCCCGGCCAAAACACCGTGGCCGCACGTATGGATCAGCAGAAGAACGGCATCCTCGTGGACGACGATATCTGGCGGGAAGTTGTCTCTTTGGCGGGGTAAAACCCGCGACGGAAATTGGTCCGGTCCCTAGCTGATGGCCGCCCTGGATTCGGTGAAAGCGTGCAGCTTTCCGGACAAGGCCAGACCGATTTTATCACCCACCATCGCCGAGGTGTTGCCGTCGGCGCGCAGGGTGATCTTGCCTGCCTCTTCCGTGCCGAGAATGAGAAAGCTGTCAGCGCCAAGGTATCCGACCACTTCGACCGCGGCATCCAATATGCCTTCGCCGTGGGACCTCGGTTGAAGGTCTTCGGCTCTTTAATACAACTCATGCGGGGTGACGACCTGCGCGATGGTCCTGTGACCTGCCACTGAACTTTCATCCAGCCGCGACCGGAGCCCGTTTGGTGTTTACGCCGATTGGCGCAGGTTGAGCAATCGCCCGACGCGCGGAGCTTTCATCTCGCGCAGCGGGGCGGGCGATTGCGGTGTTCAGGGTCCGCGCGTAGTCGACCGGGGTCTGGTAGTCCAAAGCCGAGTGTGGGCGTTCGGTGTTGTAGTCGGCAGCCCATGCTGCGATCACGACCCGTGCATGGGCCAGGTTCTGGAACATGGTCTCGTTGAGCAGCTCATCGCGCATCCTGCCATTGAAACTCTCAACGAAGCCGTTCTGCATCGGCTTGCCCGGCGCGATGTAGTGCCATTCGACCCGGTGCTCGGAACACCACCGCAGGATGGCGTTACTGGTCAGTTCGGTCCCGTTGTCCACTGCCCGGCAGGGTCATGCGTAGCATGATCCCGAGAGGGGCTGACAGTCATGCCAGGCGTCCCGCGGCGCTCGATCAGGGCCGTCAGTTCACGCGCCACACGGCGCCCCGAGATCGAGGTGTCCGGGATCGCGGCCAGGCACTCCCGGGTGACGTCGTCTACAACGTTGAGCACCCGGAAGCGCTGGCCGTTGGCGAATTGATCATGGACGAAATCCAGCGATCCCGCTGCCCGGCAGCGGTTTGCATGCAAACCGCGAGAGGGGGCGTGCATTGGCCCGTGCCTCGACCAGGATCGGTGCCCGCGTTCCGACCGCCTTGCGCCGCGCCTTCCGCTTGCGCACCGTCAGCCCTTCCTCACGGTAGAGCCGATAGATCCGGTTGATCCCCGAGGGTTCACCCTCGCGGCGCAGCAGGACGAACAGGCGCCGGTAGCCGAACCGCCGGCGCTCGTTGGCCAGGTCCCGCAACCGACCGCGCAGCACCGTATCCGGGGCACGCCGAGAGCGATAGCGGATCATCGTTCGATCCGCGCCGACGATATGGCAGGCCCGCCGTTCAGACAGGCCATGCTCGGCCCGAAGATACGCAACCGCTTCACGCTTCACGGCGGGCCCTACCACTTTTTTGAAACCAGATCCTTCATCGCAGCCAGATCCAGCATCTGCTCGGCCAGAAGCTTCTTCAGCTTGGCGTTCTCATCCTCGAGCGCCTTCAGCCGCTTGGCCTCCGACACCGTCATGCCGCCGAATTTGGCCTTCCAGTTGTAGAAAGTGCCTTCCGACATGCCGTACTTGCGGCACAGGTCCGCGCACTTCGCGCCGGCCTCATGCTCGGCAAGGAAGCCGATGATTTGCTCGTCCGTGAATCTCGTTCGCTTCATTGTCCGTCCTCAAGTTGGGGCGGACTCTAATCGACAGTGGAGGAAAAATCCCGTGGCAGGTCATTCGTGCAACAACGCCCATTACTGAACTTGTTGCTACTCATCCTGGCCTCCTTGCCTGAAAATTAGCGAAGAAGGCGTCCACGATACACGGGGCTATTCACTGAGCGTCTTGAGCCGGCGGGCGAAGTTGTAAGCTGCCATGAAGTCGGCAAGGTGCGTGCGCAGTTGGTCGTGGCTGTCGTAGTGGTACCGTTTGACGGTAGCATCCTTGATCGTGCGGTTCATTCGTTCGACCTGACCGTCCCTCGGGAAAACAGTCCCCCGGACTGTTTTCTGGCCCTCGGAACTCCACGGGTGGTTCGGCTTGGTCAGTCGATGCTCGATCCCATTCGCCTCGCAGATCATGTCGAGACGCATTTGCCTGGAGGACGCTGTGTTCCGGTTGCGAGGTTGCTCGGCGAACTGGATGCCGTTGTCCACTGCCCGACAGGGTCATGCGCAGCATGATCCCGAGAGGGGGTGAGAATCGTGTGGATGCGATAGGGAACCGTCTTGAGCAGAAGCTCGAGGAACTCCCACGCGGTCTTCCGATCCGCCTTATCCACGAGTTGGGTGACGGCAAACTTTCTCGTCCGGTCAGTACCCACGAAAAGAAACAGCTTGCCCTCGACCGTCTGAACCTCGGCAATATCGATATGGAAGAAGCCGATGGGGTAGCGCTTGAACTTCTGCCGCTTGGGTTTGTCGCCGCCGACATCCGGCAGTCGCGAGATCCCATGCCGCTGAAGGCACCGATGCAGTGCTGACCGGGTCAGATGCGGGATTGTTGGCTGCAAGGCATAGAGACAATCATCCAACGGCAGTAGCGTATGGCGTCGGAACGCGACGACCATCGCTTCCTCTGCCTCGGTCAGAACGGTCGAACGCGGCTCTCGAGGTCCGGTCTTAAGGTCCTCGACCGTCTGCCGCTTCCGCCACTTCGCAACTGTCTTGGGGTTGATACCCAGCTCTTCGCTCAGTTGCGCGAGTGAAGTTTGCGATCGCTGTATTGCAGCTCTGACGGCGTGCGTGCCCTCTCATGGTTTGCGAGCAAACCATTGCCGGGTAACAGTACGTGGCGCTCCCGTGACGAACTTGTCCCATAATGCTTCCTTCCAAGCCTGCGAAAGGATCACACCATCAAACCGTGGGATCAAACACCTGCGGCAGCCGATGTCACAGCCCTGCAGGACGCGGGCATCGGTGACGCCGATATCGTCCGTTCGAGCGAATTGAACGCCTTTCTCGCCTATCAAATCCCCGTTGTCGAAGGCCTCCGATTGCTGACGAAAGACCGCATATGACGGACGTGCTGACGAAGTTTACCCGCAAGGTGCCGCAGTGGCGCCCGCGCCTCACCCCGGTCGATTTGCAGCTGGCGACCGACGAACAGCTTGCCGCTCTCAAGGTCACGCCGTCCAACACCAAGGTGTCGGCTTACGTGCTTACGCTGGCGCATGATGTGGAAAGTCTCGCGGTCCGGTCGCCGCTCTTCAACGCGATCATGTACGACACGGGAGGGATGCGCCGCGCCGAGCGCGAGCTTGGGGCGCTTGGGTCTTCAATGGTCAACCATTGCGTCTATTGCGCGGCGGTCCATGCAGACCGTCATACACAGATCGAGAACTCCACCGACGTGACGGATGCTCTGTTCCGCGACGGTGTGCAGGCTGACCTAGGACAGCGGGATCGAGCGATCTTCGATTTCGCAGTTGCCCTGTCCGCCTGTCCTCCCGCCGCAACTGATGCGCATATGGACGCCCTGCGCGATGCCGGCTTGGACTCGAATGAGGTCCTTGACTTGATCTTGTCGGTGTCGCTGTTTGGTTGCGCCAACCGACTGATGCATGTGCTGGGCGATCCCGTCAGACCGGCAGAAGACATATCAAAAACGGGACGAATGTGATCCGGAAAGTAGGTAAGCCCGGCGCTAGGTCATGCTAGGCGGTGGCTATTCGTCATCCTGCTGATGCCTGTAACAGGCATTCCTTCGTCGTCCGATTTCAGCACGAGTGACTTCTACGGCTCGCTACATCTCGATGTCTTACCGTCTTTTATTATGGGGCTGCCTATCCGTGGTAGCATGGGCGCTGCTAAGCTTGGCTCGCTTCCGCAATGTCAACGGTCAGCCGCGCCGACATGATTTCGCCGGGACGCAGCATACGCAGGCCAGTCTTTGAGGGCACGTTCGGCAAGGCGTCGAATGCTCCGATGGCGTGGGACACAGGCTCTACGCATAAGTAGTTGGGTTTCCGGTGCAGGGTCAGATGATTCAAACCCGACACCGAAGATACAACCAGTTGCGCTTTGCCAATACGGATCGCCGCTGCACGCCAGTCCGAGAGGTCCTCAGTGGAGTCGAGATCAACGGTGCGCTCCTCCCAATCGGCACCAGACGTTTTGGACCTAATCTGCAAACGCACATCTGGCGGCGCAACAAAGTAGGGATGCCAGCCCACTCCGCCGGGCATGTTTGTGGTGCCGTCGTTGCGCAGGAGCAAGTCGAGTGTCAGGCCGTTCGGCGTCAGTGCAAACCGTTGGGTCGCGGTGAAGTCGATCGGCCAGTCCATGTCGGCAGTATATGCGAGGGTCATCTCGACGAAGCTCTTGCTCTCATCCGTGACCTGCCAAGGGCGGCGGTGCGCGGGGCCGTGCATGACGTCTGATCCGTTGGTCGCGTTGGAACGCAAGCGATGCGTGCCGCCGGGTAATCGCAAAACTGCGCCTGTCAGCCGGTTGTGGAAGGGGAAGAGCGGGTAGGCACCCGCCTTCGGCCATCGTGACAGGTCCGACACGCTACTGACCAGGGGAACCAGCAAGTCACCATAATCGACATGGCGTAGCATTTGCATCCGTCCACCCGCCTCGGGAAGAAATGCAACTTCCAGATGGTCATTGCGCAGGATGCGGCGGCTCGATGACGCTAGAATTTTCGCGATCGATTTCGCCGCGTTGTTCATCACGCCCCCCTGATCCTTCGGATGCCGTCGTGCGCGATTGCGCAGAACCGACCGCCCTGAAAATGGTTTGCGATTTCAGGCAGGGCGGAGGTGGCGTTATCATGAGCATCCGGGCCCGCGACGGTATCGCCGTCATCCTGCGGCACGTACCCCAACGCATGGGCGGTGGCGTTGTCCCACCAGCCAGAGCGCTGGTTCGAGATGCCATAAACGGTGGTGCAGGTGATGTCTGGATGCTCTAGCCCAATCAGAGCGAGCTGCGCCATATCCCGCGCGCTGATCCAGATCTTTCGGGCGCGTTCGTCTGCCGGGCGATCCGCCGCATTGCCGATCCGGATGTTCAGTGTGCGGATGCCGAACTTGTCGAAGTAAAGCCCTGCCTCCAGCTCTCCCCAGCATTTGCTGAGGCCATACAGCGTATCCGGGCGCATGGGCTCGTCTTCCGAAATTTGGGTGTCGCGGGGGTAGAAGCCGACGGTATGGTTGGACGATCCATAGACCACCCGTTCAATCCCATTCTGGCGCGCGGCCTCGAAGACGTTGTGCGTGCCAAGCACGTTCACGTTCAGAATATCGTCGATGTCGCGTTCGTTCGGGAAGCCTGCCAAATGGATGACACCGTCGACGTTCCGAAGACCCCGCACCATTGCGGCGGCGTCCGAGATGTCGATGTCGTCCCACGTTTCGTTCGGGCCAAGGTCACCGGGGTCGGCGCGGTCGATGATGTGTATGCTGCCGACTTTTCCTGCCAGCGCCTGTCGCAGGGCTGTGCCGACCCGTCCTGCTCCGCCGGTCATCGCGATCCGCTTTTCAGTGCGCACAATGGAAGACGCGTTGCCAGAGGTCGACTGTGACAAGGTCATATGCTCAGCACCTTCCAGTTCGGCCACGCGCCGCACCTGCATCGCCACACTTGGTGGGCATTGGAATGCAAGGTGATCAAGCCGGTCTCGTTCATTTGATCCGAGATAGACGACGGCGGGCATTGAGTAAATAGTGTATGATTGTGCATACGGAAGCGATACTTCCGTTGGTAGTGAGGCCTTCTAGTGCAGGTATCACGTTCAGATTCTTGCACTGCATTGCGAATGATCGAGGAAACCACTTCCAAAATAATGTATAATTTTTGTTGATCCGCTGATGGTGCTCGGCTAGCCGTATTGGATATCGCGGTTGACGAAGGGGAGGAGCCTGTCGTTGCCGCGCAAGAACGCAACCGGGAGGAAGACCATGATACGACATACCGCCACCGAAAGGTCAGGACGGGCGCGCAGCGCAACGGCCCGCCTGATGCTCGGCGCCGCGATGCTGCCGCTTCTATCGCTGTCGGCCATTGCGCAAAGCGCATCCGGCGAGGCGCCCGCCCTGGCAGAAATGGTAGAGGCCGGTAACCTACCTCCGGTGGCGGAGCGTGTCGGCTCTGAGCCGGAAGCCGTTACGCCTTTGAACGAGGTTGGCAGCTACGGTGGTGATCTGCGGATCGGTCTGCGTGGCAGCTCGGATCACAACCACATTCTTCGCGTGGTCGGGCCGCAGGGCCTCGTGCGTTGGAACCCCGACTACAGTGAAGTGGTCCCGAACGTTGCCGAAAGCTTCGAGGTCAGCGAAGACGGCCGCGTCTTCACCTTCAACCTGCGCGATGGGATGAAGTGGTCCGACGGCATGCCCTTCACCGCAGAGGACGTTCTGTTCAACGTCGATGATCTTCTGCTGAATGAAGAGTTCGCGCCCACGCCGCCGCGCTACATGTCCGGCGACGAGCCGATGACCGTCGAGGCCATCGACGACTACACCGTGCGTTTCACCTTCGCGGAACCTTACGGCGACTTCCTGGCAGAACTCGCCAGCCCGCTGGGCCAGCATCCGGTCCTTCATGCAAAGCACTACTGCTCGCAGTTCTTGCCGGCCTACAATGGCGACATCGGAACCCTGATCTCGGAAGTTCAGGCTACCGACTGGCAGAACCTCTTCCTCCAGAAATGCGGCGATCTGGAGATTCCGGCGCGTTGGGGCAATCCCGAGCGTCCGACGCTAGACCCGTGGATCGTCACGGATCCCTATGTCGGCGGCACCACCCGCGTCACGATGGATCGCAACCCCTACTTCTGGCAGATCGACACTGAAGGGAACCAGCTTCCCTACATCGACCGGATCGTGGCGCCCATCGATCAGGACGTCGAAAGCCTGATCCTGTCGGTCATCGGCGGCAACATCGACTTCGGCCTCCGCCACATTGATCCGCCCTCGAACCGTCCGGTCCTGGCCCAGAACCGCGAGGCGGGCGACTACAAGTTCTTCGAAGCGACGGCGACCGGTGGCACCGACATGTCGATCAGCTTCAACCTCACCCACAAGGACCCGGCCAAGCGCGAGCTGTTCAACCAGAAGGACTTCCGCGTCGCCCTGTCCCTCGGACTGGACCGCCAAGAAGTGATCGACACGGTTCTGCTGGGCCAGAGCGAGCCTTATCAACATGGTCCGTTCGAGGATCATCCCTACTACCACGAGCAGATCGCCTCGCAGTATCTCGATTACGATCCCGAACAGGCGAATGCGCTGCTGGACAATCTCGGTCTGGAAATGGGCGACAACGGCGTTCGGACCATGGCCAACGGCGATCCGCTGCGCTTCCAGATCGACGTGATCCCGACGTTCGAACCCACATGGGTCGACGCGCTGCAGATCATCGAGCAGCAATGGGCCAGGATCGGCGTCGACATGGAGATCAACCCGATGGAGCGGACGTTCTTCTACGAGCGAACCTCCAACTCCAACGACCATGACGCCGCGATCTGGACCGCGACGCAAAGCTGGGTGCCCGGCCAGATCCCGCAGATGCTGGTTCCCGTACACCATGACAGCCGGTACGGCATCGCGTGGAAGGACTGGTACCTGAGCGGTGGCGAGGCCGGGGAGGAGCCCCCGGAGACCATCAAGACGCGTTTCGATCTCTACGACACCGCGCGGACCCTCACCGACCCCGAAGAGCGTATCGCGCAGTTCCAGGAGATCGCGGACATCGCGGCCGAGGAGTTCGAGGTCATGGGTGTGTACAAATCCATCCCGACCTACGGCATCGTCAAGAACGGTCTGAACAACGTCCCCGAGAGCATGGTCAGCTCGTGGTACTACGCCACGCCGTCGCCGACCCTGCCGCAAAGCTGGTTCTGGGCTGAAGAGTAACCCTTGGCGGTGGCGTCCCCGATCCGGGGGCGCCGCCACACCTGTTCTGTTTGCTGCACCGGTCACACGCCGGACAAAGCACTCCGACACAGAGGCAATGCTTGCAGGTAAAACGATCTGACCGGCACACGTGAAAGATGCGTTCAGCCGGTATCCAAGGTCCAACCTGCTCTCCAAGTTGACTGCAATGTTCGGGAGTCCGACAGATGCTTCTCTACTACATCGCGCGACGGATCCTCTGGGCGATCCCGTTCATGTTCGCGGTCTCGCTCATCGCCTTCGCGCTGATCACGGCGCCTCCCGGCGATTACCTGACATCCTTCGCCGCCACGCTGGCCCAGTCAGGCGACATCGTGGACGAAGCCCGTCTCGACGCCCTGCGCGAACGCTATGGCTTCGATCAACCCTTCCTAGTGCAGTATTTTCGTTGGATCTGGGGCGTGCTGCAGGGTGACTTCGGCATCTCGTTCGAATGGCAGCAACCTGTCGGCCAGTTGATCTGGGAGCGTATGGCCCTGTCGGTCACGCTTGCCCTCGCTACGCTGATGTTCACCTGGGCGCTGGCGCTGCCCATCGGTATCTACTCGGCGGTGCGCAAGTATTCGATCGGGGATTACGTCGCTACGACTGTTGGCTTCATCGGCCTTGCGACGCCGAACTTCCTGTTCGCTCTCGTTCTTATGTACGTCGCGGTCGTCGTGTTCGGATCAGACGTGTCCGGCCTGTTCTCGGAAGACTACCAAGACGCGCCATGGTCTCTGGCGAAGTTCGGCGATCTCATGTCCCATATCTGGATCCCCGTCATCATCCTCGGCACCAGCGCGACAGCCAGCCTCGTGCGGATCATGCGCGCCAACCTACTGGATGAGCTGTATCGCCCCTACGTGACCACCGCGCGGGCCAAGGGGCTGTCGGAATGGCAGTTGATCCTGAAATACCCCGTCCGCATTGCAATCAACCCGTTCATCTCGACCATCGGCTGGGCGTTCCCGCAATTGATCTCGGGTGCCGTCATCACCGCCTTCGTGTTGTCGCTGCCAACGTCTGGTCCGCTGATGCTACAGGCGCTCTTGGCGCAGGACATGTATCTGGCCGGTGCCTTCATCCTGCTGCTCTGCTGTCTGTCGATCGTGGGCATGCTCGTCTCTGACATCCTTCTCGCGCTGATCGACCCCCGTATCAGGTTCCAGTGATCCCATGAGCACCAAAATCCAATCCGACCCCGACGTCACGATGGTGAAGCCCGGCGCTTTGGGGGCCGAGCCTTATCCCGATCCGCGCACCTACACGGCGAACGATGACCCGCGCGCCCAGGACCTTGCGCCAGAGGATTTCGCGTCCCAGTGGAAGCTTATCTGGATCTCGTTCCGCAAGCACAAGCTGGCGATGACAGGTCTGATCATCGTCGTGGCGATGTATCTGATCGGCGCATTCTCAGAGTTTCTTGCGCCCTTCGATCCCAACCTGACTTCGGCGCCGGATATCTACCACCCGCCTCAGATGATCCGTTTCATCGACCGATCCGATGGTGAGTTTTCGATCAACCCGCATGTCAACGCCATGGTGGCCGAACGGGACACCTTCACGCTGGAGACCACATTCAGCCCCGATCCGGACAAGAAAATCTACTTAGACTTCTTCGGCAAAGGCGATCCCTACAAGCTGTGGGGCCTAATCCCAATGGAGCGTCACTTCCTGACGACCGAGAACCCGGACGAGATGTTCTTTCTGTTCGGTGCCGACCGTCTGGGGCGCGACATGCTCAGCCGGACGATCTACGGAACCCGCGTGTCCATGTCGATCGGACTGGTCGGCGTCAGCCTGAGCCTTGTGCTGGGTCTGATCCTTGGCGGTATCTCTGGCTACTTCGGCGGTAAGGTGGACATGTTCATCCAGCGTATCGTGGAACTGGTCATTTCGCTGCCGACTATCCCGATTTGGCTGGGCCTTAGTGCTGCCCTTCCACAGGATTGGTCGCCGCTGACACGATATTTCGCGATCACGGTCATCCTATCTCTGGTAGCGTGGACCGAACTGGCGCGTGTCGTGCGCGGGCGTTTCCTGACGTTGCGAACCGAAGATTTCGTCACCGCAGCGCGACTGGACGGCGGATCGCGGGGCAGAGTGATCTTCCGACACATGATGCCGTCGATGGTCAGCCACATCATCGCGTCCGTGACGTTGGCGATCCCGGTTATGATTATCGCAGAAACGTCGCTGTCGTTCCTTGGCCTTGGCCTGACGCCACCGATTATCTCTTGGGGCGTGCTGCTGAAAGAGGCGCAGAACATCCGGTCTATCGCGCAGGCGCCATGGCTCTTTGTGCCGGGCGGGGCGGTGTGCCTGGCAGTGCTGGCGCTCAACTTCCTTGGTGATGGTCTGCGCGACGCAGCCGATCCCTACGTGCAGGACAATGACTGATGGACCATAGCCCCAAGGACACCACGGTTCTGGAAATCAAGAACCTGACGACCGAGTTCAATAACAAGCAGGGCCTGTTCCGTGCGGTCGATGACGTCTCGATAGAGCTGAACGCCGGCAAAACCCTATGCGTTGTGGGGGAAAGCGGATCGGGCAAAAGTGTCATGTCCCGCTCGATCCTGCAGATTGTCGATGCGCCGGGGCGTGTGACCGGCGGGCAGGTCCTGCTGCACCGCCACCGCACAGCGCGGGATGCGGGGATCGAAGATACGGTCGATCTGCTGCAACTGAACCCGAAGTCCAAGGCCATTCGCAACCTGCGCGGCCGTGACATCGCGATGATCTTTCAGGAACCAATGAGCTCGCTGTCGCCGGTTCACCGCATCGGCGATCAGGTGGGCGAGGCAATCCGACTGCACGAACGCGTCTCCAAGAAAGAGATGCGCGAGCGGACGTTGGAGTTACTGCGCAAAGTCGAGATCCCGAACCCCGGCAAGGCCATCGACCAGTATCCTTTCGAGTTTTCTGGCGGCATGCGCCAACGCGCGATGATCGCCATGGCTTTGGCTTGCAATCCCACGGTCTTGATCGCGGACGAGCCGACGACGGCGCTCGACGTGACGATCCAGGCAGAGATCCTCGACCTGATCCGTTCGATCCAGGACGAAAGTGATATGGCGGTGCTGTTCATCACCCACGATATGGGTGTGGTGGCCGAGATCGCCGATGAGATCGCCGTGATGCGTTTCGGCAAGGTCGTAGAAACGGGCGACGTCTACGAGATTTTCGAAGCGCCGAAACACCCCTACACGCAGCGCCTGCTGAGTTCCGTAAAGGAGCTGGACAAGCCGTCCGAGCGGCGTCTTAACATGCGCGCTGAACGCCCTGTCGGCGCGCCGTGTCTGGTGTCCGATAACGTGCGCAAAGTCTTCGGCGGCAGCAACACATGGCTGGGCGGCAAGGTCGAAGGGCTGGTGGCGGTGAACGACGCCAATCTTGAGCTGCGCAAGGGCGAGAACCTTGGGATCGTGGGCGAAAGCGGGTCCGGAAAGACGACGCTGGGCCGCTGTTTGCAAAGGGTGCATGAAGTGACGTCGGGCCGGGTCCTCTACACCACCGAAGAAGGCCGCGAACTTGACCTTGCGCCGATGACCGAGAACCAGTTGGCCGAGCCGTGGCGGGCCATCCGCACAGTGTTTCAGGACCCGTTCTCGTCACTGAACCCCCGCATGACCATCGGCCAGATCATCGCCGAGCCGCTGATCGTCGAGAGCAAGATGTCGGGTGCCGAGATCCGCGCGCGCGTCTACGAACTGCTCGACCTGGTGGGCCTGCCGGAGTCCGCCTACATGCGCTATCCGCACGCTTTCTCTGGCGGTCAAAGGCAGCGCGTGTCCATCGCACGCGCCATCGCACCGAACCCGCGCATCATCATCGCGGATGAGGCGACGTCGGCGCTGGATGTTAGCCTGCGCACGCAGATCCTAGACCTGCTTCTCGACCTGCAGGAACGGCTGGACCTGAGTTTCATCCTCATCAGCCACGACATCGCGGTGATCCGTTACTTCTGCGACCGGATCGCGGTGATGTATCGCGGTCAGATCGTCGAGACCGGTGACACCGAAGACGTCTGCCAAAACCCCGCCCACGACTACACCCGTTCCCTGCTGTCTGCCGTTCCGGTCGCCGATCCGCGCACGCGTGGGCAAAAGCAGCGCGTCAGGTACACCGGAGCCGCATAAGGATACCGCCCCGTGAAGATTACAGACATCAAGACCTTCCTGATGGCCCCCGGTCAGCGCCCCGGCGTCCCCAAAGGCGAAGGATCGTTCCGAGGCTCGCGCAACTGGCTGTTCGTGAAGGTCGAGACGGACGAAGGCATCTACGGCGTCGGCGAGTGTTCAGGCTGGCCGCGTGTGATCGAACGCGCCGTACAGGATCTTGCAACCATCTTGAAGGGTGCGGATCCGCGCGACATCGACCGCCTTTGGCACCGCATGTACGTTGCCACAATGGGCCACGGCATGACCGGAACGGTGGGCGGCGGCGCGCTGACAGGCATCGAGATGGCGCTGTGGGATATCAAGGGCAAGGTGCTGGGCCAGCCGGTCTGGAACCTGCTGGGTGGCAAGTTCCGCGACACGGTGCCCTGTTATGGCCATGCGAAGACACCGAAGCGCGCGCGGGAGTTGATGGACCGCGGATATTCGGCGGTGAAGGTCGGCTTCACCGGCGGTGTGGATCTGGATCTCGTCGCTTGGATCCGTGATGAGATCGGTCCCGAGAAGGACCTGATGGTCGATGCGCACGGGCCCTCATGGATGACGCCCGCCGACGCCATCCTCGTGGGACGCGAGCTTGAGCAGCTGGACTTGCTGTTCTACGAAGATCCCATCGCACCGGAGAACCTGGACGCCCTGCAACGCGTGCGCGACGCGGTGGATATTCCGCTGGCCGCCGGAGAGCGGGTCAGCACGATCTGGGGCATTCGTCCGTATGTCGAACGGGACCTTGTGGATGTTATCCAGCCCGATACAGGGCGGGCAGGGGGGATCACCCAAATGCGCAAAATGGCGGCAATGGCGGAATCCCACTTCATCACGATGGCCCCGCACTCCGGCTCTCTCGGTCCTGTTGCGGAATTCGCCGCCGTACATATGATGGCGACGATCCCGAACGCGCTGATGCTGGAACGCGTGGAGTTCGACTGGGAAGGGCGCTTCGAAGTCGTCTCCCCGGCGCTGATGTCCGAGAATGGCGCTCTGAAAGTGCCTGACGCGCCGGGTCTGGGTGTCGAATTGGTAGAGGACGAGATCGCCAAGTATCCCAGTGAGCGCAACGTGACAGACATGCCCGATAATGAGAGCGCGTATGAGCCCGGAACGGTTGGCGAGTGCGTGTATTTCCAGTCCCGATTGCGACGTGGGAAGCGTCTAAGGCTGAAGCGGACGGACGGATAGCCGTGCAGGATCGAAGCGAAATCCAGCGCCTCATCATAGCCCTGTCAGGCGAGGCCGCGCTGGCGTTGTGCGATCTAGACATGCAAACGGGCGCCATGACCCTGCGCGAAAAGGTAGCCCTGCCGGGGGTCGAGGGGTCGTGCGGCGGCATGCCATTGGTTGCGAACAACGCCGGCGATTGCATTTACGCCGCTTGGCGGGGTGCGGAAAAGCGTCTGTTCGGATTCACATTCGATCAAGCCTCGGGTCGTTTGGAACCGCTATCGAACACCCCTTTGCCCGCCAGCATTTGCTACGTCGCACTGACCGCAAAGGATCGGCGCATCGTCACGGCATCCATGGGGGACAGCACGGTCGCGGTCAGTCCGGTTGACGACAATGGCCAGCCCGGTGATCCGCTATCCATACAGGACGCGCCCTTTGCACATTGCTTGGTCGAAGCTCCGAACGGCTTGTTCTACGCGCCCAGCCTGAAGGGCGGATTCGTTCAGGTTTACGAGTTGACGGACGATCAGAACGCGTTACGCCCCGTGGCCCGATGGGATGCGCCCGAGGATTCCGGGCCCCGAGACATCCGGTTCACCAGGGACGGCCGGACGGCCTACCTGCTGTCCGAATTCGTCGGGACCATCACCCGATTGGACGTTCTGGACGACGGAGGCCTGCACGCGCGCGAAACGATGCCGCTTTTGCCGGAGGGGCAGAAGGCATGGGCCGCAGAGTCGCATTTGGGGGCAGATGAGCAGGTGCTGTATGCCTCTGAACGAAACACGTCCCAGATATTCAGCATCGCTTTGAACGACGGCCAGATGAACGTCATTCAAGTTGTCGCTGCGCCAGACTGCCCGCGTGCCTTCGCACTGGACGGGGCGGGCCGCGTCCTGATCGCCTTGGGCGAGAGTAGCGGAGAGGTTCGCAGCTACCACGTTGGTCACGATGGCACGCTGACCGCCGCAGGCAGCCTGCGCGTCGGTGATGGACCCAGCTGGGTCCTGCCTTTTGGGCTAGCCGCAGTGTCGGTGGGGCCGGCATGAGGTACCGTTCCCTGCGGGGCATCGTCTGTGCCTACCGCTCTTGTGCGTTAACGTGGTCCACGCAGACGAAAGTTGAATTGAGCCGCCGGTTCCGCATTAGGCTGCTTTAGTCCAGAAGGCGTAGAAACGGCGCGATGGGAAGAGTATTTATGGATCAGATTGTCAGGAAGACCGCGGGCGGCGCGCAGAAGGGCAAGAAGGTCCGCGAGCCGGGATATAGCCGTCTTGCCCATTTGATCCGCGAAGAGATCTTCGACGGCAGCGTGAAGGCGGGTGACCGGCTGAAAGTGTCCGAGATCGCCAAACGGTATGGCACCAGCACGAACCCGGCGCGTGAGGCACTTCAGGTGCTGGAGGGCGAGGGGCTGGTGACGATCATGCCGAACCGCGGTGCCAGTGTTCGCGAGATGAGCGAAGACACACTGCACAACGTATTCGACCTGCGCCGCGTGCTGTGGGTCTATATCGTCAGAACCTTCGTCGAAATGGCATCGCAAGACGACATCGTTCAGCTGCGGCGGCTGCAAGAGGCCTGCGAAAAAGCCGTACAGGCAGAGGATTACCCGGCCTTCCACGCTGCAAATATCGCTTTCCACGACATGATCGTCGATCACCACTTCAATGCAGAGGCCGTTGCCATCATCCGCAAGCACAACGGCTGGATGAAGGCCTTCGCGAAATCGGAACCGTTGAGCCTTGCCCAGATGCGTCGGTCCACCGCCGAGCACTGGCGGATCGTAGAGGCCGTTGAAAACGGTGAGACGGAAGAGGCGGCAGAGGCTATCGCGCTGCACCTGAACAATGCGCAGGCCAGCTTCCTGGATCGTCTGCGGCGAAAGCGTCTGAACCAGATCGACTGACGCTTCGGCCGCGGCGCGGTTTGACAAGAAACGAGAACCCTTATGATCCTTCTGTCCAAAGACCTTCCGTTCGACGAAGACCAATGGTCCCGGCTAGAGGCTGCGTTGGCTCCCGATCCGATCAAAAGAGGCGATACCTCGGACGACGCCGCCGTCGCGGTCGCGTTGGAAACGGCAGAAATAGCGATCCTAAAGAGCGATCTGGACGCGCGCTTCACAGCCGCCCCGAACCTGCGCTGGGTTCATTGCGACCACGCAGGTCTCACCCGATCAGCCCGCCCAGAGGTGTTCGAGCGGGGCCTGATCGTCACCGGTTCTGCCGGACGATCAGGACCGGCCTTGGCCGAGCATGTGATGATGTTCTCTCTGATGTTGTGCTCCGGCTATCCGGCCTTCTACGAGGCTCAGAAGCATCATGAATGGCGGCGCGTGCCTGAAATGGCAAATCTTCGCGCGCTGGCGGGGCGGACCATGGGCATCGTAGGGATGGGCCATACGGGCAAGGCCTTGGCGCAGCGTGCAAAGGCCTTCGATATGACCGTTCTGGGCTATCGCCGCCGCGATGCGCCGCCGCCCGAGGGCGTGGATCGCATGTATTCCAGCGACCGCGGCGAAGGCTTGGATGAGTTGCTAGAGCAGTCCGATGTGGTCGCCCTCGTGGTGAACCTGTCCGACGCGACACACCATCTGATCGGAGCGCCTGAACTGTCCCGGATGAAACGTTCGGCGATCCTTGTGAACCTCGCGCGCGGCCCGGTCGTGGATCAGGACGCCTTGCTGGCCGCATTGACCGAAGGACGGATCGCGGGGGCGGGGCTGGATGTCACCACGCCCGAACCCCTGCCTACGGACCACCCGCTATGGGACGCGCCGAACACCTTGATTACCCCGCATTTCACGGCAACGCTGCCCGACCGATCCGAGCGGTCGCTCGTCACGATTCTCGAAAACCTTCGTCGTTATCGAGCCGGAGAGGAAATGCTGAACCGAATTGAGCCAGAGGACATGTGGTCCGGCGAGTGATCCTCAACAGGGTTCTGATGATGTGACCGACCTCCGACGGCATCAATGTGCCAAGGTGAGCGGTCACAGCATCGAGACCACGTGGGTCGGAGAGAAGAAGTTCAATGAAGAGGGTCATGTCTGCGACATCGAACACCGGCGGTCATAAGGATCGGGCGGCTCGCTGAGCAGATCTGTTTCGACACTGTTCCATTGATGTGGTCGACCACACCTCATCTTCCTCGAGCTATCATTTCTCTAGATTAAGCTCGCTTTTTTCATGAATCTGTATGCCGGAAATTTTTCTAGAGAACACTTCTATAAAGAGTTCCGCGGCTTCTCGTCGGTTGGGACGCAGGAGGGACGCAGGAGCAAGGCCCCCCGAAGTGACGCCACCATGCGTGAGGTGTTACGCCACAAGCGCTGACCTACTGATGTGTCAGACAGGTCCAACTGCCTTGACCGACACGACGTTTTTTCGCCTCAGGTTGCCTGTGAGACATTCTTCTGCGCTCTGATCGCGCTCATCGATGGTCGTACTGTTTGTTCGCCCGAAGCTGATTCCTGTGGACAACCGTTTGCTTCAAATGCCGTGAACCCTGAAATTGCAGTCAAGGAAATCCCGATCACCGGGGTTCGAAGCACGGACTGCAAGCATGGGCACTCAACAAAGATTCACAGTTCGCGCGACGGCTGAACAGCTCACGAAGATTGACGCGAAAGCGCAGCGCGCCGGCATGTCCCGAACGAAATTCGTAGTGCAGTGTGCAGTGGCAGGCGGGCGCCCCATGGGCCGCAGCGATCCCGTTCGTATCATCGCGCTGCTCGAGTTGATCAGGCAGCTATTGAACGAAATCGCCGTCGGTCTGGGTCGTCGAGAGTGTCTGGATGCGACGCTGCTCCTCTCCGCGCTGACGCTTGTCGAGGAACGCCTCTCTGAGGCTGGCGCGGCAATCGCCAGGCAACGGAAATGAATTTCGGCTGGTCGAAACATCAAGAGCGCTCACTGCACGAGCCGACAGCCTACGGGCTCAATGTTGTCGTCGAGAAACCGCTCGGGCAGGGGAGAAGGCAGATTGCTCGTGATCCCGTACCCGAACTTCTCTGGGGTGATCCACAGCTCTTCCAGTCCGCGGCGACGCGTCTGCCGTTCAAGCTAGCATATCGCTCCGGAACGCTGTCGTGGGCGCTGAAGGAATTCGACGCACATGCCTTCAACGAAGGCGATCCCGAGCTGCGCGGGCAGATTGCGGCGATTGTCGAAATGGTCGAACAACTTCTGCATGCGGGCGTGCCGAGCGCGGCGCGGCTTCCGTTCTGGGCTGGCACACATACGCACACTAAAAGGATGGAGTTAAACTTCGCGTTCCCGCGTGGGGTGATTACCCCCGTCGGAAAGGTTCGCAGCTTCAATCCACATCCGCCGACGAAGGGCAGCACGGCTGATCTCGACGCGGTCTGCGACCGGATAATTGCCGCTTTCGGCTATGCGAACCCACGCGATCCCGCTCGCCGCGCATGGATTTGTGGATCGGACTGGGCGGAAAAAGAACTGGCGGAGATGGCCAGATACGACGTCGGCGCCACGCAAGATCGGCCTGTCCTATGGCTTCTTGATGCGCTGAAAAGAGAGGCGAAAGGCTACAAGGATGTCGATGACTTACTCATCTCTGCAGCGCCCTTGAGGAATCAGGTCGAGTTTGAAGTGCTGAAACGAGATAGGAGAAAACTCAAGCTCGGCCCGAAGGAGAATGAAGGGCTTACGCTTCGCGGCAGCCTGATCGACGGCGGTCCAACCGTGTCCGACTTCCAACGCTACGAGTTCGATATGGCGCGGACCAAGGAGCGCCTTGCAGCCGCGTGGCAAAAGCGCGCGGCGTACAACGCTCATCGCTACGGGTTCATCCCGGTACCCGAGCCGGACTTGTCGCGAATACTCGCAGAACCGTCACTTAAGATACCGGAACGCCACGCTGGTAGACCCTACACTGCCAACCATAAGGGGCCGATTTCACAGCTGACAGAAAAGATCACGACCAGGATGGCGCTGGCGCTGAGCCAGGTTATCGCTTTCGCCCCTTTGGCCCCGCGATTTCAAAAACTGCAGCATTCCGCACATTCCCTTACCCAGAAACTAAAGGCCTTACATGTCCCAGTATCCTACCCAAACACCGTCTCACACCGACCTACCGAACGCGGCTCAGATCGAACACCTTATCACGCTTCTGTCGGCGATGCTCGAGAAAGCGCAGACTGCGGACATGCGGGAGGCGATCGGAAGCTTCGTGACCATGCTGGACGAAACGATGGCCGCGATGGATCGTGTGACTGGCGATTTACAACGGATCCTACCGGCGGCCGAGGCGACCGAACAGCTGAAGGCGCGAATGGATCGGCTGGAGAACATGATGATGCAGATGAGCGCACAGACAACGAAGCTCCACGACGCGATGTTAGGGCCGGCCGACCTTGGATCGCCGCATGGCGGGTCCTCAGGTCGGCATTGATCGAGGCTTTTCCTGACCGGACGATCTCGGTCCTGCCGTTGCTCTCGATGTCGGATCTTGCCTTCCGGGTGCGCCTTGGTGAAAAGGCATACTTGGTCGATACGAAGGGCATCTTCGCGGGTCCGGAGAACGCCGACCTAGCGCGTATCGTCGGCGAAGTTGTCAATCTGATCTCCGGCGTCGACGATACGTGTAAGAATGCGCCTGATGAGGGTCCGGCACCGTTCTGACAATGGCTTGTTCGGCTTCTCCTGTCCGATCTCGCCACCTTGGGGCAGGGAGCCAGACTGCATCATCGCTTTCGAGAATTGCGCCGCATTCGCAATGGGAAGCTGAACCTTGTGTGCCGTACTTTCCGGACAATGCTTCTTCGACGAGGCCTATCTGATCGACGCATCGGTCCAACAAAAAACCGGCCGCATTCCGTCGCATTTCGGAACCGCATTTCGATCCGCAACGTACCGATCGCGATATGCGGTTTGTTTCGTCGATCCCCGCTGTCGGGTTGTGCAGAGCACCTCGACAATACCTCATCGCCCGTGGATCCGGATGGAAGACCGGACAACCTGAAAGCTCGGCCTGCATCGGATGCGATCTCCATCTTGCAACTTCCGGACTCAAACGTCCTTGACATGCGCGTAGCAAGTCCTGCGCGCAAAAGGCCCTGTCTCCAAGACCGCAGCGTGTTTGGCGGCTATCGGCCGTATCGGAGCGCCCTTCTTGAAGGTCCGCCTTGTCTTCCTCCGCATATACGACCCGCGGTCATCGACAATCCCGCGCGATTCGGAAACAAACTCGATGGCTGGGAAGCCCTTCTATGCGCGGCCCCCGGCGACCGTCGCCCATTCCGTGATGCTGTCCGGAATAGGCCGAAGCGTCCTGCCGGCACTCGATCTCTCGGCCAAGGCGCGGAACACACGGACAAAGACCACATCGAGGCCCGCGTGCGTCATCGTTCACGGTCTCATGCACCTTCCCGGAGGACACGGGCGTGTTCCGGACAATCCTGACCAACGGTGCGCGAGCGTTCGGCCGGGACCCATGCCGTCGCCACAAGGTCCTCGACCTCTTCCCGCTCCAGCACCCCATGCTCCATAAGCTTGTTTGCGATCCGGAGCAGGTCAGCCTTATGCGCCGTTAAGATATCCGTCGCCCGCGCCTCCGCGTTCTG
Source organism: Palleronia sp. THAF1 (assembly GCF_009363795.1). Lineage (NCBI taxonomy): Bacteria > Pseudomonadati > Pseudomonadota > Alphaproteobacteria > Rhodobacterales > Roseobacteraceae > Palleronia > Palleronia sp. THAF1. Next base: position 1,767,665 of record NZ_CP045420.1, on the reverse strand, counting down.
CAGCCGGTCCCGGATCGCCGCATCGAGATCGGAGACGGCGCCGTTCCATGCAAGTCCGCTGAGTCCCAGGCCTGAGGTCAGTTCGATGTTGCGAGCTCGTGCGGTCGCCTGTGCGAGGTCCGAGTTATCGGGCCCGCCCGCGCCTGCCGAAGGTGTCCCGAGAACCAAGGTCTCCGCCGCGCGCCCTCCGAGGTCGTAGACGAGGTGGTCCTCGAGTTCAGACAGCAATCCACTCACTTTATGGCGTGCGAGTTCGATCTCGCCGCCGCCCGGTGTGAGGGCGATCCTCTCGATCATCCCAAGATCGAGCGCGAACGCGATGACGGCGTGTCCCGACTCGTGGAGCGCGATGCGACGGGCGATGTCCGGGGGGTATACGCGGTCCGACAATGCTGCGAGCAGATGCTTGTGCGGCGCACCTGTACCGGCGTCCCGCGCGGCGGAACGGGCGGCGCGGATGGCGCCGTCGATCTCGGCGGCGGTCAGCCCCGTCGCGGCGCGGATTGCTGGCGCGAGCTCACCCCCGTCGGTGTCCGGGAATGCCGCCCGGAGCATTCCGGACACCGCCGCGCGGCCCGGAACCGGAACCCGGACATGGGCGTCGAAGCGCCCGGGACGCAAGACCGCGGGGTCGATGGCCGTGAGGTCGTTACAGGTGCCGACGACCAGAACGCCCTCCATCTCACCGAGAGCATCGAGTTCTTGGAGGAAGGCATTGATTACCTGCCGATGGTACCGCTGCCCGTGGCGGTCCCCGTCCGAGCGCGACCCAATCGCATCGATCTCGTCGATGATGAAGACTGCCGGGGCCGACCGGCGCGCCTCGGCGAAGCTATCTCTCATGGCCCGCAGCATATCGCCGAGATGGCCGCACGCCTGCCAGGCGGCGAGGCTGCCGCGCACGAGACTGACACCCGCTTCGCCGGCCATCGCACGGGCCAGGTACGATTTGCCGGTGCCTGGTGCGCCATTGAAGATCACACTGCGTTCCACATCGTACCACGCGACCTCGCCGGACTGCCAGGCCTGCAGATCGCGCACCATGCGGCGGGCCTGCGCCTCCGCCTTACCGCCACCAGCGATATCAGCCAGGGTAGGGCCGTCCCCGGCGCGCGGTCCAGTGGTCGCGGCGATGCGATGGGCGACCTCCACGGGCGACGACGCCCGGAACGCCAGCAGAAGGGCGGTGTCGTCGATCCGAGCGAGATGTGCGTCGGTGGGCAATGCCGCGCGAACAGGGATCCCATCGATCGCACCGGTGGCGGAGTGAGACGCGGACAGCGCGGTCAGAATGATATCGGCGTTGGGCCGCGCGAGGCGCAGCACATCGCAGCCACGCCGGACAGCATCCGGAAACGCCGCGATGTTGTCGGTGACGATCAGGATCGGCAGTGCGCTGGAAAGGGCTTTCATCAGATCTCGCCTGGATCTCTCGACCGTTGCCTTCAGCTCGTCATCAGTCGGCATCACGTGAACATCGATGGCAATCCCGTCCCCCGCTTCAAACCCTGTCGCGATCCGCCAGCCGACCGGCAAAAGCGCTCGGAGGACGCGCTGGAACAGCTCGGCGCCGATCGGGCGGTCGGTCTCGATCACTGTGACCGCACCTTCCGCCAGGGCTTTGTCCTTTTGGGTGAACGTGCCCAGCGTGGCGGCCAGACGAATGGTGAGCAGTAACGTGTCATTGGGAATACGGACCTTCGGACGGTCCCGACCTTCAGCGTCGGTACGATGCGGATCGCCACCGGCGCGCCGGATCGCCGCGATCTGTTCTTCCGGCAAATGATTAGGGGGATCGAGACGTGCGGTCGCGCGGGCCATCTTGAAGGCCAGGCCCTCGGCCGAGCGCGCGTCGTCTCGAACTGTCTCAAGGTCCGTGGCGTCGAACCACTCGTCTTTCGCGATAGCGCTACGCAGGCGCGTGACGGCGGTGTCAGCGAGCGAGGCCCAGGGTGCAAGTGTACGGTCGGTCGGCATTGAAGTGCCTCCTTTGTATCGGATCAAAGCATCGGAAAGGGCGGGGCGGCGGTGGCCGTCCCGCTAGGTGTTATGGCGCGGGAGGCGCGGGGCAGAGATCGAGTCCGATCGTGCAAAGCGCTTGCCTCAAGGACGCCATGGGATCCGCGCGCAGGCCGGCGATCTCGCAGGGGCGTATCGCGTGACACTCACTGCGATCCGAGGTGAAAAGAACAACGTTCATGGGCAGGACAGCGATGGCGAGCAGATCGAAGTCCGCTACTGCGTAGCCCCGGCGACCGGCGCCGCGCGAGCAGCCCTTTCGAGCCTGAACGCGCCAGCTTCCGCTCATGTCCGGATGCGTGACCGTCTTGATCTGCAACCCGCAGATCGAGTTACCGACAGTGATCAGCTTGTCCGCGGAGTGATCGTCAAGATCGAGGACGATGAACCCGTGGCGGCGCAGGATCGAGGCGACGAGATCCTCGCCTGCGCGGCCGATGAGGCGACCGTGACGAGCGAGTGTCGAACCAGGAACGTTCGGATAGTGACGGAGATCGGCGGCCGATGTGAGGTCGGTGCCGGGACGAGAGGCGAAGCCGGGGAGGGGAGGCTGGAGAGACATGGGAGTTGGTCCTTACGACAGGCAGGTCCGGCCGGCGCGGGAGGGCCGCGCCGGAAACGATATCGTTGTCGGTGATCAGCCTCAGAGGACCGGGAACAGATCTTCCGCGAAGATGTCGCATTCGGACAGATCGAAGACGGAAGCGAACGCCTGCGTCAGCTCCCGGGCACGCGCGTGAAGGGCGAGCTCGGATACGGCAACGTCGAGCCAGTCGAAGACCGCATCATCAAGCCGCGCCGAGAAATGCGCCACGTCTTCCGGGGTCTCGCTGGTCATGGTGCGGTGCATCAGGAAGGCCAGGATCCCGAGCCGAAGCGCTTCGGGACTTTGCACGTTCGACGTGTCGGCGGTCTTACCCGCGAAACTCCGCAGCTCGTTGTCCGCGTGTTCCCACATCAGATCTTGCCGCTTCTGCAAACCCGGGGCTTCACCCGGCCAAGCACCCGCGATCTCCGGCTCGAGATTGATGACGATGTCGAGCAAGTCGAGGATCGACGTGAACCGCCGCGCGATCGAAGACGTGGAGAGGAAGAGGAGGGGTTCAGACACCCCGAACGGAGTGCTAGTGCAATCAGTAGTCATGTTGATCCTCATACGATCAATGTGATCAGGGCAGGTGGGGGGTTGCCGCCCCCCATCGGTCCGCTCCTCAGCGAGCAAGACCGCAAGACCCTCTTGATACCGACCAACATAAGAGATATCTTCACGGCGTCAACAGGAGATTGCAAAAATGCCCAGAGGTGTTCCCATACCCGATTCAGTCGCCGTGATGGTCAAACTGCCGCCCGACATGGCGAAAGCCATCGACGATCTACGTCGCGCCGACGTGGATTTGCCGTCCAGGCCTGAGATCATCAGGCGAATACTCGCGAAAGAGTTCGGGCTCGAAGAGTAGGGACGCGCCAAGCGGTAAGGTTCGTATCCTACGCACGAGGCGATCGGGGAGCGTACTCGGTAAGAACAGGCGGAGAGTACGCTCCTCAACAGAGACAGGTTAGAGATCGCTCAAAGTAGAGACCTCACTGCCGGTCGCACAGCGAACCCGTCAAATGATATGTACCTTATGCGATGGTCTCAGAAGGGCGGAAAGCGGACTTGCGGCGCTGCAGCATCGCAGGCACAGGCTACTACGGAAGCGCCCCTCCAAACCAGCGGTGATCAGAAAGGACCGCCAGCCTACGGAATAGGCGGAAAGCGAGCCTTTGCCGTGCAAAATGCAAAGGGTGATGCCAAGGGTGGAAGCAGATTTTCGCTCTCGACTTTCGACTTCGGCAGATTCGCGTTTGAGACTTCACATTTATTCGTCTTCCGGCTTGCCGTGGCCGTCTCCGTTGGAATTGCAGATCGGACGAGCGTCTTGTGCATCGGATAGCGCGCGGGCCTGATCGCCTTCGGGGTCGTCGAATTGGCCGGACCGGATGGTCCATACGAACGCCGCGAGCCCGGCCAGACCCATGGCCACCGATATCGGGATGAGGATCGCGAGGACATTCATCGGGCGGGCCGCATGGCGTTCAGAGTCACGACGAGCGAAGATGTCGACATCGCCAGCGCGGCCCAGAGGGGCGTCGCGAGGCCTCCTATGGCAAGCGGGACCGCGATGACGTTGTAGGCCAGTGCCAGGGCGATGTTCTGCCGCATACGCGAAACCGCAAGTCGCGCCATGGTCAGCGTCGTCGAGACCCCTTTCAGCCCGCCGGACAGCAGCACCACATCGGCGGCATTCCGCGCGGCATCCAGCGCGGTGCCGGGGGCAATGCTGGCATGTGCAGCGGCTAGGCTCGCCGTATCGTTGAGCCCGTCGCCGACCATCAGGACGTGTTTCCCGTCGCGGCCGGCACGCGTCACCCAATCCACCTTCTCCGAAGGGCTGAGCGCGCCCTTGGCCTGTACGATACCCAGACGGCCTGCGATCCGGGCGACGACGTGCGGCGCATCACCGGACAGCAGGGTTACGGTCTTGCCCTCGTCCTGCAGAGCAGCGCTCAGGCTCACCGCGTCGGCGGCGAGCATCTCGGTCGTGGGCATTGGAACGGGCCGCTCGTCTATCCCGGCCAACCATGTCGCACCGGAGGTCGACGCGCCGACCCATACGCCGCGTCCCAATCGCACCGGATGCCCGTCCAGCCGTCCCTCGACCCCGTCGCCCGGACGTTCGACGACGCTTCGGACGTCGGCCGGGGTGATGCCACGCTCGTTCGCCGCCGCCACGATGGCCCGCGAGACGGGGTGCGACGAGCCTTGGGCCAGACCCGCGGCCACCGAAAGCGCGCCCGCCGGCACGTCCCGATCCAGAACGGGTGTTCCGGTCGTCAGCGTGCCAGTCTTGTCGAGCGCTACGCAATCGATCTGCGACAAACGCTCGAGCGCTGTCTGCGATTTCACCAGGATACCCTCGCGGAACAGACGTGCGGTGGCGACGGTCGATACGGCAGGGACGGCGAGGCCGAGCGCGCAGGGGCAGGTGATGACCAGCACCGAGATCGCGATGTCGAGCGACTGCCAGCCGTCTCCGGTCGCCAGCAGCCAGCCGAGAAACGTCAGCGCGCCCAACAAATGAACGGCAGGCGCGTAGACCCGCGCCGCACGATCCGCGATGCCGGTGTGGCGGCTGCGCTGGCTCTCGGCCGTCGCGACGATTTCGGCGATGCGGGCCAGAGACGTATCGCGCCCGGCGCGGTCCACCCGAACGGTCAGCACGCCGGTCAGAGAGGTCTCGCCAGCCGTCACGTTATCTCCCGGACCGACCGCTTCGGGGCGGCTCTCCCCGGTCAGGATAGAGCGGTCGAGATCGGTGCGCCCGGTGACGATCGTACCGTCGGCGGGCAGTCGGTCTCCGGGACGGAGGCGGATCAAATCGCCAGGCTGCAGGGCGTCGGCGGCGATGATCCGCTCTAACGCGCCGTCGATGCGTCGCGCCTGCGGGGCTTCGAGTGCGGCCAGTTCGGCGGCGGCGGATCTGGCCGCCGCGCGACCTCGACGGTCGAGATATCGGCCCACCAGCAGGAAGAACGTCAGCGCCAGCGCCGCGTCGAACCAGCCGGCGCGATCGCTGATCCCCAGCGCGCTCGCCAACGACGCCACCGAGGCCAGAATGATCGCCAGCGAAATTGGTACGTCCATGTTCAGGTACCCCTTGGCCAGCGCGCGCAGGGCCGAGCGGAAGAAGGGGTGGCCTGCATAGGCGACGGCCGGGATCGCGATTGAGGCCGAGATCAGATGGAAGACGTGCGCGGTGACACCCGTCGCCCCGCTCCAGACCGCGACGGACAGGAGCATGACGTTCATCAGCGCGAAGCCCGACACACCGATGCGGGTCAGCAGGTCGCGGGACGTCGTGTCGGCTGGCCCCAGCCGTGCGCCGTCCAATCGCTCGGCCCGGTGCCCGACCTGCGCAAGGGCGTCGATCAGTCGGTTGGCGTCCAGTCCGGGGGCCTGAACCGAGACCCGCTTCAGCGTCAGGTTTACGCGGGCGGAGGCGACGCCGGGTAGCACTATCAACGTGCGTTCTACCGATGCGATGCAGCCGCCACAGTGGATGTCAGGCAGGTGTAGCAGATGCGTGGCCTCGCTCGGTGCGACCGGCGAGGGCGGGGGCAAAGCGGCACAGGCGGGGCAGGCGGCGGTCACGGTGCGACCCGTAGCGTGATGGCCTGTGCGAACGCAGTGCCGTCGGGAGCGGTTGCGGCGATGTCCAGCCGCCACGTGCCGCGAGCAAGGTCGAGACGTGCGGAACCGTCCGTCAGGGTCAGGTCCTGATCGTCCCGCGCCTCGGTCGGACGCGCGATATGCACGCTCAGATTTTCCGCGGGCGCGTGGTCCCCGCTCGCATCCAGCACGGCAACGTGGACCTGCTCGCCGTCATAAGAGGCATCGACACGCCAGCCCAGCGCTTCCTGCGCATCGCGGCGGTCCTGAAAGGACTGGCTGGCGACGTAGGAATTGGCGACCTCCAGCCCTGGAAAGCTGCGCACGGCGTTGAACGCAAGGGCCAGGTTCACGCTGATGATGATCCCAAAGCCACCGACGAAGATTGCGGCGACACGGCGTCCTGTCAGTTCGGTCATCAGTTCTCTCTTCCGTTGAAGGTGGTGTCCACGTGGGCGCGTGCGCCGCCGGCCAGGTCTTCGACCCACAGCCGTGCATCGGATGCGGCCTCCCGCGCCATTTCGCTGTCAGCCGGCGCGGTCAGGTAGACCCGCACCCGTTCCTGCGCATCGGCAGGCACCCGGACGACGCTGCCGGGGCGGCTTTCGATGGACACATCGGCGGCAGTTCCCATGGAGGGCGACAGCAGGAAGGCGCGCGCTTCCCCGTTCTTGTTGCGCAGACGCACGTCGTAGGCGTTGCGCACACTGCCGTCGGCAAGGGTTACGAAGGTCGGGTTGCGAACGGGTGCGACGGTCATCTCAATCTCTGGCCTCACGAAAAGCGCAAAGACCAGTCCGATGCCGATGCCTGCCCAGATACCGAAATAGATCAGGTTCCGGGGCCGAACGGCGTGCCGCCACGCTGGGATCGGCGCGCCGCCTGCGGCCTCTCGTGGGGCGTCAGAGAGGGCCACGTAATCAATCAGTCCCCGAGGACGCCCGATCTTCTCCATCACCTGATCGCAGGCGTCGATGCACAGCGCGCAAGTGATGCAGGCCATCTGCTGCCCATCGCGAATGTCGATCCCCATGGGGCAGACGGTCACACAGGCGTTGCAATCGATGCAGTCGCCCGGTGGCCGGGTGTCCTGCCCTGCGGTTTCCAGCCGTGCGCCGGTGGTTGTATTCGGCACGCCCGGCATCGGGATCAGCGGAGAGCGCCCACCGACCAGCGGACCCGCGACTCGCAGGTCGGCGGCGGCTTCGCGGCGGCGCAAGCCCTTGCCACGCGGCTCTCCCCGCCAATCACGGTAGGCGACGGTCAGTGTGCCCTCGTCCATCATCGCGGCCTGGATGCGCGGCCAGGGGCACATGTAGATGCAGACCTGTTCGCGCATGAAGCCGCCGAAGACGAAGGTGGTGAAGGTCAGGATGGCAATTGTGAACCAAGCCATGCCGGGGGCCTGGAACGTCACAAGGTCGCGCGCCAGCGTCGGCGCGTCGGTGAAGTAGAAGACCCACGCCCCCCCGGTCGCCAGCCCGATCAGAAGCCAAATCGCCCAGGTCGTGCCCTTCAGGCGCATCTTTCGTGCGGTCCATGGCGCGTTGTGTAGCTTCATCCGCGCGTTACGGTCCCCCTGCACCCAGCGTTCGACGACAAGGAAGAGGTCGGTCCAGACCGTCTGCGGACAGGTGTAGCCGCACCAGACCCGGCCCAGCGCGGCGGTGAACAGAAACAGCCCCAGCCCCGCCATGACCAGCAGGCCCGCCACGAAGTAGAATTCGTGCGGCCAGATGTCGATCCAGAAGAAGTAGAAGCGGCGGTTGACCAGATCGATCAGCACCGCCTGATCCGGCATATTGGGGCCACGGTCCCAGCGCAGCCACGGTGTCAGGTAGTAGATCGCAAGGGTAAGACCCATCATCCACCATTTGAGCGTGCGGTAGCTGCCCGACACGCGGCGCGGGAAGATCGGTATGCGGCTAACGTAAAGAGGTTGGTCTGACATGTTTTTCGTCCTGTTCGCAGGCCCTGTCTCGCGCGTTGCGGGGCTGGCTGCATTGACATGGATCAAAGGCGCGAAATCGGTCTCAAAAAAGAAACGGGGCGGCGCTCCTCCGCCGCCCCGATCCGGGCCATCCGTCGCTGGTGCGAACAGGTCGTCGGAGGCCCTATTCCGGTGTCTCATCTCCAAGCATCAAATCGTTCGGATTGCCTGCCGCGGTATCATCCGCAGGTTCCCCCACCTGTGCTTCGCCGCCACCCAGACCGTGGACATAGGCTGCAACGGCGCGCACTTCGGCTTCGCTCAGCCGTTCGCTCCACGGTGGCATGACGCCGAAGGGACCGCGTTCGATCAGCTGGGTCAGCCGCTCTGTCGAGTTGCCGTAAAGCCAGATCGCGTCGGTCAGGTTCGGCGCGCCAAGGGAGCGGTCACCGCCCGCATCCATGCCGTGGCACGAACTGCAGTTTTCATCGAACAACTGCCCACCTGCCCCGGCCAGCGGGTCCTGACCTTCTGGCAACGATTGGACATGAACGACGAGCGTGGCGATTTCCTCTTTCTCCAATATCTCGGCGAAACCAGGCATCTGGCTCCAACGGGCGTCCGGGTCGTTTTCATTCCGGATCCCGTGGCGGACGGTGTAGGCGATATCTTCGATCGTGCCGCCCCACAGCCATTCGTCGTCCAGAAGGTTCGGGTAGCCGATGGCTCCTGCTGCGCCGGAACCGTGGCATTGCGAGCAGTTGGTACGGAAGACCGCGCCGCCCGCGTTCGTGGCGAAGGAGAGAAGCGCTTCGTTTTCATCCAAGGCCGCCAGATCGATACTGACCAAAGACTCGCGCATGTCCGCCTGACTGGCGTCCACCTCCGCGATCTCGGCGGCGACGTCACCGCGGGTGGACCAACCAAGGGCACCGCCCGTGGCATCGCGGACCAGTGGGATCGCCGGATAGAGGATCACGTAGATCAGCGCGAAGACGCAGGTGGCGTAGAAGGTCCAAAGCCACCAGCGCGGCAGCGGGTTGTTCAACTCTTCGATGCCGTCCCACTGGTGGCCCGTGGTCTCGGTGCCAGTGACAGGGTCGATACGGCGCTTGCTCATGCCAGCTTCTCCAGGATGGATGCGCAGGTGCAGTCGGGGCAGGCATTCGCGCAGTCCGCGACGCGTGGAGGGGTATCATCCCGCAGGATCGAGGTCGCGGCCTGGTCATGCAGGGCGCGAGAGCCGGGGCGGTAGGCCCACAGGATCACGCCGACGAATACGGCCGTCAGCGCCAGGAGCGCCCAGCTGTCAGCGAATTCACGCAGGATCGAATAGGTGTCGGTCATGGAATGGCTCCTTCAGCGGCTGGCATCGGCGGTGAATGTCGAGAAGTCGACAAGCGTGCCGAGCATCTGCAGGTAGGCGATCAGGGCGTCCATCTCGGTCAACTGATCGGTCCCGTCGAAATTGCGGACCTGCGCGTTAGGGTAGCGCTCCAGCAGGCCGTCGATGTCGCCGAACGGATCCACCTGCACGCGGAAGTCGGCGCGCGCCTCGGTGATCATCTCGTCGGTATAGGGCACGCCCACGATGCGGTGCGTCGCCAGAAGCTCGTCGATGTGCTTGCCGTCCAGTGGCGTGCGCGACAGGTAGTCGTATTTCGGCATGACGCTCTCGGGCACGACCGTCTGCGGATCGGTGAAGTGATCCACGTGCCATTCGTCCGAATACCGCCCACCGACACGCGCCAGGTCCGGCCCCGTGCGCTTCGACCCCCATTGGAACGGGTGGTCGTACATCGACTCGGCGGCTAGGGAGTAGTGGCCGTAGCGCTCGACCTCGTCGCGCATCGGGCGGATCATCTGACTGTGGCAGACGTAGCAGCCCTCGCGCAGGTAGATGTCGCGTCCCGCCAGTTCGAGCGGGCTGTAGGGGCGCACACCTTCCACCTCCTCTATGGTATTCTCCAGCCAGAACAGCGGCGCGATCTCGACGATGCCGCCGACCGTGACTACCAGCAGGGAGGCCACGAGCAGCAGCGTCGCGTTGCGCTCCAATACCGCGTGCTTGTCGATCAGCTTGGTGTGGTGCGGCAGCTCGTTCGGGATACCGCCATCACCCGGTTGCGTGACCTTCGAGTCCTGCTCTGCGGGGGGGATCTTGTCGTTGGTCATTGTCTCACTCCGCAGGAACGGTGGCAGTGGCAGGGCTGGCTTGGGGGGCGCGGATGGTCATCCACATGTTCCAGACCATGATCAGCGCACCAGAGAGGTAGAGGACCCCGCCCAGACCGCGCACCACGTACATCGGGAACTTGGCGGCGACGGTGTCGGCGAAGGAGTTGACGAGGAAGCCGTTGGCATCGACCTCGCGCCACATCAGGCCCTCCATGATGCCGGTCACCCACATGGACGCCGCGTAGAAAACGATCCCCACGGTCGCGAGCCAGAAGTGCCAGTTGATCGCGGCCATGGAATGCATCTGAACGCGGCCCCACAGTTTGGGCACCAGGAAGTAGATGCAGGCGAAGGTGATCAGCCCGTTCCAACCCAGCGCGCCGGAGTGAACGTGGCCGATGGTCCAGTCGGTGTAGTGCGACAGGCTGTTGACCGCGCGGATCGACATCATCGGGCCTTCGAAAGTGCTCATGCCGTAGAAGGCGAGGCTGGCCACGAACATGCGGATGATCGGGTCGGTGCGGATCTTATCCCACGCGCCTTCCAGCGTCATCAGGCCGTTGATCATGCCGCCCCAGCTCGGCATCCACAGCATGATCGAGAACACCATCCCCAACGTCGACGCCCAGTCGGGCAGCGCGGTGTAGTGCAGGTGGTGCGGACCGGCCCAGATATACAGGAAGATCAGTGCCCAGAAGTGGATGATGCTCAGCTTGTAGCTGTAGATCGGGCGACCGGCCTGCTTGGGAATGAAGTAATACATCATCCCCAAGAAGCCTGCGGTCAGGAAGAATCCGACCGCGTTGTGGCCGTACCACCACTGGGTCATCGCATCCTGAACGCCTGCAAAGACCTGCACGGATTTGCTGCCCCAGATGCTGACTGGGACCGACAGGTTGTTGACCACATGCAGCATCGCGACAGTCACGATGAACGCGAGGAAAAACCAGTTGGCGACGTAGATATGGCGCTCGCGCCGCTTGATGATCGTGCCGAAGAAGACGGCAAGGTAGACCAGCCACACGATGGTCAGCCAGATGTCTACATACCACTCCGGCTCGGCGTATTCCTTGGATTGGGTGGCCCCCAGCAGGTAGCCCGTGGCGGCCAGTACGATGAAGAGCTGGTAGCCCCAGAAGACGAACCACGCCGCGTTGCCGCCCCAAAGCCGCGCCGCGCTCGTCCGCTGGACCACGTAGAACGAGGTCGCGATCAGGGCGTTGCCGCCGAAGGCGAAGATGACGGCGCTGGTGTGCAGTGGCCGCAGGCGACCGAAATTCGCAAAGCCTTCGGACCAGTCGAAGTTCAGGACCGGGAAAGCCAGCTGGAACGCGATGAAGGTGCCCACCAGAAAGCCCGCGATGCCCCAGAAGGCCGTAGCGATCACACCGGCCCGGATCGGACCGTCTAGGTAGGCGGTCTGATCTGCAACGAGGAGCGGCGCATCCGTGCGGCGCAGTTCCCATAGGAACAAGCCGCCCGCGACCAGCATGATGATGATCGCATGGGTCGAATATGCCAGATCGCGCCCCCAATCCGCCGCCACCGCAGCGAAGAGCGCGATCAGCGCCAGTATGATGAGCTTGAAGTATTGCATGTCGTCTCCTGCGATTCGCCTTGAGCATCCCAGTCGCACGCAGACGGGGCCGCGCGCTTTGACATGGATCAAGCCGCCGGTTGATCCGCATCAAGGCGGGACCCGAGCGGGCGATCTAAATTGAAGGCGGCCATCACAGGAGGACCCGATGTCTTACAAGAGCATCTTCTCAGTCGCGACGCCGACGGACGAAGACGACGCCGTCGATACCGCCATCGCCTGTGCGCGCAAATGGTCCGCCCATTTGGACGTGACCTGCACGACTGCCGACGCCATCGACGTGCCGACCTTCGTCGCGCCCGATATGGTCGTCGCCGCCCCCACCTTGCGCGATGACGATGCCAAGGCGTTGGAAGAGGTACAGAAGCGTCTTGAACAGCGATTGACCGGTGAGACCTTCGGTTGGTCCGTTGACGCGTTTGCGACGTACGGTGCCGATGTCGCGCGCCGGCTCGCCCAGACAAACCGCTTTGCAGACCTCGCCGTGCTGGCGGCGTCCGGCGCGGAACCGTCGGGCCTGATGCACGGCGTGCTGGAAGCCCTGCTCTACACCAGCCGGGTGCCGGTCTTGCTGGCACCGGACGGCATAGAGTCCGACTTTGACAGGGTGATGCTGGCCTGGGACGGCAGCGATGCGGCGCTCGCCGCGACCCGAGCCGCCTTGCCGATCCTTGCGCAAGCCGCATCGGTTGAGATCGTCATCGTGGAGCCGGAGAGCGACACGATGGGCCACGATCTTGCGATCATGCTGAACCGCCACGGCACTCCGGCCCCGGTCATGGGCCTGACCCGCAACGGCAAGCGGATCGCTGAGGCGCTGACGGACCACGCCCGCGATACCGAAGCCGACCTGATCGTGATGGGAGCCTACGGGCATCGCCGCTTGCGCGAGATCTTCATCGGCGGTGTGACCCGAAACATGCTGGGCGCCGCGCCGGTGCCGCTGTTCCTGGCCCGCTAAGCGGTTAGACGATGGGGCCGCCGTCCCCGTCGTCTCCGGCCTCGATAGCCAGCGCATCGAAATCGGGAATACGGATGTCGCGGTTCGACACCAGTTCGATCAGCCCCTCTTTGCGCAGGGCCGTGAACTGGCGGCTCGTCGTTTCGATCGTCAGGCCAAGGTGGTCGGCTATTGCCTCGCGCGACAGGGGCAGGTGCAGGTCCGTTCCGGTAGCGCTCGGAAGCGCCACCGCCTGACGCCGCACGAGACTGACGAGGAACGCGGCCACCTTCTCGCGCGCGGTCATCCGGCCCAGCACAACGGCCCAGTCCCGTGCCGCATCCAGCTCGTCCAACGTCATGGTCAGGAGACGCGTGGCGACGTGGGGTGTGTCGCGCAGTAACTTCTCGAAGGCGCCCCGCTCGAACCGGCAGAGCGTCACGTCGCTCAACGCCTCAACGTCAAAAGCCGCGACGGAGCGACCGGGACGGCCGATGTAGTCGGACGGCAGAAGCAGACCGACGGTCTGACGCCGCCCATCCTCCAAGGTCCGGGACATGCTGGCGCAGCCCGAAACGATGGACGAGAAGTGATCGAGCCGCTCTCCCGCCTCGGCCAGTGACGCGCCGGCAGGAACCGTCTTGTAAGTCTTTATGGACGCGAGCTTTTCCAGCTCTTCGGCATCGCATTCCGCACAGACGGCACTGTGCCGGATCGGACAGTTCGAGCACGCGATGATCGGGGTCAGTTTTGCCATGTCGTTTACCTATTCGTCCCCTTGATCTCGATCAATGCACCTCGCACGTCTCGCGTGAAATCTGCGCGCATGACACATGATCCACTCAGAACCGCCCTGCTGACATCGCGCGTGCCGCGCTACACCAGCTATCCTCCCGCCGACCGCTTCACCGATGCTGTCGGTGCAACCACGAAGTCCAAATGGCTGGCTGCCGTTTCACCTAGCGAGGCGGTCTCCGTCTACATCCACGTCCCGTTTTGCCGCAGACTGTGCTGGTTCTGCGCCTGTCGTACGCAAGGGACGCGCACCGATGCGCCGCTCGACCGCTACCTCGATCACCTGGCGCAGGAAATCGCACTGACGCGTGACCTTCTTCCGGACGATCTGGCGGTGTCGGCGCTCCATCTGGGCGGTGGCACGCCGACGCTTCTGTCGCCCGACCGGATCGCACGGTTGGATGCCATGATCCGCGAACACTTCCCCATCGATGGCTGCGAGATCGCGGCCGAGATCGACCCAACCGAATGCGACACGCACCGCATCGACGCACTGATGGCGCTTGGATTGTCCCGCGCCTCCATCGGCGTCCAAGACTTCGACCCCCTGGTGCAGGCCGCCATCGGGCGACGGCAATCCGCAGAAACAACACGAGATACGGTGCAGGCCCTTCGTGATAGGGGGATCGGAAGCATCAATTTCGACCTGCTCTACGGCTTGCCACATCAGACCCGGACGCGACTGAACCACACCTTGGAGCAAGTGATCGACATGCAGCCGGAGCGCGTTGCGCTGTATGGCTACGCTCATGTGCCATGGGTTGCGCGTCGGCAAAAGCTGATCCCGGAAGCGGCGCTTCCTACGCCCGAAGAACGGCTTGACCTGGATGAGATGGCGCGCGGCGTCCTGACCGACGCCGGGTACGTCGCGGTCGGAATCGACCACTTCGCCAAGCCTGATGATAAACTGGCGAACGCCGCGCAAACGGGATCGCTGCGCCGAAATTTTCAAGGCTACACGACGGACCAAGCGGCGACGCTGATAGCGATGGGACCCTCTGCCATCTCGCGCTTCCGGCAGGGCTACGCGCAGAATGCGCCCGCCACGGACGCGTGGCAGCGCCTCGTTGCCGCCGATGAAGTTCCGACCACGCGCGGTACCGCGCTTTCGCAAACCGACAAGGATGTCGCGCGCATGATCGAACAACTGATGTGCTGCGCGGATGTGGACCTTGCACCGCAACCGGCACCGCTCGTCGCTTCGGCGCGAGACTTCGTCGAACGCTTTCCCGATGCGGCAGAAATCAACGAAAATACACTGCGGCTGCGTGACCGTCGCGCGGCCCGACTGCTTTCAAATGCCGTCGAAACGGGAGGGGGCGAGACGTCAGGCACGAACCGACGCTACAGCCAAGCAAGCTAAAGTTGAGCTTGCGGAATTACCTTCCGTCAGGTTTCCGTCTTTCGACAGAAGCGTAGGATCCCGCTGCCTGGCAGGGTATTGCGGAGCAGGATGCCAAGAAGGGGCTGTGCTTATGCCTGATTGTCGAGATCGACGACGCGCGACGCGCGGAGGATCGGGGAGCAAAACCAGACGATATCGCGGGTCATCCATTCGTAGCGATCCTTCTCGTCGCGCCTGATGCGCCAGTCGCGGAAGAAGACCAGTCGACAACTCCCTAAAGTATTACAGGGATTTTACTTGCATCGCTCCGGGAGATAGGGCGAATGACCGGTCCGGTGAAGCCGCGCCGCAGCGCGCAAGGGTGATTCGAATGTCCGGTGAGGGCCGGGAACTACATATTAATTGGCAAAGTGAGACGCAGAACTTCGCTGCAGCTAAGAGACATCCGCCGCTTCTCTTGAAAGCTATGGCTCAAGTCATGATCGACGCAATTCGTGTCACTTCAGAGAATGACTGCTCGTTAGGGAATCAAGGGTTATTTGCAGTTCTGCGTTCGGCTTGAGCGCGCTATCCGATGTGAACCAGATGATTGTCCCATGCGCGATCAGCCCTTGTCAGTGGATAAAGCGTCCCTGCCTCTATGGTGCAGGTGTTACCAAAGCCGTCAGTGGCCATGAAGCCGTTGGCCTTGGGGCCAAGACCGCAGATGTCGGTCCGTTGGACCGTCGTGTCGTAGGCGCCATCCGAGGTGAAGACGTGCAACCGTCCGCCGCGAGGAGAGGTGATACCCACGCGATTGCCGCTGCCGTCGAAGGCGACGCTGCCCGCGTAACCCTCCATCAGCATTTGTTCTGCAAAGGGCGCTTCGGTCAGGATTGGAGGTTCGCCGCGGCGATGTAGCCCAAGCAGCGGGACCACTTCCCTAGGGTTGCCTTGCCACTGCATCGCGAAGGCCACCTGTCCAGTGGGGCCAAGGGCGAGATGGCGGATAGAGTTGCGATATAGATCGGGTTCCAGTTCCACCTGCTCCGAAATCCCGCGTTCCGGGTCGAGATAGGTCAGATTGAGGCGCATGGTTTCAAGGTTCAGCTTATCGCGACCGCGCGAAGGACGGGTGCGGATGCCACCGTTCGCAATCGCCAACTCCCCCTCTGGCAGAGCGCGCAGTTCGTGTGGGCCGATGCCGCCGGATGGAACTTCGCCGATTCGCGCATAGCCGTCGGGCCGCGACCACAGGCCGATGACACCGGCGCCTGTCTCGATGTCATTCTCGGTGGTGCAGAGCAGGTCTCCGTCCTGCAGAAACGCGCCGTGACCATAGAAATGCCTGCCTTTCGGCGCGTCCAGGCGGTGCGATAGGCGTCCTCGCGCGCAATCGATGACCAGCGCGAAGCTTCCTGGCCGCCGGGCGAAGGCGACAGCTTCTGGCGCCGTTGGATGCGCGGCGGCAGCGTGGCCGCGGTCGGGCAGGGGGATACGGAAGAGGTCGGCACCCAAGCCGTTCAGTCCGAATAGGGCAAAGCCGCCGTCCGGCTCTCGGGCAGCTGCAAGATAGGCGGGACCACCGGCCTCGGCCCAGCTTAACCGGGGCGTCAGGGATGCCGCCAGAATGCTTGCCATGAAGCCGCGTCGGGTGGTCATCGCCTAGTCCCCGTCCGACGCGTTGAAGCCTGCCGAAACTCCCAGCGGTACGCCGATCTCATTCGCGATCGCAGGCAGGATCGCTCCCACGCGCTGTTGAAGGATCTCGACCCCAAGGCGACCGGCGGGATCGGTCACATCTGCCAGCAGCGGGTCGATACCATCGGCTTGCTCCAATGCCGCGGCGAAGGCGGCATCGGTATTCGGCGTCGGGACGTCGGCCAGCGCGGTGGCCAGATCGTGCGTCGCCTGAAGCGACAGGACGACGTTGCGCAGGGACCGGTCAGACCGGCGCGCCTCGGCCCGCTCGGGGCGTGGACGATCGAAGGTGCCGAGAGGTCGGCCAAGCCGTTGGTCTGCGATAAATTCAAGGCCGGTGGTCAAAGCGGTGTAGAACGCCTGCGCCGGTTCATCCTGCGACAGGAAGACGGTGTTTCCCTCTTCGCCCGCACCGCTGATGGCGGTTGTATAATTGTCGCGCCAGTCGGAACGCAGGGCCTTGGCCATCCGTGACAGATCGGACGTTACAGCTTGGGCGTAGGTGCAGGCATAAGACCCCTCTGCATAATCAGTCTCGTAGATCAGCCGTTCCAGAGCGAACAGGCCCCGTCCGGCGATCGAGACATCGGCGAACGCGTTCGGATCGGCTGCGATCGGGTCTTCATCATCCAGCATGCGATCCACGGTGTCGCGCACCATGCCGCGTTCGTCCGGCCAGAGGGCGATAGCCAAAGCGCGGCCATTCTGTTCCATCGGACCGAACCGCAAGTGACTGATGCCCATCCACGCGTCGAAGGCAACCTGATAGGCCGGACGTAACGCTTGCGCACTGCAATCGTCTTCCGCCGCTGCCGCAAGGTCCGCACTTGCGGATGCAAATTCGTCAAGAGCCGGCAGGACGTGCGTGTCGACCGCGTCTTTTATCCCCGCAAACGCAGGAGCGGCGAGGACGGCAAGGGCAACAAGGGTCGGGCGAAACATCACAGGCTCTCCAGAAAACGAACGAGGGCAGCGCGGTCTTCGGGCGGCATATCCACCACGGCATCGCGTGACTGCTCTGCCTCGCCACCATGCCATAAGATCGCCTCTAATAGAGAGCGGGCGCGCCCATCATGGAGGAAATAGGTGTGGCCGTTCACCTGCTCGGTGCGCCCGATCCCCCATAGGGGCGGCGTGCGCCATTCGCGCCCCGACGCGCGGCCTTCCGGTCGATCATCGGCAAGCCCGTCGCCCATATCGTGGAGCAGCAGGTCGCTGTAGGGCCAGATCAGCTGGAAGCTTTGCTCAGGCTGGTCCGACAAACGATGCGTGACGTGTTTCGGCGTGTGGCAGGACGTGCAGCCGGCCGTGTAGAACATCTCTTTGCCACGCAGAACGTCGGCATCGCCCGCATCGGGGCGTTCCGGCAGCGCGAGGTTGCGGCTGTAGAACGTCACCAGATCGAGCCCTTCGGCATCGACTTCCTGCCCCCGCGCATCGCCATCCCCGTGCGGCGCGGCAAGGCAGGCCGGTTGGCCGTCGGTGCAATCGCCGGCCGGCGTGTCGAACAGAGGGCTGGAGATGCCGATATCGCCTGCGAACGCGCTGGCAGACTGCTCTCGGATCGTCGGAGCACCGGCTTTCCAGCCAAAACGGCCCAGCATCGGGCGGTCATGCTCGAAGGACCAAACCACCTGCGCGCGCCCCGATATGCCATCGCCGTTCGCGTCTTCAGGATCGGCAGCCGCCAGCAGGTCGGCCGCGGGGATCGCTTCCAGAAGGCCCAGCCCGATCATCGGCGGTGCGACGCGGGGGCTGAGCATCACCTGGGGGTCGGGTGCGCCGTAGGCCGGATCGGCGATGGCGTAGCTGGGCGAGCGCAACTTGGCCATTTCCCCGCCGGACAGGGAAACGGCGATCTCTTCGTAGGTGATATCCATTCGCCCCTCGGCGGCGTGTCCGGCAACCGCGGTATCCTGCAACTGCCCGCCGTAAATCGGATCGGGGCTGGTGCGCGGTCCATTGTCGCCCGCCGACAGAAGGAACGCTTCGATCTTGCTTATCTCCGTATCCGGAGCTGTCGGAACGGACAGGCGCAGGAACATGGAGGTCTGGTCATCTTGTGGTCCCTCTGGCGGGTGGCCCCGACCATCCTTCAGGTGGCATCGCTGACAAGACCGCGCGTTGTACAGCGGCCCCAGACCGTCCGACGCCAAAGTGGACGACGGGGACGAGACCCAAAGCTTCTTGAACAGCCCGTTGCCGACCTGAAAGTTCAAACGCCGCTCTAGCGGCATGTTGCCAGAGGGTTGAGAGAAGGCATCCGCGTTGGTCCGCGCCCGGACGCTTGCAGCGCCACCCGGCTTCGCTTCGAAAGGTTCAGCCTGGTCGAAGCTGGTCGTGGGGGACAGCACATGCGCGACGCGCGCTGTTTCATCCGCGCTCCGTGGCACAATGTCCAGAAATGGCAGGGTCAGCTCGGGCGAGCTTTCGACCGTCGTATGCTGGGCCACGGCCGCAAACGCACCGAAGCAAAGCACTGACACCATCAACACGATGGGTTTGGGAAGAACCATATCGCGGTTTCCTGTCTCGATCGCGTCGGACCGGCCCGCCAAGGCGGACCGGTCAAGACCCCTTACTGGAATACCGCGTCAGGATCGTCGAGGCTGTCAGAGCTCTCGAAACCGATCTGATCGAGGTCCAGCGCGGACACGGCTCGCTCGATAGAGCGGGTCTGAGCGACCAGCGCATCGACGGCGTCCATGATCAGAGCCTCGCCCGCGTCGTTACCCCGCGCCAGCATCATGTCGTAGCTGAACCCTGCTTCTGCTGCGGCCTTGATCTGCGTCAACTCGATCATCGTGGCGTTCAGGTTTCCGCGCAGGTCCGCGTCGACATCCCGATCGGCCTCTGCCACCAAGTCGGACAGCGAGTCGCCAGACACCACCGTGCCGTCCACTCCGACGTATTCCCCGAAGTAGACGTTCCGGATTCCCATCCCGTCGTAGAAGTGGCTGTTGTGCGTGTTGTCCGAGAAGCAATCATGCTCTTCCTCGGGGTCGTTGAGCATCACGCCAAGCTTCATCCGCTCGCCGGCCTGCTCGCCGTAGGACAGAGAGCCCATTCCGGTGAGCATCGCGGCAAGGCCTGCATCTGCGTCCGACAGCACGGCGGCGCGCGCATCACCGTCTTCAGCCCACTGCTGCGCCATCCATTCCAGGTCAGAGACCAGCAGATCGGTAGCTGCCTTCAGGTATTCCGCACGCCGGTCGCAGTTGCCGTTGGTGCAGTCGTCGCCCGTGGCATAGTCGGTCCAGGCGCGATTGCCTGCGCCAGCTTCGGTACCGTTCAGATCCTGCCCCCAGAGCAGGAACTCGATGGCGTGGTAGCCGGTGGCGACATTCGCCTCGACCGCGTCAGCCTCGTGTAGCGTGCCTTCCAGCAAGGCGGGGGTGATCTCTGTCGCGTCGACGTTTTCTCCGGACAGGGTGAAGGTTGGATTGGCAATCACGTTGAGACCGGCGAACTGGTTTTCGTCGGTCGCCTCTCCGTCGCCTGCGGCCACGTAATCGATCAGCCCTTCGTCCAGCGGCCATGCATTCACCTTGCCTTCCCAATCGTCGACGATCGGGTTGCCGAAGCGGAACACCTCTGTCTGCTGATAGGGCACACGCGCGGCCAGCCACGCACTGCGCGCAGTCGTCAGACCTTCGGCGGACGGATCTTGAAGGAACGTCGCGATGGCGTCGGAGAGCCGCTTGGCGGCGGTCAGGCTATCCCCATAGGAGGCGGCGGCGATGTCGGCATAAGTCGTCACCACGCTCTCCTTGTCGGCGGCGAAAGCGGTGGTCGCGGTCAGGGCGCAGGCGGCGGTGGTCAGAAGAAGGCGCATTGGAGGTCCTTGGTTGGGATCGAAGTCGGTCTCGGTGCTTTGGATGTTAGGGTCATAGCGGATACAAAAAACCTGACTTATTCAGTCAGCTAATTCAAGCCCGATAATTTTAGTCGGGAAATTTGGTGGCGATGCTTCTTGTCTGACCTCGCCAACCAGTTGACCTCACCACACACGACATCTCGGAAAACAGATCAGGAAATATCGTCGGTCATCGACGCAGTACGACTGATCCTGAAAGTATGCTCGGCGCACCTGTCTCGCCCAGTTCTCCAGCCATACGGGCCGTCTTCCCATCAATCCCGCGTTGCTGATCCCCATGCTGATATTTGGTTCCCGCTTCGACACCCGGTCGGAGCTACGA
The DNA here is from genome assembly GCF_009363795.1 of Palleronia sp. THAF1. NCBI lineage: Bacteria > Pseudomonadati > Pseudomonadota > Alphaproteobacteria > Rhodobacterales > Roseobacteraceae > Palleronia > Palleronia sp. THAF1. The sequence continues at coordinate 1,746,772 of NZ_CP045420.1, read as the reverse complement.
CTGTGTGAGGAGGTGAATTTGGCCCTCTTATGTTCGGCCAACGCGTTACCCGCCTCGGGCTAGGCCCGTATTCCGATCTTTCCTATCAGGGAGCGGGGGATGCGAAGTTGCCCAATGACGTTTCCACGGACCGAGACCTACCATTCTATGGCAAATCCGTTCCGCGTTCATGAAAGCCGGTCACGCGACGCGGCGCAGGAAACGTTTCAGCCGCTCGTCCTGCGGCGCATCAAGGACCGCTTGTGGGGGGCCGGACTCGACGATCCGGCCATTATCGATGAACACGATCCGATCTGCAATTTCGCGGGCGAACTGCATCTCATGCGTCACGATCAGCATGGTCTGGCGCTGCTCGGCCACCCGGCGCATGAGGTCGAGCACCTCGCCGACCCATTCGGGATCAAGCGCAGAGGTCGGCTCGTCGAACAGCATGAGATCGGCCCCGATGGCCATCGCCCGACCGATCCCGACGCGCTGTTGCTGCCCACCCGAAAGCGCTGCCGGATAGCTGTCCGCCTTCTCGGCCAGCCCGGTTTCCGCAAGGATGTCACGGGCGCGCTGCTCGGCCTCGGCGCGGGGGCGGCCCTGAACCGTGGTGAGCGCCTCCGTGATGTTCTCGACCGCCGTTTTGTTGGCAAACAGCGCGTAGTTCTGGAACACGAAGGACGTGGCCCGGCGCAAGGCAAGGATATCGCTCCGCGTGGCGCGGGCGGCATCGACGCGCACATCGCCGACCGTGATGGTCCCCGCATCCGGACGGTCAAGGAAGTTGAGGCAACGCAGCAGTGTCGATTTGCCGGTGCCGGACGGGCCGATAACAACGACCCGTTCACCATCGGCGATCTGCAGGTCGATCCCGTCGAGAACCGTCGTGTCACCGAAGCGTTTGGTCAGGCCCTGTAGGGAAATCATCGCGCGTAGGCCTTGTTGAGATAGGTCTCTAGCTGCTTCTGGCCTTGATTCAGCACTTCGACGATTACCCAATACAGGATCGCCACCACGAGGAACGCTTCGAAATACAGGAAGCTGCCGGATGCTTCCTTCTGCGTCGCGCCCATCATCTCTGTGACGCCCAAGGTGAACGCCAGCGACGTGCCTTTGATCATGTCGATGAAGTAGTTCACCAGCGTCGGCGCGGCGATCCGCCCGGCCTGTGGCAGTACGATCCGGCGCATCGTCTGCCCCTGTGTCATCCCGATGGATTGCGCAGCTTCCCACTGGCTGCGGTCGACCCCTGTGATCGCGGCGCGGATCGCTTCGGCCATGTAGGCCGAAAAGTGCAGCGTCAGCCCCATGATCGCCGCCGTCACGCCGTTGATCTGGGTAAGGAAGCCCACCACCTGCGGCAGCCCGTAGTAAAACAGGAACAGCTGTACGAGCAGCGGGGTGCCGCGGAAGAAGCTGATGAACAGCACCACCAGCCAGTCCAGTCCCGGTACGCGGATCACACGCTCCACGGCCAGAAGCGACGCCAGCATCAGTGCGCAAACCATGGCCACCGCCGCCATGAACAGCGTCAGCGGCACGTAGCCCAGGATCACGGGCACCAGCCCCACCATATAGTCAAGGTCAAGTGCCCGCATGGATCAGGTCAGTCCGAGCTGGCTGCAGAGGTCGTGATATCGCTGTCGAACCACTTCTGCGAGATTTCGGACAGGGTGCCGTCTTCCCGGAGCGCGGCCAAAGCCTCATCCACCCGATCCCGCATCGCGCGCCCGTCTTCATCGTCGCGGAAGGGCAGGGCGTTCCGAATTTCAGAAAACGGCTCACCCGCCAGTTGCAGCGGCAGCGGGCTTTCCTGGATCACCTGTGCCGAGGAGACGCGGTCCATCACGAAGGCATCGACACGGCCAAGCGCGGTGTCCTGCTCGATGTTGGACTCGTAGGTGCGGATGTCGATCTCTTCGGAGTAGGGCAGATCGCGCAACAGCTGCTCGAAGTTAGAGCCAAGATTGACGGCCACGGTCCGCCCCTTCAGGTCCTCGACCCCACCGATCTCATCGTTGCCGTCGCGCGTCACGACTTGGGCGCCGTCGATCACATAGGGCTCGGTGAAAACAAACGCCGCTTCGCGCTCGGGCGTGATGGTGATCTGGTTGGCGATCGTATCGATCCGTCCCGCCTGCAACGCACCGATTAGGCCAGAAAACGACATCGTCTCGAAGGATATATCCAGCCCGGCCTGTTCGCCGACCGCATTCATCACGTCCACTTCGAAGCCCTGCAGTTCGTCCTGCTGCACGAAGGTGAAGGGGAAATAGCCGCCCGACATCCCGACCTGAAGCGTGTCCGCCTCTTGCGCCACGACTTCGCCCGATAGACCCGCGGTGGCAATCGCGGCGGCAATAACCGTTCTCAACATCATAAAACTCCTGCTGGCGTTGGATTATGGATCTGTCGTCGGGCCGCGTCCCTATCAATGGATATTGCAGAACTAAGGCAGATGTTCCGGTAGTGAGTGTTGGCCGGAACGTCGTTCGTCGCAGCGGGATATTCTTGGACTATCGTTTAAAGCCAACCCGATGTCCCGGGTCATCGGACCCTTCCGCACAAGTCAGCTGTGGGACAAGGCTCGCCTTTCCCCAGACAAACCGATCTCAAGGTTTTTGGGACAGGGATGGCTCTAATGCCGTCGGGGAGCGGTCACATCATCAATGCCCTTTGGCTGCGACAAAAGCACTCTGAGGGAAAGGTAAAAGGCCAAGATGCTGACAATCCAACACCGCCGCTTGAAACAGACTCTGTTGCACAAATCGACTGACGGGCAAGCTTCCCCTTTCCCCGGACGCACTTATCCCACGGCCTGTGTGACGGGTATGCCGAGCGCGGTGAAACCGTTCATGACGGCGATACGAACCTGAAGCTCGGCGACCTGACGGTCTGGGTCACGTGCCATCAGCCGTGGGCCCAGCAGCTTCATGCCGTGCATCTTCGTCTCGACGCGACTTCGGCGGTGGTAGCCACTCCATTTCCGCCAGAGCGCTCGGCCGAGGTATTTCGATGCGCGGAGGGCCTCGTTGCGCGCAATCGCGCCAGCCGTGTCCGGCTTCCAGGGTTTGGCGTTCTTGCGGGGCGGAATGACAGCGGCAGCGCCCCGGTCGGCGATGGCATTGTGGCACTTTCGGGTGTCGTAGGCGCCGTCCGCAGTGACGCTGCCGATCTCCTGGTCGGGCGGGATCTGGTTGAGCAATTCGGGCAGCATGGGCGCATCGCCGATGTCGCTGCTGGTGAACTCGACTGCCCGAATTTCCAGAGCTTTCTCGTTAATCCCGAGGTGAACCTTGCGCTACACACGGCGTTTGGCGCCGCCATGCTTGCGGGCATTCCATTCCCCTTCGCCCTCGACCTTGATCCCGGTGCTGTCCGCTGCCCGGCAGGGTCATGCGAAGTATGATCCCGAGAGGGGATCAGAAGGTGCAGCGGTCCCTCCGACCCACGATAAGGTATGCTCACGTCCAGTGTCTTCTGACGGCGGGACAGCGTGCTGAAATCCGGCACCGTCCAGTCCAGCCCGCTCAGTTGCAGGAGGCTTTCGACAAAGCCGGTTGTCTGCCGGAGGGCCAAGTCGAACAGCACTGTAATCGTCAGGCAGGTCTGGATAGCACGATCGCTATACGTCCGCTGCCGGCCGCGCTTGCCCGTCGGAGTCGCCTCCCATGTCATCTCGGGATCAAACCAGATCGTCAGCGAGGTCGCGAAGCGATGCGCTTGAGCGCTTCGTTATAGGCCGCCCAGTTCTTGATCTTGTAGCTCGGGGGTGTCGGTCTGCTCATAATCGCCAGCTATCACGCTGGATTCACGAGATGAATCCCCAACCCGATTTGCGCAACAGAGCCTCCTTCATCGCCGCCGAGTCCAGCATCTGTTCCGCCAAGAGCTTCTTCAGCTTGGCGTTCTCATCCTTAAGCGCCTTCAGCCGCTTGACCTCAGACACCGCCATGCCGCCGAACTTAGCTTTCCAGTCGTAGAAAGTGCCTTCCGACATGCCGTGCTTGCGGCACAGGTCCGCGCACTTCGGGCCCGCCGAGTGTTCGGCCAAGATGCCGATGATCTGTTCGTCGCTGAATCTCGTTCGCTTCATTGTCCGTCCTCAGGTTGGGCCGGACTCTAATCGACGGTGGAGGAAAAATCCCGTGGCAGGTCAGACCTGCAGTTGCTCATGAGATCAGTCTGTGTGACACTGTTACAGAAAACTGTAGCACAGCGGTCCGACGTATGTTTTAACTTCGTGTGATCTCAGTGACTTGCGCGTTGTAAGAATTTCGCTCCGATCCCTACCGCCGGAGCCATTTCCCGCGTAAGTCCCCGAAAAGGCGGGTAAAGCCGTTCAAAGGCTTCGGGATGTGGCATAGCTGCGTGGCATCCCAGATCTCTGCGTTCGTCTGTCTTGCTAGGAAGCGGACCGCACCATGCTGGCTCAACCTCATCTTTTTCGTCGTGGGAACGTGTATCACTGGCGGCGTCGCCTGCGTTGGCAATCCACAACTTTGGCGGATATCAAGCTCTCCTTGAGGACGACAAACCTGCGTCGAGCGTCTATTCTGGCGCGAAGGGTCAGCGCGGAGAGCGATGCAATCATGAACCAGATCGTCGGACAGCGGATCTCTGTGGATGAGGGCCGAAAGTGGCTCGCCAACGTCGTGGAAACCGAACGCCGCAAGATCGAAACGCTTCAGATTTTAGAGCGTACCGACAGTTTGTCTCCGGAGGATGATCGCCGGCATAACGTCACGATGCGCGATGCATGGGCGTTTCTTGCGAACCAAGATCTGAAGGCTGATACCACCGAGCTCGGAGACGGGCTATTGGCCCGAAATGTCGAGATACTCACGCAGAATCTGGCGAGTGATCCGCGCCGCACCAGCATTGTTCGGAATTTCGAGGCCCTTACCGGCCGTGAGGAACGCTCTGCCCTCGGCTTCCTCGAATTGTTGGACGCGTGGATTACTGGCAAGTATACGGCCTGGCAGGAAGCATTCTGGACCTGTCGCGGTTTGATGCCGCTCCTTTGATAGCATTCACTGCACTAAGGGAGACTGACTATGGGACTGAAACGGACGGACGAATTTTGCAAGGATGCGGTGCGCATAGCGCTGACAAGCGGGTTAACGCGTAAGCAGGTGGCTGATGATCTGGGCGTCGGGATGTCGACGCTGAACAAATGGATCACAGCTCATCGAGACACGGATGTGGTGTCGAAAGAGGATTTGGGGCTGGCCCAAGAGAATGACCAGCTTCGGCGCGCGGTTCGCATCCTCAAGGAGGAGCGGGACATCCTAGAAAAAGCAACGCAGTTCTTCGCGAGCCAAAAGCCGTGAGGTTTAGGTTCGTCGAAGAACACCGGGACACATTTCCGGCAGCGATCTGATATGGTGACGGTGGCGCACATCAAAGAGCAATCCCGTCTCAGCCTGGGCAGCTATGGTCGCCCACGAATGACCGACGAGCTCAAGGGAATTGGACTGGATATAGGCCACCGCCGCGTTGGCAGATTGATGCGCCAGAACGGCACATCGGTTGTGCGCACACGCAAACACAAAGTGACCACGGACAGCGACCACAAGTTCAACATCGCGCCGAACTTGCTGGATCGAGACTTCGCTGCCAAACGCCCCAACCAGAAATGGGCTGGTGACATCAGCTATATCTGGACGCGAGAGGCCTGATTGTATTTGGCACTCGCCATTGTCCTCGGACCGATGGCGGACAAAGGCTCGTTCCTGAATCTGCATTCCCGGCGGGTCATCGGTTGGGCCCCCTCTCGGGATCATGCTGTGCATGACCCTGCCGGGCAGCGGTACAGCAATCGGATGAAGCGAGACCTGGCAATTCGGGCGCTGAACATGGCCATCGCATTCACAACACCGCCCGCGGGCTGCATCCATAACACCGATCGCGGCAGCCAATACTGTTCTCACGACTATCAGAAGATCCTGCGCCAGCATGGCTTCCAAGTCTCGATGAGCGGCACGGGTAATTGTTATGACAATGCCGCCCCCTCTCGGGATTTTGCGCAGCAAAACTCTGCCGGGCAGTAGTAAAGACGTTCTTCAAAACCATCAAAGCAGAGCTGATCTGGCGGGAGACATGGGAAACAAGGCGGCAAGCCGAAATTGCGATCTTCGAATACATCAACGGCTTCTACAATCCACGTCGCCGCCACTCAGCACTGGGCTGGAAAAGTCCCGTCGCCTTCGAACGAAAGGCGGCCTAAACGAGCACTTGGGGCGGCACAAAAGCGTGACAGGTCCACAAAGGCGTCGAGATAGGTCCGAACGTCGCTTTTAGTGAGGGTTCCGCTTTCCATACCCTCATACATCCGCTCAGCCGTGTTTGAGACAAGGGCGCCCAGCCGCCTTGCTGTGGACAACTCTCGCGTCCGCAAGCTGATCTGCATCATTCCTGTGGATTGTGTGTCCGACCGTGTAGAGCACCGCCGACGCCAGATATAAACCGCGCCCCGACGACTGCCATGCGTGATCTTCCCCATCGTCGTCTCCTTGAAGAGACCGAAAGGACGACCCGAAAACCTCCGTGTGACGCAGGGGTGTAAAGCACACGTGTGTCGCACTGCAAATCCGATTCCCTGCTGCGGCAGAGTTTCGGTTCGAATTTAACGGCTTACGACGAAGTTGGCTGGGGTGGTAGGATTCCCAGCGAAGGTTCGAGCATAACGAAGATACTAGAACGCTCATTAAAACAGAAATCTGTCTGCTATATCTAGAAATATGTGTCGCAGTGCCGTTCGCAGTCAAGAGGGAAGGTGGGCAGACAGGTTCAAGAGCAGATCGGAGGGATGGCTCAGGATATCTGAAGCCTCCACGGGAAAAGTTGATGCTCTTCTGAAAAATTGGATCGACGATGCATGATGCGCACCGAGGAGAAGGGTCGAGGTCAATATGCGCCGCACCATCAACATCGGGATAGAGTCGGGCGTCAGGCGCTCTGTGCAGCGGACACTCCGGGCCTGAGCCCGCATGCTTCCGCACCCTGAAGGGGTTGTCTTTCACGATCTCGCTGCGCGCGCGGGTCGCTAAGTTTCAATTCGACGCTGTCATGACCCGGCACGCGACCTCGTCCGGCAAGCGTGGCAGGCCGCAGACCGTCTCGGATCCGTCGGTCCAGGCATGCCTGATGATAAAGGTAGAGGGCATCCAAGAAGCGGGCCAGTTGCCTATCTCAGGTCTGAACGGGCGGACTCTTAGGCCTGGTCGGCTTGAGACACCGACCGTCAGGCAACCACACCAAGGCCCTACGTACATCGCGGCCGAGGCTCGCCGGTTTCATTTGGGCCGATCCCCGGTCCGAAAGCGCCAGATCTCGTTGCTGGTTTCGACGATGTCACGGTGATGGTGACCTGCCAAATAACTTCCATCCAGTCGCTATCGAAGCCTGATTAGAGTTACTCGGCTCAAGAGTTCTCACACTGCCCCATGGGACATTACTGTGGCTCCCAAAGAGTCGAATAGTGCCATCTCATGGCTCTTCCAGACATCGTATGCCATTGGCAGATTGAGGAAGCCGTGAGCCATGTCCGGCGCCTCTAATAAAGTCGATTTGACGTTGAGATCCGACAGATGGTCGTGCAAGCGCGTCCCATCGTTTCGCAGCGGGTCGTGGCCAGCCACAAGGATATGAGTTGGCGGGAATGTGTGAAGTGGCGCCTTCTCGAAGGGAGGGGCGATATCGAATGGCGCATGGCACGTCCAGAACCAGCGCATGGCCTCGGTAGTCAGGATCGGTCCGCCAGCATTGGTGACGTGGCTCTGTCCGCTGCACGATGGATCGAGCGCCGGGTAGATCAGTCCAAGCCCCGCGGGTGTCGTCCCGCGGTCCACCAAACGACAGGTCTCTAGGAAAGCGAGATATCCACCCGCACTGTCTCCGCAGAGTATCAGACGGTCCGCGGTTACTGTCGTTTCGAAGAAGCCTTCAATCAGCGCATCGGTGACCAGGCCGACATCCGTTTCCGCAGCCGGAAAGGGCGCTTCAGGCGACAGCCTATACCCGACAGAGACGACTTTTGCGCCGGTGCGCGACGCCATGCGGCGACATAGTCCGTCATGGGTATCGAGCGAGCCCCAGACGAAGCCGCCGCCATGATAGAAGACGATCACGGACGATGAGGAAATGTTTGAAGGATGGTATAGACGCACGGGCACCGGGGTGGCGGCGTCGACGATGGTGTCCTCGACGCGAGCCATGTCGGGGCGTGGCCCCGTGCTCATCGCGGCATTCGCGGCCTTGCGGATGGCCGCGAAGGGAACGGTCGGCGGCGGGACGCGGACGGTCATTTTCGGATCTGCGGCGATCGGGGTGAGGGCAGGATGCAACGACATGGCCTTATGGTATAGTAAAAAATAATACTTGCCAGTAGTCTGGTGCGAAAGCCGCATTACAAGAGGAATACGCCCATGAATCGGGTCAAGGACGAGGTTGCCGCGCTCAAGCGCGCGCGGATAATCGATGCAGCGACACAACTGTTCTACGAACGCGGTTACGCAAATACCAAGCTCGATGACGTGGCTGAGCTGCTTGGCGTGACCAAACCGTTTCTCTATTCCCACGCCGGCAACAAGGCAGCGCTTCTCGAGCAGGTCAGCGCGATCGGCATACGACGCGCGATTCTTGCCTTCGACGAAGCTGACGCGCGGCAGAGCGGGCCAGCAGAGACCCTGCGCTATTTCATTCCCAGATACCTCACGGCAATCCTCGAGTCGCAGCGAAGCATCGCGATCAACATCCGTGAGGAGAAGAACCTCGAGCCGGCGGCCGCCGAGCGGCTGGGTGAGTTGCGCCAGTCTTTCATGATGCGCGTCGAAGCCTTGCTGGAGCGCGGTCTGACGAATGGCGAGATCAACGTGCCCGACGCCCGGATCGCGGCCTATGCGCTCGTCGGGGCGGTCAGCTGGACGACATTCTGGTTCAAACCGGGCGGTACGCTTTCCGTCGAAGAGGTGTCGGATCGCATGACCCGCATGTTCGTCACGCTCGCGCGACCCGAAGCGCAATAGCGGAATAAATGCAATATCTTCAGAGTTCTAGAGCGCACGGCGTGACGCTCTGAGACTTGCTGACGTCAGCTTTCTACTTAGGATCTTGATTTATACCCGTAAGTATATACTGTTATCCTCAGCAAGTCGGGGTCCCCCCGACAGGGAGGAAGCATGCAGACGCGCGATGTCATCGTCGTGGGTGCCGGTCTGGCCGGGCTCAGGGCGCTCTACAGCCTTCGGGAAGCCGGGTTCGACGTGACCGTTCTGGAGGCCTCGGACGGGATCGGGGGCGTCTGGCATCACAATCGCTATCCCGGCGCGCGCTGCGACGTGGAAAGCTACGATTACTCCTACAGCTTCTCCAAGGAGCTCGAGCAGGAGTGGCGATGGACCGAGCGCTATCCCACGCAGCCCGAGATCCTGCGGTACATCAACCATGTCGCCGACCGCTTCGATCTGCGCTCGGGGGTCGAGCTGAACGCCCGCGTCACCTCCGCCATCTATGACGAGGACGCTGCCGTCTGGCGCATCGAGACCGAAGACGGACGCAGCTATGCTGCGGGCCGGATAATGCTGTGCCTGGGGCAACTCTCGGCGCCCAAGCTGCCCGAGTACCCCGGTCAGGACCTTTTCGCCGGCGAGACGATTACCAGCGCCGAATGGCCCCGCGACCGAGAGGTGTCCTTTGACGGCAAGCGGGTGGGCATCATCGGCACCGGATCGTCCGGCATGCAGATGACGCCGCTGATCGCCCAATCGGCCGCCCATGTCACGGTCTTCCAACGCACGGCCAATTACTCGGTGCCCGCGGCGAACGCGCCTCTGACCGAGGACGAGGACCGCCGCGTCAAGGAAAGCTACGAAGAGCGGCGCCAGCTGATGCGCAACTCGCCGACGGGCCTCGGCTTCAAGCCCGGCAAGATCAAGACGCTGGAGGTCAGCGACGCCGAGCGCGAGAAGGCCTTCGAGGAGGCCTATCATCGTCTCGGTTTCGGCTTCGCGCTGACCTATCCCGACATTCTTCTGGACGCGAACGCCAACGCGAAGGCCTCCGAGTTCCTGCACCGCAAGATCGGCGCGCGTGTCGACGATCCGGTGACCCGCGAGAAACTGATCCCAGACACCCACAAGTTCGGCACCCGCCGCCCGTCGGTGGACAGCGGCTATTTCGAGGCGTTCAACCGCGAGAACGTCACCCTCGCCGATATCCGAGCGCATCCGATCACCGAGTTCACCGAAAGCGGCATCCGCACCGAGGATGCGTTCCACGAGCTCGACATGGTGATCTATGCCACCGGCTTCGATGCGCTGACTGGCGCGCTCTTCAAGCCGGATATCCGCGGCCGGGACGGCGAGCTTCTGCGTGACAAGTGGGGGCAGGGGCCTCTGACGCATTACGGGCTCGGCACCGCTGGGTTCCCCAACATGCTGATCGTCGCCGGGCCCGGAAGCCCCTCGGTCCTGTCGAACGTGATCGTCTCGATTGAGGAGCAGGTGGACTGGATGGTCGCGATGCTCTCGGACCTGCGGGATCGCGGCATCGCCGAGTTCGAGGTCACGAAAGAGGCCGAAGAGGCCTGGACCTCCCATGTGCAGGAGCGCGCGCAGGAGACGCTCTACATGACCGCCGACAGCTTCTACAACGGCGGCGAGGTGAAGGGTAAGCCGCGGGTCTTCATGCCCTATTCGGGCGGCGTGCGCGCCTACCGCCGTCTCCTGATTGAATGCGCCGAGCAGGATTACGCCGGGTTCGCCCTGCGCCCCGAACCCGCGGAGGCTACCCATGACGCCTGAGGCGCAGCGCATCGCGGTGGTCGGCGGCGGCACCATGGGGGCGGGCATCGCCTATGTCTTCGCCATGGCGGGCTTTGAGACGACCCTTGTCGAGCCGGACGCCGGCCGAGCCGAGGAAGCCCGCGCGACCATGCAAGGCGCGGCGACGGCGGCGATCCAGCGCAGCAAGGTGGAGGCCGAGGTGGCCAACGCCTGGCTGTCCGCGATCACGATACTGCCCGCCGCCGCGGATCTGCCCGAGACCCTCGATCTGGTGATCGAGACCGTGCCCGAGCAGCGCGCCCTGAAGGACCGTGTGTTGGCCGAGATCGCCACGCGGCGCCCGCGTCTCATCGCGACGAACACCAGCGCGCTCAGCGTCGACGACCTGTCGGGCGCGGTGGGCGATCCGGCGGCCTTCCTGGGCATGCATTTCTTCAACCCCGTCTGGTCCCTGAAGCTGGTCGAGATCGTGCGCGGCGCGGCCACCTCGGATGCGGCACTGGCGCAGGCCGAGGCCTTCACGGCCGCCATCGGCAAGGTCTCTGCGGTGGTCGCGGACGCGCCGGGCTTCGCGACGAGCCGCCTCGACCTGATCCTCGCCATCGAGGCGATGCGCATGGTCGAGGACGGTGTCGCTTCGCCGGCGGACATCGACCGCGCGGTGACGACCGCCTACCGCCATCCGATGGGGCCGCTGCGGCTCTCGGATGTGGTGGGGCTCGACGTGCGGCTCGACATCGCCACCCACCTCGACAAGGCGCTCGGCCCGCGTTTCGCGCCGCCGCAGCTTCTGAAGGACATGGTCTCGCGCGGCGATCTGGGTCGCAAGTCGGGCCGGGGTTTCTACGATTGGGCCGCCGAGGCGGCAGACAAGGCATAAGGAAAGGACATGGGCACGATCTTCTCGACAACCCTCGTGGATACCGCAGACCATCACGCGATGCTGCGCGACAGCGTCGGCAAGCTGGTCGGCGGCTTCGGACGCAAGTATTTCCAAGACGTCACCAAGCGCAACGGCAAGCCCGAAGAGCTGTGGAACGCGCTCGGCGAGGCAGGTTTCCTCGGGGTGCATGTCGATGAGAAATACGGCGGCGGCGGCGGCGGCATGGCCGACTACAACGTCATCGTCGAGGAAACGGCGGCGCAGGGCTGCCCGATCTTGAGCCTGGTCATCGGCTCGATCTGCGCCCCGATCATCCAGGGCCACGCCAGCGATGCGATGAAAGACGAGTGGCTGCCGGGCTTGGCCAGCGGCAAGAAGCGCCTCGCCTTCGCCATCACCGAACCCAACGCCGGATCGAACACGCACAAGGTCTCGACCATCGCGCGCCGCGACGGCGACGGCTGGACGCTGAACGGCCAAAAATACTGGACCTCCGCGGTGGACGAGGTGGATGCCATCATGGTCGTCGCCCGCGGCGAGAAGCTGGACGAAAAGGGCCGCGGCAAGCTGTCCCTCTTCCTCGTGCCGGTGGACGCCGAGGGCATCCGCAAGACGCCCATCGAGACGGCCCTGCAAGTGCCCGAGACGCAATTCATGCTGTGGTTCGATGACGTGAAACTGCCCGCCGACGCGCTGGTCGGGGAGGAGGGAAAGGGCCTAAAGCATCTCTTTGCGGGCCTGAACCCCGAACGGATCTGCGCCTCCGCCATCAACAACGGCATCGCGCGCTACGCCATCGAGAAGGGCGCGGCCTACGCCGGGGACCGCAGCGTCTGGGACGTGCCCATCGGCGCGCACCAGGGTGTCGCGCATCCCCTTGCTGAGGCCTACGTCGGCGTCCAGCAGGCCCGTCTGATGACGGCGCGGGCGGCGGTTCTCTACGATGAGGGCTCGCCCGAAGCCGGCGAGGCGTCCAACATGGCAAAATTCGCCGCCGCCGACTCGTCGCTCAAGGCGCTTGATCAGGCGATCCAGGTCCACGGCGGCAACGGCCTCGCGCTGGAATACGGGCTGGCCGACCTGTGGTTCATCGCCCGCCTGCACAAGACGGCACCCGTCAGCCGCGAGATGGTGCTCAATTTCTTTGCGCAGCACTCTCTGGGGCTGCCGAAGAGCTACTGATCGGGCGCCTTGGGAGGGGTATCGAGATGGAGACATTCGCAAGCATCCTGCGCCGCCATGCCGCCGAGCGGGGCGATGCCGCCGCGCTGACGTTTCAGGGCAGGACCGAAAGCTTCGCCGAGCTGGACCGCGCCAGCTCCCAGCTGGCAAACGCCATGGCGACGGCCGGGGTCAAGGCCGGCGACCGCGTCGGGGTCCTGTCGAAGAACCGCGCCGAATTCTTCCACGCGATCATCGCCGCCTCGAAGGTCGGGGCGACGCTGGTGGGTCTCAACTGGCGTCTGTCCAAGCGAGAGATCGCCGAGATCATGGCCGATGCCGACCTCTCGCTGCTTTTCGTGGACGAGACCGGCGCGGACCTCGCGCCGGAAAATCTATCCCTCGAAATCATGCGCTTCGGAGGCAATCTTGATGCAATACTTCAAGATGAAAGCGAAGCCGATCCGGGGCATGAGGGCCGCCCCGAGGAGATCGCGCTGATCCTCTACACCTCGGGCACCACGGGTCTGCCGAAGGGGGCGATGCTGTCCAATGCCGCGATGTCCTACACGGCCCAGCTGGCCGAGGCCTGGGGCATGGGCCCCGAGAGCGTCAACCTCGTCGCGATGCCGCTGTTTCACATCGGGGGCTGCGGCTACGGCTCGTCCACGCTTTTCGCGGGCGGGCACACCGTCCTGATGGCGGATGTGGATGTGGGGACGATCCTCGATCTGATCCCCGAGCACCGCGTGACGCACACCTTCCTCGTGCCGGCGGTCGTTCAGATGATGCTGAATTCCGACGGTCTGGATGGGAGCGATCTGAGCTCGCTCCAGCTTTTGATGTACGGTGCCTCGCCGATGGGCGACGTGCTTCTGCGCAAGGCCATGTCCGCGATGGACTGCGGGTTCATGCACGCCTACGGCATGACCGAAAGCGCGGGCACCGTAGTCGTGTTGCCCCCCGAGAGCCACGATCCCGAGGGGCCGAAGGCCAGACTTCTGAAATCCTGCGGCCGGGTCCTGCCATGGGTCGAGTTGCGCGTCGTCGCGCCGGGGTCGGACGAAGATGCGGCGGCGGGCGAGGTCGGCGAGATCTGGCTGCGCTCCCGGATGCTGATGACCGGTTACTGGAAGAACGCCTATGCGACGGCTGACGCGATCACCGAGGGGGGCTGGTTCCGCACGGGAGATGCCGCCTACCTCGACGAGGAGGGGCACATCTTCCTTTTTGACCGATACAAGGACATGATCATTTCGGGCGGCGAGAACATCTACCCTGCCGAGATCGAGAACGTGTTGAACGGTCACGATGCCGTGGCGCAGGTGGGCGTCATCGGCGTGCCGCACGAGAAATGGGGCGAGACGCCGCTGGCCGTGGTCGTTCTGAAGGACGGCACCGAGGCCGCGCCGGCCGACCTGATCGCCTACACCCGAGAGAACCTTGCGACCTACAAGTGCCCGACCCGGATCGAGGTCGTGGACAGCCTGCCGCGCAACGCCTCCGGCAAGCTGCTCAAGCCCGAGTTGCGCCGCCTCTACGGGGCGTCCGCATGAGCCCGGCGTTGTCCCTCGTGCGGTCTTGGGTGCAGGGCTACTTCAACGGGCATGATCCGTCAGTCGCGCGTCAGATCTGCGCCCGCGGCTACACGCTGTCCATCGGCGACGTGGCTTTCTCGGGGCGCGACAACGCATGGTTGCCCGCCGTCGATGTGCAGATGCGCGACTATCCCGGCCTGTCGATGACGGTGCATGAGGCGCTGACGGGAGACGACTGGACGGCCCTGTGGTTCAGCGAGCACGGCGAGCGTGACGGCACCAGCGCCGCGTGGTCCGGTGTGTCGATCTACCGCCGGACCGGCGATGTCTTGACCCGGTGCATCGCGCAGGAGGATTACTTCACCCGCCGCCGCCAGCTGAAATCTGGCAAGCCCGACCGCATCGACCGCGCCGCCGTTGCCCCCTGGGACGTGACGCCGGGGGCGGCCGATCCCGAGGCCGAGGCGGTGGTGGCGCAATGGCTCGAAGGGGGCTGGCCGCGGCCAGACGTGCGCTGCGACGACGAGCACCTGACGGGCGAGCGCGTCACCTTCGAGGTGGACGTGACCGACGTGCTGGAAATGCGCTCGGTCGGCGAGACGGTGGCCTTCGCGGTGCGCCAATCGGGCACCTTCCTCGGCGGATTGCCGGGCGCGGTGCCGGGACCCGATTTTATCGACGTGAACGGCATCGTGCATGTGCGCGGCGGGCGTGTGGTCTCGGGCCGTGTTATCCGCGACCGGATGGGCCTGCGCGCCCGGAGGCGGCGGCTGTGAGCGTGCATCTCGACACCGAGGGCGGCATCCTGACCGTCACCATCGACCGCCCCGCGCGGCGCAACGCCATCGACCGGGCGACCTCCGCGGCGATCGCCGCCGCCATGGACCGCCTCGACGCCGAAGACGACCTGCGGGTCGGTATCCTGACGGGGGCGGGCGGACAGTTTTCGGCCGGCATGGACCTCAAGGCCTTTCTCGCCGGCGAGCGGGTGGAGCTACCGGGCCGGGGCCTTGCGGGCCTCATCCGCACACCGCCCGAGAAACCCCTGATCGCGGCCGTCGAGGGCAACGCTCTGGCGGGCGGGTTTGAGATTGCGCTGGCTTGCGATCTGATCGTGGCGGCCCGCAGCGCCCGCTTCGGCCTGCCGGAGGCCCGGCGCGGACTGATTGCAGGCTCGGGCGGTCTGGTCCGTCTTCCCCAACGGATCCCGCCGCAGATCGCGATGGAACTGGGCCTGACCGGACGGATGATGGACGCCGAAGAGGCCGAACGCTGGGGTCTCGTCAACCGGCTGACGGAGAAGGGCGGCGCGCTGGACGGCGCGCGCGCGCTTGCGGCGGAGATCGCAAGCAACGCGCCCCTCTCTGTCGCCGCGACCAAGCGGATGGTCTCACAGTCGCCGCGCTGGCCCGAGGAGTCCGTCTGGGACCGCCAGGACGCGGAACTGGAGCCCGTCATCAATTCCGAGGACGCTCGCGAGGGGGCGGCGTCCTTCACCGAGAAACGCGAGCCGGTCTGGAAGGGCCGCTAGCGTCCATGAACCGCGCAAGCGGACAACGGGGCCGAGACGGCCCGATAAGGGAGGAACGACAATGAACATCCGACAGACCATGCTGGCCAGCGTCGCCGGCGCCGCGATTGCCCTGTCCGCAGGGGCAGCCATGGCCGAGACCGTCCGCATCGTGATCGGCGTGCCCGACGGATCGGGCGCCCACTACGGGATCGAGAAATTCTCGGAGGATCTCGCCGCGCGCACTGATGGCGATCTGCGGGTCCGCGTCTTTCCGCCCTCGCTTCTGGACCTGCGCCAGACTTTCGGCGGCATCCGCGACGGGGTCGTCGACGGTGGTTACATGGTGCTGAACTATTTCCCGGCCGAGCTGCCGCAGGCGCAACTGCCCATCGAGATGGCGATGCTGGGCCAGAATCCCTACGCCATGGCCGGCGCGATGAGCGAATACATCCTGACCTGCGACGCCTGCATCGAAGAGCGTCTGGCGGCGAACATGGTGCCGCTCGGCAATGCCTCGACGGGCGCCTATGCGATCCTCGGCACCGCGCCAATGACCACTGAGGCCGAGCTGCAGGGCAAGAAGCTGCGCGCCGCCGGCGGTGCCTGGTCCCGCTGGGCGGCGGCCATGGGCGCCGTGGGGGTCAGCCTCTCGGGCAACGAGATCTTCGAGGCCGTTAGCCAAGGCACCATCGACGGGGCTATGAACGCGCCGTCCGAGCTCAGCTCGATCCGCCTGATCGACGTGGCGACCAATGTGACCACGAACATGCCGGGCGGCACGGTCCACGGTCTCGACCTGATGAGCGTGAACCGCGACTTCTGGCGCGGCTTGACCGATGCGCAGCGCCGGGCCTACATGGACGCCGCCGCGCTGGCCAATGCCGCGACGACGTGGAAGTTCGCCGATGACGTGGCCAGCAACCTCGAAATGGCCAAGGCGCAGGGGATCACGGTGTCCGAGGCCTCCCCGGAGGCGAAGGCGATGTCCGATCAGGTGATTCAGGACGATCTGTCCAACATCGCCCAGATCGCGGCCGAGACCCATGGTCTCGACGATGTCGACACCAAGATCGCCCGGTTCCAGGAGCTGGTGACGAAGTGGGAGGGCCTTCTGCCCCTCGACCGTGACTGGAGCCCCGAGGAGATCGCCGAAGTCTACCGCGCCGAGATCTTCTCAAAGCTCGACGAAACCACCTACGGACTGTGAGGGGCCGCGCCATGTCTTCTACCGCACGTCTCGCCCAGCGCCTTGCGCGCGGCGTGGACATGGCGCTGCTGATCGGCGCGGGGATCGCGCTGATCGTAATGATGGGGCTCGTCAGCGTCGATATTCTGTCGAGCCTCCTCCTCAATGCGCCGATCTCGATCACCTCGGCGCTGGTGACCAACTACGCGATGATCGCCGTCGCCTTCCTGCCGATCCTCAGCGCCGAGCGGCGCGGGGCGCATGTGGGCGTCACCATCGTGACCGACCGGCTGCCCGAGGGCGCCCGGCGCGGTCTGGAGACCGTGGTGGGGCTGGTGACCGCCGGCGTCTACCTTCTGCTGATGACGCAATCGCTGGAGGAGGCGGGCAACAAGTTCTCATCGGGCAGCTTCGTCGTCGAGCAGACCACGCGCATCCTGATCTGGCCCGCCTATTTCATGGTGCCCATCGGCTTCGGCGCCATGGGCTTTCTGCTTCTGGCGCGCTCCGTCCTGCGCCTGATCGGGCAGGACATCCCCGCCGAAGAGCCCCTCGAGGCACCGCAACTGGGAGAGTCCGACGATGTCTGACATCATGATTGGCCTTCTGGGCCTTGGCGGCCTGCTCGTCCTGATCGCGGCGAACGTCCACGTCGGCATCGCGCTGATCCTCGTGTCCTACCTTGGCCTCTGGGCCCTTGTCGGCGAGGCCGCCTCCTGGGGGATGCTTCAGGTCGTGCCCTTCACCTTCATCTCGAACTGGACGCTCAGCTCGGTGCCGATGTTCGTGCTGATGGGTTACGTCTGCTACCACGCCAACCTGACGCGCGGCCTCTTCGATTCGGCCAGCCTGTGGCTGGCGCGTCTGCCGGGCGGTCTGGCCATCGCCTCGGTCTTCGGGTGCTCGGGCTTTGCCGCTGTGACAGGCTCGTCGGTGGCGACTGCCGCTGCCATGGGCAAGGTCGCGGTGCCCGAGATGCTGCGCCACGGCTATAATCCGGGTCTGGCCACCGGCACTGTTGCCGCGGCGGGGACAGTCGGCGCGCTGATCCCGCCCTCGATCCTCTTGATCGTCTTCGGCGTCATCGCCCAGACCTCGATCACCGACCTGTTTCTCGGCGGCATCGGCGCGGGGCTGGTCACGGCGCTGGCTTATATCCTCGTGATCTGGGTGCGCGTCTCGCTAAAGCCGGCGCTCGCGCCGCGCGTGACCGAGCGCATCCCCATGCGTCGCAAGATCGGCGCGCTGAAACAGACGCTGCCGATCATCCTCTTGATCGTCGGCGTGCTCGGCGGGCTGTTCGCGGGCCTGTTCACCGCAACGCAGGCCGGTGCGGTCGGCGCGCTTCTTTCCTTCGTCGTGGCGGGCCTTCAGCGCGCTCTGAACTGGCAGGTGATCCGTTCAGCGCTGGTCGAGACGCTGGTAACCTGCGGCAGCCTCTTCATCATCACCATCGGCGCGTCGATGCTGACCCGTTTCCTGACGCTCTCGGGCATCGGCTGGGTCATCTCGGATGCCGTGACCGCGCTCGACGCGGGGCCGATCCTGCTGCTCGCAGGGATCGCGGTCGTCTACATGATCCTCGGCATGTTCCTCGAGCCCATCGGCGCGATGCTCATCACCCTGCCGATCTTTCTGCCGCTGACGCAGGACGCCGGGATCGATCCCATCTGGTTCGGGGTCTTCGTGGCCAAGCTGCTGGAGATCGGGATGATCACGCCGCCCGTCGGCATGAACGTCTTCGTCCTCAGCTCGACCGTCGGCAAGGCCGCGCCCTCGGACGTCGTGTTCAAGGGCGTCCTTTGGTTCTTCGTCATCGACATCCTCCTTCTGGCGCTGCTCGTCGCGGTGCCGTCCATCATCACCTTCCTGCCCTCGCTGGGCTGACCTTCCGGAGACCGACATGAGAGACGCCGTCATCGTATCAACCGCCCGCACGGGCATCGGCCGCGCCTTCAAGGGCGCGCTCAATGACACCAAGTCGCCCACCATGATGGGCCACGCCATCCGCCATGCCGTGGACCGCGCCGGGCTCGACGGCTCGGAGATCGAGGACGCCGTGATGGGCACGGTCCTCGCCGCCGGCACGGCTGGCCTCAACATCGCGCGCAACGCGGTCTTTGCCGCCGGACTGCCGACCTCGGTCGCCGCGCAGACCATCGACAGGCAATGCGCCTCGGGCCTCATGGCCATCGCCACGGCCGCCAAGCAGATCATCGTGGACGGCCAGCAGATCGCCCTTGCGGGCGGGCAGGACAACATCTCGGCTGTGCAGGGGCCCTATTTCGAATGGGCTGTGAAAGACGCCGACCCCGATGTGACGCGCAAGGTCGATCACGCCTACATGCCGATGCTGAAGACCGCCGAGGTCGTGGCCGAGCGCTACGGCATCAGCCGTGAGGCGCAGGATGAATATGCCCTGATGTCCCAGCAGCGCACCGCCGCCGCGCAGGAGGCGGGCCGCTTCGACGACGAGATCGTGCCGTTCCACGTCACGATGAAGGTGAAGGACAAGGAGACTGGCGAATACTCCCACCACGACGTGACGCTGGACCGCGACGAGAGCAACCGCCCCTCGACGACGCTTGCCAGCCTCCAGGGGCTGAACCCGGTGATCGAGGGCGGGGTCGTTACCGCGGGCAACGCCAGCCAGCTTTCAGACGGCGCCAGCGCCTGCGTCTTGATGGAGCGGGCCGAGGCCGAGCGCCGAGGCCTGACCCCCATGGGCACCTATCGCGGCATGGCCGTGGCCGGCTGCGCCCCCGAGGAGATGGGCATCGGCCCGGTCTTAGCGGTCCCGAAGCTCTTGGAGCGGCATGGTTTGAAGGTCGAGGAAATCGGCCTGTGGGAGCTGAACGAGGCTTTCGCCTGCCAGACGATCTACTGCCGCGACAAGCTCGGCATCGACCCCGAGATCTACAACGTCAACGGCGGGGCGATCTCCATCGGGCATCCCTACGGCATGACCGGGAGCCGCGTCGTCGGCCACGCTCTGATCGAAGGACGGCGGCGGGGCGTGCGCTACGTCGTGGCCACGATGTGCGTCGGCGGCGGCATGGGCGCCGCGGCGCTCTTCGAGATCTGAGGAGGCCGCTCCGACAGCGATTGGAGCAGCCGCGCGATCAGAACGACACCCGGTCCGCACCCTTGAGCGCCAGCATCTCGCGGGCCTCGGCGGGTGTGGCGGGCGTGTTGCCCTGCTCGGTCAGGATGCGAACGATCTTCTCGACCTGCTGGGCGTTCGAGGTCGCCGGCACGCCCCGCTCGATGAAGATCGAATCCTCGAGGCCGACGCGGCAGTGCCCGCCCATCTGCGCGGCAAGGGCGGCCATCTTCATCTGCTGCCCGCCAGCGCCGATCACCGACCATTGGTAGTCGCTGCCGAACAGGCGGTCAGCGGTTCGCTTCATGAAGACGAGATTGTCGACCTCGGCCGCGATCCCGCCGAGGATGCCCATGACGAATTGCAGGAAGATCGGGGCCTCGAACATGCCGCGGTCGAGGCAGAACTTCAGGTTGTAGAGATGGCCCACGTCGTAGCACTCGTGCTCGAACTTCACGCGGTGGGGCCGCATCTTCTCGGCGACTTGGGCGATGTCGCCGAAGGTGTTGCGGAAAATATTGTTCTCCGAGCCGCGGATATAGCCCTCTTCCCAGTCGTGCTTGTAGCCCGTCAGCTTTTCGGCCAGCGGGTGGATCGCGAAGTTGAGCGAGCCCATGTTCATCGAGCACATCTCGGGAGAGGCGGCATAGGCCGGGGCAAGGCGCTCGTCGATGCTGGCGCTCAGGCTGCCGCCCGTTGAGATGTTCACGATGGCATCGGTCTCGGCGCGGATGCGGGGCAGGAATTCCATGAAATGCGCGGGATCGATCGAGGGCGCGCCGGTTTCGGGATGGCGCGCGTGCAGATGCAGGATCGCGGCGCCGGCCTTGGCGGCGGCGATGGCCTGCTCGGCGATCATCTCCGAATTGACCGGCAGCGCCTCCGACATGGTGGGCGTGTGGATGGCGCCAGTGATCGCGCAGGTGATGATGGTTTTGGACATGGTCAGTCCTCCAGAATGGCGACGGCGCGCACGAAGCCCGCTGAGGCCGCCTTGATCTTGAACGGAAAGCAGGAAACGGTGAACCCGCTGGGCGGAAGCTGGTCGAGGTTGGCCAGCTTCTCGATGTGGCAATAGCCGATCTCCATCGAAGCGCGGTGTCCTTCCCAAATGATTGACGGATCGCCGTCCCTGGCAAAACGCTCGGCGGTGACGCCGAAGGGCGCGTCCCAGCTCCAGGCGTCGGTGCCGGTGACCCGCACGCCCTGCTCCAGCAGATGCAGGGTCGCGTCCCGCCCCATCCCGCAGCCCTTGGACAGGTAGTCGGGCTGACCGTAGGCGGCGCCGGCGGAGGTGTTCACCAGAACGATATCCCGCTCCCGCAGCGTATAACCGATGCGCTCCAGCTCGGCGTCTATCTCGGCGGGCGTGACCATGTGCCCATCGGGTCGGTCCCGGAAGTCGAGCTTCACCCCCGGCGCAAGGCACCAGTCGAGCGGCACCTCGTCGATGGTGATCGCGCGCTCACCGCCGCTCATGGTGGAGTGGTGGTGATAGGGCGCATCCAGATGGGTGCCGTTGTGGGTGTAGATCGTCAGCTTCTCTAGCGCCCAGCCGTCGCCACCCGGAAGCTGATCCGGCGTCAGCCCGGGAAAGAAGGAGGCCATCTGCTGGGCGGTGTCCTTGTGATCGAAATACTCGATTTGCGGCAGCATCGGCGGCGGATCGGACTGTATCTCGGCTTCCAGAGCCACGGAAAGATCGATCAAACGGCGGGACATGGGTTCTCCTGGCGGGCATTCTGGTGCGACGTGGCGATAGACGAGAAGGATGGAGGAAGAACGCTCATCCTGTCTCGCTTGAAAAGTTGGGGCGCCGACCTTCGGCATAGGCCCTGACCGCTTCGGCGTGCTCGTCGGTCTCGTTGGACAGGATCTCGTAGGCGAAGCCTGCATCCATATGGGTCTGGGCATGGGCGACGAGGGGGCGGTTGATCGCCATCTTGGTCCAGCGGATCGCCTTCGTCGCCCCTTGGGCGAGGCGGTCGGCCAGGGTGTCCACCCGATCGTCAAGATCGGCGGGGGGCACGGCATCGCTGAGGAGGCCGAGCTCGACAGCGCGTGGGGCGGGGATGGGCGCGCCGGTCAGCAGATACTCGCGGGCCCGCAGATAGCCGGCCATCTGCGGCCAGAGCAGCGCGCCCCCGTCCGCCGCCACCAGACCGACACTGACGTGCGGATCGCCGATCTTGGCCTCCGTAGTGGCGATCGCGATGTCCGAGGAGATCGCCAGAGATGCGCCCAGCCCCATCGCCGCGCCGTTGACGCGCGCAATCAGCGGCTTTTCCATGGAGAGCTGCCCGAGGATGATCTGCCGCGCCTCACGGATCGTCTGGTGAAACTTCGCCGGCTTGTCGATGGCGTCCTGCATCCACTTCAGATCGCCGCCGGCGGAGAAGGACTCGCCCGCACCGGTCAGGACGATGACGTCGCTGCCCGGATCGGCATCGAGATCGGGAAAGAGGCGCGCCAGTTCCGCATGGAGCTGCGCATTGGCGGCGTTCCGCGCCTCGGGTCGGTTCAAGGTGGCCGTCAGGACCCGCCCGCGCCGCGAGAAGGAAATCGTCTCATAGCTGTCCAGGGTCATGCAACGGCTCCGTCCGTCAGCGGTTCTCGGTCAATATACTGGCGCGTATCTCTTTAAACGGCAAGGGACGTTATTTTCGCACGGTACCTAAAAAATTGCTTAGAGAAATTATACGTGTCAGTATATACCTGTCGGCATCGAATTGGCCGACTGGGAGGTGCAGCATGACGAAGCCATTTGCCGAGCGGCACGCAGCGGTTCTGGAGGCCTATCCCTCGTGGACGCCCCTAATGCTGCACGAGGTGCTCGACCGCGCTGGCGAACGCACCCCGGATCGCCCCTATATCCTCACGGACGATGGCGCATTCACCTACGCCGAGGTCATCCGCCGCTCACGCGAAGTGGCCGGCGGCCTCGCGCGGCTCGGGGTGGGGCAGGGCGAGCACGTGGCCCTTCTGATTGCCAACCACCCCGAGTTCGTCTGGATCAAATACGCGATCTCGCGCCTCGGGGCGGTCGCGCTGCCGATCAACTTCCTCAACCGCCGCGACGAGCTCGCCTATGTGCTGGAGCAGTCGGACGCCAAGGTCCTAATCACCATGTCCGGGTTCAAGGACCTCGATTATCTGTCGATGCTGGACAACATCGCCCCCGGCTGGGAGGCGTCTGGCGGCGGCAGGGTTCTGCCGCGGCTGGAGCGGGTCGTGGTGGCCGATGACAGCCGGGCCTCTGCGATGTCCCTGTCGGAACTGACTGGCCCCGCGCCCGCCGAGATCGAGACGGACGTCAGCCTTGTCAGCGATATCATCTACACCTCCGGCACCACGGGTCAGCCCAAGGGCGTGCTGATGACGCACGACATGCTCACCCGCGCCGCCTTTACCAGCGTTCTGACGCGGGGTTTCGGTGATGGCTGGCGCGTTCTCTTCTCGCTGCCGATGTATCACGTCTATGGCTACGTCGAGGGTATGCTGACGGTACCCTGGGTCGGCGGGGCGATCATCCCGCGGACGTCCTTCGCAGGTGATACAACGGTCGACGCCGTCGTCCGCCACGAAGCCAACGATATCCTGCTTGTGCCGACGATGACGTTGGCGATCCTCGATCATCTGAAGGCCAACCCGACGCCCATGCCCAGCCTCGTCTCGGTCATCTCCTCGGGACAGCGCAGTCCCAAGGGCATCTGGGACGAGATCCGGGCGCATTTCGGGCCGGTGGAGCTGACGACCGGCTACGGCATGAGCGAGGTCACGGCGACCATGTCCATGACCCGCGTGGGCGATCCGGTCTCCACCTTGCAGACCACCAATGGCCGGATGCGGGACGCCGGGCCCGCAGGCTCGGACGATTTGAACGGCAAGCTGGTCCTCTACCGCGTTGCCGACGCCGAGACGGGCGCAGAGATGCCCAAGGGCGAGACCGGCGAGTTGCAGGCGCGCGGTCTGTGCGTGACGCAGGGCTACTACAACAAGCCAGAAGAGACGGCGAAGACCTTCACGGCCGACGGCTGGCTGCGCACCGGCGATCTGGGCCGGATGCTGGACGACGATTATCTGGTGCTCGACGGCCGGACCAAGGAATCCTACCGGATGGGCGGCGAGCAGGTGATGCCGACCGAGATCGAGGATGTGCTGACCGCCCATGGCGACGTGATGCAGGCCCATGTCGTCCCGGTCCCCGACGCGCGGATGGGTGAGATCGGCGTGGCCTACATCGTTCTGCGGGACGGGGGGCAGGTGACTGCCGAGGACCTGACGGACCTCTGCCGCGAAAAGCTCGCGCGCTTCAAGGTGCCGGCTCATGTGCTGTTCATCGCGGAGGCGGACCTGCCGGTGACGCCTTCGGGGCGGGCCCGCAAGTTTCTCCTGAGCGAACGCGCCGTTCAGACGCTGGGGATCGAGGCATGAGCGCCGCGCTGATCACCGGCGGCGCTCGCGGCATCGGAGCGGCCATCGCTCTGCGCCTTGCCCGCGACGGCTTCGACATCGGCCTGGTCGATCTGGCCCGCGAGGCCTGCGATCCGGTCGCCGCCGAGATCGAGGCGCTGGGCGTCCGCGCCCATGCCGCCGCCGCGGATGTCTCCGATCTGCCTGCTTGCGAGGCCGCGGTCGCCGAGATCGCCGAGGCGCTGGGCGCGCCCACGGTCCTCGTCAACAACGCCGGGCTGATGCGCGAGGGCACGCTCCGGCGCAGCACGGTCGAGGACTGGCGCGCGGCGATCGACGTGAACCTCGCCGGCGCCTGGAACATGAGCAAGGCCGCGCAGCAGGGCATGCGGGACGCCGGAACCGGGCGGATCGTCAACCTCACGTCCACCGGCGCGCTGGGCGAGACCGGCCTGTCGGCCTATTCCGCGGCCAAGGCGGGGCTGCATGGCCTGACGAAATCGCTCGCGGTCGAGCTGGGCCGTTTCGGGATCACCGTTAACGCTGTGGCGCCGGGCCTGACGCTGACGCCCATGATCGACGGCATGTCGGACCGCATCGGCGAGGGCGTGGACGAGATGGAGCGCACGGCGCTCGCCGGCATCCCCATGGGCCGCCTCGGCACGCCCGAGGACATCGCCCACGCCGTGTCGTTCTTCTGCGACGCGCGCTCTGACTTCGTCTCCGGCCAGATCCTCTACGTGACCGGCGGCCCGAAATGCTGAAAGGACCTCGAATGGAGAAATACCGCATCACGCCTGACACGCCCGTCGGCTTCGAGCTGGTGGGCGTCAAGAAGAAGGCGGCGATCCAGCTGATGGGCTCGCGCCTCTGGGGGCGGTTTAATCCGAACCATTGGGACCCGGTCTATGCCGCCGAGACAGGCCTGCCGGCGCCGATCCAGACAGGCGAGATGAGCTCGGCCTATATCGCCGAGATGTGCGTGGCCTGGCTGGGCGAGGCCATGTTCACCGGCGCCAAGATCACCTGCAAATATGTCGCCTCGACCACCGCGAACGAGGTGATCGAAACCGGCGGCCGCGTCACGGGCAAGGCGCCTAAGGGCGGGGGCTTCCGCTTCACGCTGGATGTCTGGGCCAAGAACGAGAGCGGCGAGACCAAGACGGTCGGCACCGTCGAAGCAGATGTGGGAGTGACCTCATGAGCGATCCGAAGACGGACGACCTGCGCCCGATGACTGAGCTGCAGATCGCGCAGGAACGGGCCTTCGTCGAGAGCCTGAAAGAAGACAGCCAGACCTACTGGGACATGATCGCCGTCAGCGACGTGCTGGAGCGCGACCTGACCGTGACGCCCGAGCTGGTGATCCTCTATGCCGACGCGGTCGAGGACTATAACCCGTGGTACGAGGGTTGGCGAATGAACACCTGGCGGATCGAGGGGGAAAGCCCCTTTGGCGGCGCCATCGTCCCGCCGCTGATGATGAGCCATTTCGTGCTGTCCGTGCAATTCGACCACACCAAGCCCTTCGCCATTGGCTCGGTGCATACGATGCACGAGACCGAGATCTTCGCGCCGATCTTTGTGGGCGCCACTGTGACCATCCGTGCCGAGGCCATCGACAAGTTCGAGAAACGCGGGCGGCGCTACGTGCGCCACGAGGTCGTGGTCAGCGATACCGAGAGCGGGACGCGCTACATGCGCGAGGTGCGGGATATCATGTCGTTATGAGCAAGACCGCGGACACCCAACCGTCGCAGGAGACCGAAGCACGCGGGACGAGCGCCCCGCGCGGCCGACCGCCGCGCCGTCAGCGCACTGTCCGAGGCGCGAACGAGGGGCCCAAGCGCGAGCGCATCCTCGACACGGCCGCGCGCCTGTTCCACGAACGTGGATATGCCAAGACGACGCTGGATCAGGTGGCCGAGGAAATGGGGTTCTCCAAGGCGCTGATCTACGCCAATTTCCGCTCGAAGACCGAGCTTCTGGTCGCGATCTGCGAGATGGGCATCGCGGAGGTCCACAAGGCGGTCAAGGGCGCCCTCGATCTGGGGCTCGACACCCGCACGACGCTGGCTCTGGTCGTCGAGCGCTATGTCACCACCGTCCTGAAATATCAGCGCTACATCGCCGTCCACACCCGCGAGGACAAGGCATTGCCGGCCGAGGATGCGTACCGGGTCAACGAGGCGCGGCGCGCCTTCTTCCACATGCTGGCCGCCTTCCTCGAGCGCGGCCGGGACGAGGGCACGCTCAGTACCTCCGATCCGCTACTGAGCGCGCTCGAGCTGGGCGGCTCGGTCACCTGGATGGCATTCTGGTTTGTCGAGGGCGGGCGTCTGGAGCCGCATGAGATCGCAGCCCATGTCACGCGCTCGACGCTGATGATGCTGGGTGCGGCGGAGCGCCCCGATGGAACCTGACGCGCCCACCACGGCGAACGACCGCCTTGCCCTCGCGCTGGGATTGGGTCCAGGTATCGTTCTGCTGCTGACCGCGCTTCTGACGCTGGCGGATGTGATCGGGCGCAACCTATTCGATGCGCCGGTACCGGGGGCGACCGAGCTGACCGAGCTGGCCCTCGTCGCGATCACCTTCCTGCTCTACCCGCGCGTTGCTTGGCGCGACACGCATATTTCGGTCGATCTGCTCGACGGCTTCATGGGCCGGGCTGCGCGGCGCTTGCAGCGCGTCCTCGCCGCGGTCATCGGGACGCTCGCCTTCGGTGCTCTGGCTTGGCGGATCTGGATCCTTGGCGAACGGGTCACTGGCTACGGCGACGTGACACCCTACCTGCGCCTCCCCCTCGGCCCGGTCTACTACGCCATGGCGCTACTCTGCGGCGTGACGGCAGCGGCTTATCTCGCCCGTCTGGCGCTGGTGATCGCGGCGCCCAGGCGGCTGCCGGATGCCGATGCGCAGGACGCCAAGAAGGGTATCGAGTGATGCTGACGGCGGGTCTGGGATTTCTCTGCGCCTTCGCACTGATCTTCCTGCGGGTGCCTATCGCCCTTGCGCTGGGCTTAACCGGTATGGCGGGCTACGCCCTCACGGTCGGGCTCTCGCCGGCCCTTGCCATGATCGGCCTGTCTGCGGTCAGCTCGACGCTGAACTACAATCTCGCGGTGATCCCGCTCTTCATCCTGATGGGCAATCTGATCGCTGCCGCGGGGATCGCGCAGGAGTTGTTCCGCGCCGCGCAGGTCTTCATCGGCCACCGCAAGGGCGGGCTGGGGATGGCGACGATCCTGTCCTGCGGCGGCTTCGCGGCCGTCTGCGGCTCTTCCGTGGCGACCGCGGTCACCATGGGACGCGTGGCGATCCCGCCCATGCGTGATTTCGGATATTCGGACCGGCTGGCCACTGCCACCGTAGCGGCGGGCGGCACCCTCGGCATCCTGATCCCGCCGTCGATCATCATGGTGGTCTATGGCATCACCACCGAAACCAATATCGGCGCGCTCTTCGCTGCCGGAATCGTTCCGGGCCTGATCGGCATGGTAGGCTACATCCTCGCCGTGCGCTGGACCATCTCGCGCGATCCCGGTGCAGCCCCCGAGACCGAAAGGGCCACCCGCGCCGAACGCTGGGCCGCGGTATCGCGCACCTGGACCGTCGGCGTTCTGTTCATCGTGGTCCTCGGCGGCATCTACGCGGGGTTCTTCACGGCGACCGAGGCGGCCGGCATCGGCGCGTCGGGCGCTTTGTTCTTCGCGCTCCTGCGGCGCATGCCATTGCGGCGGCTGACGCGTGTCCTCGTCGACTCGGCCGAGACCACGGCGGTCCTCTTCGCCCTCATCATTGGGGCTAAGATCTTCGCCGAATTCATCAATCTCACTGGCGCGCACCGGGGCGTTCTGAGCGTCGTACAGGACGGCGACTTGTCGGCGCCCATGGTCATGCTCATCATCTGCCTGATCTACATCCTGCTGGGCTGCGTCCTAGACAGTCTCGCCATGATGTTGCTGACGCTGCCGATGTTCTTCCCGATCGTGACGAACCTCGGCTACGATCCGGTTTGGTTCGGCATAATGGTCGTGATGCTGGTCGAGCTGGGGCTCATTACGCCCCCCATCGGCATTAATCTTTTCATACTCAAGTCTGTGGTGCCGGACGTGAAGCTCGGTACCATCATCCGAGGCATCGTGCCCTTCATCGCCGCCGATATCGCTCGGCTGATCCTGATCGGTCTGGTGCCTGCGCTCGCGCTTTTCCTGCCGCGACTGTTTTTCTGACGCATTTTAAACCGCTCGGGACCTTGTCCGGGCACCCTAGGGAGGACCTGACCATGACACTGACCCACCTTGCCGCGACGACCGCGCTCATCGGGGCGCTCTGCGCTGTTCCAGCGACTGCGCAAGAGACCGTGCTACGCTATTCCTCGTGGTTTCCCGAGAGCCATTCGCTGAACACTGCCTTGCGCGAATGGATCGGCAATGTCGAGGAAGCGACCGAGGGGCGCGTCACCATCGAGTATCTGCCCGCCACCGTGGGCGCCGTACGCGACCAGTTCGACGTGGCCCGTGACGGGCTGGCCGACATCACGCTGATCCTGCCGGGATACACGCCGGGCCGCTTCCCGCTGATGGAGATGGGCGAGCTGCCGCTTCTTGTGCCGACGGATCAGGCGACGCTCGCTCCGGTGTTCAACCGGGTCTACGAGGACCAGCTGGCGCAATACGATCCTTTTGAGGGCACTCATCCCCTGACGGTCTTCGCCTCGGCGCCGACCTCCATCGTGACATCGAGCGGAAACGCGGTCACTTCGATGGAGGATTTCGCGGGCCTCAAGCTGCGCGCCCCCTCCACCACTGCCAGCGCGGTGATCGACGCCGTGGGCGCCGTCGCCGTCCAGAAACCGGTAACCGAGATCTACGAGCTGGCCTCCACGGGCGTCGTCGACGGTACCTTCTTCTCGCTGGCGCCCATTGTTTCGTGGAATACGGCCGAGATCTTCAAGGAAGTGACTGAGATGCCTGGCGGCATGGGCCAGTCGGTAATCGCGCTCCTGATGAACCAGCGCAAGTGGGACTCGCTGTCCGAGGAGGACCGCGCCGCGATCTCCGAGGTCTCGGGCCCCGCACTGGCGCAAATCATCGGACGGGTCTGGCAGCAGGATGAGGACGAGGCCATGGCCGATCTAGAAGAGATCGGCGGCTTCACATT
Organism: Palleronia sp. THAF1; assembly: GCF_009363795.1. Taxonomy (NCBI): domain Bacteria; kingdom Pseudomonadati; phylum Pseudomonadota; class Alphaproteobacteria; order Rhodobacterales; family Roseobacteraceae; genus Palleronia; species Palleronia sp. THAF1. Next base: position 1,717,037 of record NZ_CP045420.1, on the reverse strand, counting down.
CCACGAGGTCTCGAACGAGTTCTTCCAGTCCTTCGAGACGGCGATCCAGCCGGTCGAGGCCGAATGGATCGAACGTGCGAAGGCCGAGGGCGTCGAGGACCCCGAAGCTCTGCTGGAAGCTTTCCGCGACGAGCTGCGCTCGGCCAGCGATTCTTGAAGCGGCTGCGTCCCCTGCGTCTTGCCGCGTAGGGGGCGTCACCGCCCCCATCAAATCTGGTAGATACTGCAATGAGGGAAGATCACACAACGCTATTTGCGAATAGCAACTGATCATGCTCATGAAATTGATGGATAACATTACCCTGCCATCCCTATAGCGCTCAGAGGATTCTCGCCTAGAAGGCCTCGCGTTTTGAATCGAGCGTTTCGCCTGAGCCGGGGCCGCAATCGCCGTCGACCTTCAGTTCGATATCCCAGTCTGCCTCGTCCTCGAAGTCGATTTCGCGTTCCGCCAAGAGCCGACGCGTCAGTTGGTCGAGGTCTTTGCGACGCTGTTCAAGGATCGCCGTGGCCGCGGCTTCTGCGGCGCGCAGTTCTTTTTCAACAATGCGGAGAAGTGCAGGGGACAGGCTGTGGACATGGTCGATCAGACTGTCCGGAATCCTCGTGAGCGTGTCGCCAAGGCCCCACTGCCGGTGCAGGCGCACCGCCAAGCGCGTGGCGTTCGCCAGATCGCTCTGTTCCGAACCACCTGACCCGTTCGAGACGTCTCCGAAAATCAGGCGCTCAGCGGCCCGTCCGGCCATCATCACCTGCAGCCGACGCCGCGCGGCGTCGGCGGTGAGGACTGATGGTTCGCGATTGTGTGTCTCGCCCCCGGACGTCGCGATCCGGACACGGCGCGGGCGCATGCCGACAGCCTGGCCGACGAGGATGTGGCCAGTCTCGTGGACCGCGATGCGCTGTAGGAGATCGGGATCCTCTTGATGGATCAATCTGTCGGCGGCGGCCTCGCGATGTGTTTCGGACACATCTTCCCTTGACATGCGGGCCAGTGACTTCGCCCGTCGAACGAGAGCTTCGACGTCGGCACCCGTCTGGCCGAGGAGCCGGGCGCCCAAACGGTCGATGGCCTTGTCCGGGATCGCCGCGTGGCCGAGGTAGTGCCGCAGGATCGCCTTCAGTCCTTTTCGATCGGGCGGGGGCACGTGGATCTTCGTATCGAGCCGTCCGCTGCGCAGGATCGCGGGATCGACCCGGTCGGCGTGGTTCGTGGCCGCGATGAAAATTACACCTTCCATGCCGGGTAGTCTGTTCATCTCCGTCAGGAGGCCATTGACGCACTTGCTGTTGTACTGGGCCCCGCGATCGTCGTCCTCCCGGCGCGTCGGAAAACTGTCGATCTCGTCAAGAAAGAAGATGCACGGCGCCTGTCTAGAGGCGTCATCGAAGCTCTTTTTCATTGCCGCGAGGAAGGTGCCGAGGTGACCCGCACCGGATCCCTGCCATTGAGCGTAGCTTGCCGCGATCAGCGGAATACCAAGGTCACCGGCCAGGCCGCGCGCGATCTGCGTCTTGCCGACACCGGGTGGTCCATCGAGGAGAAAGCTGGACGGAATGTCGGACCACGGGACGATCTCGGACCGCCATGCCGTCATATCGGTGATAAGGGCATCAAGCGGCGCACGCGTCTCTTGGGGCAGCCCGACAATACTGTCGAGACTTGACTGGATTGCCGGGCCTCTTGGTCCGGACAGCCGCGCGACAAAGTCCGAGAGGCGATCTGCCACGGCCAACGTGGTGGGCGCGGAGAATGCGGATGCCAAGGCGAGGTCCGGCAGACGGCTGAGGTCGGTGTCGTTTGGCAGACGATCCAAGATAGCGGCTTCTGCCAGTTGGCCGGTCCTTGAGTGGCTACCGCGCAGGATCGCGATGACCATTCCGGCGTCGAGTGGCGGAAGGGTCATGCGGGCGCCAACGAGGCCACGGATGTCGTCTGGAAGGTGGTCGAGGTCACCGATCAGAACGCAGCCGCGACCGGCCCCAAGGCCTGACAGCAAGGTGGCCGGGATCCTCTTTGGGCGGGCGTCCGAAGACGGGGCCTCGGTTCGGGCAACAGCCCCCGGCTCCAGTCCGGAAAGCCGGTCATCGTCGGCGACCAACTGCGGCAGAAGATTTGCCTGAAGCAGGATCTTCACGCGATCAATAGTACTCTCGTCAGCCTCCTCGATGAACAGGACGCCAAGCGGTTCCGCCAGGGCCGCGCGGGCCTCCGGCGTGGTGATGCACATCGCGGCCCGTGCCAACAGCGCGAGCCGGTGGCTATGCTCCGGAACCATCGCTCCGGCAGCCTCGTCGATCGCATCGGCGTACGGATCCTGCCCCCGTCCGATGAGTGCCGCGATCTGGTCTTCCGTCAGTTCGGTCGCCCGCGATGCCCGAAGCTTCGGGCGCGCGAAGGCAGCGGCAAGGCCTCCGACAAGGTTTCCTGCGGGTTCCGGCGGAAACCGTCCAAGTGCCGTCTGTTCCGCAGCCCAGGCATCGAGCTTCGGATCGCTGTCCTCGTCATCGATGGTGATCGCCGTCGCAAGATTGCGAACGGTTTGCGTGATGAAGTCGTGCGGATTGATGTGGATGTCTGTGTTCATGGCAAGAGCTCCAGAGCCGACCGGCATGGGACCGATCGGCGTCTGTCAAAGAGGAAAGAGGTGAGTGACCGGGCTGGAGCCCGTCAGTCAGAGGTGTCGTCGGGTGCGTCGTCCGGATCGTCCGGGTCCGGGACCCGCGCCGCGATGTCGTCAAGCTGCGCGCTCAGGATCGCCTGGGCGGCAGGAGAATAGATCTCTGTCCTGGTGTTGATCGCATCACCGTAGACGGTCTTCGGGACGATCATCTCCGGATGCATCCGAGACATGTAGCTGTGCATCGCCTTTTCTTCGCACTGCGCCGTGTGCCCAGTCGGCATCGCGACGGTCCGCAAGATCCGTGTGGACACGGTCTTCGCGATCCCGAGCTGCTGACGCAGCCGCCGCCGCGGGTTGCTGCTGTACCCGAGTTTGAGGATCGGACCGGTCGGCAAGTCGATGTGGAACAGATAGATGAACGACGGCTTCGAACTCCAACTTTGCCCACATCCCGAACAGTCCACATCTCCATGCTTCATGTTGCCAACAGACACGTTCTGCAGATGTCCGCAGCGATGTCGATAGCTGCGATAGCCGGGGCGGCCGACGGTGTCAGGCCCTTCGAGCGTCCAGCCCTGTACTTCGGCTTCCTCCGCATACCGTGCCTCGCGGCATGCCTCGCATCCGAGAGCATGCTTGCCGGCCGCCGCGCGTTCGACCCGGAGATACTGACGCCGGATGATATGGCCGCAAGGGAGCTGGAAGAGGCCGTAATGACGGTGGTCCGGGTCAGCGCCGATCAGCGCCACGCCGATCTTCCGGGCCGCCGCGGTCCGGCGGTCCAAGATACAGTGATGACATTCCGGCCGATGATCGCGGACCACGTTCCAGCGTTTGCGACTGATCCGATCGCAGCGGCGGCATCTGATGAGCAGCCAGTCCTTATCAGCCGTTCGGGATACGATGTCGAAGCCGTGCTTCGCGGCAAGCCCATGAAGTCCGTCAGGAATAGGGGTGATGGAGATGCCGACGGTGACGCCGTCGACGATGCAGGTGAGATGCTTGAACTGAGCGAATTTGGAAACTCCTCGATGCAGGGAAAAAAGAGTAGGCCTTGTAGGCTGGGGGAAGCATGGGGCGCCGCGCCGGACCGACCTCGGTCAGGTCCGGCGGGATATCGTGGTGACTGGAAGAACGGATCAGGCCGCGGGCGGCAGATCCTCCTCGTCGCCAATTGCCGAATCTACGTCCTCCGCCCGCCGAGCGTCGTCGATGATCAGAAGCAGCGCCGAGCCGGCATGGCTCAACTGCCGGGACAGGACGACGGACCGGATGTTCCGCTGACGTCCGTGCCGCAGCGCCGCCCGCTGAATGGCGGCCGGAACCACGAAAGCCGTCACCTCGCTGCGCAGGACATCGAGCACATGCTCCGCCGCCATGACGTGGTCGGCATGAAGACCCGGGCGAGACAGGAATCGGCTCGCGCCGTCTTCGCAGGCGCTCCAGGCATCTGACGCCGCGCCCGCAAGGTCCGATACCGCGGGATCGAACGGATTAGGCCCAACGAGCGCCTCGGCATCGATCGCGGCATGCAGCACGTCGAGCACACTGTCGAAGGCTTCGGCATCCGCAAAGAACGCCCGATCGCCGCTTCCGTCGGACACGCTGCGGGTGGTAGAGGGAAAGGTAGCCATGATGATCTCCTCATAGATCTTTGTGGTCAGTGCAGGCGCGAGAGCTGCAACTCTTGCGTCTGTACGTCCGATATGACATTATGACTCCGTAATGTCAAGGAGCGAATTATGAAAAAAATGGGCAGACCGTCGAAAGACACTCAACCGATCACTCTACGCTTGCCTGTGGAGACGATCGCGGTCCTGGATGAAGCGCGTAAGGAAGAAGACGACATCCCGACCCGGCCTGAGATGTTGAGACGGATCATCGCGGAGTGGTTGGAGGCGCGAGAAGTGCAGGGATGAGACCTCCGACGGCGGGTTCCGTGCTCAAGGCCTCGGTGCTGCGCTGCCGAAAATGACACGAGGGGCGGAATGCGGACATTCGCTGCAGCGTCGGAACAGCCGTTCCGTCGTAAGAAAGCCGACCTTCAGTCAGTTGGTTGGAGCGGATCAACATTTGTAGTCGGAGCGCGGGGCAAATGCGAACCAATGGCTTGGCCCACAGGCAATCTGTGGGAACGGCGGCCATGAGAGTGCCGCCGCTTCACCTAGCTACCAGCTACGGCGGATCGTGGCCTGAACCTCGCGGCCCGGGCTGTAGAAATCTGCATAGAAGCCACCGAACGCCACGTGCTTTTCGTCGAAGAGGTTCGTCGCGTTGATCGCCAGTTCCGTGTTGTCCGACAGGGCGTAGGTATAGGCTGCGTCGATCGCCACGTAGCTATCGGATTCGCCGGCGACATTCGCGTCATCGAAGAAGTAGCTGCCGCTGTAGCGCGCGCCCAGACCGAAGGTCATATCACCGCGTGCGCCATCGCCTTCCAGTGTATAGTTCGCCCAGATCGACCCGATATGGTTTGGCACACGGGCGGGTTGATTGCCCTCGTTTCCGGCGGTGCCGTTTTCGGTGATTTCGGGGTCAATGTAGCTGTACGAGGCTGTTAGATCGAACGCCCCGAGTTCGGCCTTCGCTTCCAGATCGATACCGCGTACGCGGATCTCTCCGATGGGTTCGGGCAGGTTCGTCACCGGATTGGTTCGCGTGATATTGGTCTTCGACAGATCGTAGGCCGCGGCCGACAGCAAGGTCCCACCGCCAAGCGGTCGCCACTTTGCCCCGATTTCGAACTGTTCGCCGTTCTCCGGTTCGACGCCGGTTCCTGCCGGAACGACCGACTGCGCGTAGCTGGCGAATAGCGACAGATCGGTCGTCGCCTTGTAGGTCAGGCCAAAGCGGCCCGTGGTTGCGCTGATGTCGTTCGTGGCGCTCGATCCGGCCAGAAGGTCCCGCTCGGTGATGTCGATCCAGTCTTGGCGCACCCCGAAAGATGCGATCACCCGGTCGTTCCAGTCCAGGGTTTCCTGCAGGTATACCGCACGGCCGCTGACTTCGGTTTCGCCGTCCGCGAACAGCGGAACGCTGGAAGGCGCACCTGTATAGACGGGATCGTCGATAGAAACGGAGGGCGCCGGGCCGAAGTAACGCTTGTTCGAGGACTCCGACCGCGATGCTTCGAACCCCAGAAGGGTGCTGCTGGCGAAAGAGCCGAATTGTGGGTCATAGGCCAGATGCACATCTGCGATGGCCACCTTTTCTGCGCTGTCGCTTGCGAAAAAGCTACGGTTGGCGTCGGTCGCCGTTTGTCCTGACACATAGGCGTAGCCGAAATCGTCATTGCCGTCGCTGAAGCGCGCCGTGCCGCCAAAGCTCAGGCCGTTGCCGAAATCATGCCGCCCGATCAGAGTTGCAGTCGTCCGCTCGGTGCCGCGGAAATTGAAGTCTGGCTCGCCGAAGAAGGTGTCCGACCGATCAAAGTCGTAGCCAATGGGAAAGCCACCGCTGCCAGGAACGTCGTCGCGGTCCAAGTGATCCAGAACGAAGGTCAGCTCTGTCCGCTCGGTCGGTTGCCACGACAGGCCACCCATGACGAAAACCTCGTCGTTCCGAGAGAACGGGTATTCGCGTTCTCCATCGCGCACCAACCCGGTGAAGCGGTAGGACAGGCTGCCATCCGCGTTCAGCACGTCACCGAAATCCAGACCGACTTCCTTCGTGTCGAAGCTGCCGATCGTGCCGTAGGCCGATCCGAAACGCGCGCCGCGCGGTGTCTTGGTGACGTAGTTGACGGATCCGCCTGGGTCGGAAACGCCGAACACGGCAGAGTTCGCGCCTTTGAAGACCTCGACCCGCTCGAAGGCGAAGGGCTCCTCGCGGATGCCACCGAAGTTTTCGCCCAGCGTCAGCCCGTCACGGTAGGTGTAGGCGTTGAAGCCCCGGATCGAAAAGTAGTCGAACCGGTCGTCCGCCCCGTAAGAGTTCGTGACCACACCGGCGGTGTAGTTCAGCACCTCTTCGATGTCTTTCGCGTTGCGCCGCTCGATCTCTGCGCTGGTGACGACGGAAACGCTGGCGGGGATGTCCAGAATATCGCCTGTCAGTTTACCACCTGCACTGATGGCCTCGGCAACGATGGTCTGGTCATCCGCGACCGCGCCGGAGTCCAAGATGATATCGGGCAACTGAACCGCGTCCTGAGCGGCAGTCTGGCCCGGAACCAGGGATGTGCAGCAGAGCAGTGCGGCGATGGCTGAGCGTGTGGAAGTGCTGGGGTATTTCATGGCGGCGCCTTATCCGACTATTGTTGTCGGGTATTAGTTACGCGCCCTTCGAAGCGGTGGCGAGTCTATTCCGACAGAAAATGTCAGGAATCTTCCGGCGTCGCATATCCGACACGATTGCACCCGTGACGACCGATCGGGATCATCGTGGGGGATCCGGAAACGGGGTCGGTGACGATACGATTTTCAAGGCCGAAGATCGCGCGGACGTTGGCCTCTGTCAGAACTTCCCCGGGCATCCCGTCCGCATGGATGCCGCCACCGGAAACGGCGATAAGCCGGTCGGAGTAGCGCGCCGCCAGATTCAGATCGTGCAGGACCATGACGATCGTCGTGCCGCGCGACCGGTTAAGGTCGACAAGGATGTCCAGCACGTCGATCTGATGCGCCACGTCGAGAAAGGTTGTCGGCTCGTCCAGCAGAAGCATCCCGGTTTCCTGTGCCAGCGCCATCGCGATCCACGCGCGTTGACGCTGTCCGCCGGAGAGCGTGTCGATCTCACGCTCTTGCAGGTCGATCATGCCGGTCGCGCCCAGGGCATCGGTGACGGCGGTCTCGTCCCGTGCGCTCCAAGTGGAAAACAGCCCCTGATGCGGATGACGGCCCCGAGAGACAAGATCCTGCACCGTGATGCCCTCTGGCGCGATGGGTGATTGCGGAAGCAGGCCGACCGTTTTTGCGACATCGCGGGAGCGTAGGGCGTGGATCGGCTTGCCATCCAGAAGAACCTGACCGGCCTTTGGTGCCAGAATACGGGCCAGCGTCCGCAAGAGGGTCGATTTGCCCGAAGCGTTGCCACCGACGATAGCGGTGATCCGTCCCGGCATCAGAGACAGCGACACGCCGTTCAGGATGCGACGGTGATCGTATCCGGCGGACAGGTCCACGGCTTTAAGACTGGGCCCGTGTGTCATGGGGTTCCTTCTGCGCGGTTGGAGCGGACAATCAGGTAGATCAGGAATGGTGCGCCCAAGCCGCCGGTAACGACGCCGACCGGCAGCCGCGTCGGCAGCAAGACCTGCCCCGCATAATCGCCGCCCAGAACAAGGATCGCGCCCATCGCTGCCGCGGCGGGCAGCACCAACTTGCCACCGGTCAGACGCGCGGCGATCGGTCCCGCAAGGAAAGCGACGAAGGCGACTGGACCGGCGGCACCGGTTGCAAAGGACACAAGGCCCACGGCGGCGACCGTCACCCTGAGACGCGTGAGATCAGGATGCACGCCAAGCCCGCGCGCCGTGTCGTCGCCCAGCCGCAGGATGTCGAGGTCCCGCGCCGTGCAGGCCAGCATGCCGCCGAACACCGCAAGCGCCGCGGCAACCGGCCAGACCTGCGACAGACGGGCGCCGTTCACGCTTCCGGTCAACCACCGCATCGCCTCGGCTCTGTCCCAGGCCTGGGCGTCCAGAAGCAGGTAGGACGTCACACTGCCCAGCATGGCCGAAATACCGATGCCTACCAGGATCAGTCGGGCCCCCGCGGCGCTTTTACCTGACGACAGACCCCAGATCGCTGCGGCGACACCCAGGCCCGAAACCACGGCCACGACCGATACTGTGGCACCTGCCAGACCCAGCACCACGATAGAAAAAACAGCCGCCGCCCCGGCACCGGCGCTGATGCCGATGATGTCGGGGCTGGCCAGCGGATTGCGCAGCATGATCTGGAACGAAGCGCCACCAAGGCCAAAGCTGCATCCCACCACCGCCGACAGAAGGGCACGCGGCAACCGCAGATCCTGAACCAGAAAGCTCGTGCCGGGAACGTTCCGACCCGCAAGGACTGCCACGACCTCCGAGATCGGGGCGCAGGTTCGGCCGCAAACCAGCGTCAGGCAGAACAGCCCGAGCGCGCCAATGACAAGCCCAAGAAGCATGGGTCGCGCGCTGATGCGCTGCCTCATCACTTGGCGAACGACCCCCATCACAGCCCGCGCATTCTTTGCCGCCGCACGGTCCAGATGAAGAACGGTGCGCCGACGAAGGCAGTGACGACGCCCACGTCCAACTCGTTCGGGCGCGCAACGATCCGGCCAAGAACGTCCGACAGGGCCAGCAAAACCGCTCCGCCAATGGCGGACGCGGGGATCAGCGTCCGGTAGTCTATAGAGCCAAGCATCCGGCACAGGTGCGGCACGATCAGGCCGACGAACCCGATGGGTCCGCACAGGGCCGTGGCCGCTCCGCAGAGCAGGATTGCACCGGCAGCCGCCAACAGTCGGCCAAGCGCCACGTTCTGACCAAGCCCCACGGCCAACTCGTCACCCAGCGCCAGTGCGTTCAGGACCCGTGCTGAAGCGGCACTGAACGCCATCCCTGCAAGAAAAAAGGGTAAGGCAGGCGCCAAGGTGTCGAACCGCGCGCCGCCGACACCACCGATCGACCACGCCTGTACATTCCCCGCAATGTCGTTTCGCGGCAGGACGACCGCCACGATAAAGGCCGAAGCGGCGATAGAGGTCGCCGTGCCGGCCAGCGTCAGCTTGAGTGGCGTGGCACCGTCCCGGCCCAGTGAGCCGATGACGTAGACAAAGATCGCCGCGCAGCCTGCCCCGGCGACGCCAAGCCATAAATAGCTGATCGCGCCCGAAATTCCGAACCACGCGATCCCAATCACGACGAACAGCGCCGCGCCTGCGTTCACGCCAAGAATGCCGGGATCGGCAAGCGGGTTGCGCGTGATCCCCTGCATGATCGCCCCCGAGACTCCAAGCGCACCACCGGCAAGCAGCGCCAGCGCCGTGCGCGGCAGCCGGACGGAAACCGCAGCCGTGCCGATCGTATCTGTCTGACCGGCTAAGGCAGCCCGGATCTCGGACCACGGCACGGAACGCGTCCCGATGCCGACGGACAGAAACGCGGCAGCACTGATCAACGCCAGCGCGGCGAAGGCCTTCACCGCGGGATGCGACAGGTCCAACGGCATCCTGCTACTTCGCTGCCGCTGTCGAAAGCATCTGCAGGTAGTCGTCCAACACATAACCCAGCGACAGGGGCGTGGGGTTCGCTGCCGTGCCGATGGAGTCGTTGCCCAGAAGGACGACGGCATCGCGGGCAATCGCCGGGAATTGCGCGATCAGCGGATTTTCCTTCATCTCGTCCAGACGGGCGCGGTCGCCGTAGGTCACGACCACATCCACGTCGTCGAACAGGTCCACTCGCTCTGCGCTGATCCGACCCGAATAGTGTCCGGCCTCGCTGGCCGTCCGCACGGCTTGCGGGATCGCCATGCCAAGGTCCTGCAGAAACTGGACGCGTTGATCGGCAGACGCGTAGAAACCAATCGTGCTCAGGTCGCGTGGATCCAGATGCGTGACAAACATCCCGGTCTCACCCTTCAGCTCCGGGTGCTCGGCGACCGCGTCGTCGATCCGCGCCTCCAGCGTCTCGATCAACTGGTCTCCCTCCTCGGCCATGCCGATCCCCAAAGCGTTCTGGCGGATCATCTCGCGCCAGGTGGTGGTCCAGGCGGCCTCTGGGTAGGCGATCACCGGCGCGATCTGACTAAGCGTCTCGTAGTCGGTCCGTGAGATGCCGGAATAAGCGGCAAGGATCACGTCCGGGTCGGTCGCGGCAACGGCTTCGAAGTCCACGCCGTCTCCTTCATCGAACAAGACGGGCGTCTCGGCATCCAGTTCGTCCAGTCGCGCGGTGACCCACGGCAGCAACCCATCGCCATCGTCGTCCCCCCAGTTGGCCATCGCGAACCCGACGGGAACGACACCAAGGGCAAGGGGAACCTCATGGTTCGCCCAGCCGACGCTGGCGATGCGTTCTGGACGTGCGTCCAAAGTCGTCTGACCGAAGGCGTGTTCCACGGTCAGGGGATAGTCCTGCGCAACGGCGGCAGCCGCCGACAAAGACAGCACGGCGAGGGTTAACGAACGGAGCATGGGGGTATCCAATCTTGCATGGGTTTGGCGACAGGCGGTCTGTTTCAGGTCTTCTGCCAGTAGCCGGTGACGTAACTTTCCCGCCGGGTGACACCGCGACGGTCTCGCAGATCGCCGCGTATTGCAGCGCAGCGTCCTTTTTCGGCGGCGACCCAGATGTGGCGGGTGCCATCTGCGCCAAGATCGATCTGGGCAAGCGCCGCCTCCAGCCTGTCCCCATTGGCACGGTCAAGAACGTGCAGGCTCATCCCGGCGGGAACGTTTGGCAGTGGGAAGTCGAGCGCCCCCGCGACCTCGACAATGGCGGTCCCGGTCACATAATCGCCCGTATTCTCCAGAATGCGCGAAATGGCGGGCAGGGCAGTTTCGTCCCCGGCGAGGACAAGGTGGTTCGCGCTTGGGAACCATCCGCCACCCGGACCGATCAGCCCGATGGCATCGCCGGGCACAGCGGAGGCGGCCCAGTCCGATGTGCGCCCCCCCTCGTGGCGGAAGATGTCGATCGTCAGGCGCCCGATCGAAAGGTCGATATCGCGGATCGTGTAGACCGCGACGTGCAGATCCTGCGGCTCAGGCCATACGGCGCGACCGCGTTCGTTCAGGCGCGGCCATTGTACCGGAGCGCCGCGTGCGGGCAGGGCCAGACGCAGGTGCATGCCGTCCCACGCGAAGGGGACCAGATCGTCCCCTTCGACGATCAGACGCCAGAAGGATCGACCCAGCGCGGACACGGAAACGACGCGGGCCATTCGGAAATTCGGGGGCAGGCGGCCCTGGGCAATCTCATCGTGCCATTCAAGCCCCGCCAGACAGGTCGGCTCCAGTGTCTCGATCTGAAACGCGACCGTCTCGCGCAGCATGTGCAATGCCCCGTCATTGGGCGCCGACAGATGGATCGACACAGCGCCCGAAACCGGCCGCATATTGACCGAACCCATATTGGTTTTGATCGCCAGTCGGTCGGCTTGGGTCATGCTGACGGGCAGATCATAGGTCTCGCAGTACCTGACCACCCGGTCGAGGAACGCGCGCGGCTCGCTGATTCGAAAATGTCCGGATGCCTTGAAAAAATGGCGATTCACGCCGGAAATCATCTTGTTCATGGCTCTGCCTCCGGCCGTTGTCCCGCGATTTGGTAGGGGCAAACGGCAGCAGACTCAATCCCGACTATTTCTGTTGACTATTCTTTAAGGCCGGTAATATGGGGGCTGATGAACCGCCGCGATTGGAGAGACTCATGGAATTTCGTTGGATAGGTCTGGCCGTGGCGCTGCTGTCGGCCATGCCCGCAAGCGCACAGGATGCCCCTAGGGAAACCGCGACAGGCGGGGGCGTATCGGTCGAACTGAATGCAGCTACGGCAGCCTCTTCGGGCGGCTGCACGCTGTCGTTCCTGGTGACCAACGGCACGGACGTCGATCTTGAAAGTGTCGTCTACGAGACCGTGTTGTTCGATGCGTCCGGGCAGGTTGATCGGCTGACGCTGTTCGATTTCGGGGCGTTGCCGCAGGACCGTCCACGCGTGCGGCAATTCACGATGCCGGACCGCGCTTGCTCGGACTACGGGCAGATCCTCTTCAACGGCGCCGCCACCTGCGACGGCGCGGAGGGCGCTCGTGATGTCTGCGGCACGGGTCTGCACCTGACCAGTCGCGCCGATATCGAGGTGACAGGATGACCGGGCTTACGAACGCGCTTGTTCGGACCTACGATATCGGCGGTCCGGTCGTGGCCCTGCTGATTGCCGTGGGCGTGGTGACCATCGCGGTCATTTTCTACAAGATCTGGCAATTCTGGGCCGCCGGCGTTGGACGGCACCGAGCCCTGCAGCAAGCCATCACCTCTTTCGACGCGGGCGATCGGACGGCGGCACGGGCGGCGCTGGATCGGTCCACGTCCTACCTTGCGCCTGTCATGGACATAGCTCTGTCCGCGCCGGACCGTCCCGAAGCCCTGACCCGCATTACCTCCGAGGCCGAGACGCGATTCGCGAAGCTGGAAAGGGGGCTGCGGCTGCTCGATTCGGTTGCGCAGCTTGCGCCTTTGCTGGGCCTCTTCGGCACCGTTCTGGGTATGATAGAGGCGTTCCAATCGCTTCAGGCCGCCGGATCCCAGGTTGATCCAACCCTGCTGGCGGGCGGCATCTGGGTGGCCCTTCTGACGACCGCCGTCGGTCTGGCCGTCGCGATGCCCACGGCCGTCGCGCTGTCGTGGTTCGAAAGCCGCATGGACGCCGAGCGCGTCTTGGCCGAGCAGGCCATCTCGACCATTCGCGCCCCAATCGGTCTGCAACAGCCGGCTCCGGCGCCCATGGGCCGGTTTGCCGATGCTTAGGCGTAACCGGCGGCGCAAGGCGATGTCGCTGACATCGCTCATCGACGTGATCTTCCTGCTTTTGCTGTTCTTCATGTTGACGTCCACATTCTCGCGCTTTGCAGAGGTCGATCTGACGGCGGCAGCCGCAGGCGGCGGAGCGAGCGCAGAGACACCGCCGTTGTTCCTGCGCCTCGGCGCCGATAGCGTCACCCTGAACGGCAAGCTCGTGGATTTGAATGTCCTGGCCCGCGTCTTGATCAGCGAAGACGCAGCTCCGCGCAGCCTCCTCGTTTCGCTGGGGCCGAGCGTGACGGCGCAGCGCCTGACCGATCTTCTGGGGGTTCTGCGCGATGCCCCGGGCATCGTCCCGACCGTGCTGGGCGCATCGTGATGCGCAGAACCGGACCATCCAACCGCGAACCCACGATCCCGCTGATCAACGTCGTGTTCCTGATGCTGATCTTCTTCATGGTAGCAGGCCAGATCGCCTCACCGATGGAGGGCGAGTTGTCGCTTGTCCAGACAGCCGACCTCGACGGGCGCGCGCCACCGGACGCGCTTGTCATTCGCGCCGACGGAAGTCTGCGGTTCCGGGATCGAGAAGTTGCCTCAGCTGCGTCCTACATCGCCGATCTGCCAGAGGAAGAACGTGCAGCAGTGCGCATCGTGCCGGACCGCGATCTCGATGCCGCCCGTCTGGTGCAGGTGGCCGCAGAACTCCGGGCCGCTGGCGCCCAGCGCGTGCGGCTGGTGACCGAACGGAGCTTGCAATGATCCCATCCTCCTGGATCGCCAAGTCACTTGCCGGGACCAGCGCCTTCGCCCTTCTTTCGGTGATGCTTGCCGCCGCGACCACCGATGCACCGGTCAGGATCGAGGGCGGCAGCGCTGGATCGCCCATTCAGGCCCAGCTCGGCTCCAGCTTCACGGACCTGACCCAAGGCCCCCGGAGGGCGGATGTGGTCGAGGCGATGCAGACCGCCGCGCCACCGCAGGCCCAGCCAATGCGCCCCGATACGCCGGCTCCTGGTGAGCCATCCATTGCGCAGCCGACCCCGGATTCTGCGCCCGAAGACGCTTCAACGGTCTCGACCGATCTGCCGACCGTCGCGGTCACGCCGGACACGGCCGTGCCCGCCCCAACAGCATCACCCGCCCCCGAAAGGATCGTCGGACAGGAACCCGAGCCCGGTGTTGTCCTGTCGTCGCGACGCCCCCCGACGCGGACTCGGGCATTCGAGCAGGCGAACCGCAGACCCGACCCGCCGCCGCGTTCAACCGCGTCCGCGCCGCAGATCAGCCCCACGCAGGAGAGCCGGCCGCGAAACACGGCCGGGTCGAATTCTGCGGCTCGGTCAACTAGCAACGCGCAGGGCGGGGCACGGTCCCAGACCACGAGACCTTCGCAGGACGGCAACGCGGCGGCGTCGAACTATCCAGGCCAGGTCATGGCGCGCCTGAACCGCGTCCGTCGTCCGTCGATCCGCGCGACCGGTCAGGCAAGGGTCGCATTCACGATCTCCGCCTCTGGCCGCTTGTCCAATGTGGGGATCGCAGGCAGTTCCGGCTCGTTCGAGCTGGACCGTGCCGCCGTCCGGATCGTCCAGCGCGCCGCGCCGTTTCCGCCACCACCGCCCGGTGCGCAACGCAGCTTTGCGATCAACATCTCGGGCCGTTGAGGAAAAATCAGATAATTTTCCCTTGATGCGATGATGTGCGGACACCGTCATTCATTTTCCTCGAGGACCTCGGTTCCAGCGTCTTTTCGGAACGGGCGCAAACGACGGCTCCGCGAATGCCGATGGCAGCGTCTTTCGATCGAAAAATGAAGAGTATGAGACCGAACGAAAAGAACGACCCGATTGTCGACGATCTACGTGGCCCACCGTGCAGTAAAATAGTCCGTTCCGTCCTCACGCCGCCGCTCGGGGCATGATAGCCCTGCATCCGGCACAAAAGTCTGCTTCGACAAGGCTACACCGCAGCAATCATTAGCTAAGCTAACGTCCGGTATGGGCCGATCGTGCCGGTCCAGAACAATAAGCCGAACACTACCCATCATTGCGCAACGCCCGCGCAAGGCGCCGAATGCGGATCGCTCTGTTCAGCTCGCCGCCGAAGATCAGGACCAGTGCGGCGAGGTACAGGAAGTATAGCGCGGCGACGATTCCCGCGAGGCCACCGTAGTAACTGGCGTAGGTGGCGAAATGGCCGAGGTAGTAAGAGAACGCTGCGGTCAGGGCTGTCCACGCGCCGACCGTGAACAGCACGCCGGGGTAGATCGACGAGAACCGCGTGCGCCGGGCGGGCAGGAAGACATGCGCTAGAAAGAGCGAGAACACGAGGATCATCCCGGCCGCCGGGTAGCGCACGAACCCCACAGTGACCGACGCAGGATCGAAGCTCGGAAACAGAACGTGCATCCAAGAGCCTGCGCGAGGGCCGAGGACCAGCAGATAGCCCACCACGACCAGCACAAGGCTGGCGACCACCACCATCAGCGCCATCAACGGATAGAGCACGTACCACGCGCGATTCTCGGGGACTCCGTAAGCGCGGTTAAGGCCCACGCGGATGCCATCGACGCCACCGAGCGCGAACCAGATGGTCAGCAAGATACCGACGGACAGCACGCCGCCGCGCGGCACTGTCATCACCTGCCTGACTTCCGACACGATGGGTTCGATCAGGGTCTCGGGAACAATGGCGATCAGGAAAGAGATCAGATCATCGGCCATGGTGGGGCTGCCGAAAAACGCGGTCAGCGAAGAGGTGAAGATCAGGAACGGGAAGACCGCCAACAGCACACGGAACGCCACATTCCCTGCCAGACCGAAGGCATCGTCGCTCCACAAGCGCAATCCGGCCTCGCGCACGATGCCCCGTGCGGCGTGCCACCCGGTGCCGCGCAACAGTCCTTCGGGGTTATCGGTGACGATGCCGTGGGTCATGACGGCGTCACGACCCGGTTCGGTCGGCTGACGTTCATCCATGCGGGTTCCCTCGCTAGAGACCTCATATCTAACCTGCTGTGGTCGGTGGGCGAGGCACTATTGGAAACAGCCATTTGCCGGGCCACGGGGGCCTAGGAGAACGAAAACGCATCTCGGACAAGCACGAATGACCCTGCGTTCGTTCGGATGATTTGGCGTTGCACCGTCCTTCCCACACGTTCGCCGGGGGCCATATCTTCCTCTAAGTGGAGGACAAAGAATGGCTTTCGATCAAACGACCGTCGCGCATGATGATATCCTGATCCTTGGCGCAGGCATCTCCGGCATCGGCTGCGCCGCCTACCTATCGCGCGAAGTGCCGGGCAAGACCTTCCGAATCTTGGAAATGCGCGACGATCTGGGCGGTACCTGGGACTTGTTCCGCTATCCGGGCATCCGCTCGGATTCGGACCTTTACACCTTCGCCTACGACTTCAAGCCGTGGGAAAGCGAGAACGCGATCGCCCAAGGCGATGAGATCAAGCGCTATATCGGCGAGACTGCGGACGACTACGGCATTCGGGACCACATTCATTTCGGTCGCAAAGTTATCCGCTGCGACTGGTCCTCGGACGACGGCCTGTGGACCGTAACTACAGCACGGACAGAAGACGGCACAACGGAGACATGGCGCGCCCGATGGATATTTTCGGGCACCGGTTACTACGACTACGACAAGGGGTATCGGCCCAGCTTCCCGCAAGAAGAGACCTTCACCGGCCAGATCGTCCATCCCCAAAGCTGGCCCAAGGATCTGGACACTACAGGCAAGCGCATTGCGGTCATCGGATCGGGTGCGACCGCGGTCACGCTATTGCCCGCCTTGGCCCAGACGGCGGCGCATGTCGTTCAGGTCCAGCGCACACCTAGCTACGTCATGCCGGTCCCCCGTAAGGAAGCGTTGCGCAACAAGCTGAGCAAGGTTTTCTCGGACGAGCGCACCGCGCGCATCCTGCGGCGAAAGAACATCTGGCAACAGCAGATCATCTGGAAGCTGTGTCAGAAGTACCCGAAGGCGATGCGCAAGATGATCCGCAAGGCGAACGTGAAGATGCTGCCGGACGGCTATCCGGTCGATGAGCACTTCAACCCGCCCTACGATCCGTGGGACCAACGCCTTTGCGCGGTTCCGGGCGGGGACTTGTTCAAGCGCATCTCTGACGGCAGTTGCTCCATCGTTACCGGCACCATGAAGCGGTTCACCGAAACCGGCATCGAGATGGAGGACGGCAGCCAGGTGGACGCCGACATCATCGTGACGGCGACGGGGCTGAATCTGAAACTTGTGGGGGGTGCGGCTTATTCTGTCGATGGCAAGTCGGTCACCTGGTCGGATCATATCATCTTCAAAGGTATGATGCTGAACGGTCTGCCCAACTTCGCGATGTCCATTGGCTACACGACCTCGTCATGGACGCTGAAGGTCGGATTGCTCTGTCAGTATTTCGTCCGGCTTCTGGCAGAGATGGACCGGCGCGGCATGGCGGTCTGCGTACCTGTCCGGCCAAAGCGCGACATGGAATTACGCCCCTTGCTCGACTTCGGAGCAGGCTACGTGAAGCGTTCCATCGACACCCTGCCACGGCAGGGCGACAGCTATCCGTGGGAGATGACGTTCAACTTCCGCGAAGATGAGAAGGCCGTGAAGCGTGGAAAGGTCATCGAGCCGGAACTGCGCCTCTCGCCCGCACCGAATGCAAAGACAAAGGCCGCCTAATGACCGAAGAGCAATTCGCCGACTTGCCGAACGCTATCCGCCTGTGCTTCCGAGACCTGCCAGCGACCGGCGGTGACGCAGCGCAAACCGATCCGATTCTGATGGTCATCGGCCTGAGCTTTCAGTTGATCCACTGGCCCGAGCCGCTACTGGACGCGCTGCGGGCCGGGGGACACCGGGTAATCGTGTTCGACAACCGCGATTCCGGCAAGTCCACTTTCCCAAAGGGACCGATACCCGGCTTGTTGCAGCGCATGAAGCGCGAAGCGCCGGAAGGGTCTTACGATCTGGGCGACATGGCCAAGGATAGCGTTCTTCTGCTCGATCATCTTGCGATCCCGCAGGCGCATGTGGTCGGCATGTCGATGGGGGGTATGATCGCGCAGGTCATGGCCGCGCGGCATCCCGACCGGGTCAGCAGCCTGACCTCGGTCTTCTCTAACACCGGCGCGCGGAAGACCGGTCAGCCGGGCCTGCGCATGACGCTACAACTGTCGCGCAAGCCCGCGAAGACACGTGAAGAATTTGTCGAGCGAGCCGTTCAGACCAACGGGATCATTGGCGGAAGCGGTTATTCGCATAAGCCGCAAGATCTGCGCACCACCTTCGGCACCGCATGGGACAGGGCAGGGCGCAAGATGCACGCCGGCGTCGGCCGCCAACTTGGTGCGATCTTCGCCTCTGGCGACCGCACCATGGAATTGTCACGGGTGAAAGCCCCAACGCTTGTGCTGCACGGGCACCGCGACCCTCTGGTTCACCCATCCGGCGGCACGGCAACTGCGAAAGCGATCTCCGGCGCGCGCCATGTCACGGTCGACGGCATGGGGCACGATATTCCGGCCTCTCTTGCACCGCGTTTGTCCGAATTGATCCTAGAGCACGTCCGTTCGGCGCAAGGCGTCGTGGCATGAAGGATATCTTCAAGGATCGCGTTGCGGTCGTGACCGGGGCCGGAAGCGGCATCGGGCGCGCATTGGCGCTTGGACTGGCCGAGCGCGGGGCACATTTAGCGCTGTCTGATATCGAGCGCGACCCGGTCCATGAAACCGCCCGACTGGCGTCGGAGAAAGGGGTAGAGGCGATTACGGACACGCTCGACGTGACCGATGCCACGGCCTTCGCCGCCTACGCGGACAAGGTGCTTGAACGGTTCGGCCGTGTGAACCAGCTCTACAACAACGCCGGGATTTCATCGGGGAACGATCCCTTTGCCGAAATGCCTGCCGACCACTTCGACCGCGTCATGGCCGTCAATCTGGGCGGCGTCGCAACCGGCACGCGCCTGTTCCTGCCGCATCTGATCGCAAGCGGTGACGGGCATCTTGTCACGATCTCCAGCCTCAACGGCCTGATGGCACAGCCCCACATGTCACCCTATGTGACGTCGAAATTCGCGGTGCGGGGTCTGACGGAAGCGATCCGGCAAGAGATGATCGCCGACGGCCACCCGGTGGAAGTCACGGTCGTCCACCCTGGAGGCGTTGCGACACAGATCGCCGCGCGCCGGGGGCCCGACATCGACACGCTGCCGCCCGCGAAGCAGCCTGCGGCCCGCAGACGGTTACAGGTCTATCAGGACAAGCTGCTAAGAATGCGCCCCGAGGATGCGGCGGACGAGATTCTGACGGGTATGGCAAAGGGCAAGCGCCGTATCGTGCTGACCAAGAAAGCCAAGCAACTGGATCTTTTGATCCGCCTCATGCCCACTCGCTATGTGCCCATCGTTGCGCGCGAGATGAAGAAACTCTTCGGCTGAGAAGCGAAGGACGCCTGTCACCATCCGCCGTTCCGATCCGGCGGTCCGGGTTAGACTGTCGACGTGGTCACGTAGGGCGGCATTTCAGTCGATAATTCGATGTGGATTTACTCTAAATACAAGTGGCACTGATCTCTTCCTGTCGAGGTGACGGCTTTGTGAATGCCGGTTCCAAGGCGCGAAGACGTTTGGTGTGAAGGTTTTCCACCGCCCGCTTGCGTAGCGGCGCTTTGTCGCGAGACTGCCAAAAAAGGCATCGAGATCTAGTTGGAAAGTCTGAGATCGATTTTCGCTTGAGCGCTCATGCTCGCAAGCGACGGACCGAAACGGGGTATCGCTGCGGTGTCGAAGCTGATCAAAATTCTGCTGGGTATCTGCCTCGTCGCCGCATTCGCGTTCGGCGGGATCTGGAGCGCGCGCCAATTGACGGCCCAAGACACCCCGGATGGCGGGGAGCAGGGCGGCGGTTCGGATGCAACGCAAGTGGGCGTCGCATCGCCGCTAGAGCGACGGATCGAAGACGACTTGTCTGGCGTGGGAACGTTGCGCGCCATTCGTGCGGTCGATCTTATGCCCGCCGCCTCCGGGCGCGTCACCGAGGTGCGCATCAGCTCTGGGGATACTGTGTCCGAAGGCGATATACTGATCCAGCTGGATGACAGGGCGGAAAGAGCAGCTTTGAACGACGCCGAGGCGACTTTGGCTGAAACGCGCAGCGATTTTCAGCGGTTCGAGGAACTGTCGGAAAGCAACACCGCCGCCGAAGCCCGTGTGGAAGAAACCCGCGCCGCGTTCAGACGCGCCGAGGCAGCGGTATCATCGGCCCGCGCCGCATTGGAAGATCGCACGATCACCGCTCCGTTCGATGGAACGGTGGGGCTATTGGACATCGAACCGGGCAGCTTCCTGGCGCAAGATGCGATAGTGACCACCCTGTTCGACCTGTCGGCCGTCGAGATCCGGTTGTCACTTCCAGAGCGCTACTTCGACCAAGTCGAGGCCGGTCAAACAGTCACCATGACGACCCCGGCCTATCCCGACGCAACCTTCGAGGGCACGGTCGCCGTCAGAGCCTCCCAGATCGAGCTTGCCACGCGAAGCTTCGATGTCCGCGCTCGCATCGACAATCCCGAGCGGCGTCTGGTCGGCGGCATGTTCGCCAACGCGCGGCTCGTGCTGGACACCTATGACGCCTTGGCGATCCCGGACGATGCAATCATCAGCGAAGGCCTGACCACCTTCGTCTACACAGTGACAGACGACACCGCTGCCCGCACCAAAATCACCCCTGGCCGATCCATCGGGGCGCTGACGGAGGTGCGTGAAGGTTTGGCGGAAGATGACCGCGTGGTAATCGCCGGATGGGACGACCTGTCGGACGGGGACGCGGTCGAGATCGACGAAGACTACGGACAAGAGGCCACGAATTGACCCTGCC
This sequence comes from Palleronia sp. THAF1, assembly GCF_009363795.1. NCBI lineage: Bacteria > Pseudomonadati > Pseudomonadota > Alphaproteobacteria > Rhodobacterales > Roseobacteraceae > Palleronia > Palleronia sp. THAF1. Next base: position 1,696,063 of record NZ_CP045420.1, on the reverse strand, counting down.
GGACCTGTCCATCCGCCGCCCCGTACTGGCGACGGTCGTGTCGATCCTGATCATCGTCATCGGTATCGCGGGCCTTCTGCGAATGCCGGTGCGCGAACTGCCCAACACATCTACCGCTGAGGTGACGGTCAGCGTGCCCTATACCGGTGCGGGCCCAGGTGTAGTGGACAGCGAGCTGGCCACGGTGATCGAAGGCGCAATCTCGTCGGTGGCGGGGATCGACAGCATCTCGACCGAGTCCGAACTGGGTGGCCTGCGCACCGTCATTATCTTCCAACAAGGGCGCGATATCGATCAGGCGGCGTCCGACATTCGTGCCGCCGTACAATCCGTGTCAGGTGACCTACCCGAAGAGGCAGAGGAGCCGCAGGTCGAGAAGAACGACAGCCAGGGCGATCCGATCATGCGGCTGACGATGACGTCGGATACGCTCTCATCGTCTGAGCTTACCGATTACGCCGACCGCTTCGTGACGGACCGGCTGGAGACGCTGTCGGGCGTCGCTGCCGTCCAGATCTACGGCGATCGCCCCTATGCCATGCGGGTCTGGCTGGACCCCGACGCGATGGCCGCGCGCGGTGTCACGGCGAACGAAGTTGCGGACGCCTTGCGGGCGAACAACCTAGAACTGCCCGCCGGCCAGCTTGAAAGCGCGTCGCGCACCTACCTTCTGCGCACCGAAACGCGGCTGACCAGCGTGGAAGAGTTTGAGGGGCTGATCGTGCGCTCCGACGACGACGGCCGCGTTCTGCTGGGCGACGTGACGCGGGTCGAGATCGGCACCGAGAATGATGACAGCTTGTTCCGCGTGAACGGAGAGGTCGCCATTGGGTTGGGCGTCCTGCGCCAATCTTCTGCCAATACGCTGACGATTTCATCTGCAGTCACCGAAGAAGTGCAAGAGATCGCGGACAGCCTGCCCGGCGGCACGGAAATTTCCATCACATCCGACGATGCCGATTTTATTCGCAATTCCATCCGGCAGGTGCTCACAACGCTGGGCATTTCCGTCGCCATCGTCATTGCGGTTATCTTCCTGTTTCTGACCTCTGTGCGTGCAACCATCGTGCCCGCCGTTACCATTCCAATCGCTTTGATCGGGGCCTGCGCGGGCATCGCCATCGCGGGGTTTTCGATCAACACCCTGACGCTGTTCGCGCTGATCCTGGCCATCGGCCTGGTGGTCGACGACGCCATTGTGGTCCTTGAGAATATCGAGCGTCGGATCGAAGAGGGCGACACGCCGAAAGAGGCCGCGCGTACTGGCGCCAATCAGGTGTTCTTCGCGGTGGTCTCCACCTCTGCCGTGTTGATCTCGGTCTTCGTCCCGTTGTCGTTCCTGGAAGGCGAGCTGGGCAAGCTATTCCGAGAGTTCGGCATCACGCTGGCGATCGCCGTGGCGCTTTCCACCTTCGTGGCGCTGACGCTCTGTCCGGTCATCGCCAGCCGCGTGCTGAAGCCGGGGATGAACGAGGGTTGGTTCTCACGCATCGTGCAGGGGGCGACAAAACGCGTCTCCAGTGGCTACCGCAGCTTGCTGACGCGCGCGATCAAGGCCCCGGTCATCGTATTGGCCATCGCCGCTGCGCTATCGGGGATGTCTTGGGTTCTATACCAAGAGCTGCCTTCGCAACTGACGCCGGAAGCGGACCGCGGCGTGTTCTTCGCCTCGATCTCGGCCCCGCCCGGATCGGCGCTGGGCTTGACGGATACCGCCGTGAAGAAGGTCGAGGCGCTGATCGAGCCTTACCGCGAAGACGGGATCGTTTCCGACACGATCGCCATCGTCGGCCAATACGGCGAGACGGGCCGCGCCTTCGTCGTCGCCGTGATGACGCCCTGGGGCGAGCGCGAGATGGGTCCGCGCGACGTGCTGGCCGAATTGCGACCTAAGTTTTCGAAGATCACGGGCGTCAGCGTGCGCAGCTTCGCCCCGTCGGGTTTCGACGCGGGGGGCGGGTCTGGGCTGGAGATGATCATCACCGCGCCAAGTTTTGAGGAAGCTGCCGACTATTCCAAGCAGATGGCCGACGCGATGCGGTCGGAGCCCGATTTCACCGGGGTCCGCCGTAGCTACGAGATCAACACGCCCGGCTATGACATCGGCGTGAACCGCGATCTTGCGCGAGAGATCGGCGTGGATGTGCAGGCTATTTCGGACGCGGTGCGCACCTTCTTTGCCTCTGCCGAAGTGACAGAATTCATCTCACGCGACCGCCAGTATCCGGTGATTTTGCAGGCCCCGGATGACCGTCGTGCTGCAACGGACGATCTTCGCGGCATCAACGTGCGCGTGGGCAGCGGCGCGCTGGTCCCTCTTGATGGGTTGGTGACGCTGGAACGTCGCGCCTCCGTCGCCGCCTTCAACCGCTACAACCGCCAGCCCAGCGTCGAGGTTTCGTCTTCCCTGGCCGACGGCGTCGATCTTGGGTCCGCCATAGGGTCTATAGAGCGGATCGCCGAGGATCTGCCGTCGCAGATGCAAATTTCCTACTCCGGTCAGGCCGAAAGCTTCCAGGACACCTCCGGCGGCATTGCCACGACCTTCGCGCTGGCACTTCTGATCGTGTTCCTCGTGCTGGCCGCGCAATTCGAGAGTTTCATCCAGCCCGTTGTGATCCTGCTATCGGTACCTCTGGCCGCCGCTGGGGCGCTGATCACGCTGTTTTTGTTGGGCGAGGCCATCAATATCTACACGCAAGTGGGCATGGTCATGTTGATCGGCCTGATGGCGAAGAACGGCATCCTAATCGTCGAATTCGCCAACCAGCTGCGCACGCGCGGCTACGGTGTGCGCGAGGCTGTGATCGAGGCTGCAACCGTCCGCCTGCGCCCGATCCTGATGACCGTAATGTCCACCGTCCTTGGCGCGGTGCCGCTCGTCCTGTCGAGCGGGGCAGGGGCCTCTAGCCGCTTCTCCATCGGCATCGTCATCATCGGCGGCTTCCTCTTCGCCTCGATCCTGACGCTGTTCCTGACGCCTGTTCTGTACGATTTGCTCCAACGGGATCAGCCGAAGGAGCAGAACGAGCACGAAGCGCAAACACGCGAGAACGGCGCTGTTGCATGAGCCCCTATTGATTGGATTGCCCCGTTCTCCACCTGACGGGCCTTGATGGTGTGACCGCCCCCCGACGGCATTAACGTGCCAAGGTGGGTCTGCAATGATCCACATAGGAGAGCGGTCATGTTGGAGATTATCACGGTCGGGCTCAATCTGGCTAAGAATGTGTTCCAATTTCATGGAGCGGACGCATCCGGTCGGACGGTGCTACGTCGCAAATTGCGGCGCGGACAGGTACTTGAGGTCCTGGCCGGACTACCGAGTTGCACGGTGGCGATGGATGCCTGCGGCGGCGCGCATTTCTGGGGCCGGGAGATCGGGAAGCTGGGTCACCAGGTTCGTCTGATCCTGCCGGCCTACGTGAAGCCATTCGTGCGCAGGCAAAAGAACGATACGGCTGGTGCCGAGGCGATTTGCGAGGCGGCGCAGCGCCCGAACATGCGGTTCGTGCCGGTGAAAAGCGAGGAGACGCAGGTTGCCGCTGCGGTGTTCCGTGTGTGCGAACTTCTGATCCGGCAGCGCACGCAGACGATCAACGCTCTTCGGGGCCACCTGACCGAGTTCGGCGAGGTCGTCCCGCAAGGTGCCGCGAACAGGCGTTAGCTGATTGCGCTGATCGAAGACCCCGGCAGCGATCTGCCCAAGACGGCACGAGCGACGTTGCAGGTCCTCGTGGACGGCCTGCGCCACCTCAATGAGCGGATCGCCGGGCTCGACGCCGAGATCGCCCGTCGTGCGCGGGAGGACGAACTGGCGCGGCGACTGATGACGATCCCCGGCATCGGCCCGCTGATCGCCACGGCGTTGGCGACACTCGCTCCGCCGCCGGAGCACTTCCGGCGTGCCCGCGACTTCGCCGCCTGGCTCGGGCTGACGCCAAGGCAGCATTCCACGGGCGGCAAGCAGCCACTCGGGACGACGACCAGGATGGGAAAGCGCTCGCTCAGGCGGCTGTTGATCCTCGGGGCCAACAGTGTGGTGATCAAGCGCAGCACCAATCCCATGGCGCAGCCGGGAACTTGGCTCGGCGGGCTGCTCACGCGCAAGCCGGGGATGCTGGCTCGGGTGGCGCTTGCGAACAAGATGCCGCGCATCGTCTGGGTCCTGATGGCCCGGGGCGGCGTCTACAGAGCTCCGGTCGCGGCGGCGTAGGTCGTCTGCGGTCGCGGGGGACGTCGGAGCGTAATAGGGCAAGGAGCGGTATGGCGCAATCTTCGTGAGACAGGACCAGGACACCCAGGGTGCAACAAAATGCCACCGAGCACGCGGCCTTGATCTGGACCCGATCCTCGACCACCATACGGATCCGCGGCACAGACGGCCGCATCGAGAGGCCGGATACATGTCAGCACCCGATGGCGCGCCAGATGAAGCTTCGGAGAACCCTCTTGCGCACGGGGCGGTTACTCATGTTGCACGAAATGTCTGACAAACGGATCTCCTCTTACCGAACTGTTCGAGATCGCTCAGAGTGAAAGCCTTGCCGTCGAACGAACGGTGATTGCGCGGAACGGTCCGTGCCTCATGTCATTGTCCTGTGAGGGCGGGGAGCCGACATTCGCTGCGGGCGCGAGCTTAGCGCGTTCTCGCGGTCGGAGCAGACATTCAGCCTGACTCGCTCCTGCGGACCCGGGTTAACCGACACTAAGGGCGGAAACCGGTCCTGCGCTTTGGATGCGAAGGCACACAGTCCGCTCTTGAAAAATTTATATTCGATGAGGAACCCGAGCCTGCACAGACTCTGACGACACAAGAGACTGGAGAGGAACCTCCTGTGCGATCGCCGCAAATGTCAAATAGGTATAGGGTGCTCTGCCACGGGCTTTTTCCTCCGCCGTCGGTCTGAAGCCGTCTTAACCTTGCGCTGCTCCCCGCGGCATCCCTGGCCGTACTGTCTAATCTACTCCAAATTTTTTGCTCGGAAGGAAGTCAGCAGCAGTTGAAGCCTACCGTCGCCGGTCATATCTAAATTTTCAGAAATTACTGAAAGTTCTGTAGGCCGATGGTTCAGCCGATGAAATTGCCGCCGCTCCATCAGGAGTTCGTCCTTCACTTCGGTGAGATGGGCAGTCGTTGGGGGATCAACCGAACGGTTGGGCAGATCTACGCGCTGCTGTTCTTGTCGAGCGAGGCGCTGAACGCCGATCAGATTACCGAAGCGCTGGGCATCAGCCGGTCGAATACCTCGATGGGGCTGAAAGAGTTGCAAGCGTGGCGGCTCGTGCGGCTGAAACATGTGCCCGACGACCGCAAGGATCATTTCACCACGCCAGGCGACCTGTGGGAGATCGTCCGCATCCTGATCGAAGAGCGCAAGAAGCGCGAGATCGATCCTACGCTGTCGAAGCTGCGCGCGCTTGAGATGCAGGGGCCTGCGGGCGACGACTACTCCGAAGCCCGCATCTCGGAACTGCGCGAGATGATCGAGATGATGACGGATTTCTACGAAGACATGGCCCGGCTTGAGACCGAGAAACTGGTGCGCCTTATGACCTACGGCAGCCGACTTGCGGGCCTCATGGACAAGGTCGGTGGCTACCTGCCGTCGACGAAACGCTAACCCTGGACCGAAGACAAAACGATGGAAGCTCTCGACACCCTGATCCTGAGCCGCATCCAGTTTGCGGCAAATATCTCATTCCACATCCTTTTCCCGACGATCACCATCGCACTGGGCTGGGTGCTGCTGTTTTTCCGCCTGCGCTTTGCGCGCACGGGCGATGAGAAATGGATGGCGGCCTATCGGTTCTGGGTGAAGGTCTTCGCCTTGTCCTTCGCGATGGGCGTCGTGTCGGGGATAACCATGTCGTTCCAGTTCGGCACCAATTGGCCGGGCTTCATGGAAACCGTCGGCAACATCGCCGGGCCGCTTCTGGCGTATGAGATCATGACTGCGTTCTTCCTTGAGGCGGCGTTCGTCGGGATCATGCTGTTCGGCTTTTCCCGCGTGCCGGGCTGGTTGCATATCACCGCGACCGCGCTGGTGGCCTTCGGCACGACCCTGTCGACTTTCTGGATCATCGTGCTGAACAGTTGGATGCACACGCCGCAGGGCTTCGAGATGATCGACGGCGTCGCCCATGCGACAAGCTGGTGGGACATCATCTTCAACCCATCGATGCCCTACCGTTTCGGCCACATGATGCTGGCGTCGTTCCTGACTGTGTCGTTCCTGGTGGCGGGTGTCTCGGCCTACCGCTGGATCATCGGGGATCGGTCGCGTGACGTGCGCGCGATGCTGAAGACGGGCGTGGCCATGGGCGCGATCCTGATCCCATTGCAGATCCTTATGGGTGACATGCACGGCCTAAACACGAAGGAGTATCAACCGGCCAAAGTCGCGGCGATGGAAGGCCTGTGGGAGACGCAGGAAAGTGCGCCGCTGGTCCTGTTCGGCCTGCCCGACGAAGAGGCGCGCACCAACCGCTATGCCGTCGAAATTCCGGGCCTTGCGTCTTTCATTCTGACCCACGAATGGGACGGCAAGCTGAAGGGCCTGAACGATTTCGTGGCCGAAGACGGCACGGTCATGCACCCGCCGGTCAGCCCCGTCTTCTGGTCCTTCCGCGTGATGGTCGGCACCGGCATGGCCATGCTGGCCCTCAGCTGGTCCGCCGCGGCCTTCATGTGGCTGCGCCGCAATCGCCACGAGGGACGGATCAAAGGCCACTGGTTGGCGGTCGAGGGCCTGCCCAAGCCGATCCTTTGGGCGCTAGTGCCGATGGCGTTCTCTGGCTGGGTCGCCACGCTTGCGGGGTGGTACACGACAGAGATCGGCCGCCAACCATGGTTGGTGCAAGGCGTCATGACGACCGACATGGCCGTGGCCGACGTGCCGGCGCCCATGGTGATGGGCACGCTGGTGACCTACCTCGCCGTCTATGCCGTGCTGCTGGCCTCTTACATCGGCGTGATCGTCTACCTCGCGCGGAAGGCCGCGCGGGGGCAGGACGCCCGCGCCATCAGCATGTCTCATTCGGGCAAGGCTCAGGTCACTGCCCTGACCCCAGCGGAGTAAACCGATGCTTCCCGACTTCTCTAATCCCGCCGACTGGCTGCCATGGGCTTTCGCCTCTCTGATGGGTCTGTCGATCCTCGTCTACGTTGTACTGGACGGCTTCGATCTGGGCGTCGGCATCTTGTTCCCCTTGGCCGAAAAGGCCGAGCAGGAGCGGATGATTGGCTCTATCGGGCCGTTCTGGGACGCGAATGAGACCTGGCTGGTGCTGGCCGTGGGGCTGCTGCTGGTCGCCTTCCCGACGGCGCATAGGATGATCCTGTCGACCCTTTACCTGCCGGTCTTCGCCATGTTGATCGGCCTGATCCTGCGCGGCGTCGCGTTCGAGTTCCGGGCCAAGGCGCGCGACCACCACAAGGTGCTGTGGAACCGTCTGTTCTTTGCAGGTTCGCTGACCACGGCACTGGCGCAGGGCTTCATGCTGGGCCTCTACGTCATGGGGCTGGAGAAGTCGGCAGAGACATACCTCTTCGCCACGCTCACCTCAGTCTTTCTTGCGGTCGGCTATAGCTTCATCGGGGCGACATGGCTGGTTCACAAGACGACCGATGCCCTACAGGCCAAGGCCCTGCGTTGGGCGCGGCGCAGCCTGTGGGGCATCATCGCAGGTGTGGGCGCCGTATCGTTGGCCACACCGCTGGCGGATGACCGCATCTTCGCCAAGTGGTTCACCTATCCAGAGATCCTGTGGCTGATCCCCTTGCCGCTGATCTCCGGCGCGCTGGTCGTGACGCTATGGTGGATGCTGCGGCGGATGCCCTTCGCGGGCGACCGCTGGGACTGGTTGCCCTTCGCGACCTCCAGCGCCATCTTCGCGCTGGCTTACGTGGGGCTTGCCTACAGCTTCTACCCCTACGTGGTGCCAGAGCGGCTAACGATCTACGAAGCCGCCGCGGCGCCGGAAAGCCTGATCATCATCTTCGTCGGGGCCTGCTTCGTCGTGCCCATCATCATCGCCTACTCGGTGCTCGCCTACGTGATCTTCGGCGGCAAGGCGATCGAGCTGCGCTACGACTGACGCGCACCCGGTCACTCGATCACCACGACCCCGGCAAACCTGTCGCGAACTACAACGTTGATCAACGCCGACATGCGCCGGATCAGGTCGCGATGGGCTGATCGCCGTCGCCAGGCCAGTCCTATAGAACGCTTGACCCGATCCTTGCGGAACGGATGGATGATAACGTCGCCTGCCGTTGAGGACACCTCTGATCGGGCGTAGAGAGCGGGCAGGAAGCTGATGCCCATATCAAGGGCCGTCATCTGCCGCACCGCGTCTAAACTGGTGCCTTCGTAGTCGCGCCGCAGGTTCGCGTCCAACTCCTCGCACAGCGCTGCTACTTGCGTGTGCAAGCGGTAGGCGTCCGACAAGCCAAGCACGTCCAGCCCCGCAAGATCCGCGTCCGCGATCGTCTTTTGGGCAGCCAGCGGATGGTCCCGCGCCATCGCCAGCTTCAACGGCTCTCTGAACAGCCGCATGACTTCGGTATCCCCCGACGCCACCGGCAGTTGCGTCAGAATCAGGTCGTGCTGCCCGGTCAAAAGCTCTTCCTGCAACACAACCGGTGTGGCGTCGCGCACGATCACCTTCAGTGACGGATAGGCTGCGTGAAGCTGGCGCATGACGTGCGGCATCAGGTACGGCCCCAGTGTTGGGGTAGAGCCAAGGCGGATCGTCCCGCTGAACCCTTCGCGGGCGTCTTGGGCCAGCGTGCGCAGAGTCTGTGCCTCGTCCAAGATCCTCCGCGCCTGTTCCAGTACCTTCCTGCCGTTCGGGGTCAGCACCGCACCGCGCTGGCCGCGTTCGACCAGTTTAAACCCAAGCACCTCTTCCAGTCCCACGATCTGCTGGCTGAGCGATGGCTGACTGATACCGACCCGTTCGGCGGCGCGCCGGTAGTGGCGCGTATCCGCAAGCGCCACGAAGTAGGTCAGCTGTTTCAAAGTGACGTCAGCGGCCATGGGGCGTCCTTCTGCGACGGAAGCTGTCCGATTAATATAGGAAAAACCAATCGGACTTTCAGGTTATTCTATATTTATCCAATCGTATCCCCAGCCCATATTCATCCTGTGGCCAGGGTGGTCACCGCGAAACATTATCTACGGAGAAACCCAATGCATATGACGTCCGCCAGGAACCTGCCCTCCCTTCAGACGAGGGTCGCCAACCTGCGCCGGCGCCATCTTGATCTGGCGGCGCGCATCGAAGACGAATTGCAGCGGCCCGCCCCATGCAGCATGTCCCTGCAGGACCTGAAGCGCCGTCGCCTGAGTTTGAAGGATCAGATCGCTCGCCACGAGACTGTCATGCGCAATCCAAACGGTGCGCAGTTTCCGTTGGGGGCGGCGTGACGGGGATGTTGTATTTCAACTTCCTGTTCCGCAACACCGGGATCGGCCGGATGCACAGTGCCGATCTAAAAGATATGCGAAGCGCTCTCTTACCGGACGACCCTGATGTGCCCAACGACGCAGATGGGCCTGCGAGGACGAGAGACCACGCAAATGACGCATACCGTTACGACACGGCATCCTGATTAGCACGTAAGCCGTCGAGAGAGGGGCAAAGCCCCTCTCACACATCGAGCCGATCGGGAGGCCAAGGACAAAGCACGCTTCCGGTAGTAGCTTAAGAGACTACCGTGACCTGTTCCTTGTCGCGGTGGTCTGCAAAGGTGTCGACCTTGATGCGAACACCAATCTGCCATTCTAAATCGATGGTTGAGCCGTCAAGAACATCCTTCGAGCCAGGTCTTAAAAAAACATATCTCGAACGCGCTATGCCCGACGGTAGGTCACGCATTCACGCTGAGTTCGTGATGCAGCGTAATGCTGCACGCAGGTGCGAATGTCGCCTTCGGCGAAGCCGCACTACAGTGAGGATCGCAATATTGAGTGTCCGGTATGGGCCGATTGTGCCGGTCCAGAACAATAAGCCGAACACTACCCATCATTGCGCAACGCCCGCGCAAGGCGCCGAATGCGGATCGCTCTGTTCAGCTCGCCGCCGAAGATCAGGACCAGTGCGGCGAGGTACAGGAAGTATAGCGCGGCGACGATTCCCGCGAGGCCACCGTAGTAGCTGGCGTAGGGGGCGAAATGGCCGAGGTAGTAAGAGAACGTTGCGGTCAGTGCTGTCCACGCGCCGACCGTGAACAGCACGCCGGGATAGATCGACGAGAACTGCGTGCGCCGGGCGGGCAGGAAGACATGCGCCAGAAAGAGCGAGAACACGAGGATCACTCCGGCCGCCGGGTAGCGCACGAACCCCACAGTGACCGACGCAGGATCGAAGCTCGGAAACAGAACGTGCATCCAAGAGCCTGCGCGAGGGCCGAGGACCAGCAGATAGCCCACCACGACCAGCACAAGGCTGGCGACCACCACCATCAGCGCCATCAACGGATAGAGCACGTACCACGCGCGATTCTCGGGGACTCCGTAAGCGCGGTTAAGGCCCACGCGGATGCCATCGACGCCACCGAGCGCGAACCAGATGGTCAGCAAGATACCGACGGACAGCACGCCGCCGCGCGGCACTGTCATCACCTGCCTGACTTCCGACACGATGGGTTCGATCAGGGTCTCGGGAACAATGGCGATCAGGAAAGAGATCAGATCATCGGCCATGGTGGGGCTGCCGAAAAACGCGGTCAGCGAAGAGGTGAAGATCAGGAACGGGAAGACCGCCAACAGCACACGGAACGCCACATTCCCTGCCAGACCGAAGGCATCGTCGCTCCACAAGCGCAATCCGGCCTCGCGCACGATGCCCCGTGCGGCGTGCCACCCGGTGCCGCGCAACAGTCCTTCGGGGTTATCGGTGACGATGCCGTGGGTCATGACGGCGTCACGACCCGGTTCGGTCGGCTGACGTTCATCCATGCGGGTTCCCTCGCTAGAGACCTCATATCTAACCTGCTGTGGTCGGTGGGCGAGGCTTTGTTGCGCAAAGGAGGTGAGGGGCGCACTTCCCCTTTCCCCAGACGCACTTATCCCACGGGCTCGGTGACGGCCTTGTTGCACAAAGCACGTGAAGGATTCATCTCGTGAATCCAGCGTGGTAGCTGGCGGGCATGATCAAGCCCACCCCCACGACCTACAAGACGACGAATTGGCCGGCCTATAACGAGGCGCTCAAGCGTCGAGGCTCGCTGACGATCTGGTTCGACCCCGAGATGAAGTGGGACGCTGCGCCCACCGGTAAGCGCGGCCGCCAGCAGACCTACAGCGATGCGGCCGTTCAGACCTGTCTCACCATGAAGGTATTGTTCGGCATGGCGTTGCGCCAAACCACGGGTTTCGTGGAGAGCCTGTTGAAGCTGGTCGGCCTGGACTGGACGGTGCCAGATTTTAGCACCCTGTCACGTCGCCAGAAGCCTCTCGCCGTGAACATCCCCTATCGCGGCTCCAGAGGCCCGCTGCATCTTCTGGTCGATAGCACCGGGATCAAGGTCGAGGGCGAAGGCGAGTGGCACGCGCGCAAGCATGGCGGCTCCAAACGACGCGTCTGGCGCAAGATCCACCTCGGAATCGACGAGCAGACGCTGGAGGTCCGGACAATTGAGGGTTCACTGGCGAATGCCACTGGTCCGAAAGAGCCAGTGGACGGAAACCACATCGGCGACGCGCCAGTGCTGCCCGATTTGCTCAGTCAGATCTCACCTGAGCAGGAGATCGGCAGCGTGACCGCAGACGGCGCCTACGACACGCGCAATTGCCACGATGCCATCGCGGATAGAGGCGCCCACGCCGTCATTCCGCCCCGCAAAAATGCCAAACCCTGGAAGCCGACCACGGCTGGTGCGGTAGCACGTAACGAGGCCCTCCGAGCGTCGAAATACCTGGGACGGGCGATCTGGCGAAACTGGAGTGGATACCATCGCCGAAGCCGCGCCGAGACGAAGATGAACTGCATGAAGCTACTGGGGCAGCGCCTCATGGCGCGGGACTTCGACCGTCAGGTCGCCGAGGTCCAAGTCCGCATTGCCATCATGAACGGATATACCGCACTCGGCATACCCGTCACAAAGGCCGTGGGCTAAGTGTGGCTGGGGAAAGGGGAAGTCCGATTAGCAGCTGCTTTGTGCAACAAGGCCGTGTCGGTCTGCTCATGCAGCCCAGCTACCTCCCCAGGTTCACGAGCTGAATCCCTCTCAGGATTTGAGTAACAGAGCCGTTTCAAAGCCCCGTTAGCCCGCTTCGGCTAGCGCGACGTCTTTTGACGTTAAAATGGTTTAGCGTTTTGCGAACCCCAATAAATGGTGCCGGAACCGACGCCGCGAGATCGTGCGTTAGCGGTCCAATGGTCGACATCAAAGACCGTCATTTGTGTAAGTGTTTCTTCGGATATCCGTCGGCGCGGCGTTGCGCCCTACGGCTGTTCGAGGTGACCTCGTGAGGGGCCTGTATGAGTGCGAGTGTAAAACCTTTGAACATCTGGCATCTTGCTCTTGGGGGATGCCTGTCCGCACCGCCCGTGCCCTACGGTCTGACCGAAGATACTGGTGGGCACATTGCGTTTGTTCTTGGTGCCGCCACAGCGCAGGCCAATCTTTCCAGCGTCGGGCATGTCACCATCGTCACCCGCGGCTTCCACGATAAGCGGTTGGGAACACGCTACGGGTATCCGACTGAGCCCGTCGGACCCGATTGCACCATCCGCCGACTGTTCACGGACTGTGTCGGGTATCTTGAAAAGGGACGGCTGAATGATGAATTGCCGTCTCTGACAGATGCGTTTCTGAAGATGCTGGAGGAACATCCGCGCCCTGATGTGATACATGCCCATTTCGCGGATGCCGCGCAGCTTGCACAGGCGGCGCAAGAGCGGTTCGGTATCCCTTGGGTCTACACGCCCCACTCGCTGGGGATCGACAAACTGGCCGACGGGGCAAGTGGCGCGGCCCTGCAATCGCGTATCGAGCAGGAGCGCGATGCAATCCTCGGTGCCGGTGTTATTGTGACTTCGTCGCGGGACGAGGCCGAACGGCAGGTTGCGGCTTACGGCTTCGCCTCGCATGGGCGCGTTCACCGTGTCGACCCCGGAGTGGATGTGTCGCGCTCAGCCGATACCAATGCTGCACGGCGTCTGGTTGCGCCGTTCTTGCGTGACCTTGGAAAGCCAATTGTACTGGCGATTGCCCGTCCTGTCGAAAAGAAGAACTTGGCGGGTGTGATCAGGGGCTTCGTCTCTGACCCGACCCTGCGCAAACGTGCGAACCTCGTGATTCTGCCGGGTCTGCGCGATGGTTTGTCGGACGGTTGTCCTGAGCAGCGACGGGTGATGGCCGATCTGTTCGACTTGGTGGACCGGCACGATCTTTGGGGTAGCATCGCTATGCCCCGGCAACACTCTGCCGCCGAGGTCCAGTCCATGTATGCCTGGGCGGCACAAGGCGGCGTTTTCGTGGCCCCTTCGTTCCACGAGCCGTTCGGACTGACGATCGTAGAGGCAGCGCAGGCGGGTGTTCCGATCGTGGCGACGTGCCGTGGTGGGCCATCGAGCATCGTCGCAGAGATTAGTGCGGGTATTCTGGTCGACCCGAAGGACGATGCCTGTATCGGCCGCGCAATAGGGTCTATGCTCGATGCGCCGCGACACGAGATCGATCAGGCCAAGGTGAAGGCGAGAGCCGTCTATTCCTGGCCGAGATGGGCTGCGCGCGTCGATACGATCTACCGCGATCTTCTTCGCCCGCGTAAAGTGCAGGCGTCGGTGGGTATGCTGTTGGCCAGCGACATCGACGATACACTGACTGGCGATCGGGCCGGTGCGCGGGCGTTCGGTAAATGGCTGAAGGCAAAGCACAAATTCGGCTTCGCGGCTGTGACTGGGCGGTGCCTGTCAGAGGCGAGACGCGTCATCGCCGATTGGGACCTGCCGGTTCCGCAGGTTTGGATCACCTCTGTCGGGACCGAGATCTGGCGGCCTGATGCGCAGGGCGGTTTGGCTTTGTGCAACGAATATGCCTCTGTGATTTCGAATGGTTGGGATGCCGGGCGCATCGAAGATATCTTGGCCGATCTGCGTTTGACGCCGCAGGATGGCTACGAGCAGCGCCCTTGGAAGCGCTCTTACTTCGGGACGGAAAGGCAGGCGCAGCGGGCAGAACTTCTACTCGCGCAGGCTGGGATCGCCGCACGGGTTATTCCGTCCCACGGGCGGTTCATCGATGTGATCCCGGTGCGGGCCGGCAAGGCCAACGCGGTTCGCTTCGAACTAGAACGCATGGGGTTGCCGCAACACCAGTGCATCGTTGCAGGCGACAGCGGCAACGATGCGGACATGCTGTCCCAGATGCCCAAAGCCGTCGTGCCTGCGAATGGCCGATCAGAGATCGCGCATATCGAGCAGCCAGGCCTGTATCGGGCGTCCCGGTCCCACGCGTTCGGTGTGATCGAGGGGGTCGAGGCGCATCGAACCTTCGAACAGCTTCCGATGGCCGCGGAGTAGGGCGATGAAGGATTTCGCCGCCAATCAAAGCCCTCGCCCCATCGGATATTTCTGTCACCATCAGGGCAGGGGGCACGCAGTCCGTGCCGCGGCTATCGTCAACGCGCTTGGCCCGTCGCAGCCGGTAACGATTTTCTGCGCCCGTACGGACATCTTTCCCCCGCTAAGAGCCGGGGTCACCATCGAGCCCATCCCGTCGCTATTCGAACCATCAGGTCAAGAGGATGATCGGTTCGCGTCGCTGCGAACGCCCGACACGCTGCATTGCGCGCCGGTCGGTTGGCCGGGCATACGAACCGCGATGGCGCGTATGGCGCAGTGGTTCGACACGGCGGACCCCGCGCTTGTGATCACCGATGTGTCGGCAGAAGTCGCGCAGCTTGCCCGCATCTGCTCGGTCCCGCACGTGGCCGTCGTTCAGCATGGCGACCGCGGCGATCCGGGCCATCGGGCTGCCTATGACGGGGCAGTGGGGCTCATCGCGCCGTTCCATGCTGACCTTGCGCAGCCCGAATGGCCGCAGAACCAAGTCGCGAAGACCTGTTTTGCTGGCGGACTGGGGGATACGGTCGATCTCCCCGATAGGCATACGGCGCGGCGTAGCCTTGGCCTGTCGGACGCGGAAACGGTCCACCTTGTCGTCTCTGGTGGCGGCGGCAGCGGGGTGACCTCTGCGCCACTTGGTGTGGCGGCCCGCGCCATGCCCGACGTTACTTGGCTGACCATCGGAGCGGTGCAGACCGACTGGCATGCGACCGAACCCGCGAACCTGCGGCATGCGGGGTGGGTCGACGATCCGGCACGCTACATTGCGGCCGCCGATCTGGTCATCTCTTCCACTGGGAACACGACCTGCGGGCAGGTCTTGCGCGCAGGCAAACCATGGATCGTCGTGCCCGAATGGCGCTACTTCGACGAGCAGGTCCGAAAGGCAGAGGCATTGGCCCGCGCCTGTGCCGCCTTGCATCTGCCACACCTGCCGTCATCCGCGCATCGTTGGAAAGAGGCGGTCGCGCAGGCGCAGACCCTTCACGATTCGACGGGCCAGACCGCGCTGCTCGATGTCGCGCCCGCCGCAAAGGTCGCGGCGTGGATCGAGGGGCTGCTCGCAAATCCCAATCAAGCAATCACATCCCACCCCGAAGGAATCCCGGCATGACCGTATCCGTTCTGACCATCGCTTCCGGGCGCGCCGACCACCTTGCGAATGTGATCGAGGGTCTGTGCCGTCAAACGCTGCAACCCCGTGAGCTCGTAATCGGCGTCATGCAGGACGCCCCTTATGACCTGCCCGAAACGCCGTTCCCGGTTCGCCAGATCCACGTTACCGGGCCGAAACTTCCCTTGGCCGCGGCGCGTAACGCGGTCGCAAACGGTGCGGTCGGTGATCGCCTGATCTTCCTGGACGTCGACTGCATCCCCGCCGAGACCCTTGTCGCCGACTACGCCGCCGTTCTGACGCCGGGCGCGGGCGTCTTCATGGGAGAGGTCGGTTATCTGCCCAAGGGTGCGACGGATGGCGACCGGAATGACGCCCGGTTCGAAGCCCTCGCGATCCGCCACGGTGACCGGCAGGGGCCTCCGCCGCAGGGCGCGCGTTTGTGCAACGACTATCGTTGTTTCTGGTCATTGAACTTCGCCATGCACCGCGCGGACTGGATCGCCTCGGGCGGGTTCGACGAACGGTTCGTCGGCTACGGCGGAGAGGATACGGACTTCGGCAGAACACTGGACGAGGTCGATGTCCGGATCTGGTGGCTGAAGGGCGCGAAGGTCTATCATCAATTCCACCCCCACTTCATGCCACCGATCCACCATGCGGCGTCGGTCATCCGCAACGCCGAGCTGTTTGGCCAGAAATGGGGCTACCGGACGATGGAGCACTGGCTGGCCGCCTTCCGCATGATGGGCCTAATCGAAGAGACGCCGCAGGGCATGCGCGTCTTACACGCGTTGACCGACGACGATCTGGCCCTGTGTCGTCAGCAAGACAACATGCCCTACGCCAGCACCCGCCGCGTGCTGGATTATCTGCGCGGGCGCGAAGCACGGTGCGAGATGGCCAAGCTGGCCGCGCCTGCCCACGCGGCAGAGTAGCAGCATGCGGATCGGTGTTCTTGCCCACATACGCCACCCCATCGCACCGCCTTTCATGGGCGGGATGGAGGCGCATTCCTATCATCTGGTCAAAGGTCTTCAGGTCCGCGGGCATGAGGTTACGCTAATCGCCTCGGGTGACAGCGATGCGGGGTGCGCGCTGCTTCCCATGGTGGAAGAACACTACGACCGGGAGCTGCCGTGGCATCGCTTCCATGGGACTCCGGTCCTGACCGGGCATCTTGATCACGCGCATGATGCGATCATTCCGGCGTTGTCGGACGGGCGGTTCGACGTCATTCACAACAACGGATTGCACCGCTACCCACCGCGCCTTGCGCGGCGCGACAGGGCTCCGATGGTAACGTCTCTGCACGTTCCGCCCTTCGATGTCCTGCGCCGCTCCGTGGCTGACAGTGCGGCGCCGTGGTCGCATTTCACCACATGCTCTGCGCAGCAGCAGACCCGCTGGTGGCCGGAGGGCGCACCATCTCAATCCCAAGTGGTTCCCAATGGGATCGATCTTGCCGACTGGCCATACGTCGAGCAGGGCGATGGAACTGCCGTCTGGGCAGGGCGCATGACGCCGACCAAGGGCGCGCACCTTGCCGTACAGGCGGCACGATCGCGGGGGGTGGACCTGACCCTGTTCGGTGCCATCGAGCATCGCGACTACTTCAACGATCACGTCCGACCATACTTGGGGGACGGCATCCGCTACGGCGGCCACCTGACCGGGGCGGATCTTGCAGCGCAGATGGGGCGCGCATCGGTTCTGCTGTTCACCCCGATGTGGGATGAGCCGTTCGGTCTTGTCGCGATCGAAGCCATGAGCTGTGGCGTTCCGGTCGCCGCGCTGGACAGCGGCGCAGTGCGCGAAGTGATTGGCCCGGCAGGGGCGTTCGCGACGGCCCCCGAGGCAGAGGCGTTGGCCAAGGCGATGGACCTCGCGCTGAGCATTCCCCGGCAGACCGTGCGTGCGCGGGTGGAAGCGCAGTTCACGACCGACAGGATGATCGCACGCTACGAGGCGCTGTATCACGCCGCGATCAAAGGGCGGGACGCGCCGTTCCCGCAAGCGACATTCGCGCCGCATGAGTTGCCATTGCGCAGTCCGGTGGCGCTGGCGGGAGAGTAAGATGTTCGAGCGCCACCCCATGTCGCGATCTGTCCGGCCGTCCGATCGACCCGTGCCGCGCTATGTCTTCGTTTGCGGGCTACACCGATCCGGCACAAGTCTGTTGGCCGGTTTGCTGGCCAGCCACCCCGATATAGCCGCCATCGAAAATACCGACGCACCGGAGCAGGAAGGCGTCTATCTTCAAGGCGCAATCCCCCATACGGCGCGCCATGGCGTGCCCGGGGCTTTCGCGTGGGACCCGGAGCAACACCTGACCGAAGCGTCGCGCTACAACTCTCTGGAAACGGCTTTGCGGTTGAAGCGTGATTGGGATCGCGTGTTTCCCGGCCACAGCCCATGGCGGGTTGAGAAATCGCCTGTGAACCTTCTGCGCACGCGGTTGTACCAGCAGCTCTTCCCGCTCGCCCATTTCGTGTTCATCACCCGTCATCCCGTAGCCACGGCTCGGGCCACGGCGAAGTGGACAACGGCATCCGAAGACCAGTTGGTCGATCATTGGCGGCACGCACATCAACTAATGCTCGACGATCTGCCATACCTGCACGCAGCACTGGTTTTGCGCTATGAAGATCTGACTGCCGATCCGGCAGCCAGCCTGTCCGCCCTTAGCGCTTTCCTTGATCTGACACCGATCCCGCAACCGGATATCGACATACAGAACCGCAATGCGGATTATCTGAACGGGAGGAAGAGCCGTCTACCGGACATTGCGCTGACGTTGGGCTACGGTCGAGGTGGTGCAGTGCATCCGTTGGGTGATCTTCGGTGTCGCCACCACCTTCGATCCCGGATCAGGGGTGTTCTGCAGCACGTGGGCTGATCTGTCCTTGCCGGGCACGCCGATTGTCTAGTGGTCGTACGCCCCTAAGTCTCTTTCTCACAGACGATCGGAAAGACCTGATGGCGACAAGCTGCCTGACAAACCGACTGCAGCACTACGTGGTCCTAACGGACCGCGAAGCCGAGTTCATCGCGCAGATGGAAAAAGACGAAAGGTCGCTGACCCGCCGCACGCCGATCTGCACGGCGGGCCAAGCGTCGGGGGATCTTATGCTCTTGAAGTACGGCTGGGCGGTTGTCCGGGGTGCATCTTTGAGAAATCGACGCCCCATACTGCGCATCTATCTTGCCGGAGAGATCATAGGCTTGGCCGAAATCAGTCGCAAAGAGGTTCTGCACTCGATCTACATGCAAACGGACGGCGCCATATGTCCATTTCCGCGCAATATGGTTCCCGAACTCTATCGAACAGTGCCGCGCCTTGCGGCTCTTCTCACGGCGCTTGAAAGCAGCGATCATTTGAGGACGCGCGAGCAGCTTCAGGTCGCCACCCGCGCCACGGCGGCAGAGAAGATCGCCTACTTGTTGCTCAGTCTTCATAACCGTCTATCGTTGGCGGGTGGCGTCGAGAGCAAGCGGTTCCGACTTCCGTTCTCGCAGGCCGAACTGGGGGATGTGGTGGGGCTTACCCCAGTTTACATCAACCGCATCCTGCAAGACCTTCGCGAAGGTCATCTGATCGACTACGCGGACCATCACGTCAGCATTCCCGACGTTGAGCAGCTAAGGTCGCAGCTTTCGTTCACGCCGATGAGCACAGAGATGGATACCGACTGGTTCCCCCCACCCGACACCGCCTGATCGTTTGGAATGAGAAGTAGATGGCAGCACTGGTCCTGAAACCTGACGCGACATTGTCATCGCGGCAACTGTCTTCTGCACCGAGTTTCGCACGAGAACTGCAAGACACCATAACTGTTAACCGAGCAGCATCTGCTCGAACGTTGATATGCGCTTCGGCGAGCCGAGCATAAAAGTCTAATGGGGCCTTCCTCTGGTGTTCGCTTTCTCACGGCCAGAATTGGCTCCGTGTCGGGAGTTGCCAAGATCGACCCCGTACAGCGTCCGGCTCTTTATGTTCCGATCTGGGCAAGCACTCGCTCAGAGCTCAGTATCGCTTCTAAACGCCCCTAAGATAGATATCTTTCTCTTTAGATCCCGCTCTGGATGTCGCGGTACCATCCATTCGGAAACGATTAGTCTCGACGGTGAACTATGGTGCGCTTGGAGTGCCCCCACTGAAGTGGTCCACCTTTTGGGATAGGAATATCCCGTTTTCAGGAGGACGACGAGATGGCTGGCAAACGCGAGAAGCCCGAAAATATCGTGCTGAAGCTGCGGCAGGTTGAAGTGTTGCAGGGGCAAGGGAGTTCGGTTCAGGAAGCCGTTCGACAGATCGGTGTGACGATCCAAACCTACTATCGATGGCGCAAGCAATATGGTGGGATGAGCCGCGATCAGCTCAAACGGCTGAAAGAGCTTGAGGCCGAGAATATCCGGCTTCGTCGCGCGGTATCTGATCTGACCTTGGACAAGATGATCTTGGCCGAGGCCGCACGGGGAAACTTCTAAGCCCTTCCCGCCGCAGGCAATGCATCGACCATGTGCGGCAGACCCTCAGCGTATCGGAGCGCCGGGTGTGCCGCACCTTGGGTCAGCATCGCTTTACGCAGCGCAAAGTGCCCTGTGGTCAGCCAGACGAAGCCCGGTTGACCGAGGATATCATCGCGCTGGCCGAAGAGTTTGGGCGATATGGATATCGCATGATCACCGGGATGCTGAACAACAGCGGCTGGCATGTGAACCACAAGCGCGTGGAGCGGATTTGGCGGCAGGAAGGGCTGAAAGTCCCGCAGAAACAGCCCAAGAAGGGTCGTCTATGGCTGAATGACGGGTCGTGTGTCGGGCTACGGCCGGAGCGCCCGAACCACGTGTGGTCCTATGACTTCGTTCAGGATCGCACGCATGATGGCCGGGTCTTCCGCACGCTCAACATCATAGACGAGTTCACGAAGGAGGCTCTGGTGATCCGCGTAAAACGCAAGCTCAACTCTGTCGACGTTGTAGACGCTCTGATTGACCTATTCATCCTGCGCGGTCCGCCGGAATACATCAGATCGGACAATGGCGCAGAGTTCATTGCCAAGAAGGTGCGGGCCTGGATCGGCGCCGCGGGCGCAAAGACGGCGTTCATCGCGCCGGGGTCACCCTGGGAGAACGGCTACTGCGAGAGCTTCAACGCCCGCTTTCGGGATGAGCTGCTCAATGGCGAGGTCTTCACCACGCTGCGCGAAGCCCAGATCCTGATCGAACGCTGGCGTCGCCACTACAACACGGTCCGACCGCACAGCTCTTTGGGCTACCGGCCCCCAGCGCCCAAGAGCATCGTCCCGGTAGATCAGAGACCGACGATGCATTAACATTCGAACTGGACCACCCGATGGGGGCACGCCACCTGACATCGCGGTCCGCATTCGCAACGTAGCTTGCCCTTGCGGCTCTGCCCCGCATCCTGGCGAATATTTCCACCAAGAAAGAGTATGAGCGCCGCGGATGGCCCTCTTGGTTCGTCGCTAACTATGGTCAGGTGCGGCAGAGATGAAAAATGGCGAAAACCGCCGTCCGGCGGTCGTGAATAAGCGCAGATAGTTCCAAATGTAGGACATTGGTATAGAGTACAACGCTGACTGCCGTCGCGACCGTCCGCTTCCGGGAAGCTGCACTGCAGCGACCAAAATTCCCGCCAAGGTCCGCTATGGGCCGTCCGTGAAGACGGCCTTGGTATTTAGATTTCGATAGCTTCGGCGATAGACAGCGCATCTTCGAGCTCCACGCCGAGGTAACGCACCGTACTGTCCATCTTCGTGTGGCCAAGGAGGAGTTGCACCGCCCGCAGGTTGCCGGTCTTCTTATAGATCTGCGTGACTTTCGTGCGTCGCATTGAGTGCGTGCCATAGGCGCTGGCCTCCAGACCAATGGACGTCACCCATTCTCGGACAATACGCGCGTACTGACGGGTCGAGATGTGAAGCCGTTCGTGAAATCGCCCAGGCCAGAGGTGTTCGGATCCGACCATGAGCGGCTCCCGCATCCACCTTGCCAGCGACGCTCGCGTGCATTCAGAGATTTCGAAACGCACAGGTTTCTGGGTCTTGCTCTGCAGAACCGACGCGCGTTCCTTGATTTGGCCTGACGCCATGACATCGACCACCTTGATTTTCACAAGATCGCAGCCGCGCAGCTTGCTGTCGATGGCAAGATCGAAAAGGGCCAGATCACGATGGTTCTCGGCTAGCTCCAGCCGCACCCTGATCGCCCAAACGTGTTTGGGCTTGAGTGGCCTCTTCTGACCGACAATTCGACCTTTGTTCCAGGCTGGGCGCAGTGCGCGGATGGCGGGTAGGTTTGGTGTTTCCTTGATGAATCCTCCGATCCACCACGCCCTCCCACATCGACAACCCGACGTTGACACGGCACCATATCACATGATGCTGCGATGCATCGGAGGTCGGCTCTGAGCCCTAACAACCCACGGCCCTCCACCTCGAGCTTGCACGTGCGGCGAGAATTCTCACGTTGCAGACGGCCCACAGCCGACGTTCGTGCTGAATTCTTGTGCTGCACTGCAGCTTTCTCAATAGGCGGCCGTTCGTGCGTTGCGCAGTATGTGAACGGGTTTACTGTCCGCTGTTCGGTACGAGCCCGCCGCTGGTGATGCTTCTCGTCCGCAGAGGCCCAAAAGTGCCTCGGGCAGCTCTTCGCTTATCGAGCTTGCCGCATGTGTACCTGCCATTAAACGTTCAGATCGTCGTGCCGATCCCATTTTGGATAGCCGAACAGAAATCCTTCAAACCCTTCCTTGACTCCGCCAACCCTCTGCGAAGCGATCTCGGGAGTTCGAGTTGCGCCCCTTTCCCGGATCGCGTCCGGTTGCAAATGTTGCTTTCATCGACACCGGGCAGCGTCGTGTTCAACTCGGCTTCGAAGCCGGAGGTGCGCAGCGATGCGCCGATTGCATCGCGCAGCAGAATCGCGCGGCCGCCAAGCCAGACCGTGTCGGTTCCATCGTCTTTCCGCCCGTGGATCGCCACCGCGGTCTCAGCCCTACCGACAAGGTCGAGCGCCATGGGTTCATCGAAACGGTGCGAGGTAATGTGTAAGTCGCCATGGGCACCAGCTTGCAATGCCTCGAAGGTGTAGAAGGAAAAAACGTCGTCCGCGATCTCTTTTGCAATCATGGATGTCTCGGGTTCTATCGTGCCTCCGTGCGGTGCGATGATGACAACGGGCGAGCCACGATCCGCGCTGCGGATACGATAATCGACGTCTCGTTCAAGCTCGGCCGCAAGCTCTGCGAAGTTGGCATATCGGTCAGCCACGGATCGCCAACTTGTTTGTCAGTGCGGAAGCAGGCTTGGACGAATGCAAATTCACAGGTTCAACGTCTTCACTGTTTTTGAGATCTTTCCATCCGATCTTTCAAGCATCACGATCTCGCCGAATTCGATGTGCAGCCATTCTTCGCCGTTTTCGGTCAGGGGCTCTGACGCAAGGATCGCCGATTCTGCCTCGCCTTCGGCAGTTGCGTCGACCTTGTATGAACCGGCATAATCTTGAAAGTTCTCGCCCATTAAGAGATACAAAGGTTCCAGAAGCATCGACAGTGAAGAGTCGTAGTTTTCCGAGTTCGGGTCCCGCAGTTCCCTCCAGTCGCCCGCAACGTCCGTCTCTCCCTCATAGCCGCAGCCGTAGTTGACGCCGATGATCCGGTTCGGTGCGACAAGGGCGATCTTCAGCTTGGTCAGGTCGGCCAGATCGAGCGTCTTCATTGCCGCACAAATCAGCTTCAGCAGCTTTTCGAATGCCTCCTTGATCTCGTCGTCGCTGTTGCCTTCGAGCAGCGACAGAAGCAGGACATAGAGAAACTCCGTATCCGTCGTGCCGCGCATCTGCTTGAGGTATCGGTCCTGGCAGTGCTGCAATAACTCGCGCTGCAGCAGCTGCCAATTCGGCAGTCCGCCGTTTTGCGCGATGATCCATCGCGTTTCGGTGAAAGCGAACGGGTGACAGTTTTCGTCCGCCTGGACGACCCTGGCATTGTAGGACGAAGCTCTGACATGCGCGAGCAGAGTGCTGCCCTGAAGGCTTGGAATGATCCTCTCGGCATTGTCGTCATAGAACGCGGCTTTTGGCCGCCGGTACAGGAACGGTTCTTCCGGCTTCAGGAGATGTTCGCTCCAAGCGCCGAAGCCCCACCCTGCCAACTGGAGGTGCGGGTGCAGTTCCGGATCCAGGCTCTGGTTGATGAGGCTGTTCTCCGGGGTCAGTAGCAGGCTTTCGAGGGGCAGTTCCGGACCGATATAGGCAAGGATGCGGCACATCTTATTTCCAAACGTGGCAAGTGGGCGAAACCAGGACCGCTCCGCACGGCGCGGAGCCTGACCCTCGCAGGGACAACTTCCTGAGACAGTAGCCGTTCCTCGAACCACCGAAAACAAGTGCCGTGCCGACTTGGCGGACGGGAGTCAGTTCGTCGACGGGTAGCACATGCCTGAAGCGAACCCGCAAAGACAAAGCAGGACTGACGGTTCACGGCGTGGTCTAATCCGTCGCTCACGGCCCACTCCGGACCTTCGAGAGGTTCGGCCTCGTTGCGGCGCAGCTTCCCCGAAGCGGACCTTCATGACATCGTGCAGCATGGTCTGGCAGGGCAAGGTCCGCAGAGTGGACGACGCTGCCGTTAGCCGCACTTGCTCGGCTCACGCCATATCTCCGAACTTAGGCGGATGGAAGAATC
Source organism: Palleronia sp. THAF1 (assembly GCF_009363795.1). Lineage (NCBI taxonomy): Bacteria > Pseudomonadati > Pseudomonadota > Alphaproteobacteria > Rhodobacterales > Roseobacteraceae > Palleronia > Palleronia sp. THAF1. Next base: position 1,671,650 of record NZ_CP045420.1, on the reverse strand, counting down.
CGGAGCCGACCGCACCCAGGAGGGTTCTTTAGAACCCGGGGCGGTGCTGTCTGCTCTACGCACAGCGGTTGTACTTTACTCGATAGAGTGTGGGTCTAATTGATCGCACAGTCATTCTTCTAAAGGTAGATCTTATTCTGCCAACCGGCGTCTCGTGGAAGCGTTCCTTGCCGGCTGACTACTGATCAGGGACCGGAACGCTTGTCGGGTGACGGTAAGGACAACTACTAAGAGGTGATATCGTGAAGATCGCGATCCTGGGCGGAGACGGATTTTGCGGATGGCCCACCGCGCTGCATCTAAGCGATGCGGGCCATGAGATTCACATCGTCGACAACCTGTCGCGGCGTTGGATTGATACCGAGCTTGGCGTCCAGTCCCTGACTCCGATGGACTCCATCCAGGAACGCTGCCGCATTTGGCGCGAAACGACTGGCAAGACGATCCACTTCCACTTGCTCGACCTGGCCGAGGAATATGAGCGCGTGAAGGCCTGGCTGGCCGACCATCGCCCCGATGCCATCGTCCACCTCGCCGAACAGCGCGCCGCGCCCTATTCGATGAAGACCGACCGGCACAAGGTCTACACTGTCCGCAACAACACCAACGCGACCCATAACCTGCTGGCCGCGCTGGCGGAAACCGGGATCGACGCGCATCTCGTCCATCTGGGCACGATGGGCGTCTACGGTTATTCCTCTGTCGGTGCGCCGATCCCCGAAGGCTATCTGGACGTCGAGATCGACACGCCGGACGGCAAGCGCGGACAGGAAATCCTGTACCCCACGCGGCCCGGCTCGGTCTATCACATGACCAAGTCGATGGATCAGATCCTTTTCCAGTTCTACGCCCAGAACGACGGGCTTCGGATCACCGATCTGCACCAAGGGATCGTCTGGGGCACAAATACCGAACAGACCCTACGCGATCCGCAGCTTGTGAACCGGTTCGACTATGACGGCGACTACGGCACCGTGCTCAACCGCTTCCTGATCCAAGCGGCCATCGATTATCCGCTGACCGTCCATGGGTCGGGCGGGCAGACCCGCGCCTTCATCCACATCCGCGACAGCGTGCGCTGCATCGAACTGGCCTTGGGCGACGCGCCCAAATCAGGGGATCGCGTGCGGATCTTCAACCAGATGACCGAAACCCACCGCGTGCGCGATCTGGCCGAGATGATTGCCACGCAAACCGGCGCCCGCGTGGCCTACCTTCCGAATCCGCGTAAGGAAGCCGCCGAGAACGACCTGATCGTGAAGAACGACCAATTCCTCGCGTTGGGCCTGGAGCCAACGACACTGGCGGAAGGCCTGATGTCAGAAGTCGTGGACGTGGCCCGCAAGTTCGCCCACCGCATTGACCGAAGCCGCGTGCCCGCGGTGTCCAGCTGGACGCGCGAGCTAGGATCGAAGGTCGAACGCGACCCCGAAGGAAAAGCGCTGAAGTCGGTGTCGTGACCGGATGCGCACCGCGTACGTCACGCTGGTCACCAACGACGATTTCGCGCTTGGGGCCAGCGCCCTTTTAAACTCGATCGCGGCCACGGGCACCGAGGCGCACCGGATCGTGATGCACACCGACGGTGTGTCGGATAGCGCTCTGGCGACCCTTGTGGGGGCGCGGCTGGTGCGGGTCGATCTGTTGCCAACGTCAGACGCCTTCAACGCTGCCCATGGGCGCGACCGCATCCACGGCGTCGCGCCTTTCAGCAAGGGGAAGAAACCCGCGTTTCACACGCCGCTCGACAATTTCGCCAAGCTGCGGCTGTGGCAGTTGGACTATGACCGGGTCGTGTTCCTCGATGCCGACACCCTGGTGCTGCGCAACATCGACCGCCTGTTCGACTATCCTGAATTCAGCGCCGCGCCCAATGTCTATGAAGGCCTCGGGGATTTTCACCGGCTGAACTCCGGGGTCTTCACGGCCCGCCCCAATGGCGACACCTTTAATCGGATGCTCGCTCATCTGGACCAGCCAGACAAGTTCTGGCGCAGAACGGACCAGACGTTCCTGCAAGACTTTTTCCCCGATTGGCACGGTCTGCCGGTCACGATGAACATGCTGCAATACGTCTGGATCAACCTGCCCGAGCTTTGGTCGTGGCAGGACATCTGTGTGCTGCATTACCAATACGAAAAACCGTGGGAGGATCACGCGAAGGCGGATCGCCTGCGTCCCTTGATCGATATGTGGCACGATTTCGCGTCGGGCCGGGTTCCCGATCTCTCAGCGCTGCCTGACCCATGCACGTCGTCGTAAGCGGGGCCACCGGGCTCGTCGGTCACCCGATCGCTGCGTACCTAGCCAACGCAGGGCATAAGGTTACGACGTTGGGGCGTCGTCCTTCACCGCTAGGGCTCGCGCATATCGAATGGTCGCTTGGTGCGGACTGCCCCGACCTCTGTTTCGCCGATGCGCTGGTTCACGCGGCCTTCGATCATGTGCCCGGTCGCTATCGCGGCGGAGAGGGCGCCGACCCCGACGGCTTCATCCAGCGCAATCTAGACGGCACGCGGGACCTGTTCGATGCTGCTCGGGACAGCAAGATCGTATTCCTGTCCTCCCGCGCCGTGTACGGACGCCCACCGCCCGGAACGCGCCTGTCGGAAGACATGACCCCGCAGCCCGACACGCTCTACGGGATCCTGAAGCGCGATATAGAAGTAGAGGTCACCGCGCGCAGCGGCGTTTCGCTACGGACAACCGGTGTCTACGGACCGGCACCGCCCGGTCGAGAGCACAAGTGGAGCACCTTGTTCTCCGCCTTTCGCGCAGGCCGTCCCATAGTCCCACGCGTCGGGACCGAAGTGCATGCCGATGACGTCGCCGCCGCCGTCGGCATCGCCATTCTTCGTCGCGAAGCTGATATCTTAAATGTGTCTGATATCGTGATAGACCGTCGCGATCTTCTGTCAGCCTACATGGACGTCACGGGACACCGTGGTGATCTTCCGCCACGCGCCGAAGCCGGTGAAGTGTGCGAAATGGAGACCGATAGGCTACGAAATCTAGGCTGGGCTCCCCGCGGTGTTGATGGACTGCTTTGCGCCCTTCGCACCACAATGCTTGGCGCTTTGAACCGAGCCTGACAATTTGACCGGACCCAAACGCTATCTTTTTTGCCGATATCGTTCCAACAATGCTGAGGAGGGTCACGCAACACAATGCTAGCGATCCCGCCCTAGACTGATGAAGTGGAGATAAGACTGAAAGCGCTTTTCGATGAGGCAAAAGCTCTGCTTCGCCTCTAGGGTCAGGACTCGTTCTCGTTTCATAGCCAGAACATGACAGTTGCGGCCAGAGCGATGGCAGACAAGAACACCTTTGGACATCTGTCGTATCGGGTTGCGACACGCCGCCAGTCCTTGAGCCTTCCGAACATGATCTCGATGCGGTTGCGGCGTTTGTAGCGACGCTTGTCATATTTCACGGGCGTTTTACGCTGCTTGCGGCCTGGGATGCAGGCGCGTATCCCCTTGTCTTTCAACCCTTCTCTGAACCAGTCGGCGTCGTAGCCTCGGTCGCCAAGAAGCCATTCGACCTTGGGCAAGCTGCTGAACAGCGCCCGCGCTCCGATGTAATCGCTGACCTGACCGGCGGTGACGAACAGATTGAGCGGTCGGCCTTGGCTATCGCAGACGGCGTGCAGCTTGGTGTTCATGCCGCCCTTGGTGCGACCGATCAGGCGTCCACGCCCCCTTTTTTAACGCCTAGGCTGGTCGCTGTTCGGTGTGCTTTGAGGTAAGTCGCGTCGATCATCACGGTCTTCTTTTCGCCGTGCTCTGCAGCCAGTCCGACCATCATCTGCGCGAAGATGCCCTTGTCACTCCACCGCTTCCAACGGTTGTAAAGCGTCTTGTGAGGGCCATAATCCTTGGGGGCATCCCGCCAGCGCAACCCATTCCGGTTGATGAAAATAATTCCACTCAACACTCTGTGGTCATCGACCCGTGGCTTGCCATGGGGCTTCGGGAAATAGGGCTCAAGACGCGCCATCTGTGCGTCGGACAATCAAAAAAGATCAGACATGTCATCGCTCCGTTTTCGGAGCCGTGAATCATCCGGCGCATCTGAAATCAATGGGTCCTGACCCTAGCGTGGCTCCAAGATGACGTGGGGGCAAGCCTTACCTTCACCTGCTCTTGCGACAAGTTGGAAAGGCGGGTGTAGGGGAGCTTCAGAATGAAACATTTCAAGATCAAGATAAGGCAGCCGAGACCTACACCCGTGAATTGATAAACTTGCTGCACCCGACGTAGCCCATTCAAACAGGAGGCACCCGTTTCTTCTACTCTCCGCCGATCTAGGTGTTTGGGATCGGCCACAGAGGTCTACCAGAACCATCCAAATAAACGCGTCACTCGGCACTTTGCGGACCTTCAATTGATCGGCCGATGCCGCGGTGCGGCGTGCCGAATGCGGTCGTCGGAGCCTTCAAACAGCATCGTTGTGCTCGCGGGGTTCAGCAAAGCAGGAGATTTCTGACATTCGCGAAACGGGCTATCGGTAGACCGGAAAAAGCCAATCCTTGCTTGCCATACCGCAGGATCGTCCGTCTCGCGTCGCTCCAGATCCGGTCGAAGCACGGTTCATATTGCGAGATCCGCAGCGATCATATCCACGAAGTGACGCACCTTCGACTCGAGCATGCGCTTGTGCGGATAGAGTGCCAGAATCTCGACCGTCCCCGTGTCGCGCTGAGGCAAGATCCTCTTCAGCCGCCCATCCGCCAAGTTGCTTTGAACGATGCTCTCAGGCAGCAACGCGACCCCCATATCCGCCAACGCGGCCTCTCTCAGCGCTTCACCGGAATCGAGCCGCAGGCGAGAGCGCCCGCTGGCCCGCACCCATGTGCCGTCGGCTTCCTTCAGCTGCCAGGTCTGCCGCATGTTCTGGCTGGCATGGATCAGCAGATCATGTCGACTCAGATGTTCTACCCGCGTCGGGACGTCAGTGCGGGAGAGGTAAGCGGGGCTGGCGCAGAGCACCAAAGGTTCCTGCCTAAGGGTCCGGCAGATCAGACCGGGGTTCGGCAGCCGCACACCGATCCGCACGGCAAGGTCCGCCCCGTCCGAGACGAGGTCCGTCACCGTATCCGACAGGCTCATCTCGACCTGCACCTCCGGCCATCTCTCAAGAAACCGTTTAACCACCGGCAGCACGAGCCGACGCCCGAGGGCGTCCGGTGCGCTGATGCGGAGCTCTCCGCGCGGATCGCCGCCGTCGCCCACGAACCGGGCGCCGACAGCATCGAGCGTGCTGCGAAGCTCGACCCCCTGAGCGTAAAGCCGCCGGCCTTCTTCGGTCAAGCTCAGAGCGCGCGAGGTTCTGTTCAACAGCCTCACCCCGCAATGTTCCTCGAGCCGCGAAAGGGCCTTGCCGGCGGCGGATCGCGACAGGCCCATGCTCCGACTGCCCGAAACGAAACTCCCCGTCTCGACGATCGCGAGGAAGGTCAGGATTTCGTCCACGCGCGTACCATTCAGCGCGGCACGGGTCAATGGCGCACAATCTTCGTCACAGCGGCGAACTCCATTCGCGGATCGCGGTCTTAGGTACCGGCTTGCAAGACGCTTGTCATCCCGACAGCCAAAGCCAGGAAAAGGACCTTTAATGGCCATCTCACTCACCCGCATGAACCCGACGACGCTGCCCGACGCGGGGCGCGTCGGCTATTCCCAGATCTCGGTGATCCCGCCGAGCCCACTCGCCTTCGTCTCGGGTCAGGTCCCGTGGCGGCACAACGGGGAAGCGGTGCCAGCCGACCTCGAAGAGCAGACTGACATCGTGGTAGAAAACCTTTCTCACGCACTGGTGGCGTTGGACGCGCGACCGCGGCAGATCGCGCAGATGCGGATCTACATGACCGACCTGCGCCCGGAGACGCAGGAGGTCGTCATGACCCGGCTCGCCGCGTTTTTAAACGGGGCGCAACCGAGCCTGACAGGCATCGGCGTGTCCGCGCTGGCAGCGCCAGAGTTCCAGCTTGAAATCGAAATGGTCGTCAGCCTCCCCGCGTGATCGGTGCTCTGTCCCTCTTTAATGGAGGGGGACAGTCACACGCGAGGTGTCCGCTTCGCGTTTCGTCCCGCATGCGCGGTATTTCTTATTCACCCCAAGCCGTAACCTCATGCCCGCCGTAGAGCATCTTCCGGATCATGGGGGACGCGAGTGATGCAGTGAAACCGGGGGGCGGCGCGCTGGCGTCGCTCAGCTGGCTCATCTGCTCGTCGCTCAGGCTGATGCTGGCCGCCGCGATGTTGCCGGTCAGCTGTGCGACCGTCCGCGCGCCGACGAGCGTCGAGGCAACCCCCGGCCGTGCCATGGTCCAGGCGAGTGCCGCCCGTGCCGGCTCGCAGCCAAGCTCAGACGCGACTTCCCGGAGCGTATCGAGGATGGCCCAGTTGCGATCCTTGAACTTGCTGTCTCCAAACGGATTGGCACCGCTGAGCCGGCCGGTATCGGCGGTGTCGTCGCGGCTGTATTTTCCTGTCAGGAAGTCGCCGGCCAGCGGACTCCAGGGCATCACGCCCATTCCGCCGTCACGAGCGGCGGGGAAGTGCTCGGCCTCTACGTCCCGCGCGACCAGCGAGTATTCCACCTGCATGGCGATCGGACCGGGCACTCGGCGCTCGGACGCGATGGTCGCGGCCTTCATCGCGACCCATGCCGGCATGTCGGAAAACGCGTAGTGGCGGATCTTGCCGGCGCGCACCAAGTCGCCCAACGTCTGCACAACCTCTTCGACCGGTGTGACGCCATCCCAGATATGCATCCAGTAGAGGTCGACATAGTCGGTGCTGAGCCGTTTCAGAGATGCGTCCAGCGCACGGTGAATGTTCTTTGATCCTGCGCCGCCTGCATGGGGATTGCCCCCGCGGCCTCGTGTGGCCGTCAAAGGGCTGCTCGATCCGTTGAAGCCGAACTTGGTGGCCAGGACGATATCGTCGCGCGACCCGGTTTCGCGGATGAACTTGCCGACCAGCTCTTCGCTCGCGCCGCCGGAACAGATGTCGGCGGTATCGACGAAATTGCCGCCCGCGTCTCGGTAGGCGCTGAAGATCTCGCGCGAGGCCGCTTCGTCCGCACCCCACTCGCCAGGGCCGAAGGTCATCGTGCCGAGGCATAGCGGGCTGACGACAAGGCCGGATCGCCCGAGGGCACGGTAATCGGTGAGGGACATGGGTTAGCTCCGCGTTACATATTGATCGTTACGAAATCACATGAAGACCTTGAGCGCCTGCGTCAACGACTTTATTAGTGACCATTATGAAAGATCCCGTCACAGCCCGCCGCAAGACCGGCCGTCCCCTGTCCTTTGATCGCGACGCTGCGCTCGAGAAGGCTATGCTCGCGTTCTGGGAAAGCGGCTACGAGACCACCTCGATCAGTGACCTGACCGCAGCGATGGGGGTGACGGCGCCCAGCATTTACGCAGCCTTCGGCGACAAGAAGCGATTGTTTCTCGAAGCCATGAAGCGCTACGCGGGCGATCCCGACGACCTAGAGAAAGCGTTCGCCGACGCGCCGACAGCGCGACATGCCGTGGCGGACATGATCGAAAATGCGGCGCGGCTCTTCACGGGCGAAGCGACCCCGCGGGGATGCTTGCTCGCCAGTGCCGTGGCCACCGGCTCGAAGAATGCATCCGATGTTCGAGAAGCTGCGGCGCAGGAACGGTGCGTCATCCGGTCGATCATCGTCAAACGGATCGAGAGCGACATCGAACGGGGAATCCTGCCGCCATCCACACGATCAAAGGTGCTCGCCGACCTCGCTCTCGCAGTGACGCAGGGCATGTCCGTTCTCGCGCGTGACGGAGCCGATCGGGAAACCCTGCTGGCGGTTGCCCATGCGTCGATGGCGGGCTGGCAAAGTCAGGGGGCGTGATGATCATCGCCGCGCAAAGCGGACGAAGTCCTCGTCGCAGCAACAAGCATTGAGGATTCGAAGCAGATCTGCGGCGGTGCAGCGGGAGTGGGACGTGACTGGCCATACCACACGTTGCTCACGGCCCAATGCGGTCACTCTTGGTCAGGCCAGCGAACTTCTGCCTGCCTTGTTTTCCGTTCATCATCGTGCAACCCTTGCCATGACAACAGGGGCGTCCGCAATGCGCGGGCTGAGAAGCACCCTTTGAACCTGACCCGGATCATGCCGGCGGAGGAAGTTGCGGAGATGAACCCCTTGAGGGTTTACGTCTTTCGTGCCTCCGAAGAAAAAGGAGGCACAATGCAGACCCCAGGATCATACCTGAGCGCCGTGCTTACGGCCAAGCCGCTTGTTCACAACATCACCAACTACGTCGCCATGAACGTAATGGCGAATGTCCTCCTGGCCATAGGCGCTTCACCCGCCATGGTGCATGCGCGCGAGGAAGCCGCCGAGTTTGCCGTACTGGCGCAGGCACTGACCGTGAATATCGGCACTGCTGACCCCGACTGGGGTGTTGCCATGCAGGATGCGGCCGCAGTCATGGGCGAAGCGGGCCGTCCCTGGGTTTTCGACCCGGTCGGCGTGGCTGCCACGCGGTTCCGGCAAGATCTATCGGCCAAGTTGCTTGACCTGAAACCCACCGTGGTGCGTGGCAATGCATCGGAAATCCTCGCTCTGGCGGGTATCGGCGGGGCTGCGCGGGGGGTGGATGCCGGCGACAGCGTGGATGCCGCCGAGGATGCGGCGCGCGTGCTGGCACGGCGCTCCGGCGGCATTGTCGCCGTTTCGGGCCCGGTCGATTTTGTCACGGACGGCACGCGCGCAGCGCGCGTTTGTAACGGCCACCCGATGATGGCACGGATCACGGTCATGGGCTGCTCGTTGAACGGGGTCATCGCGGCCTTTTGCATTGGCCAGCCCGGCTTCGAGGCCACCGTCGCGGCGTTGGCGGCTTACGGGATCGCAGGCGAGGTCGCGGGCCAAAAGGCACAGGGACCGGGCAGCTTTCAGGTGGCGTTTCTTGACGCCCTCTATGATCTTACGCCTGAGGTGCTGGACGCCGCCGCGCGGATCGAGGTCTTTGCGTGATTGGCCCAGTCTATGTTGTGACCGACCCCACCGCCCCGACCCCGGTGCGCGACCAAGCCATGGCCGCCGCCCGCGGTGGGGCATGGGCGGTGCAGATCCGGGACAAGACCGCCTCCGACGCCGAACTGGCTCGTATGACCGATGCACTGATCGAAACGCTTGCGCCGATGGGCGTGCGTGTCTTCGTCAACGATCGGGTCGAAGTGGCGCGCGCGACGGGCGCTGATCTGCACATCGGGCAAGACGACGGCGACCCGCTGCGCGCGCGCGACCGGATCGCACCGAATGCCCTGCTGGGCATCTCCATCGACACCGTTGCGCAATGCGCGCGCGTTCCCGACGGCATTGATTATATCGGTGCGGGACCCTTTCGCGCCACCGCGACCAAGCCAGATGCCGCCGCTCCCATCGGGCCCGAGGGGCTGACCCGTATCGTCGCGGCAGCACCTGTGCCGACACTCGCAATCGGCGGGCTGTCCATCCGCGACATCGCCATTCTGAAACAGGCGGGCGCGTCTGGCATGGCTGTCGTCTCGGCTGTGACCCGCGCTGCGGATCCCGAGACAGCGACCCGCGCCCTCGTCGACGCATGGAAGCAAAAATGATCCCCAACATCCTTTCCATCGCAGGCTCCGATCCCTCGGGCGGCGCTGGCATCCAGGCCGATCTGAAGGCCATTTCGGCCAATGGCGGCTATGGCATGTCGGCAATCACGGCTTTGACGGCGCAAAACACGAAGGGGGTGCGCGCCGTCACGCTGATGGACCCCGACATGGTGACTGCCCAAATCGCCGCCATCCGCGACGACATTTCCATCGATGCGGTAAAGATCGGCATGCTTGGCAGTGCAGCGATCATCGAGGCCGTGACCGCGGCGCTTTCGGGGCTGACCGCGCCCGTGGTTCTGGACCCGGTCATGGTCGCCAAGGGTGGCGACCGCTTGCTGGCGGCCGAGGCCGTTGCCGCTCTACGCGACCGCCTCATGCCGCTTGCTTCGGTCATTACCCCGAATTTGCCCGAGGCCGCGGATCTGCTGGACACCGATACGGCAACGGACCGATCAGGAATGGAGGTACAGGCAAAAGCGTTACTGGCGATGGGGCCATCGGCGGTTCTGATAAAAGGCGGGCATCTCGCCGGTAGCGACAGTCCCGATCTGCTCCTGACCGCGGATGACACCTATTGGGTCGAGGGCCAGCGCCATGCCACGCGCAACACCCACGGCACCGGCTGCACGCTGTCCTCAGCGCTGGCAACGCAACTGGGCCAAGGTCTGCCACTACCCGAGGCCGTGCGGCGTGCGAAATCCTACATCGCGACGGCCATCCTCCGCTCAGGCGATCTGACCGTCGGCTCTGGTCACGGCCCCGTCCACCATTTCCACGCGTTCTATCCGGAGACATTCTGACCATGGCTTGCGAACTCGAAAACCAGACTGTCCTGATCACCGGCGCGGCGCGCGGTCTCGGCGCCGCCGTCGCCCGCGCATTCTCTCACGAAGGGGCGCGAGTGGCGATAAACTATCGAAACAGCGCTGCACAGGCTGAGGCTCCGGCCCGCGAGGTCGGCCCGCACGCCATGGCCTTCGCAGCAGATGTCACGGATGCCGAAGCCGTCACCGCGATGGTGGCTGAGGTCGCCGACCGGCTCGGTCCGCCAACGACCCTCGTGCATAATGCGTTGGCGGATTTCTCGTTCAATGGCGACGACCGGGCCAAGCTCGACACCCTGGGGTGGCCCGCCATTGCGCAGCAGGCCGAAGTCGCCGTGGGCGGCGCGCTACATTCCATACAGGCGATGCTGCCCCACTTCAAAGCAGAGGGCGGAGGCAGCGTCGTGACGATCGGCTCCAACCTCGTGCAGAACCCTGTTGTGCCCTATCACGACTATACCGCAGCCAAGGCCGCGCTGATGGCGTTTACGCGGACCGCTTCAAAGGACCTTGGCCCGCTCGGGGTCCGAGTGAACATGGTGGCAGGTGGATTGTTGCGTACCACCGACGCAAGCGCGGCGACACCCGAGGCCGTTTTCGACACGATCGCTGAATTGACACCGCTCGGCCGCGTCACTTCGCCTGAAGATTTAGCCGATGCGGTGCTATTCTTCGCATCGCCGTGGTCACGCGCGGTGACCGGTCAGACGTTGGTGGTCGATGGTGGATTGGTGTGTGACTGACAATCTGCAGCATGCTCGATCTCTTCAAAATCTCGTAGCGGACATTGGTGCAAGCTGCGGCGAATGTCCGCATTCCGCCCAAGGTGACCTCCGCTGCGCCAGCACGAGGCGAACTTTCGCAACCGTAGCGAACGGCAGGAATGTCCGCATCTTACGATTGCATACGTAGCGCGGCGAAGGTCTGCAACGCCTTATGATACGACTCTGCTCCTGGCCAGATCAGACCCCTTATTCACCCAATTTCCCCGATAGCATCTAGTATCGCGCCTGCGGCTTCCGTTCCTCGGGCGATCGAGGCGCTTCCGCTCATTTCAATTCCACTCATGGCGGCGCGTGCTTGGATACGTCTGTCCAACGACACAGAGAACACCGCTGCAAGTTCTCCTATGGTCCAGTGGTTCGCTGCGACGCGCACCCGTTCGCCACGCCGCCGGGCCTCGCTTTCGGCTTCTGCGAGAAGCGGCAGTGCCTCGTTTAGCTCGGTCTCGGACCGAAGATGATCACGGATGATCTGCGGCTCGCCATTGGCGCGCCACCATGCCTTAGCGGCATCGACATCATGGCCGAACGTCTCCCTGAATCGTTGCTCGAAAGGGCTTTCAAACTTCCACGGGGCATCACGGACCTCACGGTTCGCAATCGCACTAGTCGAAACGCGCTGGCCTTTCGACGCCAGCTCGTAAAAGACTTGGTCGCGTATCGCGTCGTGGATGGGGCTTGTTGCATCCGTCGAAAGCCCGATCCCGTCATCGAAGCTTGCGGCAACGAGAGGCAACATGGCCGACGCCCCAAGCCCAAGGCAGTGAAAGCTGTCGAGCCGACCTCCCGCCTCGCGCAACCCGACATCGAGCCCGCTTAAGATCTGCGCCAATCGGACATAACGTCTGGGCGCTGGCCGCTCCAGTCTATGGCTCGCAGAGCCGATGACAAAAAAGTCCGTCGCTGTGCTGTCCATATTGATCCCGGCGATGCCGATTGCCGCGAAGCGAACCCCAGCCTCGGCCGCAAGACGACCAGCAGTCCGGGCTGTGTTGAAATCGACCGCACTGAGCACCGCATATACGTTCAAATTAGCGCATCTTGGATCCGCGCTTACCGCCTTCCATAATCGAAGCGAGCGTCGGTTTCTGGTTGCAAAGCGGCTAACAGAAAAACCGGTTACTTCACGCTCCAACTGCAAGGCCAGAAGGCAAGCGACTGCAAAATCCTCTTGCGCGATCAGGTCGGTCGGATCCATCGACAACTGCAACTTGATCAGATTGTCACGGTCAATCGCGTTCGACACGGCGGTGGCGTGTTCGATCACGCTGTTTGCTAGATCTTTGGCGGTTTGGCGAAGGGCGGGGGGAATGTCGTTTCCGCGCGGTACATGGCCGATGTCCCGACGAATATCACGGACCTGTTCGCGCACTGACGCGGCATCATCGGCGAACACGTCAATGACCTGTTCGATGAGCTGCTTTGTGCCATTGTCCGCGAACAGTGGCAGGTCGAGGTCACGAACATGGGTCGCCGCCTCAAGTGTGCTCGGCGTGACCCGATGAGAAGAAAGAAGGTAGGCGCGTGGCTGGATGTCTTCTGCCGCGAAGGCAGCAATCGTTTCGTTCCGCAGATTTGCAACAAAGCGCATCTCGCCGTACTCTCAGTGGTGTCTTGTCACCCTCTTTGGCCCCGCAACACCATCAGGGCGTTAAAATAGTCTCGTTCAGATCGTGCTGGCACACTTCCAGTTCCTCTCGAAGGGCGTCAGCCTCTTCCATGGTGATCTCCCACGCGGTTCTCAGGTTATCTGCGTGGTTCCGTGCGGCCTCGACGTCGGATGATGAATTGACGTGATCTCCGACCTTATCGCGATACTCTTCCCACTGCCGTTCCAGCTCGTGCTGAAGCATAGGATCCATATCACGGGTGATCTCAGGTGGCTCCGGTCCGACCGCGTCTATCGCGTCCTCTTCGGCCTGTCGGAGCATCTCCAGAAGTTGTTCCCTGGCTTCAAAGTACTCTTCGAGAAATTCGTCGGCAGCGTTCAACGCTTCCTTGAGGGCATCTTCTTCAGAACCGCATCCATCAGAAACCGGCATGTGTTTCTCCTATCGTCGGAAAAGGGGCAGGTAGAGAAGTTCTCCGGCCCCGAAACGCATTTCATCATCGTCCCCCAGACCGTGCGGGCCGAGCGACCAGATCAGGTTGGCACCGTTGCGCCATGGCTCAAACCAACGGTCCGCCAGCCCGAGAAACGCCATACGCCAACTCGATCGTCCTAGATCGTTCATCGCAAGCGTGTCGATCTCGACGGCGGGCTCGTTGTCAAAAAGCGAGGAACCTGCTTTGAACAATCCGCTCACGCGCACAAAGGAGTCCAGCGTGACCCCGGCGTGGGGAAGGTGCGCGAAGATCGTGACGGCGTTTGCGGTCGTGTCGCTGGACGGATCGTGCAGCACCACACGGCTGATAAGCTTGCCATCGCCCAGACGCAGTGCCTCTACAGACCTTACGAACCCCTCGATCTCGACGAAATCGCCGTCCTGCGTAGCATCGATATCCTTCAGCGCAACATCCCTGCCGTTGGGCAGTGGCCCGTCGAAGGCGGTCGTGTCTGTTCTGCGCAAAAACGCATCCACGTCCTCGGGCGGATGAAGGCTGAGCGCGTGAAGCGCGATGCGATAGCTCGCGCAATGGCTGGCGATCACTTCGCGGGTCAGCATTCCGGCGCGCGCGGCAAGTCGGCCCATGCGTTCGGATGCAGCGCCTTTCCCATCGTCGCGAAGGAACAGCATCGTCTGCCGGATGGCACCTTGAGCTCTTACAAAGATCGGAAGCCGCCGCTCGATCTCGACCGCCAGCGCCATGGCAGCGCGGGCTGTTTGATCGGTGCTCTTCTGCCCCGCAAGGGCACAATAAATGCGCCGCTGACCGCGTCCAAGCCACCGCTCCGCGTCCTCTAGAACGGCCTCTGTTGCTTGGCGATGTCGATCAATATCGGACGATCTCGAGGGCGCGCGGTTTGTGCAATGAGAAAGATGAAACTCTGCATGGACGCGTGCCAACAGACCTCTGGACAGGCAAGACAACACCAAGTCGGATTGCGCCTTGATCTGGTCCGCCTGCGAAGCGGCGAGGCGGAAGGAGTACGGCTCTAGAAGCGGCACGCCTTTGGTTTTTCCTTGCTCCAGCATAGCAACGGATGCGTCGAGACCGACCCGCTCTTCAAACCTCTGAGATGCCGAGCGGATCCTCGACTTCAAAGACGGCCTCAGCTCCCGGCCAAGGCGCCGCTCGATGCGCGAAATCGCGCTATCGAGGCGCGCAGCCGGGTCGCTGTCTGAGAGCTTCGCGCGGAGAGCTTCAAGGAAAGGCTGACCACCGCCGCCGCCGACTGCGTTCACTAGAAGCTTGGCATAGTATTTCGCCTGGCGACGTTCGGATTGGTCACGAGCACTCGCAACCGTCTCGGCTTCTTGCAAAAGCCGAAATGACGCGTGTCCCAAAGCCAAGCAGCTCAAGCCCTGATCGGCAAGCGACGGCCAATCTTGATCGGTTACGCCTTGGCGGACAGATAACGCGGCCTGCATCAAATCCCCTAGCGGAACTCTGGTCCTAGAAGGCAGCCCGATTAGGTGAATATAGCTTCCGTGAAGTCCGGTTTCATCGCCGAAGATAGGCTCCATAATCAAAATACCCCTTACGGCGGTTTGAATAGATGCAATCCCTCAAGAGGCGTCGCGGCATGTGAAAACTCGTCTGGAACAAAGAAAAGCGCATTGAAAACCTCTTCTATGTATACATTCTTTTGCCCTTTCACACAATCTCCCGGGTCCCGCCAAGGCGGACGTTTGCGTGCGAGGTGACCTTGGATCCGCTGGATCTACGCGCTTGTCACTGACGATGCTCACAAATTTCGAACCATCGGATGTTACCTCTGCGAGGCGATGGAGAAGCCATAGGTGCCGCATAACTTAGCGTACCAGCGAACCGGACTTTGGGGTATAAAGCAACGAACGGCAGCTTCGTCTAAGGTTTGTGGCTGCTGGATGCTCACCATTCAGCGGCGATAAACCTGACAAGGAGGAAAGCGCGGGCGGATTTCGGTGCTATGGGAATTGTGGCTCAGGTCTTCGTCGGTGGGCGGGCCGAGCTACGAGTTCCATTGGAGCGAGCGGAGCAGGTCCGTCGATCTTTCTGATTGGGTTTCGCGGATCGGGGTGCATTTCTGCCAGCATTGTCTCGTCGCGGGGCAGGTTCTGACGGATCGGCCACGGTAATGGGTCCGACGCCTCGGGATCGCAGCGCTGGGTGTGACGGGTGGATCATGCGGCATCCTCCCACGGCGGCGCACGGGACTGCGGGATCTGGCCGCGGATGAAGGTCTCGACGACGCGCATCGCACTGCCGCATTTGGAGCATGTCCGGCGCGGGTCTCGCGCATGGGCATCGGCGCTTCCGTCTTCGCCGGTCGTCTGATCCGGCTTTCGCTCCGTGTCTATAAGACGCCTGATCGCCTCAATCCTGCCGCGACGGACACCGTTGGCGAGGAAGCCGGTGTGACGGATTCGGTGGAAGCCGGACGGCAGGACGTGGACCAGGAACCGGCGGATGAACTCGAACGTGGGCAGGCGCATGACCTTCAGTCGTTCCCCGCGTTTGATGCGGTAGTCTTTCCACCGGAAGGTCACGGTGCCGGCATCTGCGCTGATAAGACGGTGGTTCGAGATCGCGACCCGGTGGGTGTACCGGCTGAGATAGGCCAGGACTGCCTCGGGGCCGCCGAAGGGCGGCTTGGCGTAGACGACCCAGTCGGCCTTGCGCAGCGGTGCGAGATGGGCCGCGAAGGCGCCGGTGTCGGCCAGCTCCGACAGATCGCCGAAGAACGCCAGATCGCCCGCCTCGTGCAGCCTGACCAATCCTTCGAGGAACAGGCGTCGGAACAGCCTCGACAGGACCTTCACGGGCAGGAAGAACCCCGGGCGGCAGGCGATCCACCGAGTGCCGTCCGGCGACAGACCGCCACCCGGGACGACGACGTGGACGTGCGGATGGTGGGTCATCGCCGATCCCCAGGTGTGGAGCACGCTGGTCAGGCCGATCCGGGCGCCGAGATGCTTCGGATCGGCGGCAATGGTCAAAAGCGTCTGGGACGACGCCTTGAACAGCAAACCTTAAACCACCGCTTTGTTCTGGAAGGCGATGTCAGCGACCTGGGTCGGCAGGGTGAAGACCGCATGGAAGTATTCGACCGGCAACAGGTCCTCGATACGCGCTGCCATCCACTCCCGCGATGCGGCCCCTTGGCACTTCGGGCAGTGCCGGTTGCGGCAAGAGTTGTAGGCGACGTGCTGATGGCCGCACTTGGCGCATGCCAACACGTGCCCGCCAAGTGCGGAGGTCCGGCAGTTCTCGATCGCGGACATCACCTTCAGCTGCGGCAGGTTCAGATGCCCGGCGTTCTCATGGCGATAGGCAGACCCATGGGTGCGGAAGATATCCGCGACCTCCAGTCCGGGATGCGCCACGGATGCCGCGCTTAATCTGGACCGGCCTCCCGTCGCACCAGCAGATCGAGCGGGCTGGTCACACTCTGGATCGCCTTGGTCGCTACCTTTGTATAGATCGTCGTGGTCTCCAGCTTGGCATGTCCCAGCAGAACCTGGATCACTCGGATGTCGGTCCCACCCTCGAGCAGATGGGTCGCAAAGCTGTGCCGCAACGTGTGCGGCGAGACCCTCTTCCTGATCTCGGCGAAGTCGCAGGCCGCCCCGAAGGCCCGGTTGAACTGCCGGGTCGAGATGGGATCGATCCGGTTGCGGCCGGGAAAGAGCCAACCCGCGGGTCGGGCTTCCCAGTAGTAGTCGCGCAGCAGCGTCAGCAGGCTTGGCGACAGCATCACGTGGCGGTCCTTGCGGCCCTTGCCCTGATCGACGCGGATCAGCATCCGGTCGCTGTCGATATCGGGCACGCGCAGATGGGTCACTTCGCTGGCCCGCAGCCCGCCGCCATAAGCGACGCTGAACGCGGCACGGTACTTCAGGCCGGGTCCCGGGGCGACGTCGAGGATCCGCGTGACCTCCGCGGCGCTGAGCACCACCGGAATCTTCTTCGCCAGACGCTGATACCGCATGTGGCGCTTCATCTCTTCGCGCGCGCAGGTCACCGAGAAGAAGCCCAGTACGCTCAGCCGGTTGTTGAACGTCGCCGAGCCGGTGCCGTTCTCGGACATGTCCAGCTGGAACGCCCGCAGGTCCTCAGGCGTCGCCGTGTCGGGCGAGCGGCCCAAGAACCGGGTGAAGTCGCGCATCGCCCGCAAATACATGGTCTGCGTTTTCGGCTGCAGACCCTTGATGCGCATATCTTCGAGAAACCGCCGGCGCAGAGCGGGAACGTGTTGATCGGACATGGAAGCCTCCTGTCATCGGATTGAGAAGGTCCCAATCGTCCGACAGGCATGCCCATCCACCAAATCGTACCGCCCGCATCAGCGCACGTCAGCCGCCACAGGCGCCCCTACCGCGAGAGCGGTTTCGTCCTCGTCCGCACAGCGGACCTCCGATCACTACCGGGGACATCAAGTACGGCGAATGACGGCTTTGGCGGGCTGACTGCAGCAATCTGATCCAAGTTAAAGGTCGGCTTAGGGGCGGGAGCGTCGTTCGCCATTGTCCCGCTGTCGACGATCATGCAGCCTTGTCTCCGGGATCGGCAGGCGAGCGGAGTCTACAGGATGGGGAAGAAGACCCTCAACAAGGCGAACCTGGAGAAGCTCGGGGCCGAACGGCTCGCGGCGCTTGTCATGGATCTGGTGAAGGGAAACGCCGCGCTTCAGCGTCGGGCGCGGCTTGAGCTGAGCGCCGCGCAGGGACCGAGCGACGTCGCGGCCGACATTCGCAAACGCTTCGCCTCCCTGCGGCGGTCGACAAGCTACGTCGATTGGCGCAAGCAGCGCGCCCTGGTGAAGGACCTCACGGATCTTCTGCGTATAATCGACGGCACCGTCGCCCTGCACGACCCGACGGAGGCCTTTGAACTGCTCTGGGCGTTCCTGCAACTCGCACCGTCGATCCACGAGCGGACGTATGACAGCAATGGGTCGATCGGCAGCGTCATGGACGATGCCATGGATCTGATCGCGGATATCTCGCCGAGTATCTCGATCGGCCCAGACACGCTAGCGGACCGCATCCTCGATGCCGTGGCCGGTGCGGGTTACGGAGAGTTCGACGGGATCATCCCGGCGACCGCACCCGCTCTCGGCAACGACGGTCTGGAGCATTTGAAGCGGATCACCGAGGCGTGGATCGCGGCGACACCCGACGACGAGGGCCTCGCGCAGTATCGCGGCTACGGCCTGTCATCATCCGCAGAGGATCGCGCCCGAGATGACAGACGTCTGACCAAGTCGATCATCCTGGCCGACATTGCCGATGCACAGGGCGACGTGGACGCCTACATCGCCCGCTACTCCGCCGAGCAGCTGACCTTTGGCACCATTGCGCCGGGCGTGGCGCGCCGACTGCTGGACGCGGGACGCGGCGAGGAGGCGTTCGAGATCGTCACCCGCGCCTGTGCCGTCGATGAGGCCAAAAACTTCAGGCCATCGAGGGCCGAGCTGGACGCGGTGTTCGAGGACTGCCTGGTCGCGATGGGCCGGACCGAAGATCTCAAGCGCCACCTTCTCACGACGTTCGAAGAGACATTGAGCGCTCCGCACCTACGGCAATATCTCAAGCTGCTGCCTGACTTCGAGGATATGGAGGCCGAAGAACGGGCATTGGATTTCGCGGAGACCTTCCCGGACCTGGAAACCGCTCTGGCCCTTCTGATCGAATGGCCCGCGCACGACCGCGCCGCCCGGTCCGTTCTGGCCCGAGCGGACGATCTCGACGGCAATGTCTACGAAGTCCTAACCCCTGCCGCCGAAGCGCTCGACGCAGAGTACCCGCTGGCGGCGACCTTGCTACGCCGGGAGCTGATCGAAGACACCCTGAATGGAGGCAAATCCAAACGCTATCGCCACGCGGCGCGGCACTTCATGGCCTGCCGCGCGTCCGACACACGGATCGAAGACTACGGCGAAGTTTGCGGACATGACAAGTTCGAGGAAAGCCTGAGGCAGGCGCATGGCCGCAAGTATGCAGTCTGGGATCTGCTGAACGAACAGACACGAGATCCAGGCACGCCCAAAGGCCGTCGTCCGGCATGGTATGCTAACTGAAGGATATCCCGTGGCATCAGCGTGACCACCGGCGCGCATGTCGGCCCGGAGGGACGCGACGAGGACTGGATGGCGGAACTGGCCCGCCGCGCCGGCGCGCGTCTTTGCCAGCGCCACGTACTGGCACCGATGTCCGGCAGCAGACCTTCTCGCTGATGCCGAAGACGGGCGTCGGTGGGTTTTAACGCCCCCCCCCAAATCGCCAAGAATCCTTCATAACCTCCCCGGACTCACGGTTATGGAAGTCGTTCAATAAGGGACTACGAGTTCGAACAGCCTTATGAAAGACTTCGAGTTGAGGCGATCCAGGGTCGAAAGGCGACCTCCTGCCAGGGGTCTGCGGGGGCGGAACAGGCCAACACACGCGGGTCGGGATACCCTGAGGTTAAATGCAGGTCGACGTGCTTGGGTTTGGACACCTTGAGCGGAAGGTGGTCCTTGGAGAAGCGAGAACCGCCCCGAAATCATCGTTTGTCATAAGGGGTTTAGGTGGGCGGCCCGGCGGAGGGCGTCCGGCAACCGGATCCGCCGATCAAGGAATGCCGGTGATCGGCTTTATCAAGAAGCGATCCCCGGGGAGAGATATTGGCGAACTGCTGCAGCCGTCTTCGCGCCTCGCTGGGGATCGCCGCGACATGAGTGCGAAGACGCCCGGATTAGGCAAAACGCTTCGTCTCGACAGCGGCACTTCGATTTCACCGATGTCCAAACGGGTTGCGTTCATAACCCCTGGGCCTCTTTCATAACCCCACTTTGCCATCTTCATAACCCCGCTTGCGCTTAGGCGATCTCGCGCTTTCAAGGAAATCGTCCCGCTTTTTTGAGAACAACCCGTCAGTGCGGCCAACCCATCGGTCAGAATACCCTGGGAAGACGGCATACGGCGTTCAGAAGCTCTCCCAGCCGCGACGGATCCCGATACCGGTCGGCGGTTATATCGCCCGCAAGGTGCCCTAGGAGGTCCTTCACCACGAGGTCCGGACAATCGGCCTCGTTCTGCAGATACGTGCTGACGTAGTGCCGGAAGCTGTGGAACACCTTGCCGCGGGCGTCGCCGATCTGACGTTTGCGGAGTTTGCTCCAGCGATGGTGGAGGGCATCTCCGAAGCTGGCGGTGTCGCCCGAGGGCCTGAGGTCCGGGAAGGCCGTAGTCTCACCGGACGCCGCGGTCTCCTCGCAATACTCTCGGAAACCCAGCTCGAGCAGGTGGGGATGCAGGGGGAGCAGCCGTTCCGATTGCGGGTTCTTCAGGCCGCGATTGACGTTCGGCCGGATGATCAGATGCGGGATCGTTGCGCTGATCTTGATGTCGCAAAGCTCAAGCCCGGCGATATCCTCGCGGCGTGCCCCTGAATAGGCCGCGATCAACGGTAGCCAGTAAAGTGCATCCTTGCAGATCTCGTTGCCCGGCGCATGGGGACGGGCGGCGCTTTGACGGCCGTGAAATGTGGGGTGCGCGAAAATTGCAAGGACTTCTTGGGGTGTGAAGGCCGGGCGTTGCGCGCGTTTCAGTCGGCGATCCTTTGTCCGGAAACAGGTCAGGTCGATCTCCTCAGCCGGGCGGATGCCTTCCGACTTCGCGGCCTTCAACATCGCCCCGATGAAGGTCAGGTTCCGGTTCACCGTGGCTCCCGACAGCCCGACGTCCTCGTCTGGCAGATCGTCGCCGCGTTCCATCAGCTGATCGAAGGACAGCGCGCGGTCCGCTTCGGACTTGTTGTAGCTCTTCGGCAGCCGTGACAGGCAGGCGACGTAATAGGCAATGTCCTCCTGCCGCAGATCGGTGACGGTCAACTTCCCGGTGGCGGCCACGAACTGCTCGAGAACACGAGCCTTCTGACGCTCGCCATTTGTGAAG
Organism: Palleronia sp. THAF1; assembly: GCF_009363795.1. Classification (NCBI taxonomy): domain Bacteria; kingdom Pseudomonadati; phylum Pseudomonadota; class Alphaproteobacteria; order Rhodobacterales; family Roseobacteraceae; genus Palleronia; species Palleronia sp. THAF1. The sequence goes on along the minus strand of NZ_CP045420.1, from coordinate 1,650,384 downwards.
GACTTCTCGTCGAAGTCTCTCTCTTTCATCCGGGACGCCCGTAGCTTGGCCGTCATACGATCCGCGACCGTCACGATCCCGGGTTCAAAGCGGGACATGGCAGGGGCCTTGCCGACTTTCGGCGAGGGAAGGTTCGGCAGCGTCGGCTGGGGCTCCGGGCCGCCGCCGCCAACGAATCTGTCGGCCCAGGACGCGCCGCGATCCAGCCGCTCCAGCGCCCGGGCGCGACCCTCGAAGGACGCCGACCGCAGATGGCGGTCCCAGCCGTGCGAGACATCCCGCGGGCCCAGCACCTTGTCGGGATCGAGCGGCAGCGGCGACGGGCTTTCGGACCAGAAGCGCTCCTTCAGGTCCAAGATCTTCTCCATGACCATGCCCATCTCGTCCGGGCGGAAACCCTGATCACGCAAGACATCCATGTCCTCGGCCATGAGATCCGCGGCTTCTCCGCGCTGTGCTACGATCCGAAGCGCGAAGACTTCCGCGCGATCCCGCATCCAGCGTGCGCGCCATTCGGACGGCGAAATTGCCGGACTTTCATCCCAGCGCTCGCCTTCGATCCGCTGCAGTTCTTCGGTCACAACGGCGTCCAGATAGGTCCGCACGTCGTCTCTGGTGAGGGTTCCACTTTCCATGCCGAGATACATCTGCTCGGCCGTATTCGACACAAGAGCACCGACGCGCCTGGCTGTGGATAACTCCCGCGTCCGCAGACTGACCTGCATCATTTCTGTGGATTGCCGACCCGATCGCAGCGGGCAACGGCGGCGCCAGATATAAACCGCGCCCCGGCGGCTGACATGTGTGATCTTCCCCATCGACATTCTCTCCCAGAGAGGTCGACAGACACCGTTTCTACCGCCGTGTGACGCAGGGATGTGTTGCACCCTTGTGTCGCACTGCGGAGCCGATTCTCAGCCGAAGCCGAAAAACGAAGAGAGTTCAGTATCTTGAGAGAAACTTGGCTGGGGTGGTAGGATTCGAACCTACGATACACGGTACCAAAAACCGATGCCTTACCGCTTGGCTACACCCCAACGCAGGGCGGGTTCTAAGTGGGTGGCGAGACGAGGGCAAGGGGGGAGGGCGGGAAAATCCGCCCTCCGGTGTGCTTAGCTTGAAACCTGTTCGCGCAGGATCGACGCGGTCAGCGACAGCATCAGGTAGATGCCGGAGAAGATCAGGAATGCCAGCAATGTGTTTTCGAACGAGCGCGGATAGGTCGGCTCGTCCGGCGGGATCGGCGACACACCCAGCGACAGGTAGCGCACCTGACGGTTCGCCTCGATTCGGGCGGTTTCCAGCTGTTGTAGGGACTGCTGCATCAGGGCGGTGCGTGTTTGTAGTTCGGTTTCGGCGATGCGCAGCTGGGCCGAGACGCGGGCTAGGGACGCAACGCCGGTGGTACCGTCGGTCATCTCTGAACGCAGATCGTCGATCACGGTCTGCAGTCGTTCGATATCGCCTTCGACACCGGCCACGCGGGCCTCGTTCGGACGGCGGTTGGACTGAAGCTGGGCCAGTTCCAGCCGCTTCTCTCGTAGCTGCGTCTGGAACGCGGTCACCTGGCTCATGACAGAGCCGCTTTCGGCGACCGGGTCCAGCACGCCAAGCTGTTCCTGCAGTTCCAGCACGGCGGTCTGGGCGGCCAGCATCTTTTCTTCCGATTCCTCGAAGCTTTCGCGCGCGCCGGACATTTGGTCGGCCCGAAGACGCTGGGTCAGCTGGTCCACGCGCTCTTCCGCGTAACCGATCAGAAGCGCTGAATATTCTGCAGATACGTCGGGCGAGGCGGCGATGACCTCCATCTTCACGATGCCTTCGGTGGGGTCGTACCCGATCTGCACGTTGTCTTGGTAAACGTCGTAGGCCTCCTCATTAGAGGCGTCCGGCTCAAGCCGCTGGATCGGGTCGATCCAGTCTTGGCTGAAGTGCTCCTTGAAGCCTGCGTCTTCGTCCAGCCGCAACATCGCATCGCGCGAAGTCAGATAGGATTGGACGGTGATCGAATCCTGGCTGGTCGCGAAGCCCGTGCCCGAGAACAAGCCACCCATAGCACCGCCAGCACCGCTGTCGGCCTGCTGGATGACGAATTCGGTCTTCGTGGCGTACATCGGCGTGGCGACGTTGAAGTAATAATAGCCCGCCAACAGCGTTGGCAGGCCAACAAAAAAGGCCAACCGCGCAAACAGCAATACCAGCTTGCGACGACGACGGCGCGCAATATCGCGCTGGATATCGGCAATCTGGGCGATCTGCGATTGTGGGGCCGCCGCGGGCTCTGGCTTGCCCACCTCGGTCGATGGAACCTCGTTCGGCTGCGTGGTCTGCGGCAGCTGAACCCGTCCTGTCTGAACCGGTCCACTGCCATCCGGCACGACGAGTTCCAGCATGTTGGCGCGTTCGAACGGGTCGATCCCGGCCAGGCGAAGCTGGCGCACGGCGTCGAAGTCCGATGTGACGGATAGATTGTGCTTTTGCGCAAGACGGCGGGCCATGCGCAGCTGACGCCCCGTCAGACCTTCACGGCGGATCGACGACAGGTCGGTGCCGGGACGAGGGGTCTTCGTTGCAACATCGGTGGTCTCCGCGTCCGTCGCACTTGCAGTGTCGCGCTTGGCGATGCGGATCGACGCAGGCGCGGGCGCGGCGGTTTCCGTGCCGACGGCGTCCGGGCGTGCCGGCGTGTTCGCGGCCACGTCCTCTGCCGCCGAGGCGGCGGCGTTGCTACGCTTGAGGCGGAACTTCTTAGGCTTGGAGTTCGTAGTCATATAGACGCTTCGCCTCTTCCAGTGTGTCGAACATATGCAGCTGTCCGTTCATCAAAACGGCGGCAGAACGACAGAATTTTTCAAGTGTTTCAGCTTGGTGCGACACGACCACAAGCGTCGTGTTTTCCAGCCGCTGACGCAGGATCTGGCCGGCGCGGCGGTTGAACTCGACGTCCGTGGTGGCCGGCATGCCTTCGTCGATCAGGTAGATGTCGAAGTCCAACGCCAGTAGCAGCGCAAAGCTAAGGCGCGAGCGCATCCCTGCAGAGTAGGTGCCAACGGGCATGTCGAAGTATTCACCAAGATTGCACAGCCAGCGGCAGAAGGCTTCCAGGTAGTCCGGGTCCAGATTGTACAGCCGCGCGATGAAGCGTGCGTTTTCGGTCGCGGACAGCTTGTTGATGACGCCGCCCATGAAGCCCAGCGGGAAAGAAATGCGGCTGGTACGGCGGATGTCGCCTTCATCCGGTTTTTCCAGACCGGCCATCATGTTGATAACCGTGGTCTTCCCGGTGCCGTTCGGCGCAAGGATGCCCAGCGAATTGCCGACCTCGACGCGGAAAGAGGCGCGATCAAGGATCACCTTGCGCTGCGTTCCGGTCCAAAAGGACTTCGAGACATTGTCGAATTCGATCATGGCTTCCAAGCGGAGGGACCACGCAGAATGGTGGTCATGGCGCGACAATAGGCGCGTAATCTGACGATAATATGGCCCGGATTGGTGCCAATCGGCAAGATGTAGCGGGCTTTGTTGCCGATCCCTTGATGCTAGGCGGGCAGGCGCGCGCCAAGACTGCGGGCGGCGACGGATAGAAATACCAGTCCCACCAGAACGCCCAAACGCGCGGATTGCGACTGTTCGACGGTAAGCTGACTGGCATCCGCCAGTAGAAGCGACATGGTCAGACTTGCGCCCGCAACCAGTGCGACACGCGGCAGGATACCCTGTGCTGCGACAGGCCCGCCCGCTTTCGCGACGACCCAGCCGCCCGCAAGCACACCCAGCGGCTTGCCCAGAAGCATGGCAAGGATGACCGTCAGCGACAGCAGGCCGAATGTTGCGACGGGCACGCCTGCTTGGCAGAACGCGAAGAGGAACAGAACGACGCCGACGGGATAGCGCAGCATCTGCTCGGCGCGGTTCAGAAGGTCATGCAGGAAGCGTTCGGCAGAGGCGAAAACGCCGAAGGCGCGATCCGCATGGGGCAGGGCGGGCAGCACCGGCAACAGGCCTAGGGCAGGGTGCAGGCCCGACCGCGTGACCGCGAACAGGCTAACGGCACCGGCGACCACGTAAGGCAGCAGGCCAAGGCGCAGTCGAACGGCAGTCTGAGCGGGTTTCACGGGATCGGCCCCATCCAGCCGCCGGGGCAGCCAGTTCGCCAGCCCATAGGCCAAACCCCCGGCTAGGGCTGCAAGTAAAAGCCACAGGGGCTGGATCGAGGATTGCACATGGAAGATGGCCAGGATCAGAACCGACAGCGCATCGTCCGCCACCGCCATGACCAACAGCAACCGCAGGGCAGGGTGCTTCGCGCCGAATGCAGCGCGCCCCAGAATGTAGGCCACCGCGATATCCGTGCCGACCGGGATTGCCCAGCCTGCCTGCGCGTCCAACCCGAAGGCCGCGTTCAGCGCCAGATAGACCACCGCCGCGCCCGCCATGCCGCCAATGGCCACGCCGATGGGCAGGATTGCGTCCGAACCCCGCAAAGCTCCGTGGTCCAGAACCAATGCCTCCCACAACTCCTTGGCGGCGAGGAATAGGAACAGGGACATGCCAAGTTTGGTCACGGCCTCGGACACCGTCAGAACGCGGCGCACATCACCCAGATCCGGGATGCCGAAGCGCGTGCCATGCTGCGTGAGCCAGACGCCCGCATCTTGGCCGACATAGTCGCCGAAGCTGATCGGGAAGGCGGTCAGATAGGCGTAAAGCCCAGGCGTGAGGTTCGCCAACACCATCGCCAGAAGGGCACCTATGCCCAGCGTCCAGACGTAGTTCTCCAGAAAGGTCCAGACCCGGTACATCGCATCCCCACTTCCGATGTGCGGTTCACTGTTCTAACGAAACAAGCGCGCCGGAAAGATCGCCCGACTCGTTTTTTCAGATGTGTGTCGTGTAATTCCGAAGAAAAGTCAGAAACTCCGGTTTGAAGCGCGGCATTCCCACCGCTTGTCTTCAGAGCCTCACCCCATACCTCGCAACGCATGGACGATCTGATCGCGCGCCTCTCCCAATGCACCCTTTGCGCCGAGCGTTTCGCGGCAACGGCCACGGGCCACCGCCCCAACCCGGTGGTCTGGTTCCGGCCCGGCGCGCGACTGCTGATCGCGAGCCAGGCGCCGGGATTACGCGTGCATGAGGCCAATACGCCGTTCTGGGACCAGTCCGGAAAGCGCCTGCGCGACTGGCTTGGGCTGGAAGAGCCTGCATTCTATGACCGCTCTCGCGTGGCGATCGTGCCCATGGCCTTCTGCTTTCCGGGCTATGACGCGAAGGGATCGGACCTGCCGCCGCCGGCCATCTGCGCCAAGACATGGCGCGCGCCGATCATCGACGCGCTGGACAGCGTGCGTTTGACTGTCCTGATCGGCGGCTACGCACAGAAGTGGCACCTTGGTACGAAGACCAGCGTGACGGATACCGTGCGCGCCTGGCGCGACCATGCGCCGTCGGTCTTCCCCTTGCCGCATCCGTCGTGGCGCAATACCGCATGGCTCAAGCGCAATCCGTGGTTCGAGACCGACCTGCTCCCCGTTCTGCAAGCGCGCGTGAAAGAGGTGATGGATGACCCCGCTTGACCAAGCCCATGCCGCGATGGACGCGGCCCCCGACGATGACGCGGCGCGACTGGCGTTCCACGACCGCCTTGCCTCTGCCGAGTTATATCTGCTGCTGATTGCAGAGCCAGAGGGCGACGCGCCGCTTGATCCGCGCCTGTTCGAGACGACGCAGGGCAGTTTCGTGCTGGTTTTCGACCGGGTCGAGCGGCTGGCGGAGTTTGCCGAAGGCTCTGCCCCCTACGCCGCGCTGTCCGGGCGTATTTTGGCGGCGATGCTTGCGGGCAAGGGGATCGGCTTGGCGCTGAATCCGGGCGTCGCGCCATCGTCCTACCTGATGCCACCCGACGCCGTGAACTGGCTGGCCGACACGCTGTCGGACGGCCCAGAGGAAACGCAGGCGACCCCAAGCGACCTGACGCCGCCCGGCAATCTGCCCGAGCAGTTGTTGACCGCGCTGGACGCTAAACTGGCGTCGGCCCGTGGCTTGGCGCGGATCGCTTATTTGGCGGGCGTGACGTGGGACAGTGGCGCGAAAGGGCATCTGTTGGCCTTCATCGACGCCGCCCCCGGCGCTGAAGGCGCGCTGGCCCGCGCTGTGCGCGAGGCGCTGGTGTTCTCAGGGCTGGAAGCGGGCGCGCTGGACGTGACCTTTTTCGCCGCATCGAACCCGGTCGCGGCTAGATTGGCACGCGTCGGCCTGCGCTTCGACCTGCCGAAGTTCGAGCCGCTGCAGCCCAAAGCCCCCGGCATGGACCCCAGCACACCGCCGCGCTTGCGGTGATTCAGGCCTAGTAGCCCGCACTTTTGTCCACTTCGTGCAGCAGTGGCTGCCCGGCCGTCGCCCGCTCGGTATTCTCTGCAATTACCGAGGCCGCAGTCTCGGGCCGTGTCTCCGACGCGATATGCGGTGTGATCGTGACCCTGGGGTGGGCCCAGAAGGGGTGCGCGTCCGGTAGTGGTTCGGTGCGGAATGTGTCCAGCGTCGCGTGCGCGATGTGGCCCGTGTCCAACCCCTCCAACAGGTCCGCGTCCACGATCAGTCCGCCGCGACCGGGGTTGATGACAACTGCGCCCTTCGGCAGCAGCGCAAGGTGGCGGGCGTCCATCAGGTCGGCCGTTTCGGCGGTTAGCGGCAGAAGCAGAACAAGGATCTGGGCATCCGAAAGCGCCTGATCCAGTGTGTCGCTGCCTGCCAAACAGCGCACGCCGTCAATCCGCTTTTCGGACCGTGCCCAGCCGGTAACGGGAAAGCCCAGACCGGCCAGCGCGCCGGCCACGGTCGATCCCAAGGCACCAAGCCCCAGCACTGTCACAGGTCGGTCACTGGCCAACGGCGGCACGACCGGCGCCCAGCGATCTTGTGTCGCGAGTTGTGCATCCAGCCCAAGGTGGTGCCGCAGAACGTGGCCGACGCAATAGTCCACCATGCCTTGCGTCAGCCCCGGATCGACCATGCGCGCGAAAGGCTGGGTCAGGGTCGGATTGCCCACCACGCCTTCGACCCCGGCCCAAATGTTCAGAACAGCCTTGGCGTTCGTATAGGGCGCGAAGTCCTGCAACGGTGCGCCGGGCGCGTAGACGATGATGTCCGTCTCTGTCGCCGGGTGGTCCTTCGCCAGATCGACCTTCAACCCCCGCGCGTCAAATGCACGTTCAAGCGGCCCGCGCCACGCATCCCACCGCTCTGCTCCGGCAGCGAACAGAACGCGGATCACCGGCCGCGCGCCCTGTGCACATGGGCCGATTGCACCAGTCCGAAGCCCACCATCAGCACCAGCATGGCAGAGCCGCCGTAACTGACCAGCGGAAGCGGAACGCCTACGACGGGGGCCAGACCCATGACCATCGCCATGTTGACCGAAAAGAACAGGAAGAACGTCGCCGCGATCCCCAACGTCATCAGCGACGCGAAGCGGTTGCGGTTGTTCATCGCCGATATGACGCAGAAGATGACGATGCCCAGATACAGCGCCAGCAGAGAGAACGCCCCGATGAAGCCGAACTCTTCGGCCAGCGTGGTGAAGATGAAGTCTGTGTGCTTCTCGGGCAGGAAGTTCAGGCGGCTTTGCGTGCCCTGCATGAAGCCCCGCCCCGTCCAGCCGCCCGATCCCAGCGCGATCTTGGACTGGGTGATGTGGTAGCCCGCGCCAAGGGGGTCGCTGGCGGGGTCCAGAAACGTGTCGATCCGGCGATACTGGTAGTCCTTCAAAAGCTGCCATGATGTGCCGCGCGACGAAAACACGGCCGTGACCGCGCCCACGCCCGCGCCGATCACGGCGATGAAATACCACCAGCTGACGCCCGCGCAGAACATCACCACGCCGCCGCCCGCCACGAGCAGGATAGAGGTGCCTAGGTCCGGCTGGCGCAGCACCAGGAACGTGGGGATCGCGATCAGCACGAGCGGCAGGATCACCCATAGCGGGTTGCTGACCTTCTCCACGTCCAGCCAGTCGTAATAAGCCGCCAGCATCATCACGAGCGTGATCTTCATCAGCTCTGACGGCTGCAATTGCATGAAACCGATGTCGATCCATCGTTGCGCGCCCATGCCCGTGGTGCCCACGAATTCCACCGCCACCAGCAACAACAGCGCGACCCCGTAGCCGATGCCCGCCATGGAGCGCCAGAACCAGATCGGCGTCAGGCCGATGGCGAACATGGCGATGCAGCCCAGCGCGAAACGCTTCATCTGCGGCTCTGCCCAGGGGGTCAGGGACCCACCGGCGACTGAATACAGCATCAGAAACCCGGCGCTGGCGACGGTGACCAGCAACAGGAACAGCGGCCAGTTCAGGTACAAGACCTTCGACAGCCCCGCTGGCACACGTTTGACGTTGTATTCAAGATAGCTCACGCGCGGTTTTTCCCGTCTCTGGTGGGGCGAAAGTCGCTGCGCAGGTCGAGTTCGGCGAAAAGCGACTCGACTTCGCGACGCACGCCGGAGGGGTAGCTTTCCATCGGTGGCAATTCTCCATGCAGGGCGAAAAGCATGATATCGCGCGCGATGGGCGCCGCCGCCGTCGATCCGCCGCCACCGTGCTCGACCACGACAGAGATCGCGTAGCGCGGGTTATCATAGGGCGCGTAGCCCACGAACAACGCATGGTCGCGCTGCTCCCACGGAACTTGGCTGTTATTGACGACTGCCGAGCGGACCTGACTGGTACCGGTCTTGCCCGCCATCGCCATGCCATCGGCGGCGATCCGGCTGCGAAAGGCTGTGCCGCGATTGGTGTTCGATACGGCGAACATGCCCTTACGGATCAGACGCAAGTGGTTCTCGTTCAGGCCAAGCGGTTCTGCCCCGACCACGGGCGTTTCCACACTGTCGATGGACTTGACCAAGCGCGGTTGAATTTTCGTGCCGGACGCGATCCGCGCCGTCATCACGGCCAGTTGCAAAGGCGAAGACAGCACGTAGCCCTGCCCGATAGAAGCGTTCAGGCTGTCGCCCACGCGCCATTCCTGATCGTAGCGCTGCCGCAGCCACGCCTTGTCCGGCATCACGCCAGAGGTAACGGCAGACATCGGCAGATCGAAGTCCTCTCCGATGCCGAACTTGCGCGCGGTCTCGGCGATACGGTCGATGCCGACGCGCTGGGCCATTTCGTAGTAGAAGACGTCACACGACTGCTGGAGCGATTTTTCCAGATTCATCCGGCCATGCCCACCGCGCTTCCAGCAGTGGAACCGGCGGTTGCCCAGCTCGGTGTAGCCGCCGCAATAGACCGTCTCGTCCGACGACAGCAGCCCGGCTTCCAGAGCGGCCAGCGAGACCAACATCTTGAACGTGGAACCCGGCGGATAGGCGCCCTGCACGGCCTTGTTGGCCAACGGCCGGTAGATGTTGCCCGTGAGTTCGCCATAGTCGGCAACAGAGATGCCGCGCACGAATTTGTTGGGGTCGAAGGTGGGCGCGTTGCCGACGGACAGCAGATCGCCCGTGCGCACGTCCATCACGACCGCCGCTGCCGATAGTCCGATAGCCAGCCGCGCTTCGGCGAAGTTCTGCAGCTTGCTTTCCACGGTCAACTGCAGGTCTGCACCGGGCGTGCCGTCGTCACGGTCCAACTCTCGCATGACCCGACCGGCGGCGTTCACCTCGATCCGGCGCGCACCGGCCTTGCCGCGCAGCGCGCGCTCGGTCTTTTGCTCAACGCCCGTCTTGCCGATCTGGAACTTGGGGATCTGCAAAAGCGGATCGTCGTCGTCGATCCGGCTAAGGTCGTAGTCTGATACCGGGCCGACATAGCCCACGACATGCGCGTGGTCCGCGCCCAGAGGATACTGTCGAGTCAGGCCCACATCCGGCGTGATGCCGGGCAAGGCGGGGGCGTTCACCGCAACGGTTGCTACGTCTTCCCACTGTCGCTGATCGGTGATCGTCACAGGCACGAAGGGAGAGCGGCGGGCGATCTCCTTGCGGGCACGCTCCATCTCGTCCGCATCGATGTAGATCAGCTGTTGCAGACGCGAGAGCACGTCTTCCACGTCGCCCGCGTCTTCCTTGACGATGACGATGCGGTAGTTCTGTGAATTCTCGGCCAGCGGGATACCGTTGCGGTCGAAGATCAACCCACGCGGCGGCGCGACAAGGCGCATGTTGATGCGGTTTTCTTCGGCCAGCAGGCGGAACTCATCGGCTTGCTCGACCTGCATCTGCCGCATCCGCCAGCCCAGCAGTCCGGCGACGCCCAGTTGCACCCCGCCCAGCACCGCGGCCCGGCGCGTGATGATGCCGACGGATGTTTCGGTATCGCGTTGCGTGCGCTTCATGATCTGGCCTCCGCGTCACGTTCGGTGGGAGAGGGCACGCGCACCCCGAACAGGAAGACGGTGACCACGACAACCAGCGGATACACCGCCACGGTGGCCAGCAACTCTAGCAGCGTCGCACCGAAGGCCGGCTGCGGGATTACGAAGACACCCATCACCAAAGCCTGCGCCACATACATGGCCGTCAGCGTGCCGCCCACCAGCATCCATTCAACGGGGAAGGGCTGCTGATCGGTCAACTCGCTGCGGTTGCGCAGGAACTCTACTCCCATCACCGTGATCAGCGCCCACAGACCCAGCGGGCGCATGAACAGGATGTCGGCCATCAGAGCGATACAGGCGATCAGCCACGTCGGCACGTATTCGGGGCGGCGCAACACCCAAGCGAACGCCAATACAGTCAGCAAATCCGGTGCCGGAAGGCGGCCACCTGAATCGTGGAAAGGCAGGATCCGTACGAAAAGGAAGACCGCCGCAATGGCCAGCAAGAGCATTCGGTAGCTCGCGCGGCGCAGGGTTACGGGATCAACCATCCGTACCCTCCACCGTTTGTGGGGGCAGCGCGACGGTCTGCGCATCCCGTTCGGGTGCAACAAGCCCGCCCGGTTCGGTAATACGCTCGGTCTCGATCGAACGAAGCACGCGCAGGAACTCCAACCGCTCGTAATCGGCGGCCAGACGCACCCGCAAACGGCTGTCTGACCCCTGCACGACCGTGCCGACAAGTACGCCAGCGGGCAGCACGCCGCCGTCGCCGGAACTGACCACACGGTCGCCCGGACGCACGCGGTCACTGCCATCCAGGAAGTCCAGCGGCGGGATCGGAGAGTTGTCGCCCGCAAGGATCGCCTTCTGACCAGACGGCTGGATCGCCACCGGAACGCGAGAGTTGCTGTCAGACAGCAGGATCACCCGGCTGGATGCCGTGCCCACGCCAGAGATGCGCCCCACAAGGCCCAGCCCGTCGGTCGCAGCCCAGCCATCGCGGATACCGTCGCGCTGTCCGATGTTCAGTAGCACGGACTTGCGAAACGGGCTGCCCGCGTCGGCAAGCACAACGCCTGTGATGAATGTCAGCTTCGGATCGAGCCGCACCTTGTTGAGGTCCAGCAGCTTGGCGTTTTCCTGCTCCAGTTGCAGGGCCGCTTCCTTCCACGCCTTCATCTGCTGTAATTCGCGGCGCAGCTCTCGGTTCTGCTCGTAGATGCGCGAGTAGCTTTGGAAGTTGTCGATCATGCTCGACGCCCGCGTTACCGGGATCAGCGCCCAGTCCATCGAGGGCACCACGGTATCCACGATCTGCGCGCGCATCCGTTCGGCGCGCGGACTGTCGATGCGCCAGAACAGGAACAGCGCAAGACACAGGATCACCACCGTGCCGACGACGATGCGGCGCACGGGGCGGGTGTAGTCTTCGCTGTTCAGTCTCTCACGCGCCATGGGTCAGTCCCTGCGCTCCGCCAGGTCAGCTTTCGTAGTCTATCACATGCCGAAGCTGTTTCTCGTATTCGAGCGCTTTTCCGGTGCCGAGCGCCACACAATTGAGTGACTCGTCCGCAATCGACACGGCCAGCCCGGTCTGTTCGCGCAACGCAAGGTCCAGCTCGCCCAAAAGCGCGCCGCCACCCGTCAGCATCACGCCGCGATCCACGATGTCGGCGGCAAGGTCCGGGGGCGTTGTTTCTAGAGCGGTCATCACGGCCTCGCAGATCTGTTGTACTGGCTCGGCCAAGGCTTCGGCGACCTGTGCGGCGTTGATCTCGATCTCTTTCGGAACGCCATTCACCAGATCACGACCGCGGATCTGCATAGACTGGCCGCGCCCGTCGTCGGGCATCCGGGCTGAACCGATGGTGGTCTTGATGCGCTCGGCCGTGGCCTCACCGATCAGGATGTTCTGCTGGCGGCGCAGGTAGGCGATGATCGCCTCGTCCATGCGGTCACCGCCGACGCGGACGGATCGCGCGTAGACAATGTCGCCCAGCGACAGAACCGCGACTTCCGTGGTGCCGCCACCGATATCCACAACCATCGAGCCGGTGGGGTCGGTGATCGGCATCCCAGCACCGATGGCCGCCGCGATGGGTTCTGGGATCAGGCCTGCCTTGCGTGCGCCTGCGCTGATGACCGACTGGCGGATCGCGCGCTTTTCTACAGGCGTCGCACCATGCGGCACGCAGACGATGATCTTCGGCTTCGAAAACGTCGTGCGGCGATGGACCTTGCGGATGAAGTGCTTGATCATCTCTTCAGCCACGTCGAAGTCGGCAATCACGCCTTCGCGCATCGGGCGGATGGCCTGAATGGAACCGGGAGTCCGGCCCAGCATAAGCTTTGCGTCCTCACCCACGGCTAGGACCTGCTTGCGGCCATCCTTGGTGTGGAAAGCCACGACCGAAGGCTCGTTCAGCACGATGCCGCGGCCTTTCACGTAGACCAGCGTGTTCGCGGTGCCGAGGTCGATGGCCATGTCGGACGAAAAGAGGCCGGTTAGACTGCTCATTGCGCTCTGGTCCCTGATGGTGGGTGTGTCATAATTAAGGCGGGTGCCCGTGTCGGGCCTTATAGCAGTGCGCCGACCGGGGAAAAGGGGCGGGGGGCGGCATTTTAGGCGAATTGCAGCGCGATTGGGCCGGTGCTGCCATTCAAGGTTGCCGGAATTGCAGACCAACGTGCGGCGCGCGCGGCGCTATGGGTCTTTCCACCATATTTTGTCTTTGCAAGTCAGCCGTTTAAAAGAATGAGGCGCAAGAAAGTCAGAAATCGGGAAACTCGGGGGCAACATGTCCCGTGTGTTCGGTCGACGCCAGCCAATGTGGGATGGCGACGATCTGAAAGGATAACCATGACCTATCGTATTCTGACGACCGCTTCGATTCTTGCCCTGAGCACCGCCGGTGCGCACGCTGCCGGGCACGCTGGCAACATGGGCTATGCCCTTGCCGACGACGGCGCCACGCTAGTCGTGATGGCCGATATCGCCTCGCCCGCCGATCTGCAGACGTTTGAGTTGGCTTCGCCCGTCGATGCCATCGCATGGCGTCCCGTGACCGGCGAACTGCTGGGCATCACCAACGGCATGGTCGGCACGATTGACCCCATGTCCGGCGAAATGACCGATCTGGAAGCCTCTTTCGGTGACGACGCCACCCTGTCCGGCGATGCCGTGGCCTTCGACTTCAACAACGCCATCGACGCCGTGCGTGCGCTGTCCACCGGTGGCGACAACCTTGTCTACTTCCCCGTGGGCTTCGGCGATAACGACGACCGTGCCAACACCGTCGTCCGCATGACCGATCTGGCCTACGCCGAGGGTGACGATAACGCCGACGCGACCCCGATGGTCTTCGCCAACGCTTACACCAACGCGATCAACGGCGAGACCGCAGGTTCGACCTTCCAATATGGCATCGACGCCGAAACGGACTCGCTGGTCAGCGTCGCCAACAACGAAGGCACGCTGGAAACCATCGGTGCGATCACCGTCGATGGTGAAGAGGTCGACGTGGCCCCGATGGGCGGCTTCGACATCGTCTCGCCCAGCGAAGACGAGAATGCTGCCTACGCCATCCTGCAGATGGAAGGCGCAGACAACGCCGGTCTTTACATGATCGACACCGATACGGGTGCTGCGACCATGCTGGCCGATCTGGGCATGGGTGGCTTCAGCGGCTTCGCCGTTTCGATGCCGCAGTAAGTGCGCCTGACTGAATGACGAAGGGCCGCCTGGATCTGCAGGCGGCCCTTTTTTCGGTCATCTGTCGCGGCGTTTTAGACGGCGGGCAGAGCGAACGAGACGCGCAGACCTTTGCCGGTCCAGGTGAACTGGACGCCATCGGATTGCATCGACATCATTCTGCGGATCAACTCGACCCCGGATCCTTTCGTCAGCTCTGGTTCGGGGCGCTCTTCTCCGCAATCCTCGACCCAAGTCACGTGGATCGCTCCATCCTTCTCTTTCGTCTTGAGAATCACGCTGCCGGTATCGACGCTCAAGGCTCCATGCTTGATCGCGTTGGTCTGCAACTCACCCAGCGCCAGTGCAAGAAGCTGCACGGCTTGGTCGCTGATACTAACCCTAGGAATGTCGGCGATGCGCAGACGACCGTCGGCCTCCAGCACCGCCGTCACGGTCTCGCGCAGGGTGGCAGAGCGACGATTCGTGCCGATCAGCAGGTCCTGCGCACGGGCCATGTGGTTCAGGTGCGCGCGCAGACGAGACTGAAATTCTGACACGCTGTTGGCGTGGCGGGAGACCAGCGTGGTCAAAGAAGACACGACCGTCAGAAGATTTTTCAAGCGGTGTCGCGATTCATGCGCGATCATGGTCTGCACCTGCGCGGTGTGTTCGGCCGCAACCGCGCGGGCCTGGTCGGCCAATTGCTCTGCGCGGGTCATGGTCACATCGCGTGAGATCGACATGATGTGTGTGATCTGTCCGCTCTCGTCTCGGATCGGAGAGACGGCGACTTCCCACCAGCGCGGCGTTCCTTTGGCGGTGGGGCAGAACGCCTCGAACCGGCTGCTCTCACCGTCGATGGCGCGGGTTACGGCGTCAGAGATCAGAACCTGGCTGTCTTCGGGCCAAAGCGCCCACCATGGCTCTCCCATAACTTGATCGAAGGAATCGATCTCCATGATTTTCTGGCCGGTTTCGCTCATGAACCCAAGGGTTCCGTTGGGCGACAGGATCTTGATGCAGTCCTGGCTTTGATTCAGAAGCGCAAGCAGTGTGCCTTCACGCGGCGCTTCGAAAGAGATGTGCTGCGACCCATCCATCTCGGGTTCCTCATTAAGCAACTGTCAGCACAGACTTACATGAAGCAGAATTATAAATCGGGGAAGGGGCAATGCGCAACTTTGCTGCGCAATGCCCCCGACGTTCAGACAGTATCGCGGTATCCCACTGTTTTGGTATCCACTCCCGCCGCGGTTGTGCGCCGTTTCACCAGCAGCCGGTTCAGCGCCGAGATATAGGCCTTGGCGCTGGCCACGACGGTATCGGTGTCGGCGGATTGACCGGTGACGATCCGGCCTTCCTCTTCCAGCCGAACGGTCACAGTGGCTTGCGCATCTGTGCCCTCGGTCACGGCGCTGACCTGATACAACTGTAGACGCGCGGAATGCGTGACCAGCGATTTGATCGCGTTGAAGGTCGCATCGACCGGACCGTCGCCCTGAGCGGTCGTCTGATGATCCTCACCGTCCACGCGAAGCGTCAGGTCCGCCGACTGGGGCGCTTCGGTGCCGCAGATCACGCGCAGGAATTTCAGCTCCAGCGCATCTTCCGCCGCACCCTGCGCGCGGACCAGTGCCTCGATGTCCTCGTCGAACACCTCTTTCTTGCGGTCGGCCAACGCCTTGAACCGCACGAAGATGTCCTGCAGCTGATTGTCCGCCACGTCGAAGCCCAGGTTCTTCAGCTTGTCCTTCAGCGCGGCCCGGCCAGAGTGCTTGCCCATCACCAGCGACGTGTCCTTCAAGCCCACGTCGGCGGGACGCATGATCTCGAACGTCTCGGCGTTCTTCAGCATTCCGTCCTGGTGGATGCCGGATTCGTGCGCGAAGGCGTTCTTGCCGACGATGGCCTTGTTGAACTGCACTGGGAAGCCGGAAACGGTGGCAACCCGGCGCGAGATGTTCATGATCTTGGTGGTGTCGATGCCGGTGGTGAACGGCATGATGTCACCACGCACCTTCAGCGCCATCACAACCTCTTCCAGCGCGGTATTGCCCGCACGCTCGCCCAGACCGTTGATCGTACATTCGATCTGCCGCGCGCCGCCCTCGACCGCAGCAAGGCTATTGGCCGTCGCCATGCCAAGGTCGTTATGGCAATGCGTGGCGAAGATCACGTCTTGCCCGCCGTCCACTTCCGCGATCAGGCGGCGGATCAATTCAGCGGATTCGACCGGGGCGGTATAGCCGACAGTGTCAGGGATGTTGATCGTGGTGGCACCCGCCTTGATCGCGATTTCAACAGTGCGCTTGAGGTAATCCCACTCGGTTCGCGTGGCGTCCATGGGCGACCACTGCACGTTGTCACACAGGTTGCGCGCGTGGGTCACGGTGTCGTGGATGCGGTCCGCCATCTCGTCCTGGGTCAGGTTGGGGATCGCTCGGTGCAGAGGCGAGGTGCCGATGAAGGTATGGATGCGCGGCTGACCCGCGTGGCGTACCGCCTCCCAGCAGCGATCGATATCCTTGATGTTTGCCCGCGCCAGTCCGCAGATCACGGCGGCCTTCGACCGTTCGGCGATCTCTTTGACGGCGGCGAAGTCGCCTTCGGACGCGATTGGGAAGCCCGCCTCGATCACATCGACGCCCATGTCGTCGAGTAGCTCCGCGATCTCCAGCTTTTCGGCATGGGACATGGTGGCACCGGGCGATTGCTCACCGTCGCGCAGAGTGGTGTCGAAAATCACGACGCGGTCGCGCGGGTGTTCGGTATTCATGGGATTGGTCCTTCGATGTCGCTTCAGTCTGTCTGCTTGGTCCGGCGCGGCGTCACCTCTGAGCGGCGCGCCGGGCAGGGCACGCTCAGAGGCGGGTAAGCAGCAGGAGTGCGCGGTGCGTCATCATGTTCGCGACCATATCGCGGCGTTCGCGGATGTGAACCCCCGAAATCACGCGAATGTTTGACGCCGTCGGCCTGTGGCATAGGTCGCGATCCATGAAACACGCCCTTATCACAGGCGCCGCGAACGGCATTGGTCGCGGCATCGTCCTGCATCTTCTGAACCTTGGCTGGTACGTCGCCGCGCTTGATCGCGACGCGGACGGGCTGGCCGCCCTGCCTGACCATGACCGGATGACCCGCCTGATCGCTGACGTGTCGGAAGAGGCCTCCGTACGCGATGCCGTCTCCGGACTGGAGGCGCTGGATCTTGTAGTCTCGAACGCCGGCCTCGCAGGCCCCGTCAGCGGTCCTGTTGAAGAGTTGGCTTTGTCCGATTGGACCGACTGGATCGGCACCAATCTGACGGGCGGCTTCCTGATCGCCAAACATACCACGCCGAAGCTGCGCGCCGCGAAGGGCAACCTGATCTTCATGACTTCCACCCGCGCCGAGATGTCGGAGCCGAACACAGAAGCCTACGCTGCAACCAAGGGCGGCCTCGTCGCTTTGACTCATGCGCTGGCCATCAGCCTTGGGCCCGACGTGCGCGTCAACGCCATCGCACCCGGCTGGATCGTCACCGGCGACCCGTCGGAACTGAGGGACGTGGACCATACGCAGCACCCCGTCGGCCGCGCGGGTGTGCCGCAGGATATTGCGCGCGCGGTGGCCTACCTAGCTGAGGCAGAGTTCACGACCGGACAGGTCCTGACCATCGACGGGGGCATGACGCGGAAGATGATCTATGCAGAGTAAGCGCGCGTTGGTGATCGGCGCATCGGGTGGTATCGGTCAGGCTATTGCCACCGAATTGCGGGACCGCGACGCAGAGGTGACAACCCTGTCCCGCTCGGGCGACGGGTTGGACGTTACGGACGAGGCGTCGATCAAAGACGCGCTCGATGGATTGGATCACCCCTTCGACCTTGTCTTCGTGGCCACCGGCGCGCTGACCTCTACACGCGATGCGCCCGAAAAATCGCTGTCGGACCTCGATGCCGAGGAACTGCTCGCCCAGATGCACCTGAACGCAATTGGTCCCGCGCTTATCCTGAAGCACCTCAAGCCGCATATCCCGCGAAAAGAGCGCTTTGTTTTCGCCGCGCTGTCGGCCCGCGTCGGCTCTATCGGCGACAACCGTCTGGGCGGCTGGTATTCCTATCGCACCTCCAAAGCTGCGCTGAACGCCTTGCTGCATGGCGCGGCGGTGGAAATCGCGCGCAACCGCAAGGAAGCGATCGTGACCTGCCTGCATCCCGGCACCGTCTCGACCAGCTTTACCGAAGACTACCCCGACCACGACAAGTTCACGCCCGACACATCGGCCGCCAAGCTGCTGGAAGTGATAAAGGGCCTGACGCCAGACGACACGGGCCGCTTCTTCGACTACGCAGGCAAGGAGATCCCCTGGTGAGCCGCCTGATCCTTGTCCTTGCTGACCAGCTGACCCGCAACGTTGCTGCCCTGCGCGACTACCGCGACGGCGATCTGATCGTGATGGCGGAAGTCTCGGACGAGGCCACCTACGTCCCCCATCACCCCCGCAAGATCGCGTTTCTTTTCACAGCCATGCGCAAGTTCGCCGCCAGTCTGCGCGAAGAGGGGCTGGCGGTCGCCTACACCACGCTTGACGACCCCGAGAACACCGGGTCGATCACCGGAGAGTTGATCCGCCGGGCCGACGAACACGGCGTGTCCGAGGTCATTGCCACCGAACCCGGCGAATGGCGGCTGATCCAGGCGCTGAACGACTGCCCCCTGACCGTCCGCCAGATCGAGGATGACCGCTTCATCGCCACCCACGCCGAATTCGAGCGCTGGGCAGAGGGCCGCAAGGAATTGCGGATGGAGTGGTGGTACCGCGAGATGCGCCGCAAGACTGGCCTGCTGATGGAGGGCGACGAGCCGGCGGGCGGCAAGTGGAACTACGACCACGACAACCGCAAGCCCGCGCCCGGCGAGATCGACTTTAGCGGTCCCATGCGCTTCACCCCGGATGAGACGACGGAAGAGGTGCTGACCCTTGTCGGCAATCGTTTCGGAAACTCCTTCGGCAGCCTCGACGATTTCTGGTTCGGGACCGACAGCGAACAGGCCTCCCGCGCGCTGACCCGCTTCATCAAGCACGCTCTGCCCAATTTCGGGGACTACCAAGACGCAATGATGAGCGAGGAACAGTTCCTCTATCACTCCATCATTTCGGTCTACCTCAACTCCGGGCTGCTCGATCCAATGGATGCCTGTCGTGCCGCCGAAGACGCCTGGAAAGCAGGCGACGCGCCGATCAACGCGGTCGAAGGTTTCATCCGTCAGATCATCGGCTGGCGCGAATACGTGCGCGGCATCTACTACCGCGAGGGCTCCGACTACGCGAAGCGCAACGATCTAAACCACAACCGCAGTCTGCCCGGTTTCTTCTGGGGCGACGACACGCAGATGCGGTGTATCTCGAAGACCGTGGAGCAGACCCGCACCCAGGCCTACGCCCATCACATTCAACGTCTGATGGTCACCGGGAACTTCGCGCTTTTGGCCGGCCTGAACCCGCAAGAGGTGCAGGACTGGTACATGGCCGTCTACGCCGACGCCTACGAGTGGGTAATGAGCGCCAACGTCATCGGCATGACCCAATTCGCGGATGGGGGGATCGTGGCCTCGAAGCCCTACGTCTCATCCGCCAATTACATCGACAAGATGTCGGATTACTGCAAAGGGTGCCACTACAGCGCCAAGAAAAAAACGGGCGAGGGCGCGTGCCCCTTCAACCTGCTGTATTGGCACTTCCTCGACCGCCACCGCGAAAAGTTCGAGAAGAACCCCCGCATGGCCCAGATGTATGCGACGTGGGATCGCATGTCCGACGAGAAGCAGACCACGATCCGCGATGAAGCCGATACCTTCCTGAACCGCATGGCGCAGGGGGCCTTGGTCTAGCGCCAAAGATGCGCGCGACTGGCCAGAAGCCCCTGCGCCTTTGCCAAGGCGCGGTTTGCGGGAGAGGGGCGTGGAACAGTGCCGTTTGCCAATCTGTCCGCGACAACCTCGGCCGGGCAGGGGCCGTTCGTCACCGGATCATGGTAGCGCGGGTAGGCGATCAGCGCGGCATATGTCAGCGCGTCAAGCGAAACGGTCGTGGTCCGGCGCGGGAACGTGCCGCCAAGATCGGTGGTCAGGCCCCACCCGGCATAGAAAGGCTGGCCGAGCGTCGTGACAGAAATTCCGCGCAACAGCGCCTCAAACCCCAGGGCAGAGGTCATTGTCCAAACCTCATTCACCACGGACAACAGCGCCGCCGGATCGATGCCGCGCAGCACGACATCGGCATCCGCGCCGTCGATGGCTCCGGGGCGCAGACCCGCTTCCACGTCCGGGTGTGGCTTGTACAGGATCACCGCGCCCGGATTGTCTTCTCGCGCCTTTGCCAGAAGGGCGGCGTTGGTATTCACTTCCGTGGTGCCCATTCGGATCGATGCGTCATCCTCCACCTGTCCGGGCACAAGGATGCGGTGGCCGCTCGGCAGGTCGGGAACGGCGTCGCTGCCCAGATTGTACTTCGACAATCCACGCGCGATCAGCCCTTCCCGCAGCCGCCGTGCCCGTTCAAGGTCCAGAGGCCCCAGCGTGCTGCTTTCGGCAATCAGCCGTTCCAGTCGCGAGGGGCGCGTGGGATCGTAGTATATGCCCAGATCATCGGTCACCAAGCTTAGCGGTGGCACCAATTCCGCGCCCAGACCGCGTGAGCGCAGAAACCCATCCTCGACCCGCAGAACGCGCCCGGTATGATCCGGCGTCTCCTTTCCGGCCCAGACCAGCAGGCCGCGATCCGCGTCGCGGGCCCTGGCTGACGCCTTCGCCGGATCATCTTCGAACACCAATGGCGCGACCGATCCGAATACTTTTTGCAGCGGACGCCGCTTCCACAGGCGCATCCCGGAAGCCACGTGGCCGTGCCGATCTTCGCGCCATGCGCGGGCTTGGGCCTCTAGGATATCGATGACCGTCTCCACTTCGCACAGGGCGTCGCGGAACGGATCGTACCAGACCGGGTAGTCGATCAGCGCGCCCGCGATCAGTTGCGCGCGTGTCAGCTTGCGTGACCGGCGGGGGCAGGGGGTCTCGTCCTGCGTCAGCCCCCAACCGCCGTAGAAAGGCTGGCCGAAGATACGCGGGCAATGACCGGCGAGGATCGCTTCGAACCCCAGCTGGCTCGAGACTGCGTAGACTGCTGTCGCGCCGTCGAGCAAGGCCCAGGGACTTACGGGCGCATCCACAATCTGCGTCTTGCCGTCCAGATCGCGATCCGAAAAATGGCCCGCGCGAAAGCCCTGCGCGGTTTCGGGGTGGGTCTTGATGACGATCCGCGCGCCGGGGTTCTCGATCCGTGCGAAGGCCAACATCTCGGCGAACATCGCTTCGGACGCGCCCGAATACGCGATAGAGGCATCGCCACGCGTCTGGTCCACCACGAGCACATAGCCGGGATCGGGCACGGGCAGAGCAGGATCGACGGCGCTGTATTTTGTCAGATGCGCGCGTTTCAGGCGCACGGCCAGCTGACGGGCGCGCTCCAGCGTGTCGGTGTGATCCAAGGGCGCGGTCGCCAGATGATGCTCCAGATCGGACGGCGCGCCGCTGTCGAAATGAACGCCGCGCCCGTCGAGCAACAGACCCAGAGGCGGCTCGCCCGCGCGGCCCGGATGCAGAGACCGCAGGAAGGCATCTTCGATGCGCAGAAGCCCCGCCCCGGAGCGGTGCGCCACCCATTCGCCGCGTCGGGCGTAGGGCGAACGGCCCCAGACGCCGATCCAGTCATCACCCGAAGGCCATCCCGTGCGAGCGGACCACCCCGCAAGCGTCAGAATGCGCCGCAATCGCGGGTTCAGGAAGCCGCCAGTATAGACCCGCAGGGCGGGCATGGATCAGTTGCCGGTGACGTTCGCGGTGGACGCCAGCGTCGTCGCCGCGCCGGTCGCACCTGTCAGCGCCGAAAGTGTCTTCTGCCACTGAACGTAGGGCGCTTCGGTGACGTATACGGTGTCTCCGTCGCGGATCGCGAAGTCGCGTGCTTCGAACATGCCGGTGGGGCGCGTCAGGTCGAGCACGTAGACCATGCGCTGCGTGCCGGTCAGATCGCTGCGACCCAGGACCTGTTCTGCGATCTCTTCCGGCTCGTTGCGGAACACGAAAA
Source organism: Palleronia sp. THAF1 (assembly GCF_009363795.1). Lineage (NCBI taxonomy): Bacteria > Pseudomonadati > Pseudomonadota > Alphaproteobacteria > Rhodobacterales > Roseobacteraceae > Palleronia > Palleronia sp. THAF1. The sequence continues at coordinate 1,628,240 of NZ_CP045420.1, read as the reverse complement.
CGCCGGTGGGATCGGCAAGGGCCGTGGACAGGCCGCCAACCAGCGCGATGGCCTCGATGGCGGAAATGGTCTGCCGGTCGAAATCGACGCGGGATTGCGCGCCGGTCGCGCCAAGCGCGGTAAACGCGCGGGCGTCCTGTTCGACAAGGATACGGTCGCCGTCACGCAGGGCGATATCGAAGCGCGGATGGGTGTAGATATCCTCGAACCAGACCTTTTCCTGCATGTTCCCGCGCGACACGGTCACCTGCGCGACCTCTTGCGGGATGGCCAAGCCACCGGCCTGGGCCAGCATTGCCGACAGGGTGCGGGTCGGGCGTTCGATGGGGTAGACGCCTTGTCCGCCGACACCGCCGACGACAGAGACAGTCGCCCCGTCACCCGCGACGCGGCGTACGAGCACCTGCGGATCGGGGGTCTGGCTGCCAAGTTGCTCGGCGATTATGCGACGCACCGCCTCGGGAGAGTTGCCCGCTGCGCGGATACGGCCCGCGTAGGGCACGAAGATGAAGCCCGCGCCGTCGACCTGAACCTCGTCCAGAACGGTGGCCGGGGCGCCTTGCGGCACAAGTAGGCCGTCCTCGACGTTTTCGTAGATCGTCAGTCCCAGAACGTCGCCGGGGCGGATCGTGTCGGACCCAAGTTGGCCTGCGTTCAGAAAGGCGCTGCTGAAGCCCAGGGCAGGGTAGACCGCCGTGGCCGTGGTCACGCGGCGATTGACGGACACGATAAAGGCGTCGCCGTCGCGCTGAACGGATCCTGCGAAAATCTCACGCTTGTTCGGGCCCACGCGCGGCAAGCCACAAGAGCTGAGAACGCCAACGGAGGCGATCAGGGCGATAGACTTCGCCCAGTGCGAATTCTTGAAAATCACGCTCGGTCTCCTCGAGCTGTATGTCTGCCTCGGGTCGTCTTATTTTTTTTCACGATACCACGGACCGCGCTAAAATCCAGCGTCTTTGACGCAGTGTCGCTATTTCACCACACGAAGTTTCTGGCGCGGCTGTGCCTGCCCGCGGGCGAGGGCCTCGTAAGGGTCATGCGGGGCGAGCATCATGTCCACCACCTGGCGCAGCAATTGCCGCCGTCCCGCGCTGGAATAGAAGCTTCCGGGGATCTGGCTGGTTTCCAGAAGATAACGCCGATAGTCGCGGTAGGCGCGTCCGTCCGGGCGGCTGGGCGTCTCGAAGAATTCGGCAAGAGGCTGGGTCGAAACGAACTGCGGCTTGGCGTAGACAGCATCCCCAAACACCTTGAGCGGTAGGCCGCGCCACAGCACTTGCTGGGCGGCGGTGGAATTCACTGTCACCGCAGAGCGCGCATGGTCCAGAAGCTGCGCCAACTTACCGCCGCGCACATAGTGAACGCGCTTGGCCACGCCCAACTCGGACGCGATACGCCGGATCGTGCGGCGCTGGTCGATGCGACCGTCTTCCAAGGGGTGCGCTTTGAAAACGAGGTGATGGTGTGCGGGCGCGCCATGGGCGAAACCTTCCAGCACGGTGCGCAGAAAGTCGGTGCCGGTTGTGAAGGGCGAGTGCTGCTGGAAGTTGCTGTCATGCTCCAGCTGAAGCAGGGCCAGGTGATAGGGGAAACCGCCGGTCTTGACGCGCCACGTGGCGATCTTGCGCTGCGCCCAGATCGCCGGGGCGAGCAGAAGTTTGCGCAGATAAAGCTGGAACTCGTCGCGCACCGTTTGGGCCCGGTGCGGGCGGAAGTTCGCGTAGCGCCCGTTCATCAGCAGAACGAAGGTATGGTAGGCTGCACCATAAAAGACGTGCTGGCGCATGTCGCCCCAATGGGCCGGGGCCTCGGGCGTTTCCGTCTCGGATCGGTCCAGCGCTGTCTGCATCTGTGCCAAGTCGGTGTCCATGAGGGCCGAGTTCCCGTTGGAGCCGTCACGCTCGTACGTCACCCAGTAGGGGCGCAGATAGCCTTCCTCGAACACATGGACCCGCAATCCGCGCGCCTTGGCGATACCCACGGCCTGCGCGTGGATGGGGCGCGTGTCGCCGTACAGGACGATGTCGGTAATAGCCTTGTCGTCCAGCAGGCCTGCCACGGTGTCTGGCCAGTCCTCGGGTGAGCCATTGTAGGGGATATAAGATGTCTTGTCCGGCCAGAACGCCTGATCGCCGCGGTTGAAGCCCACGCGCCAGACTTGCCCACCCGCAGCCGAGACCATCCGTCCCAACTGGCCGAAGAACGGCCCGTGCGGGCCTTGCAGGAACAGGAAAGAGCGGGTGTCAGGCTGTGCCATACTACGTCTTTTTCGCCGATTTCCGGGTCAGTTCAACATTCCAATGGGGCAATTCGATGGCACGGGCGACATTTGCGCTCTTGCCGCGCCACCGTGGGGGCGGCATCACGGACACCAGAAATGGGAGATCGGCGATGTTCACGGGATTGGTCAGCGATATCGGCAAGGTGTTGGAAGTCGAGCTGCGCGGCGACATGCGCGCGCGGATCGGGTGCTCCTATGACGTGGACGGGATCGCGCGCGGTGCATCCATCGCCTGCGATGGCATCTGTCTGACCGCCATTGCGACCGGGACCGATCCGCAGGGGTGGTTCGACGTGGAGATCAGTGCCGAGACCTTGGCGCGCACAAACATCGGAACACAGGGCTGGCCGGTGGGTCGGCGCGTTAACCTTGAACGCTCGTTGCGCGTGGGGGACGAGTTGGGCGGCCACATCGTATCGGGCCACGTCGACGGTGTGGCGCGTATCGTCGAGATGCGGGACGAAGGCGACAGCACGCGCTACACCTTCGAAGCGCCGGAGCATCTGGCGAAATTCATCGCCGAAAAAGGGTCTGTCGCGCTGAACGGCACATCTTTGACGGTAAACGAGGTGAGCGGAGCGCGGTTCGGCGTAAACCTGATCCCGCATACGAAGATGGTGACGACCTGGGGCGATGCGCACGAGGGCGACGCGGTGAACCTGGAAGTGGACACGATGGCCCGCTACGTGGCGCGGCTGGCTGAGGCGGGATAGGGATGTGTCTATGCCACTTTGGCGCAGGACCCGATCTTGCCCGTTAACATCTTTTTTTCGTAGCTGAGAAATCCAGCTACGAAAAAAAGTCGCAAACGGTACGGCGCACCGCCTTATGCACAATTGCATCAAACGACGACCCGCATCAGTCCGCGATGGCAGAAGATCACGAACTGGCCACCGCTTTCGACCATATGAAATCGTCGGCGCTTGACCTCTGCAATCAAGCGATCCCGTCCGATCTCTTTCTCTACCCATCCCACTGAACGCCTGACGATGGCGCCTTTCGCCACGGCCTTGGCCGAGAAAATGCGGTCCAGCCAGTGTGCGCTTGTCCGCGTGAAATTATGCTGCATATCCATAAGTCAGAACATAGCGGGAACGAATTACCAATTCGTAAACCACAAACAGCCAACAAGACGCAGGGACCCGCCTTCCCATTCCCGCCGCGCCCCGCTATCTGCGCTCCATGATGCATGACCACGATCAAGACGCGCTCTCTTCCATCGAAGAGATCATCGAAGACGCCCGCAACGGACGGATGTTCATCCTTGTGGATCACGAGGATCGCGAGAACGAAGGCGATCTGGTCATCCCGGCACAGATGACTACGCCGGACGCCATCAATTTCATGGCCAAGGAAGGCCGTGGCCTGATCTGCCTTAGCCTGACGGGCGAGCGGTGCGACGCTTTGGGTCTGCCGCTTATGGCCTCGCACAACTCCTCCCGGCATGAGACGAACTTCACTGTCTCGATCGAGGCGCGCGAGGGTGTCAGCACCGGGATCTCCGCCGCCGACCGCGCGCGCACCGTGTCCGTCGCCATCGACAGCGCCGCGACGCAAGCCGATATCGCGACGCCCGGCCATGTCTTCCCCCTTCGGGCGCGGGAAGGCGGCGTGCTGGTGCGCGCAGGTCATACCGAGGCGGCGGTGGACATCAGCCGCCTTGCCGGACTGAACCCGTCCGGCGTGATCTGTGAGATCATGAATGAAGACGGTACCATGGCACGCCTGCCGGACCTGATCGCCTTCGCGCAGCGTCACAATCTGAAAATTGGCACCATCAGCGACTTGATCCGCTACCGTCGGCGCAACGATAACCTTGTCCGCAACACCAGCGAACAGACCATCACCAGCGAGTTCGGCGGTGAATGGACGATGCGCGTCTACCAGGACGAAACGCATGGCGCCGAACATATCGTGCTGATCAAGGGCGACATCGCTGGCGACGACCCGGTGCTGGTGCGGATGCACGCGCTCGATCCCATGCTCGACGTGCTGGGCACCGGACCCACGGGTCGCGCGGATGAGTTCGCCGACGCGATGCGCGCTGTCGCGGACGAAGGGCGCGGCGTCGTCGTCCTGCTGCGCGACCTGACGATGAAGATCGCCGCCCACGATGAAGTCTCACCCCAGACCCTGCGCCAATACGGTCTGGGCGCGCAGATCCTGTCCAGCCTTGGCCTGCGCGACCTGATCCTTCTGACCAATTCGCCGCAGCCCAAGATCGTGGGCCTCGATGCCTACGGGCTGAACATCACGGGCACCCGCAAGATTTCACAGATCGGATAGACCATGGCCGGCCAGTCCCACTACACCCCGCCAATGCCCGAGTTCGACGACGCGCCCAAGGTGCTCATCGTCGTGGCGCCGTATTACAAAGACATTGCCGATGACCTGCTGGCCGGTGCGCGCGCCACGCTTGAGGCCGCAGGCGCTACGCATGAGACGATTGAAGTGCCCGGCGCGCTGGAGATTCCGTCTGCCATCGCGCTCGCCCACCGCACGGCCGATTTCGACGGTTACGTCGCGCTGGGCTGCGTGATCCGGGGTGAGACCACGCACTACGAGACCGTATGCAATGACAGCAGCCGCGGCTTGACGATGCTGGGCCTGTCTGGGGCTTGCGTCGGAAACGGTATCCTGACGGTGGAAAACCATGCTCAGGCTGCCGTTCGCGCGGGAGAGCAAAACAAGGGCGGTGGTGCGGCTGCGGCGGCGCTTCACTTGATCGCGATTTCTCGCAAATGGGTCGGCGGATCGAAGGGCATCGGGTTCAAAGCCAAGGACGCGGGATGACCGACAAGAAGCAAATGCGCTCTGCCGCGCGGCTGTATGCCGTGCAGGCCCTGTTCCAGATGGAGCAGATGAACGCCGGAGCCGACCGCGTGCGCGCCGAGTTCGAGGATCACCGCTTCGGCGCGACCTACGAAGAGGGCGAGTATGCCGAGGGCGACATCGACCTGTTCCGCAAGACGCTGGACGACGCGGTCACGTGGCAAGCCAAGATCGACCAGCTGACCCATACGGCGCTGGTGGCCAAATGGCCCATCGACCGGATCGACCCCGTGCTGCGCGCGCTGTTCCGCGCGGCGGGTGCCGAGCTGGTGGAAGGCAAAGCCCCGCCGAAGGTCGTCATCACGGAATACGTCGACGTGGCCAAGGCCTTCTTCCCGGAGGGCAAGGAATCGCGTTTCGTGAATGCTGTGCTCGACCACATGGGGCGCGCTGCCAAGCCGGACGCCTTCGCCCCGAAATAGGCCGATCACATCCGGGGCATACGACCTTTGTTCCGGGAACAACTGCCGACGCGGGATGTTCTGACTTCAAAGACACAAACTGTTTCTTGGGAGTTCAGATCATGCGTGCCCTTTTGCTTCACATCACCATCGGCGCGGCGGCTGCGCTGTCGTTCTTCGCGGCGCTACTTGCCTTCGACACGGGTGGTGTTCGCCATCTGGACACGCTGGGCCTGACGATCCTGTTCGGATTGGTTGCGATGTTCTTCCTGTCGACGCAGCTGATCCTGTCGCGTCTGTCACAGGACGATGTGGAAGAGCGTCGGGTGCGCGTCAGCTCTCGGGATCAGCGCCGGTAGTCAGCCGGTAGCGGTCCAGCTCTTCTTCGACGAAGATATAGATCGACTCCGGCGGTGTCGTCAGCGCGTGCTGCATCATCAATGGGTCGACCCCCATGTCGTCCAGATACGCCATGACCTGCCCCTGTCCGCGCTGAATATCTTTCACGGCCAGAAACGCGGGCAAGACGGTGCTCTCCCCAAAATAGTGCTGGTGAACGCCAAGCGACCCGTCGCGATCGACGGCCCGCGCGGCCCCGCCGACGAAGACGTAGGGGCAGGCGGACAGGCAGACATCGCCGGTCGCGATCCGAGTGCTCAGGCCCAGATCGCGCATTGCCCGCCCCAGATCGACGGCATCCATCACCGACCCGCCGGGCGAGTGTAGCAGCACCTCGCCCCCATCATCCAACCGCTCTGATAGCTGATCGGCGATCCGCACCGCATCGCCCGGCGCAATCGCGCCAACCAAGCGCAGCACGTCTCGGCCTTCGAACTCCACAGCGTTCAGCGTCAATCGCGACGGCATGTCCGGGGTCGCCGGGAAGGGGCGGTTCGGCACATCAGGCACGTCACGCGTCTGATAGCGGCGGGTCTGGTCGCCGGGCCGCACAGGCTGGTCCAGCGATGGTGCGCGGGGGGCGAAGCCGGGCGCACTGATGCCACCGGACATATCGCCCGCGATCAGCGCCACGCCAATCAGCAATTGCAGCCCGAAGATGCCCTTGATGACGGTGCCGGGAGAGAACCGCTCGCTCATTCGGCAGACCGCAGCGGTGTGGGTGCGGGTTTCGCAGGATCGGCTTCCGGGGGCAGGGCTGTTCCGTCAACCTCTCGCAAAGCCACCATCGCCGCGCGCAACTCTGCCACCGTCATCCGATCCTCGATCGCCACGCGATCCCGCGCGCCCCGGATCGCCGATTGCGTCACCATCAGAATGAACACCAGCACCGCAGGCAGCAGGTCGATGGCGATGGCACCCGCCCAGCTTGGGATGAAGTTGCCCGCATAGCGGATCACGGCGTCGGCGGCAGAGATCGGCGTGTAGACGACCTCCGGCGGCGGTTGCATCGTCTGCACAGCTTGCGCGGCAGCCGAAAGCGTCGCGGCACGCTGGCCCAGAACGGTCAGCACCGAGTCAATGGTCGCCTGCTGCCCCTGCGCCGTCTGTTCGGTTTGGGACAGGGTGGGCAGAACCACCGATTGTGCCAGATCGTTCGCGGCCCGACTGACCAGCGGCGCGACGGAAAGCTGCCGCAGCTGCGTGATCAGACCGGACAGGCGCACCGCATCTTCGGAAAACTCGACCGAGCGCGCCTCGACAGGGCCGGGTTCGACCGTAAGCGCGCGCATCCGGCTGAGGATCTCGTTACCTTCCGCAAACGCCTGCGCGACCGCTTGGCCTTGCGACGCGATCTGGGTCTCCAGCGCGGCCAGTTCCTCGGACTTTTGGCGCAGCACGCGGAATACGGCGCCGCGCCCGCTGATGCCGGATAGGTCGCCGGTTGCTTCCTGCTCTGCCAAATCCTCGAACGACTGCCGAACGCGTGCGACATCACGCTCCAGCGCCTGCGCCGAGATCGCGATCTCATTCGCCCCCTCCAGCGACGATTGGTAGTCCTGCACGGTACGCGCCAAATGCTGCTCGACAGCAGCAGACCCGGCCAGGGCCGCCGCATTCAACCAAGACGACATCGCGATGATGGCCAGCGACCCCAGCGCCATCGCGAACAACAGCCCCATGCGTGCGCTGGCGGTGCGCATCGCCGGAAGCAGGCGCATGAGGTAGGACCAGAAGACGAAGATGCCGACCGAAACGGCGATGGAATAGGCAAGGGCGGCGAAGACCGACAGCGCACCGGTCTGATCCAGTAGCGACGAGACGCCGAGGTAGGTATAGATGCCGGACGCCGCCGACAGAACGCCCAAGGCCGCGCCGGAGAACGTATCCAACCACGTCAGGTGGCCTTCAAGCTCGCGCACTTGGCGCGGATCGACCGCATCGTTCATCTAGTCATCCCTCATCCGTCCCGCCAAACTATGTAGGGCGCGGGAGTGATTGCCAAATCACGCAGATGTGGGTGGAAGCGGCGGGACCACCGCAAACGTGGGGTCTACAAATTCCCGAGGACCTGTATGTACAGGTGGGAGCCAGGTTACAGAACCACGGTCCTGCAAGAGCCAGCCCCCTCGGAAATGCTTAAGGCCACCGGAATTTCCCCTACACTGGAAGGGCAGTACCCGCCTGTTACTGCACCTAAGCGGGGGGAGGGGGTCTGACAAGGGGCCGAGTCTCTTGATTTACGTTTACCTTTTGTTCACAGTGCCGCCATGCCCGATGATGCTTTTGGTTCAGAGTTTGAAATCCGCCCACGACCGGGCCAGCTGTTACAACGCGGCGTGTCGCGTGCGCTGATCTCACACGGGTTCGTCAGTGTAGAGGAACTGGTGCCAGCCCCCGGTCTGCGCGTCGATGTGATGGCGCTGGGACCAAAGGGCGAGATATGGATTGTCGAGTGCAAGTCCTGCCGTGCCGACTTTCAGGGCGATTCCAAGTGGCAGGGCTATCTGGATTGGTGCGACCGCTACTTCTGGGCGGTCGATTCGGACTTCCCGACCGACCTGCTGCCCGAAGACCACGGCTTGATGATCGCCGACGCCTATGACGCCGAAATCCTGCGCATGGCCCCCGAAACCAAGCTTGCGCCCGCCAGACGCAAGGCCATCACGCGCACCTTCGCCGTCCATGCCGCGCGCCGTTTGCACGCTTTGCGCGATCCCGGTGCGGGGCAGGCGTGGTAGCCTAGCGCTTGCGCTTCGCCATCGCGCGCGCCCCTTGCGCGGCCGCCCGGATTTCTTCTGCGATCTCTTCCGCTTCTTCGGGATCGAAGTCCATCGGAACCTCGACGCCGCCTTCGGCCTCGATATACAGCCTTACGAAGCCCGCGTCGGTCGGTCCGATTTGCAGGTTTGCGGTCGTGTCAGAGGGATCGTTGATGCCCATGGGGATGCTCCTGAATATTAGCCCCGACTACGCCGAGACAACGCACATCGCAACCCGCTGGCCCCTTGCATCCCCAGCCGCCCTTCGCTAAATCGCGCCCGTGTGCCGCCGTAGCTCAGTAGGTTAGAGCGCCTGATTGTGGATCAGGAGGTCCCCCGTTCGAGCCGGGGCGGTGGTACCACCACTCACTCTTTCGACAGTTCTATCCGTTGACGCAGGCGCGTGCCGTTCGCGTCGAAGATCAGGATCTCTCCGCCATCCGTCACCACCGCCACGAATCCGCGACCGCGCGTGATGGCAGAGACCGTCTCGCCCTCTGGCAGTGCTAGAGCGTTCGGCAACTCGGCGATGGGTTGCGGAAAGCGCGTCGCGAACAGCCAGATCAGCGTCACCATTCCCGCAAGCATGGTTGCGGTCAGCGCGATCACCAGCCATTTCAGGACGATCAGCGCCGTATCCCGCGGCGCCGCCACGTCTGGATCGAGAGGGTCGTTCATGGGCCAGCGTCGCCTTTCCGTCACCATCGGGGCCGATCCGCCCCCGCGTCTGGATAAGGCACTCGCCCGAGACGTGCCAGAGGACGCGCATCTGTCGCGGTCCCGCATCGCCCGGCTGATCGAGGATGGCGCCGTGGCGCGCGACGGAGCGGCCCTGACCTCGGCCAAGGCGCGCGTGGCAGAGGGCGACGTGATCGAGATCGCCGTGCCGATTGAAGCGGAAACCCACATGCTGCCAGAGGATATTCCGCTGGATATCGTGCATGAGGACGACGACCTGATCGTGGTGAACAAGCCCGCAGGCATGGTGGTGCATCCGGCCCCCGGCAGCCCGTCCGGTACGCTGGTCAACGCGCTTTTGCACCATTTCGGCGACACCCTGTCCGGGGTCGGCGGCGAAAAGCGCCCCGGCATCGTGCACCGCATCGACAAGGATACCAGCGGCCTGCTTGTTGTCGCGAAGACCGACCGCGCCCACCATGCGCTCGCCGCGCAATTCGCCGCCCATACCGTTGGACGGGAGTATCGCGCCCTGTGCCACGGCGTCCCGTCGCCGGGCGATCCGCGCCTCATGGGCACGCGAGGGGTAAGCGCAGAGGACGGTGGCGTAATCCGCATCACCACGCGCCTGAACCGCCATCCGTCGGACCGTCAGCGGCAGGCGGTGACGTTCGAGGGCGGGCGCCATGCCGTCACACGGATCACCGTGCTGGAAAAATATCAGTCCGTGGCCCTGGTCTCGTGCCGTCTGGAAACGGGGCGGACGCATCAGATCAGGGTGCACATGCGCCACGTCGGCCATGCCCTGGTCGGCGATCCAGTTTATGGCGGTAGCCGCACGGCCTCTGTGCGGATCGGCCCGAATGCCGCGCGTGCCGTGAACGCCTTTCCCCGGCAGGCGCTACATGCGACAACGCTGGGGTTCACCCACCCGAACGGTGAAGAAATGTTGTTTACCAGTGATTTGCCGCGCGATCTTGGGGCTTTGGTTGAGCTTCTGCCTGACACAACCCTGTGAATCACCTGAACGATTGACGCAGCCATGAACCCCGATGCGCTCATGATCCGTTAGGGAATTGAATGTATGAACACTTGAACTGAACCGATCAGTTCACCAAATATGCGTCAGGGTCACGATGGCCCGACAGGAGGTCCTATGGCAACATACGCAAATCTTCCGGCACCAAGCCCAGAGCAGGGCCTGAACCGTTATATGCAGGAAATTCGCAAGTTTCCGATGCTGGAGCCGGATCAGGAATACATGCTCGCAAAGCGTTGGGTCGAGCATGAGGATACCGATGCCGCGCACCAGCTTGTTACGTCACACCTGCGCCTCGCGGCCAAGATCGCGATGGGATATCGCGGTTACGGTCTTCCGCAGGCAGAGGTGATTTCCGAGGCCAACGTTGGCCTGATGCAGGCGGTCAAGAAGTTCGACCCCGAAAAGGGCTTCCGGCTGGCGACCTACGCGATGTGGTGGATCCGCGCGAGTATTCAGGAATACGTCCTGCGGTCTTGGTCCATGGTCAAACTGGGCACGACCAGCGCGCAGAAGAAATTGTTCTTCAACTTGCGCAAAGCGAAGGCTCGTCTAGGCGCGATGGAAGAGGGCGACTTGCGCCCCGAAAACGTCAAGCAGATCGCCACCGATCTGGGCGTGACCGAGGCTGAAGTGATCTCGATGAACCGTCGCATGGCGGGTTCGGACGCATCGCTAAACGCGACGATTTCGGCCGATGGTGAAGGGTCCGCGCAGTGGCAAGACTGGCTAGAGGATGAGGGCGCCGACCAGGCCGGTGACTACGCCGAGCGCAACGAGCTTGAGACGCGCCGCGCCCTGCTCACGCAGGCGATGGATGTTCTGAACGACCGTGAGAAGGATATCCTAGAGCAGCGCCGTCTGAAGGATCAGCCGGTCACGCTAGAGGAGCTGTCGGGCGTCTACGACGTCAGTCGCGAGCGCATTCGTCAGATCGAGGTGCGCGCGTTCGACAAGCTCCAAAAGCGCATGACCGAACTCGCAGCCGACAAGGGTATGATGGAAGAAGAGGCGTAGCCGTCATCGGCATCGCGCCCTAGTCTCTCCCCGATAAAGGGGAGAGACCATATGACCGATCCAATTCGCTGGGGCGTGCTGGGCGCGTCCGATTTCGCACAGTCAGACATGGCCCCGGCGCTGCACATGGCGCGTGGTAGCCGCCATGTCGCCTTGGCGACCCGGTCCGCAGACAAGGCCGCGCCCTTCGTGGATCGCGTGCCCGACCTGCGGGTCGAAACCGACTACGACGCTCTCTTGGCCGCTGACGACATAGACGCGATCTATGTCCCGCTTCCGAACCACCTGCATGTGGAGTGGGCGGTGAAGGCGCTACAAGCGGGCAAGCATGTGCTTTGTGAGAAGCCCATCGCCCTGCATTCCGATGATTTCGATGCGCTGATCGCTGCCCGCGATACCGCAGGCAAGTTGGCCGCAGAGGCCTACATGATCGTGCATCATCCCCAGTGGCAACGCGCCAAAGCCCTGCTGGCGCAGGATGCCATCGGTCGCCTCGTCCACGTCGAAGCGGTTTTCACCTACAACAATCCAGACCCCGAGAATGTGCGCAACCAACCCAACATGGGCGGCGGGGGCCTTCGAGATATCGGTGTCTACACCTTCGGTTCGGTGCGCTTCGCGACGGGGCAGGAGCCGGACACGTTGACGTCTTCACTGCGGATGGAACATGACTTCGATACCTTTGCCGAGGTCAACGCCAGTTTCCCGGATTTCACCTACCACGCCATCGTCTCGACCCGCATGGCGCCGCGTCAGCGGATGGTTTTTCACGGAGAGGACGGCACGCTGGAACTGACCGCGCCGTTCAATGCCAATGTCTTTGATCAAGCCGAGCTGCTGCTGGAGACTCGCCACACCCGGCCTGCGAGCACGCAGGGCATGACGCGAACGGTGGAACGGTGGCCCGGCGTGAACCAATACGTGCTGCAGGTCGAAGCGTTTTGCGAAAGCGCGCGCACGGGTGCGCATTATCCGTGGACGTTGGAGCAGGCCCGCGGAACCCAAGCGATGATCGACCGAGCCATCGCCGGGGGTTAGACGCCGCGCAATTCGATGCTTTCGGGGTCGATGGCGTCTGTGCTTGTCACCTGTGCGAGTTCGACGCCGCCCAGCGAGATGATGGAACCTGATCCATCTTCCAGCGCGGTGACGGTCAGGTCGCCCGGTTCTGTCTCTGCGTCGAATTCGATAACCAGCCGATCTTCCGACGCATTGAAGTCGGTGACCTGCATCAAGCCTGTCGGGTCGTCTTCCGTATCGGATGGCAGGGTGTCGAACCGGAAGGTGTCTGCCCCGCTGCCGCCTGTTCCCTGATCCCCTGCGCGAAGGGTCAGGTCGTCGTCGCCGTCGCCGCCATCCAGCGTATCCACGCCGTCGGCTTCGTTGTCGGTGCCACGACCGCCGCTCAGCGTGTCGTTCCCAGTCCCGCCGAGAACAGAGTCCGCGCCGCTGCCGCCGTCTGCGACGTCATTTCCGTCATCGCCGGACAGCGTATCGTCGCCCTGTTCGCCCAGCAAACTGTCATCTTGCGACGCGCCGCGCAGCAGATCGCCTTCATCGCCACCGAAGACGGTGTCGTTGCCGCTGCTGCCGGTGATGCTGTCAGAACCTTCGCCGCCAAGGGCAAGATCGTCGCCCGCACCAAGGATGACCTGATCGTTGCCACCACCGGCATCGATAGAGTCGTTGCCGCTCTCGCCCCGGATTTCATCATCGCCTGCACCGGCGACCAGAGTGTCATCGCCCTCACCAAGCGAGTAGTCGAAAGGGGTATCGTCCTCGGCCAAGATATTGTCGGCCCCGTCGGTGCCCAAGAAGGGATCGAGCGGGACGATATCGGGGGTATCCGGCGGCGTATCGTTATCGCTGTCATCATCATCCGACGTATCGCTGAAATCCATCAGCGACAGCATCAGCACGCCGAAGACATAGGCGGCGTTCATAATCGTGTTCAGGTCGAACCCATACATGGTAAGAGTCTCCGGATTGTGTCCCGCAGACCCTGTTGCAAGATTGTGCTGAAAATGGGGTTAACGCGTGACGATATCCCAATGTGGTGCCGGAAGTCAGTCTTCCATGGCCTCCAGTTCGTCGATCATGCCTTCGATCATCGACAGACCTTTGTCCCAGAATGCCGGATCGCTGGCGTCCAGACCGAAAGGTGCCAGCAGATCGGAGTGGTGCTTGGAGCCACCAGCTTTCAGCATCTCGAAATAATTGTCCTGAAAGTCCGGTGCGCCGTCCTCGTAAGCGGCGTAGAGCGCGTTCACCAAACCGTCGCCGAAGGCATAGGCGTAGACGTAGAAGGGCGAGTGGACGAAGTGCGGGATGTAGGCCCAGAACACCTGGTAGTCGTCCATGAAGTCGAAGGCATCGCCCAAGGATTCGGCCTGCACCGACATCCACAGCGCGTTGATCTCGTCCGGCGTCAATTCGCCTTCGGCGCGGGCGGCGTGCAGCTTGCACTCGAAGTCGTAGAACGCGATCTGGCGCACCACGGTGTTGATCATATCCTCGACCTTGCCAGCCAGCAGAACCTTGCGTTCGGCCTGCGTCGTGGCCCCGGCGAGCAGCTTACGGAAGGTCAGCATCTCTCCGAACACGGACGCCGTTTCGGCCAGCGTCAGCGGGGTAGAGGACAGCATCTCCCCCTGATCGGCGGCCAGCACCTGATGCACGCCGTGACCGAGTTCGTGGGCGAGCGTCATAACATCGCGTGGTTTGCCCAAGTAATTCAGCATCACGTAGGGGTGCGCGTCCGTCACCGTTGGATGCGCGAAGGCACCGGGCGCTTTGCCGGGGGTTACGGCGGCGTCTATCCAGCCACGGTCGAAGAAGGGTTCTGCAAGGTCGGCCAGCTTGGGCGAGAAGTCGGAATAGGCGTCCATCACCATGGACCGCGCCTGATCCCAGTTGACGATGGTGTCGCTCTCCATCGGTAGGGGCGCGTTGCGGTCCCAGACCTCCATCCGGTCAAGGCCCAGCCACTTGCGCTTCAGCTCATAGTAGCGGTGCGACAGGCGCGGGTAGGCGGCGACGACGGCGTTACGCAGGGCCTCGACGACCTCTGGTTCCACATCGTTGGCAAGGTGGCGGCCGGTCTGCGGCGTGGGCATCTTGCGCCAGCGATCCTCGACCTCTTTTTCCTTCGCCAAGGTGTTGTGAATGCGGGCGAAGGTGCGGGCGTTTTCGCTGAACACGCGACCCAACTCGCGGGCGGCGGCCTCGCGCTTCGATCGGTTCTGCTCGGTCAGTTGGTTCAGTGTGGCTTCGATCCCCATGACCTCGCCGTCGATCTCGAACTCCAGACCGGCGATGGTCTCGTCGAACAGCTTGTTCCACGCGGTCGCGCCGACGACGGATTGGTCGTGCAGGAACTCTTCCAACTCATCCGACAGCTGATGCGGGCGCATCTTGCGCAGGCGGTCGAAGACGGGGCGATAGCGGGCCAGATCGGCGTTCGCGTCGAACAGCGCATTCAGCTTGGCGTCGTCGATCCGGTTCACTTCCAGCGAGAAGAAGACCAGTGGCGCGGTGTCGGTGGTGATGCGGTCCTGACAATCGGACAGGAAAGCTGCACGCTCTGGGTCGGTGGTCTGCTGGTAGTAGCGCAGACCGGCGTAGGACATGATGCGCCCGCCGACGGTGTCGATCTTTTCGTACCGGTGAACGCAGTTCAACATCGCGTCTGCATCAAGATCGGCCAGCTTTCCCTTGTAATCGTTGGAGAACGCGGCGCATTCATCCCGCAGCCAATCCATATCGCGCGCGATCTCAGGCGCGTCGGGGGCGGTGTATAGATCGGTCAGGTCCCATTCGGGCAATTGGCCAAGGTCGCGGGCGGGGGCGTCGAGCATGGTGTCTCCTTCGATGCGTTTGACCTACACATAGGCGGCGGGCGGCGGCGGCGAAAGGCGACCGCACATAAGAAAAGGGCCGCCCGAAGGCGACCCTTTCCGAATTACGCTTGGGAAGCGAAATTACATGTCGCTGCCGGGCATCAGCACGGTGTCGATCACGTGAATCACGCCGTTCGAAGCTTCGATATCGGCCTGCGTCACGGTCGCGCCGTCGATCATGACGGTGTCACCGTCGATGGATACGGTCAGCATCTCACCGTTGACGGTTTCGATTTCCTGACCGTCGGACAGGTCGCCGGACATCGCAGCCATCGGCACGACGTGGTACGTCAGGATATCGGTCAGCTGCTGCTGGTTCTCATCCATGGTCAGCTCTTCGACGGTGCCGTCGGGCAGGGCGTCGAACGCTTCGTCGGTCGGTGCGAAGACGGTGAACGGACCTTCGCCCGTCAACGTGTCGCCAAGCTCTGCGGCTTCGACGGCGGTGATGAGCGTCGTGAAGTTACCGGCGTCTTGCGCGGTTTCGACGATGTTCATCTTCTCTTCGTGCGCGGCGGCGAACGCCATGGAACCGGCGACGGTGGCGGCGAGGGTCGTTGCGGTAAGAGTACGTAGCATCGTTAAATTCTCCAGTTTGCGGACAACGTTTCGTTGCTGTCGGGTACGAAACGGGCAACTGGGCAAAGCGGTCCTGCGACATTCGCCCACAGTGCGACAGTCTGCGCGATCTTGGGCGAACCTTAGTCGCCGTTGCCCGACAGTACGGTATCGATCGCGTGAATGGTGCCGTTCGTTGCGGCGACGTCTGCCGTGATGACCCTTGCATCACCGATACGGATCTCTTCCCCGCCTTCGTCGACCTCGACCGTATATGTAGAGCCGTCGAGCGTTGTCACCTCTGTCTCGGCGCGCAATTCGTCCTTGGTTAGTACGCCATCAATCAGGTGTGCCATCAGCAGCGCCTTCAGGGCATCAGTGTTCTCGTCGGTCAGCACGTTGCTGGCGTCGGTGTCGATGTTGTCGAAGGCAGCGTCTGTCGGGGCGAGGATGGTGAACGGGCCTTCGTCGGTCAGCATCTCGATCAGACCGGCCCGCTCTGCGGCGTCGTGGAAGGTCTGGTAACCGTCCGTGTCTCTCGCGGTTTCAGCGAGGGTCGTCATCTCGTCGTGGTTTTCGGCCATAACGGTGGGCGCCCAAAGGCTGAAGATGGTTGCGGCGGCGATGAGGGGCAGGCGGGGCATGGGGAAGTCTCCACTGGTTACGGGACGGAACACTGCTGTCTGAACCGTAACGATGTAGAACACCGCCAGGTCCGCGTTAACCGTATGCGGCGAGCATCTGCTTCAGGTCATCCAGCGTGTTCGCCTCTGACATGGGCTTGTCGTGCCGCCAGCGGGACATGCGCGGAAAGCGCAGGGCGACACCGGATTTGTGGCGGGGGCTTTCCTGTATGCCTTCGAATGCGATTTCGAACACGTGCTCTGGCGTGACCTGCCGGACGGGGCCATAGCGTTCCAACGTGTTCTTGCGGACCCAAGCGGTGATCTTGCGGAACTCGGCGTCCGTGAGACCGGAGTAGGCCTTGGTGAAGGGCACGAGCGCGTCACCGTCGCGGACGGCGAATGTGAAATCGGTGAACAGGTTTGCGCGGCGGCCAGAGCCTTGCTGAGCGTATATCATCACCGCGTCGATGGTCAGCGGATCGACCTTCCATTTCCACCAGTCGCCCTTCTTGCGCCCATCGCGATAAGGCGCGTCTTTCCGCTTCAGCATAAGGCCTTCGGATTGGTGGGCGCGGCTGTCTGCGCGGATTTCTGTCAGCGCATCCCACGTCTTGAACGACAGAAGTGGCGAAACCTTTAACGGCGCG
The DNA here is from genome assembly GCF_009363795.1 of Palleronia sp. THAF1. Lineage (NCBI taxonomy): Bacteria > Pseudomonadati > Pseudomonadota > Alphaproteobacteria > Rhodobacterales > Roseobacteraceae > Palleronia > Palleronia sp. THAF1. Next base: position 1,611,098 of record NZ_CP045420.1, on the reverse strand, counting down.
TCCGGGGGCAGGTCGGCTGAAAGAGTTTCCAACAGGGCACGACGCTGTGAAAAGGGGCGCTGGCGGATGTCTTCGCCCTGCCATTCGAGCAGGTCGTAGGCGTAGAGGATGGCGGGCGCTTCGGTCAGAAGCTTCTTCGGAACGGTCTTGCGGCCGATCCTTTTTTGCAGTGCGTTGAAGGACATGGGGGCATCGTCGCCCCAAGCCAGCACCTCTCCGTCGATGACCGTGCCGGGCGGGATGTAGTCTGTCAGGCGGGCGAATTCGGGAAAGCGGTGGGTCATCAGCTCTTCGCCGCGGGACCACAGGAAGTGCTGTCCGCCGCGCAGGACAAGCTGGCCGCGGATGCCGTCCCATTTGCGTTCGGCGGCCCAATCCTCGGGCGGCGAGTCAAGCGTTTCGGGGCCGTTGTCCAGTTGATAGGCAAGGTAGAACGGGTAGGGCTTGGACAGGTCCACCTCCGGGTCGTGCGCGCGGATGAGGGTTTCAAAGCTGGTGTTTTCCGGGGTCCATTCGCCCATGAGACGGTGGGCAAGATCGGACTCTGGGATGTCGGTCGCGCGGGACAGGGCGCGGGTCATGAGCTTTTGGCTGACGCCCATGCGGAAGCCGCCGGTGAGCAACTTGTTGAAAACGAAGCGCTCTCTGGCGGGGAGTTGGTCCCACGCGTCCAGGATACCGGCCTTCTTGGTGGCCTCGTCTTCACCCGCCAACGCGCGGACTGTGCCGATCCAGTCGGTCAGGGTGCGGTCGGAGTCGCGGGTGGCGTCGGGCAAGACCAATGCCATGGTTTCGGCCAGATCGCCGACGATTGGATAGGATTCCTCGAATAACCACAGGGGGATACCGGCTTTTTCGGCGGCCCAGCCGCGCAGCAGGTTAGCGGTGATGGCGCGCTTGGGGCGGCGGCCCGACAGCAGGGCGATGGTCCACAGGCGGTCGTCCTCTGGCGCGTCCTTGAAGTAGGCGGCGAGGGCGTCGACCTTGGCGTTCGTCTTGGTCGTCTGGTCGAGCGCGGTGAAAAGCTGGGTGAACCGTTTCATTGTACACCCCCCATGCAGCGGTTGTGCAGCAAACGTGCAGTAGATGTACGCCGCGCGTCGGGTAGATGTGCAGCAAAAGTCGGGCCGATGTCGGGACAAAGTACAGCCAGCGTACAGCTTGTGTCGGGACGAATCATTCGGCGGCGCTCAGGAACGTACCAAGCGCGTCCAGCGAGGCGTCGGCCAAGTCGCTGAGACCGGCGTTCAGTTGCCAGACGTGGGCCACGTCGTCGAAGACCTGCACCTGCACATTGGGCGCGGCCTTGGAGACGGCGTGGGAGTCCGGCTCCAGCATCTCGCCCGCGCCGACGTGGATCATTGTTGGCGGTAGGCTGGAGAGATCGGCGCGGACGGGAGAGAGGCGGGGGTCCTGTGGGTCGGGATGGCCGAGCGCGGGACCAAGGCGGGCGCTCCATGCTGGATGAATCAGCCTTTCACGGCTGTAATCGGCATCGGTGGCGACGCGGTGCATGTCGGCCAGTGGCGACAGCAGGACCATCCGGTCAGGATCGCGGGTTCGGGCGAGGTGAAGGGCCAGCGTGCCGCCCGCGCTGTCGCCGCCAACGGCAAGTGGGCCACCGGCGCGCAAGGCGTCGAAGGCGGCTTCGGAATCATCGAAGGCGGCGGGGAAAGGGTGTTCGGGGGCCAGCCGGTAGTCAGGCGCGAAGGCGGTCAATCCGCTGGCGTGGACCAGGCGCGCGATCAGGGCGGCGTGGGTCTTAGGCGAGCACAGGGTGAAACCACCGCCGTGCAGGTAGAGCAGACGCGGACGGGTGACGGTGTCGCCTTCGGGGCGGAACGTCAGGCCCGGTATGCCACCGTAGGTTTCGGGGGTCATGTCCACGCCGCTGGGGGTGGGGGCAAAGGCGGACTGCACGTTAGCCATCTGGCGCAAGAGCTTCTGCGACGGGATCATCCCAAGGATGGGCCGTGAGACATAGCGGGCCATGCCGTTGAACAGGGTTTCCTTCATGTCGAGGCCTCCGGTTCGTCTGCGTCGATGGCCTCGCCTTCGTATTCGGTCTCGACAATGGCGGCCTCGTAGCCTTGGCTTTCCAACCAGCGGCGGAAGATCGAGGTGTAGCCGTGGGTGGCGAAGATCCGTTCGGCGCCCGTCTCCGCGATGGCGGTGTTCAAACCCGCCCAGTCGGCGTGGTCGGACAGGATGAACCCGCGATCTGCGGCGCGGCGGCGGCGGACGCCGCGCAGAGCCATCCATCCGCTGGCGAAGCCTTGAGACGACACGCCGAAGCGTCGCGCCCATTGGGTGCCGAGGGCCGAGGGTGTCGCGAGGACCAACGCTCCGGGGTAGTCTTTTGGATTCAATTCCGGCGTGACGCGGATGGTGTCGGGCAGTCTCAACCCTTGGGCGCGGAGGACTTCGTTGGTGTTCTCGACCGCGCCGTGGGTCAGGATGGGGCCGATGTCGGCGTCGATGGCGGACAGCAGGCGCTGCGCTTTGCCAAGGGCGTAGGCGGCAAGGATCGTGGTGACGCCCGCGGCCTTGTTGGCGCGCCACCAGTCGTTGATCTGCTGGGCAACCAGTGGCTGCGGATCCCAGCGGAAGACAGGTAGGCCGAAGGTGCATTCGGTGATGAAGGCGTGGCAGCGCACAGGCTCGAACGGCTCAGAGAGACCGTCGTTCTCGATTTTGTAATCGCCGGAGGCGACCCAGACCTCACCACCCACTTCGACGCGGATCTGCGCCGATCCGGGCACGTGGCCCGCGGGGTGGTAGGAGATAAGCGCATCGCCGATGCGGCGTTGTTCGCCGTAGCGGATGGTCTCCAGCGCGATGTCGCCAAGGCGGTGGCGCATGACTGGGGCGGCGGCTTCGGTTGCCAGGTAGCGGCCCATGCCGTCGCGTGCGTGGTCGGCGTGGCCGTGTGTGATCAACGCGCGGTCCACCGGGCGCCACGGGTCGATGTAGACGTCGGCGGCGGGGCAATAGATGCCGCGGTCGGTGAAGGTGAGCACTGGGTCGGCCATGAGGTGGAGAATAGGGCCCTAGCCGCGGCGGACGAGTGGGCGTCACGTGCGGCTATCTGCTCTCAACTTGCTTAATCCTTGGGCAAATGCCCCGATCCGGTCCGCTGTTGGTTGTGGTTGTCGCAGTGCGCTCTAGGATAGTCGTTAACAAAACGAAGGGACGCGGCCACCGATGCCGGAGTATTTCAACGAGATGTATCAGAACGGCGCCGTGCGCGCGCCGTATAGTGGAATCGAAGCCTGGGCGCGTGACATGCCCGCCGATCTGCGGGGGATGAAGCAATCCGAGGCGGAGGCGCTGTTCCGGCGGATCGGCATCACCTTCGCGGTCTACGGTGAGGGCGGCAATCCCGACCGGCTGATTCCGTTCGACATGTTTCCCCGCATCTTCGCCGCGGATGAATGGGCCAAGCTGGAGCGCGGCATCAAGCAGCGCGCGCGGGCTTTGAACTGTTTCCTGGCCGACGTTTACAATCGAGGCGAGATGGTGCGCGCGGGCAAGATCCCCGGCCATCTGGTCTATATGAATGACGCCTATGAGGTCGCGGTCGCCGGCTTCACGCCGCCGCAGGGAGTGTTCAGCCACATCGTCGGCATCGATTTGGTGCGCACGGGACCGGACGAGTTCTTCGTGTTGGAAGACAACTGCCGCACGCCGTCGGGCGTCAGCTATATGCTGCAAAACCGTGAGATCACGATGCGGATGTTCCCGCAGCTGTTCCACGACAACCGCGTCGCCCCGGTCGAGACCTATCCCGCCGAGCTGAAGCGCACGATGGACAGCGTTGCGCCCAAGAAATGCGAGGGAGAGCCGACCTGCGTGATCCTGACGCCGGGCCACTTCAACAGCGCCTACTACGAGCATTCTTTCCTGGCCGACATGATGGGGATCGAGCTGGTCGAGGGGCATGACCTGTTCGTCGAGGGCGACTTCGTGTGGATGCGCACGACGGAAGGCCCGAAGAAGGTGGATGTGATCTACCGACGTCTGGACGATGCTTTCATCGACCCGCTGTGCTTCCGCCCGGATTCGATGCTGGGCGTGCCGGGGTTGATGAACGTCTACCGCTCTGGCGGTGTGACGATCTGTTCCGCTCCGGGCGCAGGGGTGGCCGACGACAAGGCAATCTACACCTATGTGCCCGAAATGGTGCGCTTTTACCTAGGCGAAGAACCGATCCTGAAGAACGTACCCACGTGGCAGTGCGCCAAGGCGGACGAGTGCAAGTATGTGTTGGAAAATCTGGGCGAACTGGTCGTGAAGGAAGTTCACGGATCGGGCGGCTACGGGATGTTGGTCGGGCCGAAATCCACCAAGGAAGAGATCGCGTTCTTCCGCACCAAGATCGAGGACAACCCATCCAACTACATCGCCCAGCCGACGCTGGCTCTGTCGACTTGCCCGACCTTTGTGGACGAAGGCTTCGCGCCGCGTCACGTGGACCTGCGGCCCTATTGCCTTGTGGGCAAGGACGTGACGCTGGTGCCGGGCGGGCTGACGCGGGTGGCGCTGACGGAAGGGTCGCTTGTGGTGAACTCCTCCCAAGGCGGCGGCGTCAAGGACACCTGGGTCATGGCGGGGAACTGAGAACATGCTGAGCAGAACCGCAGACAACCTCTACTGGATGGCCCGCTACATGGAGCGCGCCGAAACCAATGCCCGTCTTCTGGAAGTGGCCGCGCGCAACGCGCTGCTGCCCGACGTGGGCGGGGGGTACCGCAACGAGTGGGACTCTATCCTGCGCGCGTCCGGCACGCGCGAGGCCTACCGCGCGCGTTACGGCGATGATGCCGTGCCGCGGAACGTCGAGACGCACATGTTCTTCGACCGCGAGAATCCGTCGTCGGTCGCGTCCTGCATCCATGCGGCGCGCGAGAACGCCCGCATCGTGCGCACCGCCCTGACCACGCAGGTCTGGGAGGCGATCAACGACGCGCATGAAGAGATGACCCAATTGGCGCGGATGGAACGCTCGCGCCTGTCCACCTCTGACATGCGCGACTTCGCCCTGCGCCACATCGCCAACATGCGCGGTGCCATTCAGGCGACCCAGCTGCGCAACGATGGTTGGGACTTCATGAACATCGGTCACTACCTTGAGCGCGCGGACTCGACCGCGCGGATCATCGACGTGAAGTACTACGTGCTGTTGCCCGATGTCTCTATGGTTGGGTCTGGGATCGACAACTACCAGTGGCGCACCGTGCTGCACGCGATGAACGCGCAGCGTGCCTTCGCCTGGGTGTACGGCGGCGAAGTGACGGCCCGCAAGATCGTCCACTTCCTTGTGCTGAACCTTGAAAGCCCGCGCTCGCTGATGGCGTCGATGGACGGCATCGTGTGGCATATGGAGCATCTGGCCCAGACCTACGGTCGCTCGACCGGGGCGACGAGTCTGGCGCGCAAGCAAATCGCCGAGCTGGAGGCCTTGGATATCGAAGAGATCTTCGATTCCGGTCTGCACAAATTCCTGCAAGGTAAATTGCAGGACGTGATCGCGCTGAACAACGAGATCACGTCAAGCTACCTGAACGGAGAAGCGCGATGAAGTTGAAGATCACGCATCGCACGAGCTACGCGTATGACACGCCGAAACGCACGGTCGTACAGTCCTTGCGACTGTGGCCGACAGAGTTCGACGGTCAGTCGGTATCGTCATGGTCCGTCACCGTCGATGGCCACCCAGCCACACGCGGCGCCGCGTTCCGCGACGGGGCGGGCGACTGGATCGAGACGGTCACACTGCGCGACGTGGAGTCCATGGCCATCGTGGTCGAAGGAGAGGTCGAGACGACCGACCTGACCGGCGTGCTGAAGGGCCTGCGCGAAAAGGTGCCGCCCACCGCCTACCTGCGCCATACCGAAGCGACGCGCCTGAACGGCGACCTGCGCGATCTGGCCATGACGGCGACCGATGGGATCGACAGCGACTTGGACCGGGCCCATGCCATCGCAACGGCTGTTCGGGAAAACATCGTTTACACCCCCGGCGCGACAGAGGCGGACACGACAGCAGCGCAAGCGTTGGAACTGGGGAAGGGCGTCTGCCAAGACCAGTCCCACGCGGTCATCGCCATGGCCCGCGCTTTGGACATGCCTGGCCGCTACGCGGTGGGCTACCTGCACGCGACATCTGACGGGGAAACGCATCAAGCCAGCCACGCCTGGGCGGAACTTTTCATTGACGGTCTGGGCTGGGTCGGCTTCGACGCGGCCAACGGCGTCTGCCCGGACGACAAGTACGTCCGATTGGGCTCTGGCATCGACGCGCACCTCGCCGCGCCTATCAGGGGCCGCGCGCTGGGCGGCGGGGACGAACGGCTGGACGTGGATGTGCAAGTGGTCGAGCAGGGGCAGCAGCAGTCGCAATCGCAGAGCTAAGCGTGACCTAAGGATGACGGGGCGGCGCAACTGAGCCAGGACTCAGCTGCTTCGCTTCTCGAAAATTCGGTGACTGCACCATGCTGTTGACGCAGCGTATCGACCATTGCTGCACACCGCGGCGCAGCATAGGTTTTGCCAGAACAGACACAGGCGACTCATCCATGACTTACTGCGTTGGACTGCTGCTCGACGACGGGCTTGTCCTGCTGTCCGATACCCGCACGAACGCGGGCGTCGACAACATTTCGACCTACCGCAAGATGTTCACCTTCGTCGATCCGGGCGAGCGGGCGATTGCGATCATGACGGCGGGGTCGCTATCGGTCACGCAGACCACGCTCGCCAAGCTGGAGGAAGCGATTTCCGACCCCGATGCGCCGTCAATCATGACGGCGGGCACGATGCTGGAAGTGGTCGAGATGGTGGGCCGGACCCTGTCCGAAGTGTCTACCCACGTGGCGGGCCAGATGGGCGCGAAGGCCGCCAGCGCGCGGGCGTCAATGATCGTGGCGGGCCAGCGCAAGGGCGGCGCGCCCCGGCTGTTCCTTGTCTACCCCGAGGGCAACTTCATCGAGGCGACGGACGACACGCCATATTTGCAGATCGGCGAGCACAAATACGGCAAGCCGATCCTCGACCGCGTGGTCGAGCCGGGAACGACGCTGACGGATGCCAAGAAGGCCGTGCTGCTATCTATGGATTCGACGCTGCGCTCGAACCTGAGCGTCGGGCTGCCGCTGGATCTGTGCGTGATCGAGACGGACAAGATGATGATCTCTGAAATGCGACGGATCGAGGCGGACGATCAGGTCTTCGCCAGCATGTCGCAGGCCTGGAGCCAGGCCCTGCGCGACGGCTTCCGCGGTATCGAGATCTAAGGCTTTTGGCATGGCCACTCTGGACCACGCCTTTGTCATCATGCCCACAGAGGCTTCGGCGCGGAAGGCGCTGACGCGGGACGGATTGCGCGCGAGCTACCGTCGGGCGCATCCGGGCCAAGGGACACGTAATCTTTGTGCCTGTTTGGATGACGTGTTCCTTGAATATCTATGGTTCGATGATTCAGAAATTGGCGTTGCTGCGAGGCGGGCCGGACTTGTCGGACGTTCTTGCCGGTTGGGACTGTGTTGGCGTGGGGCTGCTCCGACAGAGGTCTTTGCGTATCAGCCGGACTACCTGCCTCAGGGCGTAACGATTGAAATCGCTACCCTGTCGCGCGATCCCGAAATGCCTTTTTTCTTTGGGTTCAAGGGGGCGGTGCCGCCAATCCTTCGGAAAGACGGTCTGCCTGGGCGGCGGCAACGCCCGCGGTTTGCACGGCTGTCGAGCGCCACGTTATTTCACCCACAGGCCAGCCGACTAGCGCGGCGGGTGGCAAAGGTCGACGGATTGGAATTACGTCGAGGTGCGCCTGAATTGGACATGTCTATCGTCGATCCAGGCGGGCGGATGCGTCGACGTATTCGCTGGCACGGTTAGGGATAGGTAAGGTCTTTCGTTGGACTGCTGCCGTTTCAATTAATCCGTGAAGTGATCCAGGATCGCGCTTATCGCCTTCTCGCGCCTGTCAGGCGTCTCCATCAGGCATTCGTGGTGGCCGCCGTCGATTTCCAGCAGGGTGCCGTTGGGCCAATTCGCCATGCGCAACCGGATGGCGGCGGGGTCCACGATGGCTTCTGACGTGCCAAGGATCGTCAGCGTTGGTGTCGCCGGGTTGGGGCGGCCGGCCATCCAGCGCAGGGCGCGCAGGGATGTGGCGAGCCAGCCCAGCGACGGACCGCCGAGGGCCAGTTCGGGGTACGTCTCGGTTTGCTTTGCCATCGTGGCGTACTGATCCCGATCGTGGGTCAGCACGTTCTCGTCGAAGTTGGTCTCATTCGGGTAGGACACGGCGCTGGTGCCCGGCGAATAGAGGTGGCGCAGGCCGACGGCGCTGGCCACGTGGCTCATGGTCCAGGCGGCGGGGCGCAGCGCGGTGGAGAGCGGCAAGCCCCACATGGGGGCCGAGAAGGCGGCACGTTCGACTGGCAGGCCGTCGATCAGGGCCTTCAGGCCGATGGCCCCGCCCATGGAGTGCGCCAGCAGATACCACGGTTTGGGCAGGCGTAATTCCTGCGCGTGGGCGACAAGCGCGGCCACGTCATACTGGTAGTCGTTGAACGCGCGCACGTGGCCCGATAGCGGATCGGCCAGCAGGCGGTCGGACAGACCCTGACCGCGCCAGTCGATGATGATCGAGGCCAGACCGGCATCGGCGAAATCCGCGATGATCTGACCGTATTTCTCGATGTATTCGGTACGTCCCGGAAACAGCAGGACGGTGCCGCGCGCCGTATCCGGCGACAGATGGGCCACGCGAATGCGCAGCCCGTCGGTCGTGGTCAGCCAATGTGCCTGCGTCGCAGCGGGCGCCGCGGACACGTCCAGATGAAGGGGGGCTTGCTGCACCCCTAGAGCGTCTGCGCCAGCTTCATGGCCTGCCCCATGTCGCCGTCGATCTTCAGGCGGCCGGACATGAAGGCGGAGGTCGGATCGAGCGATCCTTCGAAGATTTCGCGGAAGGTGTCCGAGTCGGCGGTCATGGTGACTTCGGCGTCCTCGTCCGCGGCGCGGGCGCCTTCGCCGTCGAGCATGATGGTGCCTTCATCCTCTACCACGAACTTGGCCGAGCCGTCGAAGCTGCCGCCGGTCTTCTGGTTCAGTTCTTTCACTGCCGCGTCGATCATCTCGCTCATCGTCTGTGCTCCTGCATTTGTGTTTTGGAAGGGGGTGCAATCGTCCGCCCATCCGCTAGTCTCGATCAAGATATGGCTTGGTTTATCCCGAATCTCAAATCTGCCGTCACGGCATGGATCGTTTGCGCAGGCTTGGCGTCCGCGCAAGCCGAAGAGGATCGCTTGGCCGACCTTTTCGCGGCGCTGCAAGTGGCCGAAGGTCAGGACGCGTTGCAGATCGCCAGCAAGATCGTGGACGAGTGGTCCCAGTCGGGGTCGCCGTCGATGGATCTTTTGCTGGATCGCGGGCGCTCGGCGCTGGAAGAGGGCGATACGACGACGGCTATCGGCCATCTGTCCGCCTTGGTCGATCACGCGCCGGAGTTCGCCGAAGCCTACAACGCGCGGGCCACGGCCTACTTCAGCGCCGACCAGTACGGCCCCGCGCTGGCCGATATTCAAACGGCGCTGGCTTTGAACCCCCGCCATTTCGGGGCGATGACGGGGCTGGCCATCATGTTCGAAGAGATCGGCGAACTTGAGGGCGCGCTGACCGCTTGGCGCGAAGTCCGCCGCTACTACCCCGCCAGCCCGGAGGCAGAGGCGGCCATTCCGCGCCTGGAACGTGAGGTCGACGGGCGGACGCTGTAGCGGCGCGGCCCTTCTGTTCCCCGAAAACAACATCTCTTCCACAATTCATTAAACCCGATTCACGCGTGGCCCGTCGCGTGATCTAGTCGGCCCGAGACCTGCACAAAGAGGCGGGCCAAGGCGGATTGAGGCAGACATGAAACTCACGAAGATACTGGGCTTTACCGCCCTTGCTGTTCTGGCATTCGGGCAGGCGCGCGCGCAGGTCGAGGTGACGAGCGGCGAGCTGCGGCTAGGGCATGAGCGGTTCCTGGACGATGTTGTTGTGAACGGTGACGAAGAAGTCCTGTCGCGCACGTCGCTGGAAGGCGCGTTGGAAATCGGGATCGGATATTCGGGCCTTGGGGCGCAGTTCGATCTGGGCCTCGACCGGGCCGGGTTGCTGGATGACACCGGCGTCAACGCGACGGTGCATGGACTTTACTCCTTGCCCGACGGCGTGACGCTGGGCGTTTTCGCGGGCCACGATGGCTTCGGGTCTCTGGACAGCACGCATTACGGGATCGAGGGCGCGTTCGACACCGGCCTGATCTCTGGCGAGGGCTATCTGATGGGCTTGGCGGACGATGTGTCCGGCAGCGCCTTCGGTATTCAGGGCGGCTACCGCGTGCTGCCGTCGTTGCAAGTCGGTGCGCGGTTGGATCGGGCCAATCTGGACGATGGCGCCGATGCGTCGCGCTTCGGACTGACGGCGGATTACGATGTGACCGAAAGCTTTTCCATCGGTGCAGAGCTGGGGGTGGCCGACGGCGACTTGCCCGGAATCGGATCGGCTGACGAAGGTTACATCGGCGTGCAGGCGACCGTCGGTTTCGGCGACAAGGGCGGATCGAGCTTCGACCGTCGCGGCTTGCTGGATATCCTGCCGGGCTTCTAGCACAGCGCCCCCTTGCGATCCCGGCGCGCGCCCCGCATCTAGGGGCGAGCGGAAAAAGGATGAGCCATGGGACGGATCACTGCGGTCCTTGGCCCTACGAACACAGGCAAGACCCACTACGCCATCGAGCGGATGCTGGCCTACCGCAGCGGCGTGATCGGCCTGCCGCTGCGCCTTTTGGCGCGCGAAGTCTATGATCGTATCGTGGCACTACGCGGCCCGTCCGTCGTGGCATTGGTCACGGGCGAAGAGCGTATCGTGCCCGACCGCGCGCAATTCTGGGTCTGCACGGTCGAGGCGATGCCGCTTGGCATCGGCCCCGACTTCATGGCCATCGACGAGATCCAGCTGTGTGCCGATCCCGAACGGGGGCACGTCTTTACCGACCGCTTGCTGCGCGCGCGTGGCACGCATGAGACGTTGTTCCTTGGGGCAGAGACGATGCGCGGCACCATTGCCGCACTGGTGCCAGAGGCGCAGTTCGTGCGGCGAGAGCGATTCTCGACGCTGATGTACACAGGTTCGAAGAAGATCAGCCGGATGCGGCCTCGGTCGGCCATCGTCGGGTTCTCTGTCGATAACGTTTACGCGATTGCAGAGTTGCTGCGCCGCCAGAAGGGCGGATCGGCGGTGGTAATGGGCGCGCTGTCGCCCCGGACCCGCAACGCGCAGGTCGAGATGTATCAGAACGGAGACGTGGATTACCTGGTGGCGACGGATGCCATCGGGATGGGTCTGAACCTGGACATCGACCATGTGGCTTTTTCCTCGACCCGCAAGTTCGATGGGCGGCGGATGCGCGATCTGCAACCCAATGAGTTGGCGCAGATTGCCGGGCGGGCCGGGCGCTACAAGAACGACGGGACGTTCGGAGTGACGGGCGAGGCGCCGCCGCTGGATGATGGCGTGGCAGAGGCGATCACTGGGCACAAGTTCGCGCCGATCAAGCACGTTCAGTGGCGCAACTCGAAGCTGCAGATGGGCACGCCGGAGGCTCTGATCCGCAGTCTTGAAGAGAAGCCGACCGTGGAGCGCCTGCAGCGCGCGCGTGAGGCGGACGATCTGCAAGCGCTCAAGACGCTGGCGGCGATCCCCGACATCGCGAATGCCTGCCGCTCTGCGCCGTCGGTCGAATTGCTGTGGGACGTGTGTCGCATCCCGGACTTCCGGGGCATCAGCGCGGGCGAGCACGCGGCGATGCTGGAGCGGATCTTCGGCTTTCTGCATGACCTGCGCCGCGTGCCGGATGATTGGCTGGCCCGGCAGGTCAAGCGGATCGACAAGACCGACGGCGATATCGACACTTTGTCGAAAAGATTGGCGTATATCCGCACATGGACCTATGTGGCGCAGCGCAAGGGGTGGGTTGATGACCCGGACCATTGGCGTGGGGCGACGCGCGCTGTAGAAGACAGGTTGTCGGACGCCTTGCACGGGGCGTTGACGCAAAGATTCGTGGATCGGCGCACATCCGTGCTGTTGCGCCGGCTCAAGCAGAAGGAAGCCATGGTGGCCGAAGTGAACGACAAGGGTGAAGTGACCGTCGAAGGTCAGCATGTGGGGCGGATCGAGGGATTCCGGTTCCGGCAGGACTCGACCGCGAACCCGGACGAGGCCAAGACGCTGCGACAGGCTAGCGTCGCCGCGCTTGCGCCCCAGTTCCATCTGCGTGCCGACCGATTCTACAACGCGCCCGACACCGAGCTCGATTTCACCGAGCAGGGGGGCCTGATGTGGGGGTCCGAGGCCGTAGGTCGCTTGGAGAAAGGCGACGAGCCGCTGAAGCCGCGCGTGATCGCCTTCGTCGATGACGAGGCCGGGCCGGAGGTCATGCAAAAGGTGTCGCGTCGCTTGCAGCACTTCATCGACCGCAAGATCGACGCGCAGTTCGAGCCGCTGTTCGCCATGCAGAAGGACGAGGCTTTGGCCGGCTTGGCCAAGGGCTTCGCCTTCCGGCTGGTCGAGGCGATGGGCGTGATCCCGCGGTCTGACGTGGCGAACGAAGTGAAGGATCTGGATCAGGCGTCGCGCGGTGCGTTGCGCAAGCATGGCGTGCGCTTCGGGCAATTCACCATCTTCCTGCCTGCACTGCTGAAGCCCGCGCCGACGCGGTTGCGACTGCTGCTGTGGTCGCTGGCGCAGGGCTTCGACGAATATCCCGAAAGCCCGCCGCCGGGTCTGGTGACGATCCCGGTCGTGCCTGACGTTCCCAATGGCACGTATACGATGGGCGGCTACCGTGCCGCGGGCGAGCGTGCGATCCGCATCGATATGCTGGAGCGTCTGGCCGATCTTCTGCGCGCCAAGGACAGCCGCGCCGGGTTCGAGGCGACGCCGGACATGCTGTCGATTTCCGGCACGACGCTGGAGCAGTTCGCCAAGCTGATGGACGGTCTGGGCTACAACGCCGAGAAGGGCGAGCGGCCCAAGGTCGCCGGTCCGAAAGAAACGCCAGCGACAGACGCGCCGAAGGTCGAAGATGCGGCTGTTGAACCGGCCGCCATCGAGGCCAGCGCCGAAGCCGAGACCCCGAGCGCCGAGGTGGCCGAGACCCCGGATGCCGGTGCCACCCCTCTGAGCGGTGCGCCGGATGCAGAAACGCCTGCGCCGACCACCGGTGCGGATGATGGCGTTGCTGCGGTGACGGATGCAGATGCCGAAGGAACGCCCGAGGGAGCCGAGACGGCGGAGCCTGCCGAGATGGAAGTGTTCTACACCTTCACGTGGGGCGGGCGCGGGCGGCAGAACGAGCGGCCCAGAGGTGCGAAGCCGCAGGGCCAGAAGGCCGATGGCGCGCGCCCCCGTGGCAAGGGCAAAGGACGCGGCAAGCTCGAAGGCGGCAAGGGCAAGCAGGGCAATCGTGCGCCCCAGAACGCCCAGTCCCGCCCGCCGAAAAAGGACAAGCCCATCGACCCCTCGAACCCGTTCGCAGAGGCTTTGATGGGTTTGAAGAAGGACTAGGCTTGGAGCCGACGCCCGCAATCCGGCTGGACAAGTGGCTGTTCCACGCGCGCTTCTTCAAGACGCGCAGTCTGGCCGCGAAGACCGTGACCGATGGCGGCATACGGGTGAACGGCACGCGGGTGTCGAAGCCCTCTGCCAGCGTGCGGGTGGGCGATCGGCTGACCTTCAGCCAAGGCGATGCCGTGCGCGTGGTCGATGTCGTCGCGCATGGAACGCGGCGCGGCCCGGCGCCCGAAGCGCAGGCGCTGTATACCGACCATTCGCCACCCCGACCGCCGCGTCAGCCGCAAGCGCCGCGCTATGACAAGGGTGGACGGCCCACCAAGCGGGACCGGCGACAGATGGATCGCATTGGGCCGGAAGACAGCTGAGCACTGTTTCCATTCGACGCACAATCGTCAGATGCCTTGATCTATCATTTCCCTGACACATTCGTGCCCAATTCGTCGTTGATAGATGTCCTTAACGTTTAACGGTGCACGGTAGAGTTGTGCGCAGATGCAGGATGATTTAGATCGCACTTAGATTCCGTGCGACCGGATCGAAGGAGCAGGAAATGCCGACAACATTCAACGTGATCTATCTTGGCAACTTCGCCTCGATCGACCCGACCGAAGGCAACACGGCGGCCGAGAATGCGAGCATTCTGGAAAACACCTCTTACGGGTCGCCGGGTGACCCGATCCTGAACAGCGTCTATGAGTTTTCGCCGGGATCGAACGGCTTCTCTACCGGCACCGCGACGGCCTATGATCAGAACAACAACGCAAGCGCCAACGCCGAGAACTTCGTTTTGCAGCAGGGCACCGGCACCGAGCTCGCCAATGGCTACACGGCCGAGTTCGATGCGTCCGTGGTCTACGATGCTGTTATTACCTATTCAGACGGAACGACGGCCAACATCACGGCCGTGGTGTTCCAAGATGTGAACGGCAACACCTTCCTTGCGCCCGAATTTTCAACCAATGCCGACTCGGCCGCGCTGGAGGCAGGGCCGCTGCGTGAGATCGCGCTTGGAAATCTTACGAACGGAACAAACTCTTATGCGGGAATGAATGGGGACCGCCTCGTCATCGACTACGCGGTCTGTTTTGCTGCGGGAACGCCGATCCTGACCCCGCAGGGCTACCGCGCCGTGGAAACCTTGACGGCTGGCGATCTGGTGCAGACCGTGGACCACGGCCCGCAACCGCTTGTCTGGGCCGGATCTTCCGCCCACGATCTTGAAGGGCAGGACTCTGGGCATCGCCCCATCCGTCTGCGTCAGGGTGCCTACGGCGAGACGGCCGATTTGCTGGTATCTCCGCAGCACATGGTACTTCACGATGATCGTTTGGTGCGCGCCAAGCATCTTGCCGAACACCCCGGAACCGGCGCCCGTGTGGCGCAGGGTGTGCGCCGTGTGGAGTATGTGCATCTGATGTGCGCGCAGCATGAACTGCTGATCGCCGACGGTTGCCAGACAGAAAGCTTCTATCCGGGACCGATGGCGCTGCGCGCCCTATCGCCGCAGTCGCGGGCCGCTTTGTTCGCCAAGCGTCCGGGCCTGATGACCGTTCTTTTGGATGTGGACGTGGAACAGGTGTACGGTCCGCGTGCGCGGGCGGTGATCGGCCGCTCTGACCTTTCGCGCGCGATGGCCGGACGGGTGGCCTGCGCGGCTTGAACCTGCCCTGGTCCCGGTTTATGCCGACGTCGACACCGGACCGGGACTTCTGCGCATGACCTATATCGTCAACGACAACTGCATCGCCTGCAAATACACCGACTGCGTCGAGGTATGCCCCGTGGATTGTTTCTACGAGGGCGAGAACATGCTGGTGATCCACCCCGACGAATGCATCGACTGCGGCGTGTGCGAGCCTGAGTGCCCCGCCGACGCGATCCGCCCGGACACCGATCCGGAGGCGGAGAAGTGGGTGGAGTTCAATCGCAAGTATTCCGAAGCCTGGCCCGTCATCGTGACGAAGAAGGATCCCTTGCCCACCGCCGAAGAGATGGACGGCAAGGAAGGCAAGATGGAGCTGTTCTCCGAAGCGGCGGGCGAGGGCGGCTGATACGCCCCGCGCCGCGGTGCGGCACACCCCGCTTTCGCGGGGGCCATTTTTATGATATGGTGCCAGAACAGCAACAAGATTCGAGCGGGCAACCGCTTGAGGCGACGGGGCAATGTGTTTGGTCCCGGCGTCTTTCTTGCGGCTTGATTACCTGGGGACTGCCAAAGGAAAACCGTCTGCCATGAGCAAATCCAAGAAGCCTGAATTCCGTCCGAACGATTTCGTCGTCTATCCCGCGCATGGCGTGGGCCAGATCGTCTCTATCGAGAAGCAAGAGATTGCGGGTCTCGAACTTGAGCTTTTCGTGATCTCGTTCGAGAAGGACAAGATGACCCTGCGCGTGCCGACGCACAAGGCGACAGAGGTTGGTATGCGCCAGCTGTCATCGCCCGACGTGGTTACGAAGGCGATGACGACCATGAAGGGCAAGGCCAAGGTCAAGAAGGCCATGTGGTCCCGTCGTGCTCAGGAGTACGAGCAGAAAATCAATTCCGGCGACCTGATCGCCATCGCCGAAGTGGTGCGCGACCTGCACCGCACCGACGACCAGCGCGAGCAGTCCTATTCCGAGCGTCAGCTGTATGAAGCTGCAACGGAACGCCTGATCCGCGAAATCGCCGCCGTGTCCGGTGGCGATGAAGAGGCAGCGAAAGCGCAGCTGGATGCCGTGCTCGACGAGCGCAAGGCCGCTGCCGCCTGATCAATGTAGGGTCGTTTGAGGTTAGAAAGCCGCGTCCGAAAGGGCGCGGCTTTTTTCGTTGCTATGGTAGAGGTTAGCGCGGTTCCCTGGCGATGTCGGACGTCAGGCAGTCCGCTGGGTCCCGCCCGGCTCGTCCTCTTCTTCATCGTCGTCGTCATCCCCGCCCGTCACGCGCTGGTCGCGGAGTTCGTCGTATTTGGCGGACAGGGCCGATTCGAGGTCGGCGTTCAGCTCTTGCGCGCGCTGCATGTAGGCGTCGTTCTTCGAGATGGGCACGCCGGGTTTCCACAGTTCCGCCAGTTCGCGCAGGGCGGAGCGGTCGATCTTGAAAAAGGCGCGTTCCAGCTCGGACGCCTCGTGTTCGGACAGGCCGCTGTTTTCCAGCACGTAGCGGCCTGCACGCAAGGAACTGTCGAAGACTTCGCGGACGATCTTGTCGGCACCTGCACGATACAGCTGGTAGACGTGGTTGCGGTCGTAGGCGCGGGCGACGATGAAGATGTCGGGGCGGGCCTTGCGGGCGTAGCTGACCAGCGACGTGACCGCGTCGGGGTCGTCCATCGTGGCCATCAGCGTGCTGGCGGTATCAAGGCCCGCGGCGTGCAGCAGTTCGGGGCGGGTCGGGTCGCCGAAGTAGCCCTTGAAGCCGAACTTGCGCAGCAGTTGGATGGTGTCCAGATCCTCGTCCAGCACGACGGTGGCGTAGCCCGCCAGTTGCAGCATCCGGTTCGAGACCTGTCCGAAGCGGCCGATACCGGCGATGATGATGGGGGCCTGCTCGTCGATCTCGTCGTGGGGATGCGCGGCGGCGCCGTCGCTTTCGGCCATGCGCTTGGTGATCTGCTCCCAGATGATGAAGAACAGGGGCGTCAGCAGCATCGACATGGCGACTATGAGCAGGAGAAGCTCGCTCATCTCCGAGCCTAGGACACCCGTTTGCAGCGCGAAAGAGGTGAGGACGAAGCCGAATTCGCCGGCCTGGGCGAGGCCAAGGGTGAACAGCCAGCGATCCCGGCGGTGCAGCTTGAAGATGCGGGCAAGGGTATAAAGAACAGCGCCCTTTGCCAGCATCAGGCCCAGCGTCAGGCCAAGGATGATGAACGGAGTCTCGAAGAAGCGCGGGAAGGAGATGCCCGCGCCGACGGTGATGAAGAAGAGGCCGAGAAGCAGGCCCTTGAACGGCTCGATGTCCGACTCAAGCTCGTGCCGGAATTCGGAGTTGGCCAGCACCACGCCTGCGAGGAACGCGCCAAGGGCAGGGGACAGGCCGACCAATGTCATCACGTAGGCGATTGAGATGACGATCAGCAGCGCGAGTGCGGTGTAAAGCTCTCGTAGACGCGCGCGATGGATGTAACGGAACATGGGGCGTGTGCCGTAGATGCCGGCTATGATGATCGCCGCGATGGCACCGATGGTCATCAGGGTGATGCCCCAGCCGGGCAGGTTTTCGATGATCGAGGATACGCGTTCGGCGTTGGCGGCAGCGGTGTCCGCCGCGCCGGCCGCGGTTTCACTGCCGCCGTGGCTGTCGTCGTATCCGCTGGGGCTGTGCGCGCCGCTTGCCAGCAGGGGCAGCAGGGCCAGCATCGGGATGACGGCGATGTCCTGCGTCAGCAGCACCGAGAAGGAGGAGCGCCCCCCGGCGGTTTGCATCAGCTGCTTTTCGTTCAGGGTTTGCAGCACGATGGCGGTAGAGGAGAGGGCCAGCACCATGCTGATGGCGATGGCCTCGCGGGTTGGCTCGCCCAGCAGGATCGCGGCACCCGCGACCAGAACCATGGTGCCCAGCACCTGCGCGCCGCCTAGGCCCAGAAGGCGGTGGCGCATGTTCCACAGGGCACGCGGTTCCAGTTCCAGCCCGATCAGGAACAGCATCATCACCACGCCGAACTCTGCGAAGTGCTGCAGGCTTTCGGTTTCAGACCCGACAAGCCCGAACACCGGGCCGATCAGGATACCGGCGGCAAGATAGCCCAAGACCGATCCCATGCCGAAGCGCGCGGCAATGGGCACCGAAATGACGGCGGCGGCTAAATAGATCAGGGCTTGGAAGAGAAAGGATTCCATGGGCATTCCGTCGCTGTCGGTGTGGCGCGCTACCTAGCCCGGAGTGTCCGTAAACCTACCCCGAGGGCATGGTCAAAGTCATGGAACGCCCACGTTTTTCGTAGCGTAGCGCGTCGGCGCCGATGGCGCTGACCCGTCCGCCGTCTACCGTGTCGCCGACGCGCACCTTGACGAAGCGGCCGTTCGGCAGGCGCACCAAGGCGCGGCGATTGGAACTGGTGCCGTAGACGCCGATCAGGTTCACGTCGTTCAGGCGGATCTTGTTCGGTTCTGTGGCGCGCGAGGCGACAGAGCCTTGGGTCGGGTTGCGCGGTGTGACCACGGCGGCGGCGGTGGCGACTTGGACCGGCTCTGCCTGTTGACGCTGCTGCTGTTGCTGGCGTTGGGCGCGCTGCTGGGCGATGCGGTCGGTGAAGCCGCGTGGGCGTCCGACGGGAAGCAATGAACTGGCAACGGCGTAGGGGCTGGTGGCGACGATTGGGTTAGGTTCTTCGACCGCTTCCGGCAGGATTGCTTCGATGGCGGCAGCTGTTTCGGCGGCGGCTTCGGCGTCAGGCTCTTCGATGGCCTCCGGCTCACCGGTGAGATCGGTGGGACGGGCGCGGGGGGATAGCAGCGAGACCTGAGTCGGTTCCAGTGGTTCAGCCGTGCCGAGCGTGGCGGCACGCGGGCGCGGCGTGATGTCGGCCAGAGCGGACAGGGCGGTGCCGCCAAGGGCCACGCGCGTTGCCTCGACAGGGTCGTCTTCTGCCAGTGCTGCCTGATCATCGGCGGGACGGGCCGGGGGGGTGGCGGCGGGCGCGCCTTCCGTCACCGGGATTTCCAGGCCCTGTTCGTCATCGGGCAGGGGCGTGGGTTCGGTGATCGTCACCGCCTCTGCGTCTTGGTCGGCGGGCGCGTCTTCGGGCTGCGGATCTTCTTCCACTTCCACCTGCGGCGTGGCTGCCGGTTCGGGACGGTTCGGAGCGGATGGTGGCTCAATGGCAGGGGGGCCCGCCGTGATGCGCACGCCTTGCGGGGTCAGCGCGCCTTCGGGTGTGGCGACGATGCGGCCGTCGGGTCCGAATTCGAAGCGGGCGTCGGCGGCGGGCGGCGGCAACAGGGCAGCGGGTGGCGTGAAAGCGACAAAATCGGGTGCGGCGGGGGCGGGCACCGCCTCTCGCAATTCGACGGTCGAGTCTGACACCGGGGCCGCGTCGACGTCCGCCGGTGTCGTTTGCGGCGCTGCTGGTGCGTTGGGGATCGCGGTCGATACGCCGGTGGCAGCGTAGCGCGTTTCTTCAGGGGCATCGGCGGACCGACGCAGGGGATCGTCGGGCAGCGGTTCGGGAAGGTCCGGCTGGGCGGCGATCTCTGGCTCAGGCTCATCTTCCGGCGTGACTTCCGCAGTCTCTTGCGTGTCCGCTTCGGGCGCCTCCGGGACGGTCTCTTCAACGATGACGAGAGGCTGCGTCTCTTCCGGCTCTGGTGAGAGGGCCTCTTCGTTCGGCAATTCCGCCTCCGGCAGGGCGGCGATCACTGTGTCGCCCTCTGCGTCCGGGATCTGATCGACAGAGTCCGATTCGGGACCGGGCGGACGAATCGCGTCCGGCATTACGTCGGCCATGTCGCTTGGGGCAGGCGGCGAGACTGCAGCGTCGGGCGCTGGTTCGGCGGCGATCACTGTGTCGTCCAGCGCGGAGGTGTCCTGCTCGGAGGGGTTCAGGAAGAAGAAGATCGACCAGATCAGCACAGCCAGAACAATCGCGACGGCCAGTCCGATCAGGACGGGCAGGAAGGTGGCCAGTGGCGAGCGGCGGGATTCGCGCATGCCGAAGACGGTCAGCGCCTCTGCTTCGGACAGGGCCGGGCGGGGACGCGCGCTGCCGGGGGTCGGGGCCGCCCCGTCTTGCGGGGGATCGACGCGCCGCACGGTGGGAGTGGGCGCCGCGGGACCCGGTGCGCCGCGAAGTGGAGCCGCCGTTCTAGCAGTTGCGGCCGCGCCTGTGGCGGCGGCGAGAACGGGCGCTGACTTGCTGGGCGACGTTTTGCCCGTGTCGGGCGTCAGCGGCGCTTTCGGCCCCGCGCCGCCGTCCGGCAGCATCGCGATGCGCGATGCGATTTCCGTTAATCGGGAAGCGTCTTGGCCGGATGGTGTTTTGCCGCCGGACTCTGCCACGCGGCGGGATGCGAACCCTTTCGCCGCACCGGGCGGTGGCGGGGGCTGCGTGGACTTGAGCTGTTCTGTAGTCTGCGCGGGGGCCGGTTCAGAGGGGGCCGTGTCCTGCGGCGCATCGTTTGGTGCCGTATCGTTGGCTTCGGTCGCTTTCGTGGCCAGCTTCGCCACTTCGTCCTTGGTCGTGGTGACGGGAACTTCCGTGGTTTGGTCCGATGGGATCAGGTCGGCAGTGCCCGGAGTGTCCGTACCGGCGCTTTCCGGTGTGACGCCGGTCTTTTCGCTGGATGGTGCGGCCTCGACTGTCTCTGACAGAGTGCTGTCGGTCTTTTCGTCCACAACTCCTTCGACGGCCTCGGATGCGGGGGCCGAAGGGGCCACCGCTTCAGGCTCGGGCGTCGGCTCTGGAACCACGACAGGTTCGGGCATCGGCCGGGCCGAGCGTCCGAAATCGGGCTGACCGCGGAAGGCGTCGGAATTCGGGGGAGTCGAGAAACCCCCGGGGCCGAAACCGTGCTGTGCCGCGAAATCGTCGGCTTCGTCCAAGGTGTCGCGGGCAACGGCGGCGATCTGCACTTGCGTTTTACTGGTGGCCTTCCAGTCGAAGACCAGATCCTCGACGGCGTAGGGGGTCATGCCCTCCAGTTCCGCCGCGACGGCCTTGGCACGGGCCTCGTCGTCGCTGCCTTCGTCCACTTTCATCGAGTGGAACAGCACCTCGGAGTGGGGGATCAGCAGGGTGGGTGACAGGGGCGCGTCGCCGTCTGCCTCGACCTCCTTGCGCAGGTCCTCCAGCCGGGTGCCGAAATGCGGGTCGTCAAATGCGACCTCGCCCAGCGATGTCTGCTTCTTTCCTGTCCCCGACAGGAGGGTCACGCGATCGGGCGCGAAATCCAGCGCGTATTCGTTTTTCATGGTTCTGGTCTAGCACATAGCCGGTAAAGGGCCACCCGTCGGCGCCCGTTTTGACCGCTGTAACGCAGGTTCTTGCGCATGGAAAGAAATTCGCGCCCGGCTAGGTTGCCGTGGAGCATAGCGAAAGGACGACAAATGCGGATGCTAATGGTTTCAGCGGCTCTGATGGTTGGTCTGGCAGGCGCGGCTTCTGCGCAGGATGGGCGGCTTGCCGTGATGGGCGAGGGAGTAGTTTCGGTCGAGCCTGATGTGGCCGTCGTGCGCATGGGCGTGGTGGCCGATGGAAACACGCCGGATGCGGCGGTCAGCGGCATGTCCGACGCGCTGGCCCCCGTGCTGGTCGGGCTGATCGACGATGGGATCGAAGCGCGGGACATTCAGACCGGCACCCTGTCGCTGCGGCCTGTCTACGCGGATCGGTCACAGGTGCAGACGGATGAGGGGCCGCGCATCACCGGCTATCGCGCCGAATCGTCTTTGACCGTGACGGTGCGGGAATTGGACGGTCTGGGGGCTGTGCTGTCGCGCGCGGTTTCGGCGGGCGGCAATACGTTCGACGGTCTAAGCTGGGAGCTTTCCGATCCACAAGCGGCGGAGGATGCCGCTTTGGCTGCGGCGGTTGCCGATGCTGCGCGCAAGGCGGCGCTGATGTCGGGGGCTGCCGGAGTCGGTCTGGGGGCGATCGTTGAACTGCGCGAAGGCGGCGCCCAGATGTCGCCACGCCCGCAGATGATGGAGGCGCGGATGGCGTCAGACGTGCCGGTGGCGCGGGGGTCGCTGGACGTGCAGGCCAGTGTGTCCGTCGTTTATGAGATCGAAGAACAGTAGATTAGCCGGAGAAGCTAATGTCGCGCCCCGGAGGGTGTCCGGGGCGCGCTTCGTTCAGGCCGTGGCTTTGGTCAGCGCTTGGTCCAGATCGGCGATCAGGTCTTCGGCGTTCTCGATCCCGATGGAGACGCGCACGACTTCCGGGTCGGCCCCTGCGGCGCGCTGCTGGTTCTCTTCCAACTGGCGGTGCGTGGTGCTGGCCGAGTGGATGATCAGGCTGCGCGTGTCGCCGAGGTTGGCGACGTGGCTGAAGATTTCGACGGCGTCGATCAGCTTGATGCAGGCGTCGTACCCACCCTTCACCGCGAAGGTGAACAGGCTGCCGGCGCCCTTGGGGCAGACCTTTTTCGCCAGATCGTTGTAGGGCGACGACTCCAGCCCCGCATAGGTCACATAGTCGACGCGGTCGTCCTGCTCCAGCCACTTGGCGACCTTCACTGCGTTCTCGACGTGACGCTCCATGCGTAGGGACAGCGTCTCGATCCCCATCAAAGTGTAGTGCGCAGACTGCGGGTTCAGCGTCATACCCAGATCACGCAGGCCGATGGCGATGCCGTGGAAGGTGAAGGCGAGCGGGCCGAAGGTCTCATGGAACTTCAGGCCGTGGTAGGCGGGTTCGGGCGCGGAGAGCGATGGGAACTTGTCCGAGGCGGACCAGTCGAACTTGCCCGAATCGACGACGCAGCCGCCGGTGACGGTGCCGTTGCCGGTCAGGAACTTCGTGGTGGAATGGACGACCAGCGTGGCCCCGTGTTCGATGGGGCGGTGCAGGTAGGGGGTGGCGGTCGTGTTGTCGACGATCAGCGGCAGGCCGGCATCGTCGGCCACCTTGGCGATAGAGTCGATGTCCATGATCCAGCCGCCGGGGTTGGCGATGACCTCGCCGAAGATGGCGCGGGTGTCGTCATCGATGGCGTCGGCCACGGCTTGCGGATCGTCGAAGTCGACGAACTTGGCGGACCAGCCGAAGCGCTTGATAGTCTGGGTGAACTGCGTGACCGTGCCGCCGTACAGGCGCGTCGAGGCGACGATGTTGCGCCCCGGCTGCATCAGCGGGAACAGCGCCATGATCTGCGCGGCGTGGCCCGAAGAACAGCAGACCGCGCCCACGCCGCCTTCCAGCGTCGCGATGCGTTCCTGCAGCACGGCGACGGTGGGGTTCGTCAGGCGCGAGTAGATGTAGCCGACTTCCTGCAGGTTGAAGAGGGCGGCGGCGTGTTCGGCGTCGCGGAAGACGTAGGCGGTGGTCTGGTAGATCGGCGTCTGGCGCGCGCCGGTGGCGGTGTCGGGCCGGGCGCCTGCATGGACTTGCAGCGTGTCGAAGCCGGGGGTGCGGTCGGTCATGTGAAGTTCTCCTCTTCAATCGCGGCGGACGCTAGGGCAGGATCGGCGCGCACACAACGCGGGAATGGCGATGCTGACACCCTTTCATCTGGCGATCCACGTGACCGATCTTGACGCGGCGCGGGCCTTTTACGGCGGTACGCTGGGCTGCGCAGAGGGGCGCAGCACAGAGACCTGGGTGGATTTCGACTTCTTCGGCCACCAGCTTTCGCTGCATCTGGGCACGCCCTTCGCGACCACGAACACCGGGAAGGTCGGCGATCACATGGTGCCGATGCCGCATATCGGCTTGGTGCTGCATTTGCCGGAATGGGAGGCTCTGCGGGATCGTTTGCAGGCTGCGGGCACCGATTGGGTGCTGGCGCCGTCGGTGCGGTTCCAGGGTGAGCCGGGCGAGCAGTGGACGATGTTCTTCCGCGACCCATCGGGGAACCCCATAGAGATCAAGGGCTTCCGCGACATGGATCGCGTGTTCGCCGCCTAGGCCCGCGCCGAAGGCCAGGCTGCGGCGAAGCGCGCCCGCGCCTCTGCGATGCGGTCTGTTGATCCGGGCAGCGGCGCGATGGTGCGCGTTTCGGGGCGGATCAGCACCTTCGCGGCGTCCACCCCGTCGCTCAGCATCGCCAGCCGCACCGCGCCCATGGCCGATCCGTGGGACGCTCCGATCTCGACGGGGCGGCCAAGGATGGTCGCCAGCATCGACATCCATGCGGTGGACCGCGTGCCGCCGCCGATGACGACCGGCGTCGCGACAGGTGCGGTGGTTTCCAGTGCGTCGACGGCGTCGGCGAGTGCGAGGGCCACGCCCTCCATCATCGCGGCCATGATATCGGTGGGGCCGGTGTCTCGTCCGATGCCGGTCAGCGCGGCGCGGGCGGCACCGTCGCCTTGCGGCGTTCGGGTTCCGTCAAGGTACGGCAACGCCAGAACCGCGCCGGGGCCGGTCCAGCCGCGCGTGTCCACCGTGCCGATCAGCGCGGCGGCGGTCTGCCCCGTCACCCGCCCGACCCAGTCCAGCGCAGAGCCCGCGTTCAGCAGAGCGCCCATGCGGTAGAAGCGGTCGGGCAGGGCATGGGCGAAGTGGTGGACGCTGGGCACCGGGGGGGCGGTGTAGCTGTCCGCCCCTGCGATCACCAGCGCACCCGTGCCCAGCGAGATCATCGCGTGTTCCGGCCCTGTGCAGCCGACCGCGAGCGCGCCAACGGGTGTGTCCGCGCCACCGGTAACGACGGGCACGACCGGCAAACCAAGGTCGCGGGCGATCTCTGGCCGAAGTTGTCCGGCGATGGTGTCGGAGGCGATGATGGGGGGAAGGGCGTCGGGATTGAGGTCGACGGCCTGCGCCATCGTCTTGGACCACGCGCCCGCGCCCTGATCATAAAGCTGAGTGCCTGCGGCGTCGGACGGGTCGGTCGCCCACTCGCCCGTCATCCAGAGGCGCAGCCAATCCTTGGGCAGGACGATGCGCGCGATGTTGCGATGTGTCAGCGGTTCCGCGTAGCGCAGCCAGCGCAGTTTGGCTGCGGTGAACGATGGCATGGGGCCGACGCCTGTGATCGCCAGCGTTTCAGTCGGAGCGTTAGCCGACCAGTCTGCCCCGCGTGAGTCGTTCCACAGGATCGCGGGACGTAGGGGGGCATCGTCGGCACCCAGCGCCAGCAGGCCGTGCATCTGGCCTGACAGGCCGATGCAGCGCAGATCAATCGTGACGGCGGGCACGCGGGCGCGGAGTTCGCGCACGGCAGATCGCATGGCCTGCGCCCAGACCTGCGGGTCTTGCTCGGACAGGCCTGGGCCTGGAACATCGGCGTCGTAGCCTGCGCGCGCCTCGGCAAGAACCGTGCCTGCGCCGTCGCACAAAAGCGCTTTCAGGCCAGAGGTGCCCAGATCGATCCCCAGATACATGCCGTTTCCCCCTCTGGTCCGCGCAGGCGTTTCACTCTACCTGTCTGTCGAACGCTAACAACCGAGGCCCTGACATGACCAGCAAGCTCGATCAACTGCGCGATATGACCGTCGTGGTCGCCGATACCGGCGACGTAGACGCCGTCCGCCGACTGAAGCCGCAGGATTGCACGACGAATCCGTCCATCGTGCTTAAAGCCGTGGGGTCGGATTACTTCGCCGATGCCGTGAGCGATGCGGTGGGTCAGGGCGGCGACGTCTCTGAAATCGCGCAGCGCCTGACGGTTGCCGTCGGCGCGGAACTGGCGGGGATCGTGCCCGGACGCGTGTCGACGGAAGTGGACGCGCGGTTGAGCTTCGACACGGAAGGCTCTGTTGCCAAAGCGAAATCCATCATCGACGCCTATGCGGCGCGCGGGGTCGAGAAGGATCGTATCCTGATCAAGCTGGCCTCTACCTGGGAAGGCATCCGCGCCGCCGAACGGTTGCAGAAGGACGGGATCGACTGCAACCTGACGCTGCTGTTTTCCATGGCACAGGCCAAGGCCTGTGCGGATGCGGGGGCGTTCCTGATCTCCCCGTTCGTGGGGCGGATCACGGATTGGTACAAGGCGGCCGAGGGCGTCGAGGGCTACGCGCCCGCCAACGATCCGGGCGTGAAGTCGGTGCGCGCGATCTACGATCACTACAAATCGAACGGTATCGACACGGTGGTCATGGGCGCGTCGTTCCGCAACGCGGGCCAGATCGAGGCGCTGGCGGGCTGCGACCGGCTGACGATCTCACCGGACCTGCTGGACGAGCTGGACGCGGATCAGGGCGATCTGTCCCGCGCGCTGACCGCCGGATCGGCCAGCGGCACGGCAGAGGCCATCGACGAGCCGACCTTCCGCTGGGAGATGAACGAAGATGCGATGGCTACCGAAAAGCTGGCCGAGGGCATCCGCAAGTTCCATGCGGACTATGTGAAGCTGGAGAAGCTGATCTCTGACCGGTTGGCGTAGGCTAGCCTTCTCTGCACAGGCGGTAGTCGCCTTCGATCCGTCCATTCTCGGCCAACCGGAAGCGATTGGCCGAGAGCACGCGAACGGAAAGGGCAGAGGCGCTGCGCTGGCCGTCGTATGTATCGGTGCAAGTGTTGGTGCCGCCATAAAGAGGGCCATCGACCTCTGTCACGTCAAGCGTGCAGTCCCGCGTGGCAGAGCCGCTGATACCGGCGCCATCGTAGACCCGGATGGCGGCGTTGGGTGCGTTGTCACAAAGGGTACCTTCGCGCACGTAGTGCCCCCTAGAGATCGGCAGGGCCGACGCTTGGCCCGGTACGCCGTCGACGCATCCATATTTCACGTGGGCGTCGGGCACCCGGTCACGCCATTCAGAGACTTTATCGGCAGCGAGGGCTTCGTTGGCAAATGGGCCGTACGTCACGCTGTAGTAGCCATCGCGAAACTGAGGAATGGATCGATTGTCATGGGCCCCCGATCCGATCGCTCCCAAAGTGTCCTGAAGGGTAAATGCGTCGCTTAAAGACCGGGCAGACCCAAGGACACTGTAGAACCCGCATCCCTGCACGACGCCGGGAAGGGGCGGCTCTTCGATGATCGGCGCGTGGGTCGGAGGGTTGACCTGGGCGCTCGCTGCGACCGGTAAAAGGGCGACGACGACTGGAAACAAGATTGTACGAAACATCATGACCTCTGGTGCAACAGGACGTTGCAGATAATGTGATCAGCGGGCAGCGGTCATGCAATGACAGGCCGTTGTTGTGATCTAACCCTGCACCCACTTGCGTTCGTTCGCCTCTATCGCGGCGATGCGCTCTTCGGTTTTGGGGTGCGAAAGCAGCCAGGCCGGCGTGCTGCCGCCCGCGCCTCCTGTCAGGCGTTCCAGCTTGGTGAACAGCGACTTCTGCGGGCTGGTGCCGATGCCGGACTTGACCAGCAGGGCAGAGGCGTAGGCGTCGGCCTCGTATTCATCCTGCCGGGACAGGCGGGCGGAGAGCAGGGACATCAGGCCGTTGGCGATCCAGACGCCGACGCCGGGAATGATGCGGCCAAGCACCATCATCAGGGCCGCGCGGATCGCGTTCTGGCCCGAGAAGTCGATCATGCGGCGGCGCGAGTGGCCTAGGGCGACGTGGCCGAGTTCATGCGCGATGACGCTGGCCATTTCTTCGCCCGAAACCTCGCCCGAGCGGTAGCGATTGTAGAAACCGCGCGTGATGAAGATGCGCCCATCGGGGGCGGCAAGGCCGTTGACAGGCTCGATCTCGTAGATGTGGACCTTGATACGCTCCAGGTCGAGCGCCTTGGCCATGCGGTCGCAAAGGTCGCGCAGGTGCCCGTCGGCCAGTTCGGTGGACTTGCCATCCAGCTCTTTCGATGTGCGCCAGACCGAGAAGCGGTACATGGCGAGGGCGTAGAGGATCGCGAGCAGGATCGGTGTGAACTTCAGCATGGGATGAAGATGGGGCCGCGCGGGGTGGGGTGCAACGTGACACTCTGTGCAAACGAAAACGGCCGCCCCGAGGGGCGGCCGCGGTTGGTCAAGCTTGTGGAGCCTAGACCATCTTGGCGTCGAGCGTGATCGCTTTGACGCCACCCAGCGCCTTCGAGATCGGGCAGTTCTCTTTCGCGGTATTGGCCGCTTCATCGAACGTGGACTGATCCGCACCGGGAACGCTGGCGGTCATGTCCAGATGGATCTTGGTAATCGCGAAGCCGCCGTCGACTTCCTCAAGATGCACGGTGGCCTTGGTGTCGACGTTTTCTGGCGTCAGGTCGTGCTGGCCGAGGATCATCGAGAAGGCCATCGAGAAGCACGAGGCGTGGGCCGCGGCGATCAGTTCTTCGGGATTGGTGTTGGTGCCACCCTCGAACCGGGAGTTGAAGCCGTAGTTCGCTTCTTTCAGTACGCCGGTTTGCGTGGACACGGTTCCGTCACCGTCCTTCAGTCCACCCTTCCAGTTCGCGCTACCTGTTTTCTTGATCATGTCGTAACTCCTTTGAATGCTTCACGCTGCCAACGTAGGTGACCCCGTCGCGTTCCGCGCAGGAATTTGCGGTGGCTGCGATTGTGTATCGCACGACATAAACCGGTGTACAGAATATCAAGGTTGCGATCTATTTGTGCGCGACCTAGCTTTGGCGCATGGACGGAACGAAGCATAACACCTGCCTGACGCCCGAAGACATGCTGTGCTTCGATGTTTATGCGCTGAACCAAGCCTTCAATCGCGTTTACAAACCTCTGCTCGACCCCTTGGGTCTGACTTATCCGCAGTACCTGGTGATGACCGTCCTGTGGGACGTGTCACCGGTTTCCGTGGGTCAGATCGGGTCGCGGCTTGGTCTAGCGACATCGACGCTGACGCCGGTTCTGAAGCGGCTGGAGGGGCAGGGGCTGATCCATCGGCGGCGAAGCGCAGAGGATGAACGGCGCGTCGATATTTCGCTGACCGGCGAGGGACGGGCCTTGGCAGAACGGGCAACGAATGTGTCGGCCTGCGTTCTGGATGCGACGGGCATGTCACTAGACGATGTGAACCGTCTTCGCGGTGATCTTGCGACATTGCGCGACGCCATGAACGCGTCGGTCTAGGTCAGCGCACGCATCCCGCGGCTCAGGCCGTCCAGCGTCATCGGGACCATGCGGTCGGCACCGAAGATTTCGGCGATCATCTGGGTGGACTGCGTATAGGCCCAATAACGCTGCTGCACCGGATTGATCCACAGGTGATGAGGCCACTGGTCGCGGGCGCGTTGTAACCATGTGGCACCAGCCTCGGGATTCCAGTGTTCGTTGGCACCACCCGGCATCGCGATCTCGTAGGGGGACATCGCCGCGTCACCTACGAAGATGCAGCGCCATTCGGGGCCGTATGTGCGCAGGACCTCCCACGTGGGAGTCTGCGCGTCCCAGCGGCGGCGGTTGTCGCGCCAGACGCCTTCGTACAGGCAATTGTGGAAGTAGAACTGTTCGAGGTGGCGGAACTCGGCTTTCGCCGCGCTGAAGAGCTCGGACACGACTTTGACGTGGTCGTCCATCGAGCCCCCGACGTCCAGAAACAGCAGCACGCGCGCGGCGTTGCGCCGTTCGGGGCGGGTCTTGACGTCGAGGTAGCCGTTGTTCGCAGTCGAGCGGATGGTGCCCGGCAGGTCCAGTTCTTCTGTCGCGCCGTCGCGAGCCCAGCGGCGCAGCCGTTTGAGGGCGACCTTGATGTTGCGCGTGCCGATCTCGACGTCTTCGTCGAGGTTCTTGAACTCACGCTTGTCCCAGACCTTCACGGCCTTGCGGTGGCGCGACTCGTGCTGGCCGATGCGCACGCCTTCGGGGTTGTAGCCGTAAGCCCCGAACGGAGAGGTGCCGGCGGTGCCGACCCATTTGCTGCCGCCTTGATGGCGGCCCTTCTGATCTTCCAGCCGCTTGCGCAGCGTTTCCATCAGCTTGTCGAAGCCGCCAAGTGCGTCGATCTCTGCGCGTTCCTCGGGTGTCAGCATCTTCTCGGCGCGCTTTTCCAGCCAGTCGGCGGGGAGGTCGACTGCGTTCAGGACTTCTTCAGTCGAGATATGCTCCAGCCCCGCGAAGCTGGCGGCGAAGGCCTGGTCGAAGCGGTCGATGTGACGCTCGTCCTTCACCAGCGATGTGCGGGCCAGAAAGTAGAAGGCGTCCACATCGTAGGTCGCGATGCCCGCGTCCATGATTCCAAGGAAGTCGAGGAATTCGCGCAGGGTGGCCGGGACGCGGTGGCGGCGTAGCTGTTCGAAGAAGGGCAGGAACATCAGGCGATCGTGTTCTCGACGATCAGCGTGACGATCAGGCCGATCAGGGCGCCTGCAATGGCCATGGCCAGCGCGTATTGCACCTTGTCCGCACGCTTGCCGCCGTGGCGGCCTGCGATGACCGGCCCGCCGACAAGGCCCGCGACGATACCTGCGAAAACGATCATGAGCGGCTCTCTGTTTGTGGCACGATGGAAGAGATTTCGTCGGCGCGGCGCAGCACTTCGTCGGCGTCGCCGTAGCCGTAGCGCGCCCAGCCCAAGGCCTCTGCCCGCAGGCGAGCGGCCTCGGCGGGGCGGTTCAGTTGGGCCAGCGCTTCGGACTTCACCAGCAAGAGCGTGGACAGCAGCGATGCGTTTTCGGCGGCGATCACAGCATCGGTGTTTGCATCCACGATGGAAATGGCGGCACCGGGCTGGCCGGAAGACAGCGCGAAGGCGGCCAGTTGCATGGCGATATGCGCGCCGTGGATGCGGGTGGTCGGGTCCGAGCCGTAGATACCGGCGGCCTGCAGGAAGGAGCCAAGTGCCAGGTCCGCGTCGGTCGCCAACGACAGGCGGCCAAGAGCAAACAGCGAGAACGCCAGCCGGTTGTCGCGCCAGCCTGCTTCCTGCGCGATGCCGACGGCGCGACGCGCGGCGGCGCGGCGGTTGGGCATCCGGGTGCGGGGGCCGAGCGCCGTTTCTATCTGGTCGATCCAGGCGCGCGATGTGGCACCGCGCGGCTGGGCCCGGACACCAGCGCCACGTGGATTCAGGCGGTTCAACACACGCGGCAGCACGGCGGCGACCTGTTCGCGGGTCATGCCGGACCGGATCTCTGGCGCGTAGGTGGCGCGCAGGATGAGCATATCAAAGCCGGTCAGGACGGTGTGGAAGTTGTCGTCGTTGAAGACCGAATCCGTCAGGCGATACAGGTCATTCAGCGGCCCAAGCGATTGAGCGAGTTCCTCGTGCAGGCAGTCGCGCACCTCTTGCGGGGGCACGTCGCCGGGGATGAAGATCGCCAGCCGCTCGCGCCGTTCCAGCGTCGCCCAGTCGATCTGGCCAGAGCGGCGGTTACGCAGGAAGCCATCCCACGATGTGACGCGCGGGACGACGAAGCAGGCGGCTTCCGGCACGGTGCGTTGCAGCTTGGCGCGGGGCACGATTTCGATGGTGATGTTGGCGTCGGCCTCTGCCGGCACGCGGGTGATCGTGATCCCGGCCTCTGACCGGATGCGGGCCAGAAGGCGCGACAGGTCCGTATCCAGATTGGCGGGGCGGGGGCCAGTGACCCGAACGGAAATCGGCTCTTCGAACCGTGTCAGAACCGGCAACGTACGGCCCGATTCGAGCATGAATGACAGGTCCAGGAAGTCCCGTGCGATCTCTGCGTTCGAGCGTGCGGGCCGGGTGACGCGTGCGGCCCCAAAGCTTTTCATCGCCGGAAGCGATGCGATCATATCGGGCGTGGCCCGCCGCGCCTGAGGCGGATCGGCGGCGCCACAGGCGGCAAGCGCCAGCAAAAGCGGGACAAGGAGGATACGCACAAACATCCTGCGCAGTGAACGCCTTTGACGCGGAAAAGCCAACCGGCGAATGGCCGGGGTGCCGGATTGTCGCTGACGGTGTTTCGCGGTCACATTTTCGGGTCAGGGCCGCGCGTATTTGATGAAGGGCGTCAGGCTGCCGACCCGGTCGTACAGACGGCGACCAGGAGCGTTGTCCTGCGCGGTCAGCCAGTAGACATCCGGCGTGCCGTTGGCGTCCGCGGCGGCGTAGACGCCTTCGATCAGCGCACGCCCCGCGCCAGTGCCGCGTGCATCAGGGGTGACGTAGAGGTCCTGCAGATAGCACACATCGCGCGTCTTCCATCCGTGGGAATGGAAAATGAAGTGGGTGATGCCGATGGCCAGTCCATCCTTTTCCGCGATCAGGCCCGCGACGGGATGCCCGGTCATCAGACGTTGCCACTGCGCGTCATAGACTTCTGGTGGAAGCGTTGTGCCGTAGAACGCCAGATAATCGCGCCAAAGCGGCTCCCACGCCGGGCGGTCTGCGGGGGCGAGCGGGCGGATCACCGCCCCTCGCGCCGCTTTAGGAAGGCCAGCCGTTCGAATAGCGCCACGTCCTGCTCGTTCTTCAACAAAGCGCCGTGTAGTTTCGGCAAGGCATCGCCGCCGTCACGGCGCAGGTCCTCGGCACTCAGATCTTCGGCCAGAAGCAGCTTGAGCCAGTCGATTACTTCCGACGTCGACGGCTTCTTCTTCAGCCCCTGCTGTTCGCGGACCTCGTAGAATTTGGTCAGCGCCACGGTCAGCAGCTTGTCCTTGATGTCGGGATGGTGGACGGCGACGATCTTTTTCAGCGTCTCCATGTCCGGGAACTGGATGTAGTGGAAAAAGCAGCGGCGCAGGAAGGCGTCGGGCAGCTCTTTTTCGTTGTTCGAGGTGATGATGACGATGGGGCGGACGCGGGCGCGCACGGTCTCATTCGTCTCGTAGACGTGGAATTCCATCCGGTCGAGCTCTTGCAGCAGATCGTTCGGAAACTCGATGTCGGCCTTGTCGATCTCGTCGATCAGCAGGACGCAGCGGTCGTCGCGGTCGAACGCCTCCCACAGCTTGCCACGGCGGATGTAGTTGGAGACATCGTTCACCCGCTCGTCGCCCAGCTGGCTGTCACGCAACCGGCCAACGGCATCGTACTCATACAGACCTTGTTGCGCGCGGGTGGTGGATTTCACCGTCCATTCGATGATCGGCAGGCCCAAACCTTCGGCCACCTGCCGCGCCAGTTCCGTCTTGCCGGTGCCGGGCTCTCCCTTCACCAAAAGGGGGCGTTGCAGGGTGATGGCGGCGTTGACCGCGATCGTCAGATCCTGCGTGGCGATGTAGTCGTCTGTGCCCTGAAAGCGCATGTGTTCGATCCTGCTGCGTGACGGCATCAGGCCTAGGGGTAGGGCGCAGGCGGTGCAAGCGTCCCTGCGGTAACAACGCAGTATGTCATGTGGGATTAGTCAAAAGTTGATGCGTGACAAGGCCTAATCGGTCGGATATTCGCCACGTCATAAGCCAGCCGCATCAAAGAGGCAGGGCATATGAGCCAACTGGGAGTTACAATGATGAAGGTCGAAACCTTCCTGCCCGAGGATTACCGCCCCGCAGAGGACGAGCCTTTCATGAACGAGCGTCAGCTTGAGTATTTCCGCCGCAAGCTCATCGAATGGCGCGAAGAGCTTCTGGACGGAAGCCGGTCGACCATCGAAGGCCTGCAGGACGGCACCCGCAATATCCCCGACGTGAACGACCGTGCCTCGGAAGAGACCGACCGCGCGCTGGAACTGCGCACGCGGGACCGCCAGCGCAAGCTTGTGGCCAAGATCGACGCGGCTCTGCGCCGGGTGGAAAGCGGCGAGTACGGCTATTGCGAGGTGACCGGAGAGCCGATTTCGCTGAAGCGTCTGGACGCCCGCCCGATCGCCACGCTGAGCCTAGAGGCGCAGGAGCGTCACGAGCGGCGTGAGAAGGTCCACCGCGAGGATTGATCGTGTCTGGCGATAGAATTGCAGCGCCGGGGCCGAAAGGCTCCGGCGTTTGCGTTTGAAGGGGGTGGCATGGCTAGGCAGGTGAAGATCGTCGGCGCCGGGATCGCGGGGCTGACCGCCGCGCTGGCCTTGGCGCAGCGCGGGCACGAGGTGGAAATGCTGGAGCGCGCAGAGCGGATGGCCGAGGTCGGCGCCGGTCTGCAGATCAGCCCCAATGGCGAGGCAGTGCTGGCCGCGCTGGGACTGCGCGACGGGTTAGAGGCGATAAGCCTGTCCAGCCGCGCGGTCGTGCTGGCCGATGGGCCATCGGGGCGTGTCTTGTTGCGAATGCCGTTGGGCGAACGTCGTTACCGATTGGTTCACCGCGCGGCACTGGCCAAGATGCTGGTGACGGCGGCTTCGGACGCTGGAGCGCGGATTCGTCTTGGCTGTGACGTATCGATGAAGGGCGACGGGCTGGTGGTGAACAGCGCGCCCGAAGACGCAGAGTTCGTTCTGGGCGCGGACGGTT
Source organism: Palleronia sp. THAF1 (assembly GCF_009363795.1). NCBI lineage: Bacteria > Pseudomonadati > Pseudomonadota > Alphaproteobacteria > Rhodobacterales > Roseobacteraceae > Palleronia > Palleronia sp. THAF1. Next base: position 1,576,681 of record NZ_CP045420.1, on the reverse strand, counting down.
TGCATTCGGTCGTGCGGCCGGCGCTTAACGGCCCATCCGCGCCGTTCTTCACCGGGCAGGTGGCGTGGCGCGCGATCGTGCCGGGGGATGCGATGCCGGAGTCCCGCGTGGACATGGGGCCGGGGCGGCACTTGGTCTGCTATCCATTGACCGACGGTCGCGTGAACCTCGTCGGGATCGAGGAACGCGCGGATTGGACGGCCGCCGACTGGCGACAGCAGGGCGATCCCGACCGCTTCCGCGCGCTCTTCGCCGATTTCCCGGATGCCCGCGCGAATCTAGAGCGGATCGAGGCCTGCTATCTATGGGGGCTGTTCCGCGTCCCCGTCGCGCAGGTTTGGCAGCGGGACCGTGTCGCGATCCTGGGCGACGCCGCACACCCGACGCTGCCGTTTCTGGCGCAAGGCGCGAACCTTGCGCTGGAAGACGCCTGGACCTTTGCCGCGGCTTTCGACGCCCACACGCTTCCGCAATGGCAGAACGCCCGACGCGACCGCACGACACGCGCCATCGAGGCCGCCAACGCCAACGCGCGCAACTACCACCTGTCCGGGCCGATGCGGTGGGCTGCCCACACCGTGCTGCGCGGGCTGAACGCCGCCGCGCCCGGCCTGATGCTGAAACGCCTGTCGTGGCTCTACGATCACGATGTGACCCAGCCCTAGTTCACCGTTCTGGAAATACCTCGGGGGCCGCAGGCGGGGCAGAGCCCCTCAGGCCTTGGTCAGGTGCAGATACGTCTCGTCGTAGCGCTTCGACAGGTGATCGCCTGCAAGGATCGTCTGTCCCGACCCCATGGGGGCGACGTTCGTGTCGTAGTTCGGGTTGAAGAACAGCGGGACGGATACGCGCTCTGCCTGCGTTCCGATGACCCGGTGGGGCGTGGCGCGGACGGTGCCGTTCGTCCACATCTCCAGCATTTCACCGAAGTTGACGACAAAGGTGCCGGGGGCGGCGCTGATGCCCTCCCACGTGCCGTCCAGCGTCTGCACTTCCAGCCCGGCGGTGCCGTCGGTCGCCAGGAGCGTGAGGCAGCCGTAGTCGGTGTGCGGCGCGATGCCGAAGTCGCGCGCGCCTGCGTTGGCGGGGCGGGGCGGGTAGTAGTTGCCGCGCAGCAGGGCCATTGGGCGGTCGAACTTGTCGTCGAAGTAATCCGACGGCTGGCCGATGGCGGCGGCGAGCGCGCGCAGCAGGTCCAGCGCGGTGGCGCGGGCTTGTGCATAATAGGCTTCCACCGTCGCCTGGAACGCGGGCATCCCCTCGGGCCAACGGTTGGGAGCGTAGTATTTGAGCCCATGCGCGGCCATGGGATCGTTCGCGTCCAGCTCCAGCCCCATGTCGAAGACCTGTTTGTAATCGGGGTTGGCGGTTGGGTCGACACGCTCGGCCCCCGGCGCGCCCCAGCCGCGGTTCGAACCTGTCGCGGCCATGTCGATCCTCGCCTTTTCAGCGTGGGGCAGGCGGAAGAAGTCGAGGTACGCAGCGATCACGGCATCCACCCCGTCGCGCCCGATGCGGGTGTTCGTGACCGTTAGAAACCCGGTTTCGGTCGCGGCGCGGTGCATCGCTTGCAGCGTATCGGGGGCGTGCAGGCGGGTGGCGTCGATGGCGGGGATCATGGCGGCTCCTGTCGCGGTCGGACTTGGGCCCGCGATAATCCGTTTTGCCTTCGGGCGAAAGCGGCTAGGTCAGTCAGGGACATTTGCAGGAGAAACGTCATGGCCGACCGCACCCCCCTTGCCGCCGGAAACTGGAAGATGAACGGCACCGCCGCCGCGCTGGATCAGGTGAAGGCCCTGGCCGACGCTCAGGGCAGCGCCGCGTCCGACATCCTGCTGTGCCCGCCCGCGACGCTGTTGCAGAGGATGGCGCAGGCGGCAGAGGGCACTAAAATCAGTGTGGGTGGTCAGGACTGCCACTGGAACGAGATCGGCGCGCATACCGGAGACGTGTCGGCTGCGATGCTGAAGGACGCTGGCGCCACCGCCGTGATCCTTGGCCATTCGGAACGGCGTGCGGACCACGCCGAGACCGACGAGATCGTGCGCAACAAGACGAAGGCCGCGTGGGAGGCCGGTCTGATGGCCGTCGTCTGCGTCGGTGAAACGCTGGCCGAACGCGAGGCGGCGAACACCATCGCCATCATCGAAGGGCAGTTGGCCGGATCGCTGCCCGAACAGGCGACGGGCCACAATCTGGTCGTCGCCTATGAGCCCGTCTGGGCCATCGGCACCGGCAAGGTCCCCACCACGGACCAGATCGGAGAGGTCCACGACATGATCCGCTCCCGCCTGATCGAACGCTTCGGCGCAGGCGTCGGCAAGTCCGTGCGCGTGCTGTATGGCGGGTCGGTGAAGCCGTCGAACGCCACCGAGATATTCGCGGTCGAGAACGTGGATGGGGCGTTGGTGGGCGGTGCATCGTTGAAGGCCGACGACTTCGGCGGGATCATCGCGGCGCTGGATACGGCGAAGGGGTAGGCTGAGATACTGACGGCGCAGGTTTTGGACCTGTAAGTGGGACGCGGGTGAAAAGCGATTGCGGTTTTGTCAGAGGAGAGAGGGTCCGCTGTGCGGGGCGGAGCCGCCGTCAGCCGCACGTGCGCGATCTACACGGTATCTGCGAGGTAAGGCGGATGAAAGAGTGGGTAGCGGTCGTCCCGTTTCAAGCGTCGAACCATCTCGGCGGGTCCAGCCCCCCCACGAGAAGGTAGTCTGCAGGCTATCCGTCTAAGCAAGGAAACTTCGAGTTACTCGGTCGACCAAGGCAATGCGGCTCTCCTTGAGAAATCGGAAACTGATGGAAGCTGGAATCCAAGGTCATCCTCGTTTTCGATAAGAGAACTGACGAGATGGCGAAGAGGAAAACGATGCGCGGGCGCGTTTACTGCGAAGGCCTAGTCGGTAGGCGCCTCGGGTGGTTTCAGGAAAGCGCCTGCATGTAAAACGTCGTCTTGGGTCGCGGTCTGAAACGCAGCGATGTCGATTACCCCGCTACGTGCGATCCGCCCAGTCAGAACATCTGTGCGCGCACCGGTGACGATGTCGATGACGGCAGGCGACGTGGCCGCCAGGAAGTGGTCGCGGGAATTGGGCAGGCCCGACAGATCGAGAACCAGCAGATCCAGCGCGGCGAGACGGCTGCGGTCGCGGGCCGACCCCAGCCGCTCGGGCTGCGCCGTCAGCAAGGACGAGAAGCGCAGCGCGTAGTCGTTTTCGGATGTCATGACCACGAATGGACTGGGAAGCGGATCGATGCGTTCGTGCTGGGCTTCGAACAGATCAAGGTCGATATCCGGCGACACGAGGATGACGCCGCCGATCCCGGCCAGAACGTCGCGCTTCCCCGAAATCGACAGTTGCCGCAAGGTTTCGACGACAAGTTGCGTGCCCATGGAATGGCCGAAGACGAAGACATTCTGATTTTCCCGCGCCAGTGCGATCAGCAGTTCCGCAAGATGATCTCGGGCGATCAGGACGCTGTCCTTGTCGCGCACATAGCCCAAGGGCCGTTGAATCGACGGCCATGAAAAGGTCACCTGCGGACCATTCAGGCCGTAATCATGGGCGATTTGCGCATGGCGGTAGACAGCGTCCTGCATGGATGTGTTGAAGCCATGGACAAAGACCACCGGACTGTCGATCGGACGCCCGAGCGGGCCCGCCGCGTCTTGCACCTTGCCCGCAAGCTCTGGCAGCGACCCGATCGACCGAGCCCCGGCTACAGTAAAGCTGGTGTTCGGATCTGGGTTGGCCGCCGAATATTCCACAAGTCCCGGTCGATGGCTCGGTGGTATCGTGTCATCATATTGCGCAAAGGACAGCGCGCCGCCGCGCTGCGTCGTGCCCGACAGATCGGGGGCCAGAATGCGGTCCGTCGCCAAGTAGATCCTCTGGATATCGGCCCGTCCGACCTCCGCATTTGGAGCGAGGAATTGCTTAGGACTGCCCGCACACCCCGAAAGAAAAGCAAGGGATAGGCACAAAGTAAGGAGGCGACGTAGGATCATCTCGAAAATACCTCCGCTGACGATTCCGCTACATTGTCAGACTGATGTCATTCCTCTTTCGGGGATCGCGAATGTGCCGGTCACCCCGCGTCCTCAGCGGTCGCGCGTCCGGGCCCGCAAAGGATGAGCGTCAGGCTTACGGCGGCCAGCGCGATTTCTAAGACCAGATAGATCAGCAGGATCGGCCGCGGCCATCCGTCCAGTGCAAGGCTGAGCAAACGGCCACTGGCAATGCCGGTGACGAAGACGAAGGCCGACCACAGGGCTGCCATCCGCAGGGCAGCGTGTGCGGCGCCGGCCAGCCAGAAGGCGATCATCGCCAGGTAAAGACCCATGATCGCGCGGAAGAAATGCCGCGTGGTCGAATCCGGCGCGTCAAGGCCGTAGAGCCACGTCAGGCTTTGCTCCGGCACGGCCCCGTAGGCCAAGGCGACCGGCACAAGTCCGACGCCGAAGGCCATCAGGAACATCCGCCTCGCCAGATCAATCGATATCCGCGGCCCTTCCTTCATTTCCCTTGTCCCATGTCCTTCACGATCCGAAATCCGACATGCGCGGTACTGAAGTCGCGTTCCATGCCTTCGCGCGCGGCAACGCGATACCGCTGGCAGTAGTCCTCGCTGCACAGAAACGACCCACCCTTGATCGTGACCCGGGGCTGGGCGGCGCCAAAGGGCGTATCCGTCCATTCCCAGACATTGCCGATCATGTCGAAGGCTCCGGTCAGACCAGCCTCGTAGCACCCCACCGGCGCGGTGCCCGCGAACCCATCGCGACGCGAGTTCATGATCGGGAAGAGACCCGTCCACACATTGGCCCGAGGGGTGCCGTCGGGCGCGCGGACGCCGGATTCGGGGTCCATGGGATCGAACAGACCGTGGCTCGCGGCGTATTCCCACTCCACCTCGGTCGGCAGGCGACCGCCCGCCCAGTCGGCATAGGCCCGGGCGTCGTTCAGCGTGACGTGCGTTACGGGGTGCAGATCTCGCCCTGTCAGGTCCGATCCAGCACCGTCCGGCGTGCGCCAGGTCGCGGCGGGATCAAGCGACCACCAGGACAAAATCCGCTGGGGTGTATCGGTCTCGCTGAACCGAGCCGATCCGCCGTTGCGCTCGGCTTCGGTCAAGTAGCCCGTGTCGGCGACGAAGGTTGCGAACTGGGCGTTCGTGACTTCGTGTTCCTGTAACAAGAAGGGCGAGACAAGCACACGCCGTGGCGGCCCTTCTTCGGGATAGTGCGGATCAACCCCCATGACAAAGCCGCCGCCGGGAATAGTGACGAAGCCGCCGAGTTGGGACGCGCTTAATCCGCACGTGGACCCCGACCCGGATGAACTGCCCCCGCGCGGCGAAAGCGCCAGAACTGCGGTGGCTGCAAGAACCGCGGTCAGGATACCCCCGCCTATGAGTGATTTCCGAACCCGTCTCATTCAAACGCTCCATAAAATGGCACTTTGAACCGGTGTGGCTGGTGCAAGGCCGCGCAGGCTTCAGTGAATGGCGTATTTCATCGCGGCGAGCCCGACACCGACGCTGCCTGCGAAGGCCGCACCGCCGATGGGCAGCCACCAGCTATGATTTATGACCCAACCGACACGCGCGCCCAGCACGACCAAAACCAGTATGCAGAAGGCTTGCGACAGTGCGGTGGCGGTCGAAACGTCCAGCCAGTCAAGGCCGGCCACAGCAAAGATCGCCGTCGGCACATTCGCGACCAGCAGAGTCGGATGGCTGTGCCGCCAGGCGGTGCGGAAGGCCTTGGCTGTAAGGATGCGCTCGCCCGTCTCCATCGCGTGCGACAACACCTCGGCGAAGATCTTGGCCAGGGTCACTGCAAGGACCGAACCGAACAGGACAAGGGCCGCCTCGAATGCGCCGTCGCGGACCTCGTCCATCGCCATCAAGAGGCTGAGGACAAGGATCGCGCCATAGATCAGCCCGAAAGAAGCGCGCTGCACGGGTCCCCACGCGAAGTTGGGGGTGCGGTCCATGCCATGGCTTCGCCCTCGGCATCTGAACGTGCAGGCCCATGTCAGACGTTGCGCTGCGTGGCCATCTTTTCCAGAATACGGTGTGCCGCCTCGTATCCGCTGTTCTGGTTCTGGCCGGTGATCAGGTTGCCGTCGATGGTGGTATGCGTCGCAAACGGGTCCCGAAAAGCGTGCTGGCACTCATAGATCGCGCCCAGCTTGCGCAGCTCTTCCTCGGGGTGTTTGGGGGTGATCGCGATGCCGAAAGTGTTGATCTGGTTGTTGGTCACCCCCGTAACGCGGCGCCCCTTTACCAGCGGCTCACCGTCTACACCGGTGGCGCCACACAGCCCCAGCGCGCCGTGGCAGACCGAGCCCAGGATTTTGCCTTGGGCGTTCGCACGGGTCACGAAGTCGCTCAGTTCCTCACTCTGCATCAGGTCGTAGGCGGCGCCCCAGCCACCGGCCATGAAGATCGCGTCGTAATCCGCGGGGTCCAAGTCAGCGACCGCCTTCGAATTGTGCAGATCGTGCATCGCCTTCTTGTCGGCCATGAAACGCTTGTCGTCGTCGCTTGCCAACGGCCAGGACCACGAGCCCGGCTGGATCGGGATCTCACCACCCTTGGGGGACGCCATGTCCACCTCCAGTCCCGCGTTGACGAAGGCATAGTAAGGCACGGTGAATTCGGACCCGAACGCGCCGGTCTTCTTGTCCGACGGATCCAGCTTGTCGTGGTTGGTGCAGATCACCAGCGCACGGCGTCCCTTCAGGTCGAAATCGGGGATCGTATAATGCTTGTGGATGCCCAGCATGTTCAGGATGCGCGGCAGATACAGGTAGATCAGGATGGCCAGAAGGGCCAGGACAAGAATGGGAACGACGATCCAGGTCATGACAGACTCTCCAAGGTAAGGGGGTGGGTGACGGTCCCGAGGCGGGTCCATCGGTTCTAAAATTCCATCAGGCGGTCCGACGTCGCATGAGCACGCGGACCAGCCGGTACAGGGCGAAGACCGACAGCAGCAGCATCAGCACGACGGCGGCCAGATAGGCCCAGTATTTGCCGATCACCTTGTCCAGAAGATTGCTGAACAACTGCTTTTCGGCGTAATCCTCTGCTCCCAGGTCCAGTACGCCGTTCTCTTGGGAATAGGCGTCGTATTCGGCGCGCAGTTCGGCGAAAAGTTCGGGATTTTCGTCTGCGACATCCGTGGTCTCACCCGGATCGACGGGCAGGTCGAACAGCCGCCAAGTGAAGTCTCCTCGTGGCAGCGCCGGGCGCACCAGCTTCCAGTTGCCACGATAAAGCGCCGCGTTGCCGCTGACCTCGACGCCGAAACTGTCCTCGGGGCCGCGTGCCTCAACGGTGTCCCCTGCCAGCAACGGCAGCATGCTTTGCCCGTAGATCGCAGCCGGGTCATAGGCGACCCCTGCGGCGTCCAGAAGCGTCGGCATCAGGTCAGTTACGTGAACCAGACCGTCTTGCACGCCGATCGCCGCGATGCCCGGTCCGTCGATGACGAGCGGAACGCGCAGCCCGCCTTCGCTGGAATAGAACTTGTACAGGTTGAACGGAGAGGCCGAGACCGACGCCCACTCCGGCCCGATGGCCACAAGACTGCCCGGCAGACCGGCATTGTCGGGTGAGGTATCATAGCCCTCGAGCGCGCGGATCCCGTTCAGCGCCAGATTGGCGACAGGGTTTTCAAGCCGGGTCACGCCGCCTTCGGGTCCGTTGTCCGAGGTCACGACGACGATGGTGTTCTTCAGCTGGCCTGTCTCTTCCAGATGATCCAGCAGGCGGCCGATGTGGTAATCCGCAGCCTCGATCATGCCCGCGTTCACCTGCATTTCGCGCGCGGCGATCCGCTGCTCCTGCGGAGTAAGGTCGTCCCAAGCGCGATGATCCTCATGCACGGGGGCCAAGGTCGTGCTGTCGGGAACAAGGCCAAGATTGATGGCGCGCTGCCACCGTTCCTCGCGCATCACATCCCAGCCGACATCGAAGATGCCGTCGTATCGATCTATGAATTCCAGGGGAGCCTGCACCGGGATATGGACGGCTTGCAGTGATAGAAAGCCGAAGAAGGGCTGATCCGTGCCGCCTTCATCAATGTATTCGATCATCTGATCCACGAGGTTGCGCGAAGAATAGAAATCCTCGGGCAAGCGCACAGGCTCGCCATCCTCGTACCACGCCACGTCCTGGTATCCGGGCAGGTAGTGCGAATGATCGTAGTTACTGCCGCCGGTGGAATCCATCACGTAGGACCGGTCGAAACCGAACCGATTGGGCAGGTTCGCCCCCTTCGCGCCGATCCCCCACTTGCCACTGACATAGGTACGGTAACCTGCCTCGGAGAGACGGCTCGCGATGGTCTGCTGGCCGTCGTCCCAGATCATGGAATATCCGGGCAATTCTCGCTGGCCGGGGGTCACCGTCTCGACCAAAGTGCCCATCCCGGTCTCGTGGTTGTCTTGCCCCGTCATGAGCATCGCCCGGCTGGGCCCGCAGAACGGAGACGAATAGTAGCGCGAGAAGAGCGTTCCCGACTGCGACAGAGCGTCGATTCGCGGTGTATTCGCATCCCCGCCGTAAGCCCCGAACCCAGTGAAACCCACGTCGTCGAACAGCACCACAAGGATGTTCGGACGACTTTCCTGCGCCAGGGCCGCCGGGACCGCGAAGGCCAAGGCGGCCGACGCGACAAGCACGGTTCTGATGGATCTGTTCATGTCAAATGCCCCCGGTACGTCGCGAAAGAGGAATAGCGAGCGGCTGTTCCTGCCAGCGATCTGTTTCAAACTGCGCATTGCGGATCATCCCTTTGCCAGTCCCGCTTGGTCCAAGCGCCAGCGCAGGGTCTCGACCCGGTCCTGGCCGAAGAAAGGTTCGCCTTCGAACACCATGGTCGGAACGCCCCAATGGCCCGAAGCATCCAGCGCAGCCTGATTGGCCTCGATCTGCGGCATGGGATCCTCCGCTGCGAGCGCCGCCTCCATCTCGGCCAGGTCCAGACCCGCTTTCGCAGTCGCCTCGCCCAGCCGATCGCCTTCGTTCCAGCCTGGCGTTCCGCTCCAGATCAGGGCGGCGACATGAAATGCGAAGTCCAGCCCCTTGCCGCGCCGCTCTGCCTCGATGCCCAGACCGGTCAGTCGATAGATGTACGGTTGCTCGTCTGCGACCTCGAAGGTGTTCAGGTCCTGCACCACCGGATCGGGCGAGGGCCGCCCGAACGGCATGCCCAGAAATTCGGCCCTCCGCACCATATCCAGCATGATGTATCGCACACGCCGCGGATCATCGGTGAACAGCGACTCCTTCGCGCGGACCGCGATCGGCAGAACTGGTCGGAACTGCACGGATACGTCGTAATCGTCCCGAAGCTTCAGAAGATCGGGGGTCGCAAGATAGGAAAACGGGCTTCTGAACGACCAAAAGACATCGACGGTTCGGGTCATGGGGTTGTCTCCGCAAAATGGGTCGGTGGCTGTGCTTGGAAGAACGGATGTGCGCGCACGCCGCGAGTTAGTTTCTCGATGGGTTGGATACGGCGACCGAAGTTGCAGGGTTCAGGTCGTGGTTGGGATCGGTCAGCACGCCTGCGGGAAACGAAACGGACAGGGGCGTATCCGCGGTATCGAGGCACAGAAGGTGGTTGTTGTCTCCGTCTCCCAGGTCGGCGAGCGCGGCGGGCGTAACTTCGCGCTCGGTCCCGTCGGCTGCGCGCACCGTAACCCGGTACAAGTCCCGCTCGGATTCGCCCGGCTCATCGCCGTTTTCCAATGTCACACCTCCGGCCCAGACCGCCCGCACGGCCTGCAGGGTGTCCCCGGTCGGGCAGCGGCTGCCCTGCGTGCGGCGCAGACCAAGCCCCAGATCGCGCGCGCTGTCGTCCACGATCTCGGCCAGCACCAGCGTGGGTCCGGGTGCGAGAGGGGTCACGTCCACCCGCGCGCCACGGTACTCCAGCGCACCGTCGAGTGACCGCAGATGACCTACGACTTCGACCGCGACTGGCGGGTCCGTCTTTGCATCGCCGAACGCGCCTACCAACAGAACGGTGCGCAACTCGCCCGCATCGGTCGCCGGCAGAAGTGTCACGCAATGCATCTGGCCTTCCGCGCCCGATGCGGTCGTGACGCGAAAATCCCCCGCCTCCAACGTCTCGTGGTCGATCTCGGTCGAGAAGATGACCGGCATTCCGTCCTTGCCCAGTGCGCCGCGGCAGATCAGCCGCGCCAGGAAAGGCAGAGAGTCGTCTAGTCCGAAGAAGGCCGATAATAGATCGGCGGACCGCCCGTTGGCTGCGCGCGGCAGGCCCGCATCGGGCGTGGCATCGATCAGATCGCTGTTGGTAACTTCGGCCACCGCGGGCGCGACCCCCATCGTCACGCAGCTTACCAGACCGCACAACGCCGCACGGGCGCATAACCCATGGATCACCGATTTCGCTCGGAATTGCCGTCGTGCCATCACGCCTTCTCCCGGAAACACCTCGGGAAGAGATTACATCTCTGTCAGTTGAAGCGGCGACGGTCGCGTCGGATCACCTTTGGCCAAAGGTCATTCAATTTCGGCCAAGATCGACCCGTTCGCGGAACGCATTCGGCGTCAGGCCCGTCCACCGCTTGAAACTCCGCGCAAAGTTCGACGGTGATTCGAAGCCAAGCGTGGCCGCGACGCCCTTTACCGGCATCGAGGTCTCGGACAGAAGCGCGCGGGCGCGCCGTTCGCGTATTTCATCGAGCATTGCACGAAAAGTTGTGTCGGACTGCTGAAGGTGTCGCCGCAGACTGCGTTCGGAATAACCAAGCTTTGCCGCGATCTGCGACAGTGACGGGCACAGGGGATCCGCCTTGGTCAGGATCGCCTCGACCTGCCCGACGGGAGAGGCCGCTTGGGCCATTTCGGCCATCGCCTGCGCACAGAGCGCCGTCAGACGGGCGTGGTTCAAGGGATCAGACCCGGGCAGCGGCCGATCCAGCAGCTCTGCATGGAACACGACGCGGGTCCGCTCGGTGCCGAACCTGACCGGGAAGGCGATACGAGGCACGATATCGAACCACCCATCGGGCTGCGCGAACGCCATCTCGACGTTGTCGGTCACGGTCTCTTCTCCAAGCATCGCCTTCAGAAGACCGTCGATGGCCACAACCGCACTGCCGATGCCGAAATATTCCAGGTCGTCGAAGGGAAACCGGGACCGCACCCGGATCGCCGCCATGCCGCCGGGCAGACGATCCAGAAGCCGCAGATCGATGGCCGGAAAACTCAGTGCGAAATAGCGTTCCAGCACCTCCAACCCGGCTTTGAACCGTGCCGCGTTCATTGCTGCATAGGCGGGCAGACCGATATAGGTCGGCCGAAACGACTGCGCGAGCGTCACGCCCAGATGCGGATCGCCGGTTGCGGCGATGGCGTTCAGCAGCAGCTGACGCAGTGGCGGAAATCCCGATCTGAACTGCGGATCCTGAAGCTGCAGACTATCGAGGCCCGTCCCTGCCAGAAGTGTGTCAGCCGGATAGCCTCCCTCTAGAAGCGTCCGGAAGACGAAACCCGGATAGGTCATGGTCAGACCCGAGTCATCGACAGGCGAGGGAATGCGCATCATCCAAAAGCCTCGGTTGTGTCCCAACACAGTGACGTCGGACCGCGCGCTGGACAGTATCGTGACCGAAGGACGTCGCGGCTCATGCGAGTCTGATCTTATACCTGTCTAGACCGACACCGTGAACCGAAACGACTCACGCGCATCGAGTCCGGCACGAGATGCGTTCGAATTCCTGCAATAGCCTTCAAAGGATCGCTCCTAGTGACGCATCATTTTCGCGTTGGGGTCAAAATTCCGGCACTTCCATCCCAAACATTCGGCGTGCCGCAGCGACATCTTATCGCTCGCAGGGCAGCGTCGGGCCGAGAGTTATGGGCTGGCTTTTCTGTAGCGGCAGGATGCTGCGGGATGGCATTTGGCAAAGGGGCTCGACCCTGCCGTGAGCTGCAGTAGCTCAGCGGCACGCGATCACGGCATATCACCCCCGCACGCCCTCCACGATTTCCATCATCCCCTCCAGCGGCACGTAGCCTCGGAGCATCTGGTCTTCGATGATGAAGGAAGGCGTGCCGTTGATGCCCATGGCTTGGCCCAAGGCGCGGGTTTCGGCGATGCGGCGGGCGATTTCGGGGTCGTCCATTGAAGCGGCGATGGCGTCGGCGTCAAGGCCGAGGTCGGTGGCGAGGGCGGACAGACCGGCCTCCGACATCTCGACGTTTTGGGTCATCAGCGCGTCGTGAATTGTGCCGTAAGCCTCATCCCCCAGTGCGATCTGCGTGGCGATGGCGTAGCGGCTGGCGAGCACCGAGTCTTCGCCCAAAATCGGGAACTCCTTGACGATCAGGCGGACGTTGGCGTCGCTGTCCAGCAGCTGTTGCACCTCTGGGTGGGCGCGGCGGCAGTAGCCGCAGCGGTAGTCCATGAATTCCACCACGGTCACATCGGCATCGGCCGGGCCGTCGACCCAGGAATAGCCGTCGTTGAACAGTTGCTCGGAGAATTGGGCGACCAGCTCTTGGTCGCTGGCGGCTTGTGCCTGCTGCTCGCGCTGTTCCAGAACAGAGAGCGCTTCCATCAGAACCTGCGGGTTTTCCAGCAAGTAGGCGCGCACCTCGTCCCCGAAGGCGGCGCGCTCGGCGTCTGTCATGTCGGTCAGCCCATCGGCGGCGACTGGGGTGGCGAGCAGGGCCGCAAGGGCAAGGGGCTTGAACATGGTCGTCTCCGGAAATGTGTCGCGCGAGATCGTGGGGCAGGGGGCGGCTCAGCGCAAGGGCGGGCGCGGGAACGTGATTGACCCGGGCCGCGCGTGGGGCCACGTCTGACCGGAACGCAGGAGGGGCCATGCGACAATCGAACCGGGGCGATGTGGACGCCTTTATCGTGATGGATGTGATGGAGCGCGCCCGTGCGGCAGAGGCGGCAGGCCGCCGCATCGTCCATATGGAAGTGGGCCAGCCGGGGACGCCTGCGCCAGCGGGCGCGCGCGCAGCATTGACGGCGGCGATGGCGGCGGGTCCGCTGGGCTATACGGTGGCGCTGGGCTTGCCGGAACTGCGGGCGCGGATCGCGCGGCACTATGCCGACTGGCATGCCGTGGAGCTTGATCCGGCGCGGGTGGTGGTGACCTCCGGCGCGTCGGCCGGGTTCGTTCTGGCGTTCACCGCTTTGTTCGACGCGGGCGAAACAGTGGGGCTGGGCCTGCCCGGCTATCCGTCCTACCGCCACATTCTGACGGCCCTGTCGTTGCAGGCGAGGGGAATCGAGACCGCACCAGAGGATCGCTACCAGCCGCGCCCCGACCAGATCGACAACGCCTTGGACGGGCTGATCGTGGCGTCTCCGGGCAATCCGGCGGGCACGATGCTGGACCAGGAGGCGATGGCGGCACTGATGGCGCGCTGCCGCCAGACGGATACGGCCTTCATCTCGGACGAGATATACCACGGTTTGCACTACGACCGCCCTGCTGTGTCGGCGTTGGAGATCGACGACGACTGCATCGTCATCAATTCCTTCTCCAAGTATTTTTCGATGACGGGCTGGCGGATCGGCTGGATGGTGGTGCCCGAGGAAATGGTGCGCCGGGTCGAGCGGTTGGCGCAGAACCTGTACATCTGCCCGCCCCATGCCAGCCAGATTGCTGCGCTGGCGGCGTTTGACTGTCACGAGGAGTTGCGCGGCAATCTGTCGGTCTATGCGGCGAACCGTCAGTTGATGATCGACGGTCTGGCGCGCGCCGGTTTCCCCAGCTTCGCGCCGCCCGACGGGGCGTTCTACGTCTATGCCGATTGCAGCCATTTGTCGGATGATGCGCTGGCCCTGTCTGGCCGTATTCTGGACGAAGCGGGCGTCGCGGTGACGCCGGGCTTGGACTTCGATCCTGCGCGTGGTGGGCGGCATCTGCGGTTTTCCTACGCCCGCAGCACCGCCGACATCGCCGAAGGGCTGGAGCGTCTGGCAGAGTGGACGCGGCGCGGCGGATAATCCTTTCGCGATTCGGCCTGTTCTGCTATGGTGATCCAAACCGGGACGCAAAGATCCCGACCGAGGCGGAAGAGGCGATGGGCGGATGGATTTCCGAAGACTGGCGATTGGCCTGACGGCTGCTCTGTTGCTGAATGGCGCAGGTGCGGCCGATGAATGGAGCCCTGAAAATTGGGGCGTCGAGGTGCCCAGCGCGGGCGCAGGGTCCGACCACGGGCCGCTGACCGCGCTGGCCCGTATCGATCCCGCGTCCAGCCGAATCGCGGATTTCGGAAACAATCTGCTGGTGGAACTGGCGCTTAGCCAGCCGGTGCCGTGGCGGGTCTTCACGCTGGATGCGCCAAGGCGGTTGGTTCTGGACTTTTCCGAAGTGGATTTCGCGGGCACTGACCTGCAGGCGCTGTTGTCTTCCGATCTGGTGTCTAACCTGTATCGCGGGCGCTTCCGCGAGGGCTGGTCGCGGATGGTGATCGATCTGGCACAACCCATGGCGATCGAGACGGCGGGCCTAAGCACCAGCGGTGGCGTCACGGCGCTGAAGTTGCAGTTGGCGCCTGTCAGCGAGGCAGAGTTCACTGCCGGAACCGGGGTGCCGGAAAGCGCACTGTTCTCTCTGCCGCTGCCATCCGAACATCCCGCGCCGGTCACGCGCCAACGCGGTGAGCGTCCGCTGCGTGTCACACTGGATCCCGGTCATGGTGGCTTCGATCCGGGCGCGGAAGCAGGCGGGATGCGCGAGGCGGACGTGATGCTGACCTTCGCGATGGAGCTGGAACAGACGTTGGAAAACGCGGGCATGGAGGTGAGCCTGACCCGCCGGGGCGACAGTTTCGTACCCTTGCCAACGCGGGTGTCCGTGGCGCGCGCGGCGAAAGCGGACCTTCTGCTTTCGATCCACGCGGATGCTTTGGAAGAGGGCAACGCCAGCGGCGCTGCGGCCTACACCCTGTCCACCACGGCGTCCGACGCGGCTTCGGCCAAGCTGGCGCAGCGGCTGGACCGGGGTGACATGATCGCGGGTATCGATCTTGGCACGGGCGACGACGCGGTTGCCTCGGTCCTGATGGATATGGCGCGGCTGGAAACCCAGCCCCGCGCCGAACGGCTGGCAGACGAGATCGTGGCCGGTCTGGCGCGTGCCACGGGTGATCTGCACAAGCGTCCGCGCCTTACGGGCAATTTTTCCGTCCTGCGCGCCGCCGATATTCCCTCCGTGCTGTTGGAGTTGGGGTTCCTGTCCAGCCAGCAGGACCGTGACCGCTTGAGCGATCCGGTCTGGCGTGCGCGCGCCATCGACGGTATCCGTGCCGGAATAGAGGCATGGGCGCGCGAGGATGCGGCTGAAGCGCGGCGGCTGATGCAATAGATCACGGCTTCGGCACCCAATCGCTTTTCCGCCGATCCGCTTTTGAATTCTTAAGCTGCTCGCGTTAGAAGACCCTACTTTCCCGCCCCAGTCGAACGGAGACGCGCCTTTGGTCCGTGCCATCCTTGCCTTTTTCGGTGGAATTTTCTCGCTTGTAACGCTCGGCGTGTTCGCCGCAGCGCTGTCCATCGGTGCGGTCTTCTGGATCTACGGTCGCGATCTTCCCGACACGGATCAGCTTGCGCAGTACACGCCGCCGACGATCAGCCGGATCTACTCCAACGAGGGCCAGATCATCGACGAATTCGCGGAAGAGCGGCGCTTGTTCACGCCCGCCGCGGAAATCCCCGATCTGGTCAAGCAGGCGTTCATTTCTGCCGAGGACAAGAATTTCTACACCCACAAGGGCTATGATCCGCGTGGCATGGTCTCTGCCGCGCTGGATGCGGCGCGGGGGGGCGAGTTGCGCGGTGCGTCCACGATCACGCAGCAGGTGATGAAGAACTTCCTGCTGGGTGGGGAACGTTCGGCCGAGCGTAAGGTAAAGGAACTGATCCTCGCCGCGCGGATCGAGGGCACGCTGCCCAAGGACAAGATCCTTGAACTGTATCTGAACGAGATCTTCCTGGGCCAGAACAGCTACGGCGTGACCGCCGCCGCTCAGACGTATTTCAACAAGAACCTGACAGAGCTGCAGCCGCAGGAGGTCGCGTATTTGGCGTCCTTGCCCAAGGCCCCATCGACCTACCACCCCGTTCGCGCAAAGGAACGCGCCATCGCGCGTCGTAACTTCGTGCTGCGCGAGATGTTCGAGAATGGTTATCTCGACGAGGATCAGTATCGCGAGGCGCGGGTTGCGCCGTTGCTGTCCGTTCAGGGCGGGGACTTCGACAGTTTCCGCGACGAAATCCCGCCGCGCGACTACTTCACCGACGAGATCCGTCGCCAGCTAAGCCGAGACTACGGCGAGGGTGAGTTCTTCTCAGGCGGTCTGTCGGTGCGCGCCACCATCGACCCCGAACTGCAGGAAGCCGCCGCGACGGCGCTGCGTCGGTCGCTGGAGCAATACGATCGCGGCCTGGGCCGTTGGCGCGGCACCGGCAAGTCGATCCCGGCCGATCAGCTTGGCGATTGGGAAGCCGCGCTGGCCGGCGTGGATGTCGCGCGCGACATCGATCTGGGCGATACATGGTATCCCGCTGTCGTGCTCGACCGTCAGGATCAGTTCATGACCGTTGGCGTCGAAGGGCAGGGTCGTCAGGATATCCCGCGTGAGGACATTTCCTGGCTGCCGGGTAACTTCTTCGACGAGTTCGAGATTGGCGATGTGGTTCACGTGCGCCGGATGACCGATGACAGCAGCGGTGCGCTGATCCGCTGGACCCTGCGTCAGGTGCCGGAAGTCGAAGGCGGCTTCATGGCGATGGATGTGGAAACGGGCCGTGTTCTGGCGATGCAGGGTGGGTTCTCTTACCAGCATTCGGTCTTCAACCGTGCAACGCAGGCGACGCGTCAGCCGGGATCGTCGTTCAAGCCGTTCGTCTACGCCGCCGCGCTGGATTCGGGCTTCAGCCCTGCGACCGTCGTTGTCGACGCGCCGATCGAGATCAACACTCCGCAAGGCCTTTGGCGGCCCAAGAACTATTCCAACCGCTTCTACGGCCCGACGCCTTTGCGCACCGGGATCGAGCAGTCGCGGAACCTGATGACCGTGCGTCTGGCGCAGGAAGTCGGGATGGCAACGGTTGCGGGCTACGCCGAGCGCTTCGGCGTCTACGACAACATGCGCCAGTTCCTCGCCAACTCCTTGGGTGCGGAAGAGACGACTCTGTACAAGATGGTCGCAGCCTATGCGATGTTCGCCAACGGCGGTGAGCGGGTGGAGCCGACCCTGGTGGACCGTGTGCAGGACCGTTACGGGCGCACCGTCTATCGCCACGACCAGCGTAATTGCCTTGATTGTAAGGTCGCGTCGCTTCCGGCGGGTGTTGCGCCCACGATCATGTCGAACCGCGAACGCGTCATGGATGCGATCACCGCCTACCAGTTGACCAGCATGATGAAGGGCGTGGTCGAGCGCGGCACGGCCAAGGGCAAGATCAATGTCGGCGTGCCGGTGGCGGGCAAGACCGGCACGACGAACGACGAGAAAGACGCCTGGTTCGTGGGCTTCACCAGCAACATCGCGGCAGGCTGCTACATCGGCTACGACCAACCGCGCCCCATGGGGCGGTCCGGTTCTGGCGGCGGGCTGTGTGCGCCCGTGTTCAACGAGTTCATGAAGGTTGCGACGGCGAAATACGGCGGCGGCCCGTTCGAAGTGCCCCCGGGCGGTCACTTCATCAAGATCGACCGCTTCACCGGTGCGCGCCTGTCCGACAGTGCCAGCGGCCCGAACGTGATCGCCGAATACTTCCGCCTGGGCGAAGAGCCGATCTTTGGCGTCAGCTTCGACGGTGGCTTTGCCATGGGCAACAATCTTCCGCTATTCGACGAGGCGGGCGGTGGATCGGCCGGGCAGCAGGTGCGCAATGCCACCGGCGCGACGGTCGTGATCCCCAAGAAGAAGGCGACCTTCGGAACGCTAAGTTCGGGCGGCCTGTACTAGCGCCGCCCGCTTGTTCCCACCCGGCGGCGTTGCTATCTGAAGCCGTCCGGAAAGGTAAGGAACCCCATGCGCGCTGAAACCCAATCCACGGTCGATGCCATCGAGAAGTCGCTCGACCTTCTGCGCCAGCGGATGGACTACGAGACCGCCGCCTTCCGCATGGAAGAGTTCGACGCGCGGGTCGAGGATCCGACGCTGTGGGATGATCCCCACAAGGCCCAGAAGCTGATGCGTGATCGCCAGACCCTTGCAGACGCTGTCGCGCGCCACGACGCGATGGCGCAAGAGCTGTCGGACAACGTCGAGCTGATCGAGCTGGGCGAAATGGAAGACGACGCCGACGTCGTGGCAGAGGCCGAAGCGGCGCTGACGGCGCTGAAGACCCGCGCGGGGGCTGCCGAGTTGGAGGCGCTGCTGAACGGCGAGGCGGACGGCAACGACACCTTCCTTGAGATCAACGCCGGCGCGGGCGGCACAGAGGCCTGCGACTGGGCCAACATGCTGCAACGCATGTATGTGCGCTGGGCCGAGAAGCGCGGCTTCAAGGTGGAACTGCAGTCCGAGGAAGCAGGATCAGAGGCAGGCATCAAATCCATCGGCTACAAGATCAGTGGGCCGAATGCCTACGGCTGGCTGAAGTCGGAATCGGGCGTGCACCGGCTTGTGCGAATTTCGCCTTTCGGAAAGGGCACGCGCGAGACATCGTTCGCGTCCGTCTGGGTCTATCCGGTGGTCGATGACAACATCGAGATCGAGGTCGCGCCGAACGATATCCGGTTGGATACGTATCGCTCATCCGGTGCGGGCGGGCAGCACGTGAACACGACCGACTCGGCGGTGCGGATCACGCACTTGCCAACGGGAATCGTGGTGACGAGTTCGGAGAAATCCCAGCACCAGAACCGCGACATCGCCATGAAGGCGCTGAAGTCGCGGTTGTATCAGATGGAGCTGGACCGCAGGAACGCGGATATCAACGCAGCGCATGAGGCGAAGGGCAGCGCGGGTTGGGGCAATCAGATCCGGTCCTACGTGCTGCAGCCTTACCAAATGGTGAAGGACCTGCGTACCGAGCATGAAACCTCTGACACCAAGGGCGTGCTGGACGGTGATCTGGACGCCTTCATGGCAGCGACATTGGCGATGGACGTGTCAGGCAAGAGCCGGGCAGAGGCTGCCGACGGCTAGGTGGATGGGGGCTCTGCCCCCGCCGCTTTGCGGCTCCCCCGGAGTATTTCAGAAAACAAAGAAGCGGGGGCCGTGGATTTCAGGGCCGCTTTTGCTTACTTGCGGAACTTGTCGAGGCTGACGATTTCTGCGTCCTGACGGGGTTTTTCGTCGCCCTCGGAGTCGTCGTCTTCGGAGTCGTCGATCTCGATCATCGCGGCAGGGTCGTCTTCGCCCTCTTGCGACTCGAAGCGCAGACCGAATTCGACGGAGGGGTCCACGAAAGTGCGGATGGCGTCGAAGGGGATATACAGCGGCTCTGGGCTGTCGCCGAAGTTGAGCGTGACCGAGAAGCCTTCGTCGGTGATTTCCAGCCCGTCGTACCAGTGCTGCATGACCACGGTCATGTCGCCAGGGTAACGGTCGGACAGCCAGTCGGCGATTTCCACGTCGGGATGCATCGTGTCGAAAGTGATGAAGAAGTGGTGGTCGCCGGGCAGGCCATTGGCCTTCACGTCCAGCAGAACGCGCTGGATCAGGCCGCGCATGGCGGCGTGCATCAGTTTGCCGTAGTCGATCTTGCGTGTCATCGCCCGGTTCGGCCTTCGTATTCGGATGCATTTGCAGAAAGCATAGGACCGGGTGGCGTAAGGTTAAAGGGCCTTTCGACGCAGTGTCAGAACGAGCGCCGCCAGAAGGACGATCGGCACCAGTGGAATTCCGGTCAGGTCGGCCAGGGGGCGGTGAAAAAGGGGCGCGAACCACAGCAGGCCCAGGATCGCCATGGGTGCGCCACGCAGGGCCAGAAAGCCGAAGGCCAGCAGCATCGGCGTCAGGTCGTAGTGGAAGAGGTAGGGGGAGATCATCGGCGCGGCGATGGCGAGCGTGGCGCCGCGAGTGAGCCGGTCGAAGGGACGGGCGAAGACGTAGGCGACCGCGGCCAAGACCGCCAAGGCCTGCACGATTGCGATCGTTAGGGCCGGTGTCAGGGGGACGCCCCAGAGGCGTAGGGCGCCGTAGAGGCTGGTAAGTTGAGTGAGGAGCGCGTCGCTGCCGAGTGGGGCGGAGAGACGGTCGGAACCCGACAGCAGTTCCGTGATGTAGCCACGGCTGACGACTGTTAGGGCCGCGAGGCTGGACAGGGCGGTCACAAGGATCGTCGCGCCCAGCATGGTCCAGTCGCGGCGGGCCAGCATGGCCAGCGGCAGGACCAGACCCAAGTGCGGTTTTATGGCCATCAGAAGTCCCGCGCCGATGGCGGCGGCGACGGGCTTGTTGTCCAGCAGGCCGAGGGTGCCCAAGGCGAAAGCCGCGCCGGTGAACAGACCGTTCTGACCCTGTCCGAGCGTGACCCACGTTGCTCCACCAAGGCAGATCAGGCCCAGCCGAGCGGGGCTGAGGGCGGGGAACAGTGCGCGGATGGCGGCGATCCATGCGATCAGGCCTATGACCGTGAAGAGCAGAAGGGCTGTGTCGTCGGCAAGGAAGCCGAGTGGAGTTAGAAGGGCGGGCCAGAGCGGGGGGTAATGCCAGAGCAAGACCTCTCCGTCCGCGCCGCCGACCTGAAGTTGCAGGCGCTCGAACGCGGCGGCGTCGAACATCTCTAGCGGGCGGCCCTCGACGATCATGCGGGCAGCGGACCAGAAGGCGACGAAGTCGTTGCCCCAGTCGGGCGAGGGCGCGGACAGGATGACCTGAAGAACGCCGCCCGCGAGGGCCAACGCGAGGCATGCCCAAAGTGCGCCCCCGAGGCGCGTGGGCGTTAGGGGCGCAAGGACGCGATCCAGCGCCGCGTTCGTCAGGCGAGGCTGGGAAGCCACAGGACAATCGCGGGGAAGGCCACGAGGGTGGCGATGGTGATGGCGTCGGCGATGAAGAAGGGCGTCACGCCCTTGAACACGTCCTGCACGCTGATGTCGGGGCGGACGCCCGCGACCACGAAGCAGTTGAGGCCGATGGGCGGTGTGATCAGGCAGAACTCTGCCATCTTCACCACGAGGATACCGAACCAGATCGCGCACATGGTGCCGTTCATGCCGAAGGCCGAGTCGGCGGCTGAAACCATTTCGCCGCCGTTCAGCGCCATGACGGCCGGGAAGACGACCGGCAGGGTCAAGAGCAGCATGCCGATGGCGTCCATGAACATGCCCAGCACCGCGTAGGCCAGCAGGATGAACACCAGCGTCAGCATCGGCGGCTGGTTCAGGCCGGTGATCCAGTCGGAAAACGCACCGGGCAGGTCTGCAAAACCCAGGAAGCGCACGTAGATCAGCACGCCCCAGATGATGGTGAAGATCATCACCGACAGCTTGGCGGTCTCGATCAGGGCGTCTTTCAGCTCGGGCCAGCGCATGCCGCGCCACATGGCCATGAGGAAGACGATGAACGCGCCGACCGCGCCGCCTTCGGTGGGGGTGCCCCAGGCGTCCCCGCCGAAGGGGTTGTAGACGAAGAAGATGATGATGATGACGACCGCGAAGATCGGCAGCGCGGGGGGCAGCGAGGCGAAGCGTTGCCGCCATGTGAAGCCGGTGACCGGGGGGCCGAAGCCCTTGATCGTGAGGGCCAAGCCGATGATGAGGGCGGCGTAGATCAGGGCTGAGACAACGCCGGGGATGAAGCCCGCCAGCAGCAGCTTGCCTACGTCCTGTTCTACGATGATCGCGTAGATCACGAGGATTGCCGAGGGCGGGATCAACGAGGCCAGCGTGCCGCCAGCGGCCACGACGCCCGCGGCAAAGCGTTTGTCATAGCCGACCTGCAGCATTTCGGGGATGGCGATGCGGGCGAAGACGGCGGCTGTAGCCACGGATGCGCCCGACACGGCGGCGAAGCCAGCGGTGGCGAAGACGGTGGCGACGGCAAGGCCGCCCGGCACCCAGGCGATCCAGCGCTTGGCCATTTCGAACAGGGCTTTGGTGAGACCCGCGTAATAGGCGAGGTAGCCGATGAGGATGAAGGTCGGGATAAGGCTAAGCGCCTGTGACGCGACCTTGCCGTGGGGGACTTGGCCTGCGGTTTTGACGGCGACGGTCAGGGCCCAGCCGAACTCTTCCGGCGCGTAGCCCTTCTTGGACCAGAATACCCAGATGAGGCCCACGAGGCCCGCGAAAGCGGCGGCGAAGCCGACGCGCATGCCAAGGATCACAAGGACCAGAAGGCCGCCGGTGACCCACAGGCCGATGTCGATGGTGGTCATCGGCTTTTCTCCTCCAGGATTTCGGCTTCCATCTGCGCGATCTCTGCCGCCGACAGGATCAGCGGCACGGCGGGGGGCTGGTCATCGTTTCGGATGAAGGCGCGCCCGAAGCCCCAGATTTGCAGGCACAGGCGCAGGGCCAGCACGGTGAAGGCGACTGGCACGATCAGCTTGGCGGGCCAGATCGGCAAGCCGATATCGATGGTGCTGTCACGCGACCAGTTCGGCGCGCCGAAGTCGAAAGAGCGGTCGAAGTGCGCCCAGCTGCCCCAGATGAGCAGGACAATCAGGATCAACACGCAGATCGTGGTGACGAGTTCTGCAAGCCACAGGGCGCGGCCTTTCAGTTGGCCCACGACGATATCCATGCGGACGTGGCCGCCCAGGCGCTGGACGTAGGATACGCCCAGAAAGGCGATGATCGGCATGGAAAGCTCGATCCAGTCGACGTAGCCGGGCAGGGGGCGGTTGAAGAACTGGCGGCCGGTGACCGACACGACGGCCAGCACCATCAGGCCGAAGACGGCGATTCCGGATATCAGCGCGAAGAATTTTTCCAGCACGCTCAGACGCCGGTCGAGACGTGAGATCAGGCTGTCGTCTTCCATTACGGAGGCGGCACCGGCCATCGCAAGCTCCTGTCGTGCAATAGGAAAAGGGGCCGGCCGTGAAAGGCCGACCCCGTCATCGGATCAAACGATCAGCTGCCGGACTTCGCGTCGGTCAGCGTGCTGTTCACAAGGTCCAGCAGTTCCTGCGCGGGCAGGCCTTGCGCCGACATTTCCTCGACCCACTGGGTCTGGATCGGCTCTGCAACGGCGGCGAACTCGTCCAGCTGCTCTTGGCTGTACTCGACCTTCTGCACGCCCTTTTCTTCAAGGACGCTGTCCCAGCGGGCCAGAAGCTCATCGTAGTTTTCGAGGTAGTGGTCGATGGCCTCGGACACCGAGCTGTCCAGCGCCTCGCGGTGCTCGTCCGACAGCGACTCGTAGGCGTCGATGTTGACCACAACGGGGCAGTTGACGGTGCCAGGGTTCAGGTTGGCGGTCCACCAGTCGGCCTCGTTGATGGTGCCGAAAGACAGGTGGGCGTGCTGGGCGAAGGCGACGGTATCGACGACGCCCGATTGCATGGCCTGATAGGCCTCGGACGAGGTGACAGAGGTGGGCACGGCGCCGACGCTTTCGAACGCGCGGCCGAGACCGCCAGTGGCGCGCACGCGCATGCCTTCCATCTTGTCCAGCGTGTCCATCGGCTCGCCCGTGCCGACCAGGTTGTACTGCGGCATGGGCGAGGTCATCAGCATCTTGGCGTTCCACTGCGCCATCTCTTCGGCCACGGCGGGATGGGCGTAGACGGCGTTGGAGACGGCGACTTCCTGTTCAAGGTTCTCGACCCCCAGAAACGGCAACTCCAGCACGGTGATCGCGCGGTTCTTGTCGGCGTGATAGCCCGCACAGAACTGCGCCATTTCGAACGCACCGATGGAGATACCGTCAAGGTTCTCGGTGTTCTTGGACAGGCCGCCGTAGCTGACGTTGATGGTGAAGTCGCCGTCGGTCTTTTCGTCCACAAGCTCTGCGATCTTTTCGACATGCTCGGTAAAGGCGCGGCGCTTGCCCCAGACAGAGGCATTCCATTCGACGGCCATCGCTTCGGTTGCGAAAGCAGTGGCGAGAGCGGCAAGGGCCACGCGGCCCATCATGTTGGTCATAGTCTTCTCCCTGGGTGGCGGCGGACCTGTCCCGGTCCGTCCGTGATGCGGCGGATTGAACGCGACAGAGCACCTTAAGGCAACCCCGTGGCTGATCAGGAGCGATCCCTGTCAGGCCAGCATGGTCCGTAGCGTCCGGCCTGCGAATCACGTAAGGCGCGACGATGTTCGATTTCCTGTCCACCCACGATTTTCCGTATGACCTGATGCAGCGTGCCAGCTTGCGCGGGCGGGACTACGCTTGGCCGCAGTCAGATATCCCCCGCGTGATCCGGCATGTGCAGGACGTGGACGGCCTTAATCTGGGCGGACATCTGCAGTTTCGTCTGCCGAATGGGCCGACTTGCGAGGTGGATGAAATCCGTGTCGATACCGCTTCGACGCTCGACCGTGCGGCGGTCAAAGATCGGTCGCGCCTGTCCGCCGAGGCTGCGCTGCGTCAGTTTCATGCGCTGTCCAGGCAGTTCGATTTCGTGGTGCAGGGCCGCGCAGCACATGGGCCGACCTTCGACAAGCTGGGGGCGACGGATGCGGATCTGAAGCAAGCCATGTGCTTTGCCTGGTACGCGCGGGATGCGAAGGACAAGCGTCGCTAGGTCTGGGGTGCGGCCTGCGGTGTTGGGCCATGGTCCAAACGGTTTGAAGCCCTTTCCACCGCGCGTCATCCGTGGGATAGGGCCGTGGCAACGCAATCCCCCCAAGGAGACTCCCCATGGAGATTCGCGAGGCCCTGACCTTCGACGATGTCTTGCTTCAGCCCGCCGCTTCCAGCGTGCTGCCCTCTACCGCCGATACCCGCACCCGAGCGACGCGCGAGATCGCGATGAATGTGCCGCTGCTCAGCTCGGCCATGGACACGGTGACAGAGGCGCGCATGGCCATCGCCATGGCGCAGGCGGGCGGGATCGGGGTGATCCATCGCAATCTGACGGTGCAAGAGCAGTCGGATGAGGTGCGCCGGGTCAAGCGGTTCATCAGCGGCGTCGTCTACAAGCCCATCACCTTAAACCCTGTCCAGACGGTAGGCGATGCGCGCGACCTGCAAGAGCGGTTCCGGGTGACCGGCTTCCCGGTGGTGAACGGCGACGGCCGGGTCGTCGGCATCCTGACCAACCGCGATATGCGGTTCGCCAGCGACGACAAGACGCCGGTGTCGGCGGTGATGACCAGCGACAATCTGGCGGTGCTGACGGAGCCTGCCGACCTTGATCACGCGCGTGAAGTCATGAAGCAGCGCCGGATCGAGAAATTGCTGGTGACCGACAGTGGCGGCAAGCTGACCGGTCTGCTGACGTTGAAGGACAGTGAGCAGGCGGTGCTGAACCCGGTGGCCTGCAAGGACGCGCTGGGTCGCCTGCGCGTCGCTGCGGCAACCACAGTCGGCGATGCGGGCTTCGAGCGAACAGAGGCGCTGGTGGACGCGGGCTGCGACGTAGTGGTGATCGACACCGCGCACGGGCACAGCGCAGGTGTGGCCGAAGCGGTGCGCCGTGCGAAGGCGATCAGCGGCGATGTTCAGATCATCGCGGGTAACGTCGCCACCGCCGAAGGGGCGCGCGCCCTGATCGACGCAGGCGCGGATGCGGTGAAGGTCGGCATCGGGCCCGGGTCCATCTGCACGACGCGCATGGTCGCGGGCGTGGGTGTGCCGCAGCTGACGGCGATCATGGACGCCGCGCGCGGCGCGGGTGACGTACCGGTGATCGCGGACGGCGGCATCAAGTTCTCTGGCGATTTCGCCAAGGCCATCGCGGCGGGTGCGTCTTGCGCCATGGTCGGGTCGATGCTGGCAGGCACCGATGAGTCTCCGGGTGAGGTGATCTTGTACCAAGGCCGCACGTTCAAGGCGTATCGTGGCATGGGTAGCCTTGCGGCGATGGCCCGAGGCTCTGCCGACCGGTACTTCCAGAAGGATGCCGCCAGCGACAAGCTGGTGCCCGAAGGGATCGAGGGGCAGGTGCCTTACAAGGGGGCCGTGGGCGCCGTGATCCACCAGCTTGTCGGCGGTCTGCGGGCCGCGATGGGCTACACCGGATGCGCCACGGTCGAAGAGATGCGCCGCGATTGCAGCTTCGTGAAGATCACCAACGCGGGTCTGACGGAAAGCCACGTTCACGACGTTACCATCACGCGCGAGTCGCCGAACTACCGGATCGGATAGGGCGCGATGCGAAGGCTTGGGGTTGGCCGTGACTTGCGGGGCGAGCGCGCTCTGATGCGCCAGCCCCGCATGGGCTGCGATCGGAGGGTCTGACCACGTCTGCCGCGCCGCACCCCACCCGCGACACCATAAGTCGCGCCGCGCTGACTGGCGTGATGGCCGCCGCGTTGGTGCTGGTCTTTGTGCCATCGGCCACGCTGATCTGGGTCGCGAGCGCGCTGATCGTGGTCTTTCTTGGCCTCAACCTGCGGCAGTTCAGCATCGGCACCTGGGTGCCTGTGATCCTGTCGCTTGCGGTTCTGGTCGTCGCCCTGCCGCGCGGCCTGCCGGTCGAACTGTATCTTGAAGCTTGCGGACGGATGATTTTCCTTGCCGCGCTTATGGCTGTTCTGAATACCCTGCGCACGGCCGCCGCCAGAGCGCCGGAAGTTGCGCGCGCGGGCCAGTTCCTTGTCGGTCAGCCTGCGTCGCGCCGCTATGTCGCCCTGACGATGGGCGGGCATCTGTTCGGCGTGCTCATCAACTTCGGGGGGCTTGCGCTGCTGCTGGACCTTGCGATGCGCAGCTTGAAGGCGCGCACGGATGACAGCCTGCCGCCAGAATTACAAGAGGTGCGGCTGCGTCGGATGACGCTGGCGATCATGCGCGGCTTCGGGCTGATTTCGCTATGGTCGCCGCTTGGGTTCGCGGCGAATGTCGTGCTGATCACGTTGCCCGGTCTGTCCTACGCGCAGTTCGGCCCGCTGGGCTTCGCCGTCAGCTTTGTCTTCGTTGCGATTGGCTGGGGGTTCGACCGGATGGCCGGACGGCGCTACCGCCAGTTGGGTCTGCCCGCACCACATCCGCCCGCGCGATCCTGGGTCGGCGCCGCGATGCTGGTGGGCCACGTGGCGGCACTGGGCGGGTCGGTGGTGCTGTTGCACGAGGTCACGACGCTCAGCTTCCAGCAGGCGCTGATCGTGCTGGTCCCGGCCTATGCCATTGGATGGACACTGTGGTCCGCGCGCTCGGGGCCGAACGGCATTAGGGTGAACGTGCGCGCGGCTTTGCAGGAGGCGTGGGAGCGCCAGTCGCGTACCGCCGGCGAGGTCGGCATCTTCGCGGCGGCCGGATTCCTGCCCGTCGTTCTGCTGGCCTTGCTGCCGATGGACGCGTTGCAGGGGGCGGTCGCCGGGTTGGGCCTTGGCCCCGTGGCGCTGGCGATCGGCACCTCGCTTGCCATCATCGTCGGCGCGCTGCTGGGGGTGAACCCGATCGTGGTTGCCTCGGTCACGGGCGCGGTGGCGTTGGAACTGAACGTGCCGGGCTTGTCGCAGCTGGCCATCGCACTGGGGATCATCGGCGGATGGACCACGGTGATCGGCCTGTCGCCCTTCATGACCACGTTGGTCTTCTGTTCGGGCATCGTCGAACGCCCCGCCTGGCTTATCGGCCCGGTGTGGAATAGTGCCTACAGTCTGACGATTTTCGCAGTGTGGAGCGCGATGTTGATCACGCTGATGCTGACGGGCGCGGTGTAGATCGGGGCGATTACGCAGTACCGCCGGAACGACCCAAATCGCTGGACGCCCAGCCGATGGGCTGACAGTCACTACTTCGACCGACTAGCAAGGAACCCCGCCATGGCTCGCATCGTCTTCGATCTGGACGGAACGCTGATCGACAGCGCGCCCGACATCCGCGCCGCCGCCAATGCGGCGCTGGACGGGACGGGGGCAGAGCCGCTGAGCCTGGCTGAGACGGTGTCCTTCATCGGCCACGGTGCGCCCCATTTCGTCGAACGGATGCGTAGCGCGCGCGGGATTGCGGAAACGGATTGCCCGGACTTGCTTGGCCGATTTCAGGAAGAGTATGTGCGCGCCAAGTCGCTCAGCCGCCTTTTTCCCGACGTGACCGAGGTGCTGGATCAGCTTGCGGATCAGGGCCACGCCTTGGGCCTTTGCACGAACAAACCCGCCGCGCCGACCGGAGCCGTTCTGATGCAGTTCGGGCTGACGGATCGTTTCAAAACCGTCGTCGCCGGAGATGACTTGCCACAGCGCAAACCAGACCCTGCGCCGTTACACGCTGTGCTGACGGCCCTCGGCGATGGTCCGGCGCTTTATGTCGGTGACAGCGAAGTTGACGCCGAAACCGCAGATCGCGCAGGTGTTCCGTTTCTGCTGTTCACCAAGGGCTATCGCCACGTCGCGGTCGACCAGATGCCCCACTTAGCGGCCTTCTCTGACTGGTCCGACATGCCGGGCCTAGTGGCACAGGTGCTGGCATGACCCCCGGTGCGCGCGTACAGGCGGCGATCGAGGCTCTGGACCGCGTGGTCGCTGGCGAGGCGGCGGAAAAGGTGCTGACAAGCTGGGCGCGGGGGGCGCGCCATGCGGGGTCGAAGGACCGCGCTGCCGTGCGGGACCACGTGTTCGACGCGCTGCGCCGCTGGTGGTCGACCGCCGCGCTGGGCGGTGGTGAGACAGGGCGCGCGCGGATGATCGGTCTGTGCCGCGCGCAGGGCGTCGCTCCCGACACGCTGTTCACAGGGCAGGGATATGCACCCGCGCCGCTGACCGAGGCGGAGCAAACGGTGCCGCCAGAGCCCGACGCGCTGACCGCACTCGATTGCCCCGATTGGCTTGCACCGCGCTTGCAGAGCAGCCTTGGGGACGCCTTTGCCCCCGTCATGACAAGCCTTCAGGATCGTGCGCCGGTGTTCCTTCGCGTTCATGCGGGGCGGGCGGATGTTGCATCGATCATCGCGGAATTGGCTCGCGACGGCATCATCGCGCGCCCGCACGCGCTGGCGTCGCACGCGCTCGAAGTGACCGAGGGCGCGCGGCGCGTTCACCTCTCTGAAGCTTATGCCGATGGGCGGATAGAGGTGCAGGACGCCGCCAGCCAGGCGGTGTGTGACATGATCCCTCTGCAACACGCCGCGCGCGTTCTGGACTACTGCGCTGGCGGCGGCGGCAAGGTATTGGCCCTTGCGGCGCGGCACGATGCGACGTTCCACGCCCATGACGTAGACGCTGCCCGTATGCGCGATCTGCCGCCGCGTGCCGCGCGCGCGGGGACGCCGGTTGCCCTGCGTGAGACCGGCGCACTGACGAAGGAACAGCCCTACGACGTCGTTCTGGTCGACGCGCCCTGTTCCGGCAGCGGCGCGTGGCGACGCAGCCCCGAGGGCAAGCTGCGCCTCACACCCGAGCGCCTTGACGCGCTGGTGGGCTTGCAGACCCAGATCATCGCAGAGGCGCTGACCCATGTAGCTCCGGGCAGGGTGCTAGCCTACGCGACCTGTTCGCTGCTGAGTGACGAGAATGAACTGCAGACCCGCGCCGCCATGGCGCGACACGGTATGACTTTGGAAACCGAACGCCACCTGACGCCCTTGGATGGCGGCGACGGTTTTTATTGCGCGATCCTTCGGCGCAACCCATAGTTGTGAAGCTGGGGGCTTTTTCCGGTCGGCTTTAAGCGCCCGTTAATCTTTGCCTGTCAGGGATGGGCGAAATGACAGGGGTGGCCGTGCTGCACTCAAGCGACATGACCGGGTATCAGACGCCCGACTTCACGGCGCGGGGCTTTATGGCCCTGGCGGCAGCCGTCGTTGTTGCGCTTGCGCTATCGCTTATTCTGTCGGCTCCGTTCGGTGCGATCTTCGCGGCCTGCTCGGCTACGCTGGCGGTTTTGCTGTGTGTCTTGCTTGGCTTCGGTTGGTGGCGCGGACTACGCCGCGCTGCACTGCGCGATGCCCTTTTCGCGCTGCATGCGGATCTGCCAGGGGACGCACTTCTGACCGACGCCCAAGGCCGTCTGCTGTGGCAGGCGGGTGGCGATGGCGTGCGCCAAGCGCTGAACCGTCATGCCGCGGATACCGCAGAGAGGTTCGCGGAACTGCGTGCGGCGGCTTTATCTCGCGGCGACACGCGAATCGCGATCGGTGAAGACGCCAAGCCCAATGGTTGGCTTAGCGTTCGACGCATGGACCATGGGGACCTTCTTTGGCGCCTGGAACCCGCCATTGCTGACACGGCTGAGCCGAATGACATGGGGTTCGGCAGTCTTCCGATCCCGCTTCTGGAACTGTCCGATACCGGCACCGTCCTGCGCGCGAACGCCGCCGCCGCCGAGTTCCTGTCGATGTCCGAAGACGAAACGCCTGCTTTCGCCGATCTGGTAGAGGGGCTCGGTCGTCCTGTGAACGATTGGCTGGCCGAGGCCGTGTCGGGCCGCACGCTGCGTCGTCCCGAAATCGCGCGAACGTCGCGCGGAGAGTCAGATCGCTTCTTGCAAGTCACGCTTGACCGGATGGGGTCGCGCCTTGTTGCCGTGCTGCAGGACGCGACCGAGATGAAGACGTTGGAAGGACAGTTCGTCCAGTCCCAGAAGATGCAGGCCGTCGGCCAACTTGCAGGCGGGGTCGCGCACGATTTCAACAATCTGCTCACGGCAATTCGCGGGCACTGCGACCTGCTTCTCATGCGGTTCGACGAAGGCGATCCGGCCTTCGCAGATCTCGAACAGATCAACCAGAACGCCAACCGCGCGGCCAGTCTTGTCGGGCAGCTTCTGGCGTTCTCGCGCAAGCAGACGATGCGGCCCGAAAACGTGGACATCCGCAAATCCCTGTCGAACCTGACACATCTGTTGGATCGGTTGGTGGGCGAGAAGGTGACGTTGTCCATTCGGCACGAGGGGGGATCGTCGGTCGTTCGCGCAGATCCACGGCAGATCGATCAGGCGATCATGAACCTTGTCGTCAACGCCCGCGACGCGATGCCGACAGGCGGAACGATCGCGATCACGACGACGCGCCAGTATCTGGACTCGACGTTGACGAGGGATCGCGCCACCGTGCCGCCGGGCGATTACCTGCTGGTGCGCGTCACGGACTGCGGCCACGGCATTCCCGCGGACCAGCTGGGCAAGATTTTCGAGCCTTTTTTCACAACCAAACGACCGGGTGAGGGGACGGGACTGGGCTTGTCCACCGTCTACGGCATCGTCAAACAGACTGGTGGGTTCATCTTCGCCGATACGATCGTTGGAAAAGGCACGACATTTACCTTGTACCTCCCAGCTCTGGACGAGGTGGCAGCACCCGCGCCCGCCGTGCAGCCCACCCTTAGCGCGACCAATCAAACCTCTGGTATTGTTCTTCTGGTGGAAGACGAAGCCCCGGTGCGTGCCGTCGTCGCCCGTGCGCTTAAAATGCGTGGCTTCACGGTCGTGGAAGCTTCAAGCGCGGAAGAAGCGCTGGACGTCTTGCAGGACGGTGATCTGGCGATAGACCTGTTCCTGAGTGACGTGATCATGCCGGGCCGCGATGGTCCGTCGTGGGTGAAGGAAGCGCTGATCGCGCGACCGAACGTACGCACGATATTCATGTCCGGCTATGCAGAGGAAAGCTTCTCTCACACTCAAGCTGCGATCCCGAATTCGACGTTCTTGCAAAAGCCGTTCTCGCTAGCCGATCTGATCGAAACGGTGCAAGCCAAACTGCGCTAACCAAGCCTTAACCAATTCGTGTGACTGTGGATAAAGGGTTGCAATGTTCTTGTTTCGTGCCCAATGTTGACTGCAGAACAATAGGCGAACGAAGCAGGCGTTGCCGCCCCTCGGCGGACATGCGACAAGGAGCGAAATTCATGGGCGTGGCGAATATTCTGGATATGGCTGACAAGAAGAACGCGGATAAGCAGAAAGCGCTCGACAGCGCACTGGCACAGATCGAGCGGCAGTTCGGCAAGGGTTCGATCATGAAGCTGGGCGGCGACAACCCGCTGCCCGACATCGAATGCACGTCGACCGGTTCGCTCAGCCTCGATATCGCGCTGGGCATCGGCGGCATCCCGAAGGGTCGCATCGTCGAGATTTACGGTCCCGAATCGTCGGGCAAGACCACGCTGACGTTGCACTGCGTGGCAGAGGAACAGAAAAAGGGCGGTGTTTGCGCCTTCGTCGACGCCGAGCACGCGCTCGATCCGCAATACGCGCGCAAGCTGGGCGTGAATCTGGATGAGCTTCTGATCTCTCAGCCCGACACGGGCGAGCAAGCTCTGGAAATCACCGATACGCTGGTGCGCTCAGGTGCAGTCAGCATGGTCGTGGTCGATTCGGTCGCCGCCTTGACGCCGAAGTCCGAACTGGAAGGCGACATGGGCGACAGTTCCGTGGGGGTCCATGCCCGCCTGATGAGCCAGGCGATGCGCAAGCTGACGGGCTCTATTCACCGCACGAACTGCACGGTGATCTTCATCAACCAGATCCGCATGAAGATCGGCGTCATGTTCGGCAGCCCGGAAACGACGACGGGTGGCAACGCTCTGAAGTTCTACTCCTCGGTGCGTCTGGATATTCGCCGTATCGGCGCGATCAAGGACCGTGACGAGGTTGTGGGCAACCAGACCCGCGTGAAAGTGGTGAAGAACAAGGTCGCCCCGCCGTTCAAGCAGGTCGAGTTCGACATCATGTATGGTGAAGGCATCTCAAAGACTGGCGAACTCCTTGATCTTGGTGTGAAGGCTGGCGTGGTCGATAAATCCGGCGCTTGGTTCAGCTACGGCGACGAGCGGATCGGGCAGGGGCGTGAAAACGCAAAGACCTACCTGAAGGAAAATGCCCAGACCGCGTGGGAGATCGAAGACAAGATCCGCGCCAGTCACGGGCTCGATTTCGACGGATCTGAGGCGTCGAGCGATGCGGATGACGATGCGTTGATGGACTGAGCGGACCAGATTATTGCTAATCCAATGCGGGCCGAAGTCTTTCACGGACTTCGGCCCGTCTTCTTTTTACGCTGGGAACATACGGATCGCGGCTTTCCTTGTCGTCGGGTGCCTTGAGCGATAGATCGCGGGGAACGCAGTTCTCGAAAGCCGCACCATGCAAAGTCTCAACGATATTCGCTCGTCCTTTCTAAGTTACTTCGGCCGGAACGGGCACGAGATCGTGGCTTCTTCGCCGCTGATCCCCCGCAACGATCCCACTTTGATGTTTACCGCCGCCGGGATGGTGCAGTTCAAGACCTTGTTCACCGGGGTCGAGACACGCGACTACACCCGCGCGACCACCGCGCAGAAATGCGTGCGGGCGGGTGGCAAGCATAACGATCTGGACAACGTCGGCTATACGGCACGGCACCATACGTTTTTCGAAATGCTCGGCAACTTCTCGTTCGGGGACTATTTCAAGGAAGACGCGATCGCGCTCGCGTGGGGGTTGCTGACCAAGGAGTTCGGCATCAACCCCGACCGCCTGCTGGTCACCGTGTACCATACCGACGACGAGGCGGTCGCGATCTGGAAGAAGGTCGCAAACCTGCCGGATGAGCGGATCATCCGCATCGCGACGGACGACAACTTCTGGTCCGCCGGCCCGACCGGCCCCTGTGGTCCCTGCACCGAGATCTTCTACGATCACGGCGACCACATCTGGGGCGGGCCTCCGGGCAGCGCGGATGAAGACGGCGACAGGTTCATCGAGATCTGGAACCTCGTCTTCATGCAGTACGAGCAATTCGCCGACGGCACCCGCCGCGATCTGGACGCGCAGTCCATCGACACCGGCATGGGGCTGGAGCGGATCGGCGCGCTATTGCAAGGCAAGCACGACAATTACGACACGGACCTGTTCCGCGCTCTGATCGAGGCGTCCGGGCAGGCGACCGGCACCGATCCGTTCGGCGATGGTAATGTGCATCACCGTGTGATCGCGGATCACCTGCGCTCGACCTCTTTCCT
Source organism: Palleronia sp. THAF1 (assembly GCF_009363795.1). Lineage (NCBI taxonomy): Bacteria > Pseudomonadati > Pseudomonadota > Alphaproteobacteria > Rhodobacterales > Roseobacteraceae > Palleronia > Palleronia sp. THAF1. The sequence goes on along the minus strand of NZ_CP045420.1, from coordinate 1,542,713 downwards.
GATGGCCGATGGCGTGCTGCCGGGCAACGAAGGGCGCGGCTACGTTCTGCGCCGAATCATGCGCCGGGCCATGCGTCACGCGCATCTGCTGGGTGCGAAGGACCCGGTGATGCACCGTCTGGTGCCATCGCTCGTGGCCGAGATGGGACAGGCCTATCCCGAACTGGGGCAGGCGCAGTCGATGATCGAAGAGACGATGCTGCTGGAGGAAACGAAGTTCCGCCAGACTTTGGAGCGCGGTCTGAAACTGTTGGACGACGAGCTGGCCCGCTTGCCGGATGACACCGATCTGCCGGGCGAGACGGCATTCAAGCTGTATGATACCTTCGGTTTCCCGCTCGACCTGACGCAGGACGCGCTGCGTGAAAAGGGGCGCGGCGTGAACACCGAGGGCTTCGACAGCGCGATGGAAGCTCAGAAGGCGCAGGCGCGCGCAAGCTGGGTCGGATCGGGTGAACAAGCAGACGCGACCGTCTGGTTCGATGTGGCCGACTCCCACGGGATCACAGAATTCCTGGGCTATGATGACCAGCGCGCGGAGGGAGAAATCTTGGCCGTCGTGTCGGGCACCGAACGCAAGGGAACGGCCGGGGCGGGCGATGCGGTTCAGATCGCCGTGAACCAAACGCCATTCTATGCGGAATCGGGCGGTCAGGTCGGGGACAGTGGCGTCATCGAAACCGCCGACGCTCGGATCGACGTTACCGATACCAAGAAGGTCGCAGGCGTTTTCGTACACTTCGGCACGGTGGCAGAGGGCACGGTGTCCGAAGGCGACGCGGCGCGTCTGGCGGTCGATGCGAACCGTCGTGGCGCGATCCGGGCGAACCACTCGGCCACTCACTTGCTGAACGAGGCACTGCGCGAGGTTCTGGGCACCCACGTCGCGCAGCGCGGCTCGCTGAACGACGCGGAGCGTCTTCGCTTCGATTTCAGCCATCAGAAAGCGATGAGCGCCGATGAGATCGCGCGCACGCAGGATCGGATCAACCACTTCATCCGCCAGAATAGCGCGGTCACGACCCGGATCATGGACCCCGACACGGCCCGCGAGCTGGGCGCGCAAGCGCTCTTCGGTGAGAAATACGGTGATGAGGTGCGCGTCGTGTCCATGGGCGTTGCCGATACGGGCAAGGGGCCGGATCAGAATACCTGGTCGATCGAACTCTGCGGCGGCACGCATGTGTCGCGACTGGGTGAGATCGGGCTGTGCGTCATCACCGGCGATGCCGCATCGTCTTCGGGTGTGCGCCGGGTCGAGGCGCTGACGGGGCAGGCGGCGCTGGATCACCTGATGGCGCAGTCGCGGCAGTTGGTGCAATCGGCGGCGGTGTTGAAGGCCTCGCCTGCCGATCTTGCGGATCGCGTGCGTGCTTTGGCGGATGATCGGCGCAAGCTGGAGAACGAGGTGTCTCAACTGCGTCGCGACTTGGCGATGGGCGGCGGCGATGCGGCCGGCCCGACGGCGGAAGACGTGAACGGCGTGGCTTTCGTCGCGCAGGTCTTGTCTGGCGTCACCGGCAAGGATCTGCCGTCGCTGATCGATGCGCAGAAAGGAAAGCTGGGATCGGGTGCCGTGCTGTTGATCGCAGAGGCTGACGGCAAGGTCGCTGTTTCGGCGGGCGTGACAAATGATCTGACGGACCGCGTATCTGCGGTCGACTTGGTGAAAGCGGCGGTCGACGCGCTTGGCGGTAAGGGTGGCGGTGGCCGTCCCGATCTTGCGCAGGGCGGTGCCAAGGATGCCAGCAACGCTGAACAGGCCATCTTGGCCGCGAAGGGAGTTATTCAATGAGCGCACTTTGGATCGCGCATGTCCACGTGACGGACGCAGAAGCCTACGGAAAATATGCGAAACTGGCCGGGCCTGCCATCGCCGAACACGGCGGCGCGTTCATGGCGCGCGGCGGGCGGTACGTCACTCTGGAGGGGGCCGAGCGCGCGCGCCATGTGGTCGCAAAGTTCCCCAGCGTCGAGGCGGCAGAGGCCTGCTACAACTCGGACGCTTATCAGGAAGCGTTAAGCCACGCTCGGGGCGCATCCGAGCGTGATCTGGTCATCGTCGAACTGACCGAAGACTAGGGAATCAGCTTCTTGATGTAACCGGGCAGCGCGAAGGCGGCCTTGTGAATTTCGGGCGTGTAGTAGTCGCCCGACAGGTCGATCTGCGTAATCCGGCGTTCGACGGTCGCTAGATCCACGTGCCGCGCGTCGCTGTCCGTGCCCCAGCCAAAGGCCATGAAGCCGCCCTGGTAGGTCGGCACCGGCGCGACGAAGGCGTAGGTGTCGGCGAAGAGCGTCTGGAAGGCGCGCAATGTGCCGGTCAGCTCGTCGCCCTGCAGGAACGGCACGCCGTTTTGTGTGACCAGGATGCCACCGGGAGCCAGCGCGCGTTTGGCGTGGCCGTAGAAATGGTCGGTGAACAGCACCTCTCCGGGGCCGACGGGGTCGGTCGAATCGACGATGATCACGTCGAAGCCGCCGTCGGTGTCGCGCATGAAATCGGCGCCGTCAGCGATCTGCAGATCAAGGCGCGGATCGTCGAACGCCCCATCAGAGATGCCGGGCAGGTATTCGCGGCAGAAGTCCACCACGCCCGCGTCGATTTCCACCATCGTCACCTGATCGACCGGATGGCGCAGAGCCTCGCGCGCCATGCCACCATCGCCGCCGCCGATAATCAGAACGCGCTTTGCGGTCCCGTGGGCGATCATCGGCACGTGGGTCAGCATCTCGTGGTAAATGAAGTTGTCGCGCTCGGTGACCTGTACGACGCCGTCCAGAGTCATGACGCGCCCGAATTGCGCGCTGTCGAAGACGACGATGCGCTGGTGGTCGGTTTCGCTGTCATACAGAACGCGGTCCATGCGGTGCGCCTGCGCGTAGCCGTCGTGCAGTTGCTCGACGCTCCATCCATCCATCTTGGTCATGCGTGGTCTCCGGTGAAGGGGAATGTGCCGGCCCGCTCCCACGGGCCGCCGCGGTAGTGCCAAAGAAGAAGGCTGTCGAAAACCCCGTCCCACGGGGTGAAGCCCGCGCGCAGGCTGTCTTGCGTGGCCTTCGCCGTCTCACGATCAGTCTTGTTCTGGATCGTGACGTGCAATTTGCGGAGTCGGTCGTCGCTGTCGGTCAGGATATCGTACCATGCGTTGCGCAACCGGGTTTGCAAGGCGCGGGCTGTGGGGCATTCTAGGTCCACGGCAGCGCCGCCGCCGAAATCCAGAATGCCGGTCGCCTGGAAGGGAAGGGGTGCTTCGCCAGCGGCTGCGTTTGCCAACGTGCCCAACACGCGGTTCAACGCATTTTCGGGTAGCTGCTGAAACAGCGTCACATGCACGGGAATGAAATTGCGTGCGGGCGGGAAGTACTGCTGCCGCAAAGGTTCCAGCCGCGCGAAGCTGTCCGGCTCGAAGCCTAGGGTCAGGATCAGCGCCACGGCCGCTCCTTCACTGTTCGGAAAATACTTCGGGGGTCCGGGGGCAGAGCCCCCGGCCTGTCATCACGCCGCGACGATCTCGTTCACGACGCCGTCACCGCGCAGAAGCTCTTTCACGCGCACGTCGGAAGTGGCGAAGGCCTTCTTTAACACATCGACCGCCAGCCAGGGGCGGGCATCTCCGCACATGAACACATCGAACGCGCCGTAACCGATTTCGGGCCACGTGTGGACGCTGATGTGACTTTCAGCCAGCACAGCCACGCCGCTGACGCCCTGGGGCGAGAACTTGTGTGTGTGGATATGCAGCAAGGTCGCGCCGCAGGTCTCGACGCAATCGCGGAACGCCTGTTGAATGCGCGCCTCGTCGTCCAGACCGTGGCCGTCGCAGACCTCGATGATAAGGTGACGGCCCGCGAAAACGCGGCCTTCGTCGTCACGAATGAAGTGGTCGTCACGCGCATCGTCAAAGATGTCGCGAGGTTGATCTTCCGCTTGGGCGCCTGTCTCCAGACCGATCCCCAGTTGGAAGAGGTTGGCTCCGTCCATGGAGTGCCCCTTTCAGCCAGTAGATGGATTTGGTGGGTCCTTAGCGCCCCCCCAGGTCGTATCGTATAGCGTCGCCTGAAGTTGGGATCGTCCCCGTCGTGTCGTGAAGGGGCACCTAATTGCAGGTGCCCCCCCGCGCAAGGAAAAAATCGGAAAAAAGTCAGGCGCGCCAGAACGGCATGCTGCACTCAAGGCGAACCATCTGCGCGTCCAACCCCATATCGTCCAGCAATTCTGGGGGGCTGGTGCGCAATTGGTCGCGCATCCGAACCCGCTCTTGCCACAGGATAAGGGTAGAGATCGGCCACGGCACGCCCTTTCGGCGCACGATTGTCGGGATGGTCCCGTTCGTGTTCGGGTGCGCCGGGAAGGTGAATGCGTCAGAGGCCATGGCTCCGCTCCGTTCGTTTTGTATTGATACAATATCGTGATACGATACAGTATTGATACGATACGCGTAGGCTCTGGTGAAAGTGTTCAATTGTGACCGATACAATATTTCCTGAAGGGCTGACCGGCACCGGTCCGAAATATATGCGGCTGTCCGAGCTGATCCGGGACCGGATCGCGTCGGGTGCCTTGTTGCCCGGCACGCGCTTGCCGCCGGTGCGGGAGCTTGCGTGGCAGCTTGGTATCACGCCCGGCACCGTTGCGCGGGCCTACACGACGCTGACCGATGCAGGCATACTGCGGGCCGAGGTCGGGCGCGGCACTTTCGTGGCCGATCCCAAAGTCACCGGCCTGCCGACATTCGGCCCGTCTCCTTGGGTGCCGGACGATACAGAGGCAGATGGTCGTATCAGCCTTGTGTCTCCGCGTCTTCCGGATCTGGGGCAGGTGGCCTATCTGCATGCCGCCTTCGGGCGGTTGGCGATGCGGCCCCCCGCGCATCTTTTGGACTACCCCACGTCCAAGGCCTTCGCGCCCGCGCGTCGTGCGGTGTTGCGTTGGTTGGGTGGGACGATCATGGGGACGCTGGACGAGCAGGACATCGTTCTGACCCACGGCGGGCAGTCCGGCATCTCGCTTGTGCTACAGGCTGTTTTGAAAGGCCGCGCGCCGCAGGTCGCGGTGGAAGAGCTGTCTTATCCCGGTTTCCGTCGTGCCGCGCAGCTGCTGCGGGCGGACGTGACGGGTGTGCCGATGGACGCGCAGGGGATCATCCCCGATGCGCTCGACCAGATCGCGCGGCGGCACGAGATCCAGGTGCTTTGCACCAGCCCCGAGATCCACAACCCCACGGGGATCGTCACCCCGACCGACCGACGGGAACAGATCGCCCGCGTCGCCGCCGCCCGCGGCATCCATGTGCTGGAGGATGACTGCTACCGCCTTGGCCAGCCCACCGGCCCGACCTACCGCGCGCTTTTGCCAGAGCTGGGGTGGCACGTGTCGTCCTTGTCGAAGGCACTGACACCCGCGTTGCGCATCGGCTTCGCGGTGGCGCCGCAAGCGCATCGCACCGCGTTGCGGCGCGCGGCGGAGTACGGGTTTTTCGGGCTGGCGCGTCCCTTGGCCGATGTGGCCGAGGATATCCTGAGCCGCGATGAGACCTACGCCCTGATGGACCGCTTGCGGTTGGCCGTGGGCGACTACGTTCGGGAAGCAGTGAACATCCTTGGCGGCTACGATCTGGCATGGCGGCCCGACGTTCCGTTCCTGTGGCTGACGCTGCCGCAGGGCTGGCGCGCGGCGGCTTTTGTGCGCGAGGCAGAAGCGGTCGGCGTGCAGATGCGCTCTGCCGAGGACTTCGTTCTGCGCGATGCGGCCGCCCCCCACGCGGTGCGCATGGCGATCAACGGACAGGTCCCGCTACCCGTCTTTGCGCAGGCCATGCAGCGGTTGCGTGTGCTATTGGACAACCCGACAGAGGTGATCGAGGTGTGATTTATGGGGTATCAAGATACCTTATTCGTAAGGTGCTGTTTTCGTGTGTTATTTGTGTGAGGTCGGGCATTGACTGCGCTGCCCCAATGGTTAGAACCCGTCCATCCGAATTGACCGGGGGCGCGTGGCGTTTCCCGTGAACGAACAGGAAGAGCCATGAAAACCTTTACCGCTACCCCGGCGGATATCGACAAGAAGTGGATCCTGATCGACGCCGAGGGCGTCGTTCTGGGTCGTCTTGCCTCGATCATCGCCATGCGCTTGCGCGGCAAGCACAAGCCCTCCTTCACGCCGTCCATGGACATGGGCGACAACGTGATCGTCATCAACGCCGACAAGGTGCAGCTGACGGGCAAGAAGCGCGACAAGCCGAACTACTGGCACACCGGTTATCCGGGCGGCATCAAGTCCCGCACCACCGGCGCCATCCTTGAGGGCAAGTACCCCGAGCGTGTGGTCATGCAGGCCGTCAAGCGCATGCTGCCCGGCGGTTCGCTGTCGCGTCAGCAGATGACCAATCTGCGCGTCTATGCGTCGGCCGAGCACCCGCATGAGGCGCAGTCGCCCGAAGTGCTGGACGTGAAGGCGATGAACAAGAAAAACACGCGGGAGTCCAAGTAATGGCCGAGCAAGTTACCTCTCTGGAAGAGCTGAACCAGGCCGTCTCGGGCACCTCTGCCGAGGTCGAGATGGAAGCCCCCCGTGAGCCGGTGCGCGACGAATTCGGTCGCGCCTACGCCACGGGCAAGCGCAAGGACGCCGTTGCGCGCGTTTGGATCAAGCCGGGTACCGGCAAGTTCCTGATCCGTAACAACAAGGGCGAGTTCATCGACTACACCAAGTATTTCGCGCGCCCGGTGCTGCAGATGATCCTGCGCCAGCCGTTCCAGATCGCCGATGTGGAAGGCCAGTTCGACGTGCAGGCCACCGTCAAGGGCGGCGGTCTGTCCGGTCAGGCCGGTGCTGTGAAGCACGGCATCTCCAAGGCTTTGCAGCTGTACGATCCGTCCCTGCGCGGTGCTCTGAAAGCCGCTGGCTTCCTGACCCGCGACAGCCGCGTGGTCGAGCGTAAGAAGTACGGTAAGGCCAAGGCTCGCCGTAGCTTCCAGTTCTCGAAGCGTTAAGGCGCGATCTTACGATCCCGAAAGGGCGGCCCGCAGGACTTGCGCGCCGCCCTTTTTTTCGCCTGCTGTGTTAAGAGCGTGACGCAACGCGATGTTTCGGCGGAGATCCAAGCGGGGAGGCGACATCCCTAAAAGGCGCTGACGGCGCAGGCTGGACGGTGGAACGTTCTTCGGTCGCGGTCGGTCGGTTCACCTACGGCCACGACCGGATGACCGTCCGCCAGTGGAAAGAAAGCGCCAATCTGCGGATCGGTGATTTCTGCTCGGTCGCCAAAGGTCTGACGGTGTTCCTTGGCGGCGGACATCGCACGGACTGGATCACGACCTTTCCGTTCGGCCACATTTTCGCAGAGGAACTGGGCGGAACCGGCATCGTCGGACACCCGACGACCCGCGGTGGCGTTACCATCGGCTCTGACGTCTGGATCGCGTCCAACGTGACAATCTTTTCTGGTGTCGCCACCGGCGATGGTGCGGTAATCGGCGGCAATGCAACGGTGACGCGCGATGTTGGCCCCTTCGAGGGTTGGGCTGGCAACCCTGCGCGCAAGATACGCGACCGGTTCTAGCCAGAGATCACGGCGCGTCTCTGTGCCATGGAATGGTGGACCCGCGACATCGAGACGATCCGCCTGATTGCACCGCTGCTGTCGGGCGAACCGACGCCAGAAACTCTGGACCGTATCCAAGATATTCTCGACGCCGCATAATGCTGTTCTCCTCGGCGGTTGTTGGCACAGGTGTTTCCTGGGTCATGGCCTCTCTCGCATCGGCAGTCCGGCAAGCACGGACAGCGCGGTTGTCGTCATGAAGGCGGCCACGATGGCGTAAGGCGGCCATGCGGCGGGGACTTCAACCGCGCCCGTGCGCCTTCCACTGCGTGCCGATCTTGCGAGTCACCGCGCCGCAAGAGGACCTCCAGCACTGGTCCCTTCTGCGGGCGAAGTGCTCTGCTATCTTGCAAAGGTGTTGCCTCTTCCTCTGCCCGTCGTCGCGGTCTAGCCTGCTGGTATGAGGTACCTTCTGATCTGCGCCCTTCTTCTGTCCTGCGGTGAGCGGGACACGCCGTCCCTGTCGACGACACAAGGGGCGACGCCTGAACTTCCGGCACCGCGCCAGACGCTTTTGCCCACGGTGAACATCGCCCCTGCGAAGGGCTGGCCGAAAGGGGCTGCACCGGTGGCGGCAGAGGGGCTGACGGTGCAGGCGTTCCACACCGGCCTCGACCATCCGCGTTGGATGCATGTTCTGCCCAACGGCGATGTGCTGGTGGCAGAGGCAAACAAGCAGGATAGCGGGCCGAAGGGGCTGCGCAGTTTCGTCGAAGGTCTGGTGATGGGGCGCGCGGGGGCGCGGGTGCCCTCTGCCGATCGCATCAGCCTGCTGCGCGACGCGGACGGGGATGGCGTGGCCGAAGGGCGGACGATCCTGCTGGACGACCTGACCAGCCCCTTCGGCATGGCCCTGATGGATGGTTATCTTTACGTGGCAAACACCGATGGGCTGGTGCGCGTGCCTTTTGCGGCGGGCCAGACGGAAGTGGGCACGCCAGAACATGTGGCCGATCTGCCAGCCGAGGGCACCAATCGGCACTGGACCAAGGGGCTGCTGGCGCATCAAGGCAAGCTGTACGTCTCGGTCGGTGCGGACAGCGACCACGGCGAGAACGGTTTGGCGGCGGAAGAGATGCGCGCAGCGGTGCTGCAGGTCGATCCGGCGACGGGTGCGGTGCGGGAATACGCGACGGGTATCCGCAACCCCGTGGGGATGGACGTGCATCCGGGCACGGGCATGATTTGGGCGGTCGTGAACGAGCGCGATGAGTTGGGCGATAATCTGGTGCCCGATTACCTGACCCGCGTGCGCGACGGGGATTGGTACGGTTGGCCCCATGTCTACTGGGGCGGTGCGCCCGATCCGCGCGTGGATCAAGGCACACGGCCAGAGGGCGAAGCGCTGAGACCGGACTACGCCTTGGGTGCGCATGTGGCACCGCTGGGGCTGACCTTTGCCGATGGCGCGCAGCTGGGCCATGGGCAGGGGGCTTACGTAGGCCTGCACGGATCATGGAACCGCGTCCCTGCATCTGGCTACGAGGTGGTCTTCGTGCCGTTCAGTGGCGCAATGCCGTCTGGCAAGCCGCAAACGGTGCTTTCGGGTTTTCTGGACGCGGAGGGCAACGCCTATGGGCGGCCCGTGGGCGTAGAGGTCGCACCGGACGGAGCGCTTTTGGTGGCGGATGACGTGGGCAACACGATCTGGCGGGTCAGCCGCTAGGGCCGACCCGCTACAGGATCAGATCACCATGACGTCTAGCGGCGGGAAGCCGTTGAAGCCGACCGATGCGTAGGTCGAGGTGTAGGCGCCGCAGTTGCGGATGACGATCCGGTCGCCCGCGCGCAAAGATAGCGGCAGTTGGACGGGACGCTTTTCATACAGCACGTCGACGCTGTCACACGAAGGACCAGCAAGGATGCAGGGGCCGGTCTCTTCGCCATCGCGCCAAGTTTGCAACTGGTAGCGGATCGCCTCTCCCTCGGTCTCGGCCAAGCCAGAGAAGCGGCCGATGTCGAGGTAGACCCAGCGGTGCAGGTCCGTTTCGGACTTGCGGGACACCAGAACGACCTCTGCCGCGATCATGCCTGCGTCGGCGACGAGGCTGCGGCCCGGTTCGGCCATCAAAGTCTCGACGTTGCCGAACAGATCGCGAACCTGCGCGCGTACGGCGGACGCATAGTCGGTGGGGGCGTCGATATCTTCGCCATGGAAGGCGGGGAAGCCGCCGCCGATGTTGAGCAGGCGCAGGTCATGTCCAGCCGCGCGGGCGTTGTGCCATACGGCGGCGACCTGACCCAGCGTGTGCGTCCATTGCGAGGCGAAACGGGTCTGCGAACCGACGTGGAACGACAGGCCAACCGGGTCCAGCCCCAGTTCGGAAGCGTAGGACAGCAGCGCTTCGGCCCGCTCTGGCGCGCAGCCGAACTTGCGGGTCAGCGGCCAGTCGGCACCGTTGGGCTCTGTGATGATGCGGATGTAGACGCGCGCGCCGGGGGCGTTGCGGGCGATCTTCTCCAGCTCTTCCTCGGCGTCGGCGGCGAACAGGGTGATGCCGACCCGGTGGGCGTAGGCGATGTCCCGTTCTTTCTTGATCGTGTTGCCGAAAGAGATGTGGTCGGGTCGCGCGCCCATCGACAGGCACAGTTCGATCTCACCGCGCGATGCGGCGTCGAAGCCTGCGCCTTCTTCGACCAGAGTCTCGATGATCTGGGGGGCCGGGTTGGCCTTCACGGCGTAGTGGATCACGGCGTCGCCCAGACCGGCATCCAGCGCGCGGAAGTTCGCGGCCACGATGGACGTGTCCAGCACCAGCGTCGGCTGTTCGAAGTGATGCGTCGCCACGACCTCTTCCAGAGAGGGGGCAGAGATACGGCCGACGGCGTCGGTTGATTGGAAATTCATTGTCATCTCCGATGGGACCGGGGGCCCGAAGACCACCCAAAGTTCTACTGGAGACGTTACCGTCGCTACATGAGGCGGATCGGGTCCGACAGAACCAGAGGCGCGTGCGTTGGCGTCTTGGGCGGCGATATGGGGCCGGATCGGGATTTACGCAAGTGTTTTCCTTCACGCAGTGCCCGAAAAATCAGCGCGGGGCGCGCATCCGCTGGTCCACCGTCAGCCATTCGGGCCAGCCGTAAGCCAGATCATACAGGTAAAGCGCGATGCAGACGGCGATGATCGCAAGCACGAACTTCACCATCCCGGCAGAGGGCGGGTTTTGCGCCCAGCGTTTCGCACGCAGCAGCCAGCGGAAGGTCATTCTTGGGCGGTCTCCGGGATCGCGCGCAGGTAGGCGACGATCGCGTCGATATCCTTGTCCGGCAGCGTGGACAAGTTGCGCACCACCGCGGCCATGTGTCCGCCCGCGCTGTCGTAGTCGGGCGTCAGGCCCGTCTTGAGGTAGGCGGCGACGTCCTTGTCGGACCAATCGAGCTGATTCGGCGCGATGCCGGGAATGTCGCCGCGCCCGTTGGGATTGGGGCCGCCTTGCAGCCAACGCTCGCGGTCCATGCCGCCAAGCGCGGTGCGGGGTGTATGGCACTGGCCGCAATGAAACAGGGCCTCTGCCAGATAGCGGCCCCGCTCGATTTCGGGTGTCGCGGGCGCGTCCAGCACCCAGCCGCGATCCGCGTAAAGAAACTTCCATGCGCCCAAGGTGCGGCGGATGTTGAACGGGAACGACAACTCGTGCGGCTGGCTGGGTTGGTCCGAGACCGGGAGCGTCGCCAGATGGGCCGCTATGTCGGCCACGTCCTGTGGGTCGGCGTTCTCATAGCTGGTGTAGGGCAGGGCGGGATACAGGTGGTATCCGCCAGGACCGACGCCGCGCATCAGGGCCGAGACCAGCTGGGCTTCTGTCCAGTCGCCCGTACCCTCGGAGCCGGGAGAGATGTTCGGCGCGTAGAAGGTGCCGAAAGCTGTCTGGAACGCCTGCCCGCCCGACAGGAGGCCAGAGTCGCTGTCCGGGCCTATGTGGCAGGATGCGCAGCCCGCTTGCACGAACAGCGCCTCGCCGCGCGTCGCATCGCCCGTGATGCCATCCAGATCGGCGGCGGTCAGCGGATCGGGTGCGGTGATCCACCATCCGACTGCGGCCCCCGCCGCTGCGATGGCGGCGAAAGTCAGAAGCGGGAAGCGCATCAGTCGTTGGACATCCGATAATCTTCGTGACAGCCGCCACAAGACTGGCCGATCGCCTGCATCTGCGGGCCCAACGCCTCTTGCCCGTCGCTGGCGACGGCGGCCATGGACACGGCGGCTTCGTTCAGTTCGTCGAAACCAGAGAGGTAGTCGTCCATGTTCTCCCAGATCGCGGGCAGGGCGCGGCTGTCGTCCAGATCCTCTGACGATGTGCCTTCGACCCAGTAGCCGGTCTGCGGGATTGCGGACAAAGCGACCAGACGGTCTGCGGCGGCTTGCGCCAGTTCCGCGTCATACTCCGCCTCGCCCTTGGCCATGTCGCCCAGCGTGCCGAGTGAATACGAATAGTTCTGCATGATGCCGTGCCGCGCCTTGACGGATGCGGGTGTCTGGCTGTGGCTGGCGGCCTGCGCCAGACCGACGCCGATGCCGAGAACGGCGATGGTGAGAATTGCGGATTTCATGGGCTCTCTCCCTGTTGTGCTGGAAAGTAGCAGACCACCGCCGGACGCAATCGCATAATCACGCCCGCGTTACTTGTGCGAAACCTTTCCGATGAAGGGCAGGTTGCGATTGCGCTGCGCGTAGTCGATTCCGTAGCCGACGACGAATTCATCCGGGATGTCGAAGCCGATCCACGTGGCGCGAATATCGACCTCGCGCCGGGACGGTTTGTCCAGAAGCGCGATGGTTTCCAGCCGTGCGGGGCCGCGGCGGCGCAGCATGCCCAGAACGTGGTTCAGCGTGTGACCGGTATCGACGATGTCTTCCACCACCAGCACGTCGCGGCCTTCGATGGCGCCGGACAAGTCTTTCAGAACGCGCACTTCGCGACTGCTTTCCATCGCGTTGCCGTAGGAAGAGGCTTCGAGAAAATCGACCTCTACCGGCAGCTTCAACTCGCGCACCAGATCGGCGATGAACACGAACGATCCGCGCAACAGGCCCACGACGACCAGTTTCTCGGTGCTGGCGAAATGCGTCTCTATCTCGCGCGCGAGAGCCTCGATCCGGGCCGCAATGGATTTGGCCGAGATCATCTCGGACACCGTGTAATCGTCTTGCGTCATGCCGCCACCCTTGATTTCGCGCGCGTGCTGGCCGACATCGCTTGGAACGCGATGACACCGGACCGATATGCCCAAGCACTCTGAGACCCGCAAGCTGCCCTATACCGCCGACCAGATGTACGCGCTTGTCGCGGACGTGGAAAGCTATCCGGGGTTCATTCCATGGATCGGTGCCGCGCGCATCACCTCACGCCGCGACGAGGGTGAGACAGAGGTGCTGGAAGCCGATCTGGTGATCTCGTTCAAGGTCTTCCGTGAGCGATTCCGCAGTCGCGTTGTGCTGGACCCGGCGAAAAAGCAGATCGACACGTCTTATCTGGACGGCCCATTCCACCACATGGAATCCATATGGCAGTTCCGCGACGCCGATGGCGGTTGTGAGGTACAGTTCGACGTGGACTTCGCCTTCAAGAGCCGCATCCTTGGCTCGGCGGCGTCGATGTTCTTCAACGATGCCATGCAACGGATCGTTCGCGCGTTCGAGCGTGAGGCCGCGAAGCGTTACGGCTGAAGACAAGGCTATGACTGGGGTTGAGGTAGTGAGTGATCGTGTAACGGGCCCGATCGTCGTCATGGGCGTGTCGGGCTGCGGCAAGACCACCATCGGAGAGATGTTGGCCGAGCGAACGGGCCTGACGTATATCGACGGCGACGCGCTGCATCCGCAAGACAATATCGACAAAATGGCCGAAGGCGTGCCGCTGGTGGACAGCGACCGCTGGCCGTGGCTGGAGCGTGTCGGGCAAGAACTGGACGCCGACACGATCATCGGATGCTCTGCGCTGAAACGGATTTATCGCGAGTTGATCCGGCGCAAAGCGGGCGACGTGGTGTTCGTCTATCTGCGAGGGGCGCGTGAGACGTTGATCGACCGTATGGAACATCGCGACCGCCACTTCATGCCGGTGGACCTGCTCGACAGTCAACTGGCGACGCTGGAAGAGCCCGGCGCCGACGAACGGGCCGTGACGGTGGATATCGAACTGTCGCCCGATCAGATCATCGACCGTGTGGTCGCTGCGCTGACCTAAATAGCCAACGCGTAGACCCCGCAGGCGATGGCAAAGGCCACCAGTGCGACCAGGGTTTCCAGCACCGTCCATGTCTTGAGCGTGGTCTTCACGTCCAGCTCGAAGAAGCGGCTGACCAGCCAGAATCCCGAATCGTTCACATGGCTGTAGCCGACCGATCCGGCGGCGAGGGCCGCGACCACGGCGGCGCGGGCGATGCCCTCGACACCGGCCTCTGTCAGAGCGGGTTCGATCAAACCGGCAGAGGTAATAAGCGCTACGGTCGCAGACCCCTGAGCGATCCGCAGGACAGAGGCCAGCAGGAAGCCGGACACGATGACGGGCAGGCCGATGCCCTCGAACACGCCGGAAATCGCGCTGCCGATGCCAGACGCTGCCAGCGCGCCGCCGAACATACCGCCCGCACCGGTGATCAGAATGATCGCGCAGATGGGTCCAAGCGCGCCGTTCAGCAGCGGCTCGATCCGCGCTAGCGGGATGCCGCGGCGCACGCCCAGCACATAGATCGCGACGAGCACGGCAATCAGCAGGGCAACTGGCGTGGCGCCGATGGTCCGGGCCAGCGTGTACCAACCGGCCTTTCCGTCCACGAACCCGGCAGCACGTAGGGTGTCGAGGCCGGTGTTCACGAAGATGATCGCGATGGGCAGGATAAGCAACCACAGAACTGTGCCAGCCGATGGGGGATCGATGTTCAGGTCGTCCTCGTCCGGGTCTTTGCGGCCCAGAAAGTCGGGAATGTCGCGGATCACGCGGCGCCCCATTGCGGTGCCCGCGCCCCAGCCGACCACGGCCCAGGTGGGCAGCGCCACGGCAAGGCCCACCAGCGTGACAATGCCGATCTCTGCGCCGACCAGTTCCGCCGCGGCCACGGGGCCGGGATGGGGCGCGACGAAGGCATGCATGACCGAGAACGCGATGGTGACGGGAAGAGCGTAAACCAGCAGTCCGCCGCCGACGCGTCGCGCCACGCTAAAGATGATGGGCAGCATCACCACGAGGCCCGCATCGAAGAAAATCGGAAAGCCGAAGGCCAGCGATGCAAGGCCCAGCGCCAGCGGCGCACGGTCTTCTCCGAACCGGGCGATCAGGGCGTCCGATAGCGCTTGCGCACCTCCTGAGCGTTCCAGCAACCGGCCCAGCATGGCCCCAAGGCCCACCAGAAGGGCTACCGATCCAAGCGTGTCGGAGAAGGCGGAGGTGAGCACGTCAAGGATCTCATCCACAGGCACCCGAGCGGCAAAGGCAGTCAGGAAGCTGACAACGATCAGCGCAAGGAACGCGTGCAGGTGAAAGCGGATGATCAGGATCAGCAGAAGGGCGATGGACCCCACGGCGATCAGTAGAAGCGGGGTGGTGCCCAACGCGGCTTCGGTCTGCGGGTCCATGGAACGGTATCCTTACTGATTACGCAAGAACACGTAGTCGAAAGCCGTGGCCCGGAAAGGCCGGAGTAGAGGGCGGCGCGGCCGCCCTCCGATCCATCAGGAGGTGATGTCGTAGGCGCGTTCGCCATGCAGCGTCAGGTCGAGACCGCTTGTCTCGGCCTCTTCGTGCACCCGCATTCCGACGATGGCTTTGCAGACCAGCGCGATGGCGACGGTCATCACGACGGTAAAGACACCGACGACGGCAAGCCCGCCCAATTGCGCAACCCACGTGCCCTGACCGAATACCGCGATCATGATCGTGCCGAAGATGCCGCCGACGCCGTGGACCGCGAAGACGTCCAGCGTGTCGTCGATGCCGAAGCGATTGCGGATCAGGTTCACGGCTTCCTGACACAGCACACCGGCGACTGCACCGATGATCAGAGCCTCGATCGGGCCGACGAAGCCCGACGCTGGCGTGATCGAGGCTAGGCCCGCGATGGTGCCGGTGACGATACCCACAAGGCTGGATTTGCCGTATTTGATCCGTTCCCACAGCGCCCATGTCAGCGATGCGGTGGCGGCAGAGATATGCGTGACCGTCAGCGCCATCGCGGCCCCGCCATCGGCGGCCAGCTGAGAGCCGCCATTGAAGCCGAACCAGCCGACCCACAGCATCGCGGCACCGATGAACACCAGGCCGGGGTTGTGCGGCGGCTTCGAGCGGTCCTTGCGGGCGCCCAGCATGACGGCGATGACCAAAGCGGCCAGACCGGCGGTTTCATGGACCACGATGCCACCCGCGAAGTCGCGCACGCCGATCTCTCCGAAGATGCCGCCGTCGGCCATCATGCCGCCACCCCAGATCCAGTGAACCACGGGCGCGTAGACCAGCAGCATCCAGATGCCAGAGAACAGCAGCACGAAACCAAAGCTGATGCGTTCGACGAAGCAGCCGACGATCAGGGCGGGCGTGATGATGGCGAAGGTCATCTGGAACGCGAAGAACAGGACTTCGGGGATGGTGCCCGCCAACGTATCTGCGTCGATGCCGATCAGGAACATCTTGCCGAGGCCGCCCCACAGTGCGCCGCCGTCACCGAAGGCGATGGAGTAGCCGAAGGCCAGCCACAGAACGCTCATCAGGCAGGCGATGGCGTAGCATTGCATGAAGACGCTCAGCACGTTGCGGGCGCGTACGAGGCCCCCGTAGAACAGTGCAAGCCCCGGCAATGTCATGAATAGAACCAGCGCCGTTGCGACGATGATCCAGGCGGTGTCGGCTCCGACCATGGGGTGTCCCTCTCTCCCTTGGAATTTGTGGATGGGGATAGAACGGGCGGGTGCCTGATTTGGAAGCGCCGGACTGCTGCAATTTTCGGCAATGCGATAACTGCCCGATATTTGGGCGCGTATAGCTGTGCTTGCCGCCGATCAGGGCAGCGCGCGAACCTCTGCCAGCAGCAATTCCAGCGCGTGATCCCGTGTCGCCGCGCGCACCTGGTCGCGGCCCAATGCGCCGAACTCGACCGTTTCGGTCCGCGTGCCGCGCGGCCCGGACAGGCCGAAGCAAACGCGGCCCTCCGGTTTCGTTTCCGATCCACCGGGCCCGGCGATGCCCGTGACCGACACCGCAATTGTCGCGCGCGCGCGGGTCCGTGCGCCGCGCGCCATCTCGCGCGCGACCTCTTCCGAGACGGCGCCGAACATCTCCAGCGTCTCGGACCAGACGCCGAGCAGCTTCTGTTTCGCACCGTTGGAATAAGTAACGAAGCCGTAGTCGAACACGTCCGATGCGCCTGCAGGATCCGTGATCGCGGCAGAGATCAGGCCGCCCGTACAGCTTTCCGCCGTCGCGATCCGAACGCCCTTTCTGCGTGCCTCATCAAGAAGTTGCGCGGCGAGGCTCACACCAAAAGTCCGTGCGCGATCGCCGCCAGGATCACCACGCAGATCGCGGCGAAGACGCCGGCGATCACGTCATCCAGCATCACGCCCATGGGGCCGCCCTTGCGATCCGCCCAGCCGATGGGGCCGGGCTTCCAGATGTCGAACAGGCGAAACAGCAGGAAGGCCGCGATCCAGCCGGGCCAGAGGGCGGTAATGGGCATGTTCACATGCGCAGCGCCCAGCGACAGCGGCAACAGGGCAATCCACTGGCCCGCCACCTCGTCGATGACGATCCAGCCGGGGTCTTTCACGTCGCCCGATGCGGTCTGCACGCCGGTGGCCCACAGCCCTGCGGCGAAGACGACAGCGATGCCGATGATGCACAGGATCGGCCCGCCCAACACGTGCAGGATGTAGAACGCGGGCAAGGCGGCGAGCGAACCCCATGTGCCCGGTGCAGGCTTCAGCAGGCCCGAGTAGAAGAAGGTGGCGATGATCCGGCTCATGCGGAAACCAGCGTTACGGTGGCCATTGCGGCGATCCCTTCCTTGCGGCCCGGAAATCCCAGACCTTCGCTTGTGGTGGCCTTGACGGACACGCGGTCGGCGTCGATCCCGATGATCTGTGCCAGCGTTTGCGCCATCGCGATAGCGTGCGGTCCGATCTTGGGCGCTTCGCAAATCAGCGTCAGGTCCACGTTCGACACTACAAACCCGCGGCTTACCGCCAGTTCCGCCGCGTGGCGCAAGAAGATGTCGGACGCGGCGCCTTTCCACTGCGGATCGAAGGGCGGGAAATGGCGGCCGATGTCGCCCTCGGCCAGCGCACCGTAGATGGCGTCAGTGACGGTGTGCATGCCCACGTCGGCATCGGAATGGCCCAGCAGGGCATGGGTATGGGGGATGCTGACGCCGCACAGGATCACGGCGTCGCCTTCGGTGAAGGCGTGCACGTCGAAGCCGTTGCCGCAGCGGATATCCATGGCGTCCCCCAAGTAGCTTTCCGCGCGCGCAAAATCCGTCGCGGCGGTGATCTTCAGGTTCCTCTCTTCGCCCTCGACGATGGAAACGTCCAGCCCGGCGGCGCGGGCGACGGCCACATCATCGGCGGCATCGGCGGGCGCGGTCCGATGGGCGGCAAGGATCGGGGCGAAGTGGAAGCCCTGCGGGGTCTGCGCGCGCCACAGGCCTTCGCGATCCTGCGTCCCGGTGACGCGGCCAGCGTCGCCCGTCCACAGCGCATCCGTCACGGCGAGCGCGGGGGCCGCGCCGGGTGCGGTATCCAGCGCGTCGATCACCCGGTCGATGAGCATGGCAGAGACCAGTGGGCGCGCGACGTCGTGGATCAGCACGCGATCCGGTGTGTCTTCCGCCAGCGCCGCCAGCCCCGCGCCGACGGATTGCGCGCGTGTGGCCCCGCCGGCGACGACAGCCATGTCGGCATGTCCCAACCAGCCCGCGGCCAGCCCCATGTCATCTGGGTGCAGCACCAGAACGACACGCCCGACGCGTGGATGATTGCGAAACGCCGCGATACTGCGCGCCGCGACGGTCAGCCCGCCAAGGTCGCGCCATTGCTTCGGCACGCCGCCGCCCGCGCGTGTTCCGCGCCCTGCCGCGACGATCACCGCTGCAACCTTCAGATCCGCCATGTTGGCCCCTTCGCCCCGCTCTCCCAAGTCCATCTGCCTGAGATTTGTGCAGCCTTTGTTTTCCACCGGAAAGCGCGCAGGTGCAAATTGCCATCCAGCGCCTGCACCGATAAGCGATTGGGCAGACGCACAAGGATTAGGCAGGAGCCGATCTAAATTGTCCGACGCACTCGCTTCTTTGGGGCTGACGCCCCCGGTCTTCCTGGCCCCCATGGCCGGTATAACCGATTTGCCGTTCCGCGACATCGTTGCGGGCTTCGGCGCGGGACTGGTTGTGTCAGAGATGGTCGCCAGCCAAGAGATGGTGCAAGGCCGCGCGGGAACGGTCGAGCGGGCAGAACTGGGACTGGCCCGTGCCCGCACCTCTGTCCAGATCGCGGGGCGAGAGGCGCATTGGATGGCCGAGGCTGCCCGCCGGGTCGAAGCTGCGGGCGCGCGGATCATCGATATCAACATGGGCTGTCCGGCCAAGAAGGTGACGAATGGACTGTCGGGCTCGGCGCTGATGCGTGAGCCGGACCACGCGTTGTCCCTGATCGAAGCGGTAGTGAATGCGGTCGATGTGCCGGTGACGCTGAAGATGCGACTGGGCTGGGATGATGCTCAACTGAACGCTGCCGCTATTGCGCAGCGGGTAGAGGCGGCGGGCGTGCGGATGATCACAGTTCACGGGCGCACGCGATGCCAGTTCTACAAGGGCCGCGCCGATTGGGCGGCGATCCGTCCCGTGAAGGACGCGGTGCACGTACCGGTTATCGCCAATGGTGACATCGTGACGCCATCCGACGCGCACAAAGCACTGGCCGCCAGCGGAGCCGATGGCGTCATGGTCGGGCGCGGCATACAGGGGCGCCCGTGGCGCATCGCAGAGATCGCGGCGGCGCTGTACGGTGCGCCCGCGCCGCGTATCCCGCAAGGGTCGGACCTGATCGACCTGATTGCTGGACACGTTGAAGCGTCGTGCAGCTTCTACGGGAAGACGCTGGGCACAAAGGTCGTGCGCAAGCACTTGGGGTGGTATCTGGATGCCGCCGTTCCCGGCACGCCGCTCAAACGTGCGGTGCTGACGGCAGAGGAGCCCCAGGTCATCTTGCGGCTGTTGCCCGATGCTTTCAACGCGGCGGTGGCGGCATGACCGATGGCGCCGCGATCTGGGCGTCTATCCCCGTGCCTGCCTTCGTGGTCGATGCGGATGATCTGATCGTCGAGGTGAACGCGGCGGCGGAAGACTTCCTGAATGCCTCATTGAAGGCGCTGAAAGGCGCACCGTTCTTCGACCGGGTGTTCATCGACGCCCCGCTGGACGACGCTTTCAAGCGGGTGCGGTTCCAGGGCTCTGCGCTGTTCGTCAACACGGTGGACGTGGGGCCGGGGCATCGCGCGCCAGAGGTGTGCAACGTCAAGATCGCGCCGGTGCTACGCTCTGATGGGTGTGTGCTGATCCTGCTGACGCCGAAGCAGATGGCGGGGCGGCTGGTCAACGCCGGAAACCCCCGGTCGTCCGTGCGGTCGGCGATCGGCATGGCAGAGATGTTGGCGCATGAGATCAAGAACCCCCTAGCTGGCATCACTGGGGCGGCGCAGCTTTTGTCGATGGGGTTAAGCGGCCCGGATCGAGAGCTGACCGATCTGATCGTGGAAGAGACGCGGCGCGTGGCGGCCCTGATCGATCAGGTTGAGCAGTTCGGCAACCTGCGCCCGCCTGCGCGCAAGCCGGTGAACCTGCACGACCTGCTGGATCGGGCGCGAAAGTCGGCGGCGCTGGGTTTCGCCGCGCATATGCAGTTGGTCGAGGATTACGATCCGTCCTTGCCTGCGGCCTATGTGGATGCCGACCAAATGCTGCAGGTCCTGTCGAACCTGATCAAGAACGCTGCCGAAGCATCGCCGCAGGGCGGCACGATCACCATTCGGACGTTCTACGACCACGGGCTGCGCGTCCGCCGCCCGGACGGCACCGGCGCGCGTGTTCCGTTGCAGGTCGAGATCATCGACGATGGTCCCGGCCTGCCGCCGGACCTGACGGACGCGGTGTTCGATCCCTTCGTGTCCGGCAAGGAAAACGGCACGGGCCTCGGCCTCGCCTTGGTGTCGAAGATCGTGTCCGAACACGATGGCCTTATCGCGGTAGAGAGCCACCCGGGCCGCACCGCCTTCCGCTTGTCATTGCCCCTTGTCCCAACTGATCCGGAGTAACCCATGGACGGCACCGTTCTTGTCGCCGACGACGACCGCACCATCCGCACCGTTCTGACACAGGCGCTGACGCGTGCGGGCTGCAAGGTGCATGCGACCGCGTCGATGGTGACGCTGATGCGCTGGGTGGATGAGGGGAAGGGCGATCTGGTGATTTCTGATGTGGTCATGCCCGACGGTAACGGGCTGGAAGCGCTTCCGAAGATCAGTTCGGCGCGCCCCGGTCTTCCGGTCATCGTGATCTCGGCCCAGAACACGATCATGACGGCGATCCAGGCGGCAGAGGCGGATGCCTTCGACTACCTGCCCAAGCCCTTCGATCTGCCCGACCTTATGAAACGTGCGGCCCGCGCGCTGGATGCGCCGCGCCGGACCTCACCCCCGCCAGAGCCGGGGGCGCCCAGTGCCGCCCAAAGCGATCTGCCGCTGGTGGGGCGCACACCCGCGATGCAGGAGCTGTATCGTCTGGTCGCGCGGGTGATGAACACCGATCTGCCGGTTCTGATCACGGGCGAAAGCGGCACGGGCAAGTCGCTGACGGCGCGGGCGGTGCATGATTTCTCGGACCGTCGCACGCAGCCCTTCGTGGTGGCGACCGCCGCAGATTTCGAAGGCGCGGATGGCCCGTCTGCCGTTCTGTCCCGCGCACGGGGCGGCACGATCCTATTGGATGAGGTCGGCGATCTGGACGAGATCGTACAACTGCGTATCGTGCGGATGCTGGACGCGCTGGGCGATACCGCGCCGCGCATCATGGCGACCAGCCAGACCGATCTGACCCAAGCGCTGGAGCAGGGACGCTTCCGACAGGACCTGTTCTACCGGCTCTCCGGCGTCACCCTTGCGGTGCCGTCCTTGCGGGAACGGGTCGAGGATATTCCCCTTCTGGCCGAACACTTTCTGGCCCGCGCCGAAGCGGCTGGTAACGCGCGGCGGGGCTTTTCGGACGACGCGATGACGCTGATCCGGCGCTATTCCTGGCCCGGCAACGTGCGCCAGCTGGAGAACACGGTGCGCCGCCTGACACTGACGGGCGGAGAGGGCGAGATCACCCGAGACGAGGCGGAGGCCGTTCTGGGCAACCAGCCCGCGATGGAGCCCCTGCGCGGTGGCGGTGACGGGGACCGCCTGCAAGCAGCCATCGCGCGCCACATCCGCCGCTACTTCGACCTGCACGGCAATGTGCTGCCGCCACCGGGTCTGTATCAACGGATGCTGCGCGAGCTGGAAACACCGCTGATCGAGATCGCGCTGGACGCGACCGCCGGCAATCAGGCGAAATGCGCCGATCTTCTGGGAATCAACCGCAATACGTTGCGAAAGAAGATCACAGACCTCGATATTCACGTGACACGCCGCCGCAAATTGATGTAAAGCTGCAACAGGAGCGTGGCGCCGGGGCAAAAGACCCCGATCCGACAAAGCCATGCCCGAGCGGTAACGGCGCGGCAAACGCGCCACAATTTTCGGGGGTCGCCCATGGCGCATCCTATGCGGATGCTCAGCTGGGACCGGCTGGCGCGTTTGCGTCGGCGGAAACGTCTTCAGAACGCCACGACCATCGGGCTCGTGGTGCTGGGACCGGTGCTGGCATTCGTTACTTACCTGATCCTCGGTCCCTTGGACGCGGGCACGGCGGCCACGTCGCTGCGCCTCGTGTTGTTGGCGGATCTGATCTACGTGATCGCCTTGGCGGCGCTGGTGGTGATGGCCGTGGTGCGCATGATCGCAGCGCGGCGGGCGCAATCGGCCGGATCGCGGCTGCACCTGCGACTGACGGGCGTTTTCGCGCTGATCGCCATGGTGCCGACGATCACAGTCGCCATCTTCGCTGTGCTGACGGTCAACTTCGGGTTGGAAGGCTGGTTCTCGGACCGCGTACGCGCGGTCGTCGGCGCGTCTTTGGCCGCGGCAGAGGCCTATGAGGACGAACAGCGCATCAGCTTGTCCGAAGACGCCGAGGCGCTGGCCCGCTATCTGGCTGCCGCGCAAAGCGGACCGTTCGTACTGACGGATGGAGAGATGCGGCGGTTGCTGGGGCAGGGGCAGGCACAGATCCAGCGCGGCCTGCGCGAAGCCTATGTGATCGACGGAGAGGGCGAGATCCGCGCGCGGGGCGAGGGGTCGTATCTGTTCGACTATGAAGAACCCGACGCCACCGCCATCGCCGCCGCGACTGCCGGCGAGACCGTCATCATCGAAGACTGGGCCATCAACGAGTTCCGCGCGCTGCTGCCGATCGAGGAAGAGGGCGATCGTTTTCTTTATGTCAGCCGCGACGTGGACGGCGACCTGCTGGCGTTGCTGGACGACACGCAGGATTCCGTGCGTCTTTACAACCAGTTGGAAGCGGATCGCGGGCGTCTGCTGTTCGAGTTCGGCCTGCTGTATCTGGGCTTTGCGGTCATCCTGATCCTCGCCGCCGTGTGGCTGGGCCTGTGGTTCGCCGAACGTCTGTCGCGCCCCATCGGGCGGCTGGCGGGCGCGGCGGAAGCCGTCGGTGCGGGCGATCTGGACGTGCGCGTGCGCGAGGATGATGGCGACGACGAGATTTCGACGCTGGGCCGCATGTTCAATCAGATGACGCTGCAACTGCGGGCGCAGCGCCAGACCTTGCTGGAAACGAACGACCAGATCGACCGGCGTCGACGGCTGTTCGATAGTGTGCTGTCGTCGGTCACGGCTGGCGTCGTCGGGTTGGACGCGGACGGGCGCGTGACCTTCGTGAACCGCTCCGCCGAACGTCTGCTGCAACTGGACGAAAGCGCGGGGCAGGCGGTGCCGCTGTCGGTCGCGGTGCCGGAGTTCGGCGGCCTGTATGAGCGTCTGCGCGACACCCGTGACGAGGCGGTGCAGGACGAGGTGCGCGTCAGCCGTGCGGGCGTGCTGGAAAGCCTGTTGGTGCGCATGGCGACCCGCCGGGCAGAGGACGGCACGCTGGAAGGCTACGTGGTCGCTTTCGACGATGTGACGGACCTTGTGTCGGCGCAGCGAATGGCGGCTTGGGGTGACGTGGCCCGCCGCATCGCGCATGAGATCAAGAACCCGCTGACCCCGATCCAGCTGTCGGCGGGGCGCATCCAGCGCAAGTTCGGCTCTGAAGTTAGCGACCCCGAAAAGCTGGAGCAGATGACCGAGGTTATCGTGCGGCAGGCCGAAGGTCTGCGCCGGATCGTTAATGAATTCAGTCAGTTCGCCCGGATGCCGGAGCCGGAGCGGCGCAGTCAAGACCTGACGGAGATCGTCGCCTCTGCCGTGCTGCTGCAACAGGCGGGGCAGGAAGGGGTCAAGATCACCTCTGATCTGCCGAATGCCAAGGTCACGGCGGATATCGACGACGCGATGATCGGGCAGGCGCTGACGAACCTGATCAAGAACGCAGGCGAGGCGACGGAAAGTCTGGTAAAGGCGGGACGCGCACCAGAGGGCTACCAGCCGGAACTGCGCATCGCCATGGGCGTGAACGACGGCACCGCTCTGATCACCATTCAGGACAACGGCATCGGCCTTCCCGAAGACCGCGCGCGCCTGTTCGAGCCCTACGTGACCACGCGCGACGAGGGCACCGGCCTTGGCCTGCCCATCGTCAAGAAGATCATCGAAGAACACGGCGGCACGCTGGTGCTGACCGACGCGGATCCCTTCGCACCGGGCGCTCATTGCGGTGCCCGCGCGGAAATTAGACTGCCGGCCGCAGAGCCGGGACAACCCCAAGAAACGGAGGCGGAAAAGCTATGGGCGACATCCTGATCGTGGACGACGAGCGCGATATTCGCGAGTTGATCGGTGATATCTTGGAAGACGAGGGCTATACCTGCAGGCGCGCGGCCAACAGCCACGACTGCATGGCCGAGATCGAGAAATCGCCCCCCGCCATGATGATCCTGGACATCTGGCTGAAGGATTCCGATATGGACGGGATCGACATCCTGAAGATCGCCAAGCGCGATTATCCGGGGATGCCGGTCATCATCATCTCGGGTCACGGCAACATCGAAATCGCCGTCGCCGCCATCAAGCAGGGCGCCTACGATTACATCGAAAAGCCGTTCAACATCGATCAGTTGATGGTCGTGATCGGGCGGGCGATGGAAACGTCGAAGCTGCGCCGCGAAAATGTTGAGCTGAAGCGGCGCGATGTCGAGCCGCCGGAGCTGATTGGCTCTAGCCCGGCCTTCCGGGGGCTGAAGGCGTCTCTGGACAAGGTCACGCGTTCGAACGGGCGGGTGATGCTGACGGGGCCGTCCGGCTCCGGCAAGGAGTTGGCCGCGCGTTACATCCATGCCAATTCAGGCCGCGCTGATTTTCCCTTCATCACCGTCGGCGCTGCCGCCATCGAGCCGGATCGCATGGAAGAAGTGCTGTTCGGCCGCGAGACCGAGCGCGGGTCCGAGCCGGGCTTGCTGGAAGAGGCCGACGGCGGTGTGCTGTTCTTTGATGAGATCGCGGATATGCCGCTGGGCACCCAGTCGAAGATCCTGCGTGTGCTGGTGGATCAGGCGTTTACCCGTGTCGGTGGAACGGAGAAGGTGAAGGTCGACATCCGCGTTATCTCCTCCACCAACCGCGATCTGGCGGCGCTGGCGGAAGAAGGAATGTTCCGGCAGGAACTGTACCACCGCCTTGCCGTCGTTCCGATCGAGGTCCCGGCTTTGGACGACCGGCGTGAGGATATTCCCGAACTGGCCGAATTTTTCCTGTCGATGTTCAATCGCACGCAGGGTCTGCCGCTGCGCCGTCTGTCGGAAGAAGCGCAGGCCATGCTGCAGACGATGATCTGGCCCGGCAACGTGCGGCAGTTGAAGAACATGGTCGAACGGGTGCTGATCCTGGGCGAGGACAAGGGCGATATTACTGCCGCCGAACTCCCGGGGTCCGAAGCGGGTCCGTCCGAGGAGCAAGGCCGCGTCGTGCTGTCCGGCTCGCTGGCGATGCTGCCGCTGCGCGAGGCGCGCGAATTGTTCGAGCGGGAGTATCTGCTGACGCAGATCAACCGCTTTGGCGGCAACATCAGCCGCACGGCGAACTTCGTCGGCATGGAGCGTTCGGCCCTGCACCGCAAATTGAAGTCTTTGGGGGTCGTGACGACTTCGAAGCAGGGCGCGCGGATCGCGCATCTCGACGAACAGCCCGTCGGCTGATGCCCTTTACCGACCGTGCGACGCGGGTATTGAACCGCCGCGTCGCCTATGTGGATGAAGGACCGCGCGACGCGCCGCCTTTGGTGCTGCTGCACGGCGCGGGGTTCGATCATGCGGAGCTGACGTGGCGGCTGACCGTCGCGGCCATGCGTGACCACCGCCGCGTTATCGTCCCGGACTTGCCCGGATACGGCGACAGCGACGCGCTGTGCGATCCGTGCAGCCTGTCCGATCTGGGCGCGTGGACGGTCGACTTCCTTGATGCGCTGGAATTGGAGCGCGTCGATCTGGGTGGCGTGTCCATGGGCGGCGGCATGGCGCTGTGGGTCGCGATCCATGCGCCGGACCGGGTGCGACGGCTGGTGCCGGTCTGCGCCTACGGTCTGATGCCGCGCGCGCCGTTCCATCCGGCGGCTTACGCCTTCTTCCGTGCAGGCGGCGTGGCGCTGGCCTACCGCGCCGCTGCCACGTCGGACCGGCTGGCTCGGCTTGGTCTGGCGATGAGTTATGGCGATCCGGGGCGTGTCAGTCGCAAGGCCGTGGCCGAGTTGCGTCGCACCGCGCAGGACCAGATGCACCGGCGCAGCTTCGACAGCTTTCTGGCCGCTGAACTGCACCGAAGCTCGCTGCAATCGGATCTGACGCCCGAACTGGGCCGGATCACCGCGCCCACGTTGTTGGTCGCGGGCACGGCGGACCGGCTGGTGCCGGCGCACCGCGTCCGCGACGCGCAAGAGGTGATTCCAGACGCGCGCTACCTGGCTTTGCCGACGGGCCATTGGCCCATGCGCGAACGGCCCGAGCTTTTCCACCCCGTTCTGGAACGGTTCCTGTCGGACTAAGATTAACGACCTTAAGTATTGCGCAGCAGCGGTGGCACCGGGCGGTCTTTCTTCGCCAGCTTCTTCAGATAGGCCGCGCGCCAATGTGCGTAGCGCCCCAAGCTGCGCTGCTGGTGGATCAGCAGGGTCAGGAACGCATCGCGCTGCGTGGGCTTCTTGAGCCGCTTCACCAGCTTTTTCTGCTCCTTTGTCATCGAGCAGGCGATGCAGTGTCCCTGCCGCTTGAAGGTGCAGACGCCGATGCAGGGGCTGGGGAGGGTCTTGAATTTGGTCATGGCCCACAAGTGGGGATGCCGCAGCCATACGCAACGCCCCGCGCTTGAACGCCCCATGGCCCCATGCGACAAGCGCGAAACCGCCACGCCACGCGCAAAAGAGTGTTCCCATGCAAATCATCATCTGCGGTGCGGGTCAGGTCGGCTGGCAAATCGCCCGGCACCTGGCCGGTGAGCAGAACGACGTCACCGTCGTCGACAACAATGCCGATCTTGTGCGGCAGGCCACCGATACGCTGGACGTGCAGGGGATTGCGGGACATGCAAGCTATCCTGACGTGCTGGATCGCGCGGGTGCGCGAGACGCCGACATGATCATCGCCGCGACCCATTCGGACGAGGTGAACATGGTCACTTGTCAGGTCGCCCATTCGGTCTTTGCCGTGCCGCGCAAGATCGCACGCCTTCGGGCGCAAAGTTATCTGGATGCGATCTATTCGGACCTTTACCGCCGCGACCACCTGCCCATCGACGTGGTGATCAGCCCCGAGAAAGAGGTCGCCGAGGCCGCTTTGCGCCGTCTGTCCTCACCCTCGGCTTTCGACACGCAGCTATTCATGGAAGGCCGCGTGCAGCTTCTGGGGATAGGGCTGACCGATGACTGCCCGGTGCTGAACACGCCGTTGAAGCAGTTGACCGACCTGTTCTCGACCCTGCGCGCAATTGTTGTCGGCGTACGCCGGTCCGGTCAGCTGTTCGCGCCGGAGCCGGGCGATCAGTTGTTCGCTGGTGACGACATCTATGTTCTGGCCCACCGCGACGACAAGGATCGCGTGCTGGATATCTTCGGCAAAGCTGTCACCAAACAGGACCGTGTGGTGATCCTTGGCGGCGGTAACGTGGGTCTGATGGTCGCGCAGCAGCTTGAAGGGCCAGAGTGGCGTGTGCGCGTCCGGATGATCGAGAAGGACCGCCGCACCGCCGAGCGCGCCGCCGACGTTCTGGAACGCACCATCGTGCTTAACGGCGACGGGCTGAAGCGGGAACTGCTCGATGAGGCCTCTATAGGAAAGGCCGATTCGATCCTGTGCGTGACCGATGACGACAAGACCAACCTTCTGGCCGCCGTGCGCGCAAAGCAGGCCGGCGCGAAGATGGCCGTCTGCCTTGTCAACGACCCGTCGCTTCAGGGCCTCATGCGGCCCTTGGGAATCGACGCCTTCGTCAATCCGCGCGCGACCACCGTGTCGTCGATCCTGCGTCACGTGCGCCACGGACGGGTGCGCAACGTCTATTCCGTCGGTGATGCAGAGGCAGAGGTCATCGAGGCGCAGGTGCTGTCCACCTCTCCCATCGCGGGCCAGCTGATCCGCGACATCGACTTCCCGGAAGGTGCTTTGGTGGGCGCGGTGCAAAAGGGCGGCAAGATCGTCAAGCCGACCGGGACGACGCGGATCGAGGAAAGCGATATCATCGTGATCTTCGCGCTGGCGGCGGATGTCCCGGCGGTCGAGCGGCTGTTCCAGGTCGCGATCGACTTCTTCTGATGCGTCGCACCCTTCAGCGGCTGCCGTTCCTGCTGATCCTGCAGGGGCTGGGCGCGGCAGCGATGTTCGCGCCCGCGATCCACGCCTACCAGCTGCGCTACCTGCACACCGCACGCTCGTTCTTTTATTCCGGCATCGTGTTCCTGATCCTGTTCGCGTTCCTTGCCGTCGCGTTGGGCACGCGAGGGCGCGAAGGCTCGACCCGCGCGCAGCTGACAGGACTGGTTGGCGCTTTGGTGCTGCTGCCCTTGATGCTGGCGGTGCCATTCCGAGAGGCCCTTGGGGACGCATATATCGGCAACGCTTGGTTCGAGATGATCTCTTGCCTGACCACCACCGGCGCCACGCTGTATCCCGGCGAGGGGCAATTGCCCCCGACTTTGCACCTGTGGCGGGCGATGGTCGGTTGGATGGGCGGGCTGCTGTTCTGGGTGTCCGCGCTGGCGATCCTTGCACCGTTGAACCTGGGTGGCTTCGAGGTTGTGGCGACCGATTTGACGGCTGCGGGCCGCACCGCGTTACGCGAGAGGCGGGCGGTTCGGCCCGGAGAACGGTTAAGACGCTATGCCGTGCGCCTTGCCCCGATCTACGCAGGCCTGACGTTGATCCTGTGGATCGGACTTGCGCTGACAGGCACCAGCGGTACGACCGGTGCGATCCTTGCCATGTCCACGATGTCGACCTCTGGCATCGTGCCGGGCGGCTGGCGCGGAGAGACGATTCTGCCCGAAATGCTGATCTTCGTCTTCCTGATCTTCGGCGTGTCGCGCCTGACCTTCCGCAACGACTTCATCAATCGCGAGCGGGGTGTGCTGCTGAAGGACCCCGAGATACGCCTAGCGGCGATCCTAGTCGTCATGGTGCCCGCCTTCCTGTTCCTGCGCCACTTTCTTGGCTCGATCGAGAACGAGGGGCAGGATGACCTGGGGGCGGCCATTCAGGCGCTGTGGGGGGCAACCTTCACGACGCTCAGTTTTCTGACCACGACCGGGTTTGAGAGCAGCTCTTTCGAGGATGCGCGCTTCTGGTCCGGTTTGCCCACGCCGGGGCTGGTCCTGATCGGGCTGGCGCTGCTGGGGGGCGGCGTCGCGACCACCGCAGGCGGGGTGAAGCTTTTGCGTATCTATGCGCTCTACAAACACGGCGCGCGAGAGATGGGGCGGCTGGTCTATCCCAATTCCATCGGCGGATCGGGATCGCGCGGACGCAGGCTGCGGCGCGAGGGTGCGTTCGTTGCGTGGATCTTTTTCATGCTGTTTGCCATCGTTCTTGCCGTGACCATGGCGGCTTTGACTTTAGCAGGACTTGGCTTCGAGGAGGCGATGGTTCTGTCGGTCGCGGCGCTGTCGAACACCGGGCCGTTGGCCGACGTCGGCGGCGGCGCGCCGATCCTTTACGCCGATCAGGGCCTTGCCGCGCGGGTTATCCTGGCCTTCGTCATGGTTCTGGGGCGGATGGAGACGCTGGCGATCGTTGCTTTGTTCAACCGCGATTTCTGGCGCGCCTGATCCGTTCAAGTTTTGTCTGGCCTCTCAAGCGCTTGCCCTTCATAATGCCCCCCGTCACCAACCGCCGATCAAGCGCGGGAATAAAAAGACTATAATTTAGGGACGGTGTTCGCATGGCCGGCGAAAAGCAAAATCTGCAAGAGACATTCCTGAACCACGTTCGCAAGACGAAGGTGCCCGTGACGATCTTTCTGATCAACGGCGTCAAGCTGCAGGGTGTCATCACGTGGTTCGACAATTTTTGCGTGCTGTTGCGCCGCGACGGGCAATCGCAGCTGGTGTTCAAGGGCGCGATCTCGACGATCATGCCCAGCCAGCCGATTCAGCTGTATGATGGCGATACCGATCCCGGTGCGTGATTTCGCGAAACCGCACGGGGTCTCCGTGCGTTCGCCAGCATGACCACAAACGCATGGGTTCTGCACCCCGACATTCAGACAGAGCGCGATCGGCGTGAGCCGCAGCCCGCGC
The DNA here is from genome assembly GCF_009363795.1 of Palleronia sp. THAF1. Lineage (NCBI taxonomy): Bacteria > Pseudomonadati > Pseudomonadota > Alphaproteobacteria > Rhodobacterales > Roseobacteraceae > Palleronia > Palleronia sp. THAF1. The sequence continues at coordinate 1,512,084 of NZ_CP045420.1, read as the reverse complement.
TGGAAGAAGCAATCTCTCTGGCACATGCGCTGCCGGGATTGGACGTGATGGGCGGGCAGGTCGTGCGCCTGCCGCGCGCCCATCCCGGCCACCTGTTCGGCACCGGCAAGATGGAAGAACTGCGCCAGCATATCGAGGCCGAGGATATCGGCCTTGTCTTGATCGACGGCCCGGTCTCTCCGGTGCAGCAACGCAATTTGGAAAAGGCTTGGGGCACCAAGCTTCTGGACAGGACGGGCCTGATCCTGGAGATCTTCAGCGACCGTGCGCGCACCCGCGAAGGTGTGCTGCAGGTCGAGATGGCGCACCTGTCTTACCAGCGCACGCGCCTTGTTCGTGCCTGGACGCACCTTGAACGGCAGCGCGGTGGCCTTGGCTTCGTCGGTGGTCCCGGCGAAACGCAGATCGAGGCGGACCGCCGCGCCATCGACGAGCAATTGAACCGGCTGAAGAAGCAACTGGAGAAAGTTGTGAAAACGCGGGAACTGCACCGCGCCGCGCGCGCGAAGGTGCCGTTCCCCATTGTCGCGCTGGTCGGCTATACGAACGCGGGCAAATCCACGCTGTTCAATCGCATGACTGGCGCAGAGGTGATGGCGGAAGACATGCTGTTCGCCACGCTCGACCCCACGATGCGCGCCGTCGAGATGCCGGCGGGCAAGCAGGTGATTCTGTCGGATACGGTGGGCTTCATTTCCAACCTGCCGACGCAGCTTGTCGCGGCCTTCCGCGCCACGCTGGAAGAGGTCTTGGCCGCCGATCTGATCGTCCATGTGCGCGATATTAGCCACGCGGGCACGGAAGAGCAGGCCGAAGATGTTATGCGCATTCTGGGCGATCTGGGTGTGTCGGATGACGTGCCGTTGATCGAGGTCTGGAACAAGACGGACCAGCTTTCGCCAGAGGATCGATCCACGCTGATCAAGACCGCCGAACGCCGGGATGAGGTTGAGACGGTATCGGCCCTGACCGGCGATGGCGTGCCGGACCTGTTGGATGCCATCGAGGACGCGCTGGACGAAAAGCGGTCTCGCAAGGAGTTGGCGCTGCCGTTCAGCGCTGGCAAGCGGCGTGCATGGCTGTACGAGCAGGGCGTCGTCGAAGACGAGCGGCAGGGCGAAGACGGGCTGCATGTCACGGTGAACTGGACGCGCAGGCAAGCAAGGGCCTTCCATGACATCTGATGTTTTCGTCCGCGCAGGGACACCGGCGGATGCACCGGGCGTTTCCGCCATGCTGCAAGCCCTGACGGCGGCGGGAAAGCGGACGCGCCCATCGGATGAGGACTTCGTGCGGTCGGAGTATCTGAGCGACGGCCCGATTTCGACGGTCGTGGCAGAGCTAGATGGCCGAATCGTCGGGATTCAGATCCTCAACCGTGCGGGATCAGACCGTCCGTTCGACGTGGCAGAGGGCGACGGTTACATCGGCACCCACGTCCACCCCGACGCGGCTGGGAATGGTGTGGGGCGCAAGATGATGGCGCATAGCCTGCAGGCGGCGCTCGACGCGGGCCTTACCCGAATCGACGCGGCCATCACGACCAGCAACGCCGAAGGCTTGGGCTATTACGACGCCATGGGGTTTGTGATGGAGCGCGAGGAAGACGGACGCGTACACAAGGTCCTCACGCTCGACCGCGCATGAAAAAGCCCGCGTGTGGCGGGCTTCATCGACGGATCCGATGGCTGGCCTTACCGGCCCCAAGAGCGGACGGGACCACAGTCCATGTGAACGAAGTTGGACGAGGAGTAGCGCCCGACGCCGCCTGCCGCACAGGCAGAAGCCGCGCGATACATTTGGTTCACCGAGCGCGACTTCATCGACAGGTCGGCAGCTTCACCGCGCAGGTGACGCGAGTTCTTCGCAACGCCGGACGAGCGGGCGCGCAGCATGTTGTTCGTCTCGGGCGAGCGGTAGCCGGAAATCAGCATGTAGGGCTCTGCCGTGTCCATCAGGTTGTGGCTGGCGGCCATGATGTCGATCGTGCGCGTGTCGATCGCGCTGACCTTGTTGTTGCGCCAGTCGCGCATGAAGTGGTGCACTTCGGCCAGCGCGTCTTTGATGTAGTTGCCTTCGATCCAGTAGATCGTGTCGATGCTCTCGCCCGTACGGCCCGAATACATCTTGATCCGGCGAATATCGCCCGCACCGCGAAGGATGCCGAATGCGTTGGAGTAGGTGGGTGCCGCGATGACGCTTGTGGCCGCGAAAGCGCCCAGCAGCGCGCGCCGGGTCAGACCGGTCTGCTTGATCGTCATGTGGAAATGTCCCGTTTTCTAGTAACCTGCGTCGTGTCCCGCGTTGACCGCGATGTCGCCCGAGTCCCCTTGAGCGTTCGAAATCTATGCCACGAGATACGACTTCACGAAAGGGGCCTGTGGCCACCTTCAAAAAAGTTCCCACATAGTGGCAAATTTTCGCTTAACGACAGATCACGGGGTCGTGAGTCCACAGAAAGGATTTTCGTGCTGTTTTGGTAACGAGCGCGCTCACCAAGCCTCTGACGCTGCAATTCTCGCTTGTGTGCAACGGTTTGGCGGTCTCTAGCGTTGGGTGGGGATGTCTAAGAAGGGAATTTCGATGCAATCCGGTATTTTGAAGCGGCTGGCTGCCACCGTCGCTTTTGTTGCGCTTGTCGCGCCCGTCACGGCTACGGCGCAGTCCGTAACGCCTTTCACGCAAGCGATTGCGGTCGCCGCTGCGGAAGATGACGCGCTGTCTGCGTTCTACCGCGAATCGAAGTTCGCCCCCCTTTGGGTCGGTGATGACGCTGTGCACCGCGCCAGGCGGGCCGCTTTCTTGGCGGTCGTCGACAAGGCCGGGCTGCATGGTCTTCCCGCCAACCGCTACGATGCTGACCGCATCCGCCAGATGATGCGCGCCGCCGACACCCCGCGTGAGATGGGGAAACTGGACGTCGAACTGTCTCGGCTGTTCCTGCGTTTTGCGTCCGACATGTCGACCGGTATTCTGGAGCCGGGCCGTGTGGTCAGCGACATCAAGCGGACCGTCCCCGAATCGCAGAGATTGGACCTTTTGCGCGATATCTCTGGCGACCGTCCCTACGCTGTGATGGATCGCCTTGGCCCGCAAAGCCAAGAATACAATCGTTTGATCCGCGCGCGCCTGACGCTGGAAGATGCCATCGTCAACGGCACGTGGGGAGAGCCTGTGCGCGCCTCTCGGCTGGAACGCGGCGCGCAGGGCGATGAAGTCGTGCGTCTGCGCGACCGTTTGATCGCCATGGGGTATCTGGATCGCTCAGCAAGCCAAGTGTTCGACGCGTCGATGCAGAAGGCCGTAGAAGCGTTCCAGACCGATCACGGCCTTGCCGTCGATGGCGTCGTGGGTGGCAAGACGCTGGAAGAGCTGAACGTCTCGCCCGAGGATCGCCTTGGGTCCGTCCTTGTCGCGATGGAGCGCGAGCGCTGGATGAACTTCGACCGGGGCGACCGGCACATCTGGGTGAACCTGACCGATTTCCATGCGCAGATCGTCGTCGATGGAGAGGTCTACTTCGAGACCAAGTCGGTGATCGGAAAGAATGTGTCCAGTCAGGAAACGCCGGAGTTTTCCGACGAGATGGACCACATGGTCATCAATCCATACTGGTACGTGCCTCGTTCGATCATCGTGAACGAGTACCTGCCGGGCCTGCGCCGCAATCCGGGCGCGCATGGGCATCTGGATATCATCGCGTCGAACGGTCGGGTCGTTAGTCGAAACCGAAGCTTCAGCCAGTATTCGGCGCGCAGCTTCCCGTTCTCGATGCGGCAGAAGCCGGGACCGCGCAATGCGCTGGGTCGCGTGAAGTTCATGTTCCCCAACAAGTACAACATCTACCTGCACGACACGCCCGCGCAGTCCCTGTTCAGCCAGACTGTCCGTGCCTTCAGCCATGGCTGCATTCGTCTGGACGATCCGTATGAGTTTGGTCACGCGTTGCTGGAACTGCAGAACGATCCAAGCCCCGAGGCGACGTTCAACCGTTATCTCAACTCTGGCCAGAACAGCCGGGTGAATTTGGCGGATCCATTGCCGGTCCACATCGTCTACCGCACGGCAATCGCCAAGCCGGGCGGTGGGATGGAGTATCGCGACGACATCTACGGTCGTGACGCGCGCATCCTGTCCGCTCTGCAGGCAGAGGGTGTGACCATGCCGCGCGCGCAGGCGCGTCTGGCACTTTCGGACGGCTGACCCTAGTATCGTCCCCGGCCACAAACAGGGCGGGGACGACCATGCAGACCACCATTTCCGATATCGCGACCGCTCTTTCCGCTCGGCTGGAGGGTGACGGTTCTATCGTGATCACCGGCGCCTCCGAGCCCGCGGATGCCACCCAAAGCGATCTCGCACTCGCCATGCAGCCTGCCTACGCTGAACGGCTGGGCGAGGGGGCAGCGCAGGCCGCGATCCTGTGGGAAGGGGCGGATTGGCGCGCATTGGGCCTGAAAGCGGCCCTGTTCGTGCAGCGTCCGCGTCTGGCGATGGCGCATCTGACGGCGGTCTTCGATCCCGGCCCGCAGATCGCGCCTGGCATCCACCCGTCCGCCATCGTCGATGATACCGCCCAAATCGGAGAGGGTGCGGCTATCGGACCGCTCGTCGTCATTGGCGCAGGCGCGCGGATCGGCGCGAACGCCCGCATCGCGTCCCACGTCAGTATCGCAGAGGGTGCGCAGATCGGTGACGATGCCCTGATCCTTCAGGGTGCCAAGGTGGGCGCGCGCGTGCAGATCGGTGACCGTATCATCCTGCAACCGGGCGCCTTGATCGGTGCAGATGGTCTGGCCTTCGTGACGCCGCAGAAGTCCGGCGTCGAGAAGGCGCGCGAGAGCCTGGGTGATCAGGGAGACATCACCGAGCAGGCGTGGACTCGTATCCATTCGCTTGGCACCGTCATCATCGGCGACGACGTCGAGATCGGGGCGAACACCTGTGTTGACCGCGGCACCATTCGCGCGACCCGGATCGGCAACGGCTGCAAGCTCGATAACCTGATCCACATCGCCCACAACGTCGTCATGGGCGAGCACTGTCTGGCGGCCGCCATGACCGGCATCGCGGGCTCGACCGTGTTGGGCGACCGGGTGGTTTGCGGTGGGGCGACGGGAATCGCCGATAACCTGACCATCGGCTCTGACGTGATCTTCGGTGGCGGGACCAAGGTTCTGTCGAACGTGCCTGCGGGGCGGGTGATGATGGGCTACCCGGCGGTGCGGATGGATCAGCATGTGGACATGTACAAGGCCCTGCGCCGCCTGCCGCGTATGCTGGCGCGCCTGACCAGCGACAAAGCGGTTTCAAAAGGCGGCTCTGATCATTAGATCAGCCACGACGCAACGAAGGGTTCGAGCCATGGCAGACACCAAGGACACGGTCATCCGCATCCTCGCCGAACAGGCGATGATCGAGCCATCCGACGTCACTCTGACGCAAAGCCTTGAAGATCTGGGCATCGACAGCCTTGGGCTGGTAGAATCGATCTTCGCCATAGAGGAAGAGTTCGACATTCAGGTGCCGTTCAACGCCAACGACCCGCAGGCCAGCGAATTCGATATCTCCTCGGTCGCTGCCATTGTCGGCGCGGTCGAAGGTCTGGTGGCGGCGCAGAAGACGTGAGGCGGGTCGTCATCACCGGCGCGGGTACGATCAACGCGCTGGGTCACGACGTGCCGCAAACGCTTGAAGCGATGCGCGAAGGGCGCTGCGGCATCGGCCCGCTGAAGATCCGTGATGTCGAGCGGTTGGCCGTCCAGATCGGCGCTCAGGTCAAGGACTACGACGAGACCGCGACGTTCAATCGACAACAGATTGCTTTGTACGATCGGTTCACGCAATTCGCGCTGTTGGCCGCCAATCAGGCCGTCGAACAGTCGGGGATCGAGTTCTTCGGGCCGCTGGCCCTGCGTGCCGGTGTGGTCATGGGCACATCGGGCGGTGGGCTGTCGACGCAAGACGAGAATTACCGTGCCGTCTATGAAGAGGGGAAGAACCGCGTTCACCCCTTCGTCGTGCCGAAACTGATGAACAACGCGGCGGCATCGCATATTTCGATGCAGCACAATTTGCAGGGGCCGTCCTTCACCGTGGCGACGGCCTGCGCGTCGTCCAATCATGCGATGGGTCAGGCGTTTTCTATGATCCGGTCGGGGGTTGCCGACGTGATGGTGACAGGCGGTTCCGAATCCATGCTGTGCTTCGGCGGCGTCAAGGCGTGGGAGGGCCTGCGCGTCATGTCCAAGGATGCGTGCCGCCCGTTTTCCGCCACGCGCAACGGCATGGTGCAGGGGGAAGGAGCGGGCATGTTCGTGTTCGAGGAATACGAGCACGCCAAGGCGCGCGGCGCAGAGATACTGGCGGAGGTTGCGGGTTTCGCCATGTCGTCCGACGCAGCCGATATCGTCATGCCGTCGAAGAAGGGTGCCGCGCGCGCCATCGCGGGCGCTGTCGCCGACGCGCGCGTCGATCTGGGGCAGGTGGGCTACATCAATGCCCATGGCACCGGCACGGCCGCCAACGACAAGACAGAATGCGCTGCGGTGGCCGATGTGTTCGGCCACCACGCGAATGATCTGATGATCTCCAGCACCAAGTCGATGCACGCGCACCTGATCGGCGGCACGGGGGCCGTAGAGCTTCTGGCCTGCATCATGGCGCTACGTGACGGGGTGATCGCGCCGACCATCGGCTACGAAGAGCCAGACCCCGAATGTGCTCTGGACGTGGTTCCCAACGAAGCGCGCGAGGCGCAGGTCGACGTCGTCCTGTCCAATGCCTTCGCCTTTGGCGGGTTGAACGCAGTGCTGGCCCTCAAGCGGATCTGATGCGGGATCGGGTTTCGTCTTATAACGAACGGGTTAAGCTGTTCGCGGGATTCCTGAACGCGATCGGTGTCGGTCTTATCGGTTTTTCGCTGCTCCGTCCTTTGGTCGAAACGGGCAGCGTAGCCGTACTCTCTCCGATCTGGGCGCTTCTAGGAGTGGTTTTTCACGGCGCGGCGCACTATGTCCTAGGGTATCTGAAGAAGGAGCCTTCCGATGGGTAGCGAAATAGCAGTCATTGCAATCGTCGCAGTCTTCAGCGTCGGTGTCGGGTTTTTCCTGCGCCGTGAAGGTCAGAAGCTGGACGCGGACGATCGGCAATAAGTATTAACGCCACAGCAGAAACGAAAAAGGCCGGGGCATGGACCCCGGCCTTTTCGCGTTTGATGGCAGAACTTACTGCGCCGTATTCGCCTCGGTCACCGACTCGAAGGCGGCAGTGAAACCGGACAGGCTGATCGTCAGGTTGATCGGCGTCTCGGGCGCGGCGGCCGGGAAGATCGTCAGACGACCGGCGGCACCGCGCTTGAATTGGTCGATCTCGCCTTGTGAGAAGCCGATGCGCGACAGGCATCCCTGCGCGGCACAGAATTCGAACGGATAACGGCGCGCCTGGCTACCATCGACAGAGATCGTGATGTTCTTGGTCAGTAGCGTCTCCAGCGGCGTGATGATGGTCGATCCGGCCACGGCGGGCTGACCGGCGGGCAGGGGGAAAACGCTCATCTCGGCCACGGCGTTGCCGTCGGCGTCGCGCAGGAGCTGGTAGATCTGGCAGGGGTCAGCACCCTCTGGCCGACGCACGCAGCGCTGCTCCCAGTCGCCGAAGGTCTCGGCGATGTAGTTGGTACCGGCGGCGTCGCTGGCATCGGCCTCTTCTGCAGCAGGCTCACCCATGTTCAGCGCGTTGGGGTCGGTCGGCGTGACCACGTCCTGAGCGGGTTCGGTCGCAGGAGCCTCGGTCGCGGTATCATCGGTCGCGTCCTGCGCGATGGCGGCAGGGGCGAACCCAACCAGCAGACCGGCGAGGCACAAGGATTTCAGTAGATCGGACATTGTATTTCCCATTTGAAGGACGGGTGGACTGCCGGGGCGCTTAGCATGTCATCGCTGCGCTGTCAGTCCCGATTTCGATAACAATGGCCACCGCGCCAAGAGGGTAAAATGCGAAAAAGGCCCCGTCGAGGGGGCCTTTTTCAGCAGTATTCTCCCTGGCGGACTGGCCAGCCTTTTTTCATTGGGTCGGACGCTAGTGAAGGCGCTTGCTTGCGTCAACAGCCAATTTCGAGGCTTTTGGCGGGGCCCGAGTGAAGCGCTTGGGCGCAAAAATGGCCGCGCCCGGAAAGCGCGGCCAGTCCATCAGGGAGAGTGATCCAGCCGCACCCATGGGCAAGGCGCAACCGGATCGTCACCATGACTAGCACCCAAGGGTTAAGGATGTATTGTCGCTGCGGAACGACAGCCAAGGAGCGGGCATGGACGACGATATCTTCGTGGGCGGCGGGGGCGAAGGCTACGGCGATCCTCAGGTTCTTTTGATGAAATACGCCAACCGTCACGGCCTTATCGCGGGTGCGACGGGCACCGGCAAAACGGTCACGCTTCAGATTTTGGCAGAGAGCTTCTCGGCCCGTGGCGTACCGGTCTTCCTGTCCGACGTGAAAGGTGACCTGTCCGGTCTTGCCGCCGCCGGCAGCGCCGACTTCAAGCTGCACGACGCCTTCATGTCCCGAGCGGAAACGATCAATTTCGCGGACAGCTTTAAATACGAGTCCTTCCCGGTGACGTTCTGGGATCTTTTCGGCAAATCCGGCCATCCCGTCCGCACCACAGTGGCCGAAATGGGCCCGCTGCTGTTGTCTCGTCTATTGGATCTGACCGAGGCGCAGGAAGGTGTGGTAAACATCGCCTTCCGCATGTCCGACGAGCAAGGAATGCCGCTGCTGGACCTGAAGGACTTGCAGGCGCTGCTGGTCTGGTGTGGCGAGAACGCGGACGCGCTGGAACTGCGCTACGGCAATATTTCTCGATCTTCCATCGGTGCGATCCAACGGCGGCTTCTGGTGATCGAAAACGAAGGCGGCGCAAACCTCTTCGGGGAACCGGCGTTGGAACTGGCTGATATCATGCGGACCGACACGGACGGGCGCGGGCCGATCAACATCCTGGACTCTGGCAAGCTGATGTCCTCGCCGCGCCTCTATGCGACGTTCCTGCTGTGGCTGCTGTCGGAACTGTTCGAAGAGCTGCCAGAGATCGGCGACCCGGACAAACCCAAGCTGGTGTTCTTCTTTGACGAGGCGCACCTGCTGTTCGAGGACGCGCCCAAGGCATTGGTGCAAAAGGTCGAGCAAGTCGCACGGCTGATCCGCTCGAAGGGGGTGGGCGTTTACTTCGTCAGCCAGAATCCCGACGATATCGACGAGGACGTGTTGGGACAGCTGGGCAACCGTGTGCAACACGCTCTGCGCGCTTTCACCGCGCGCGACCGCAAGGCCCTGCACCGTGCCGCCGAAACCTACCGCACCAACCCGCGTTTCGACACCGAAGCGGCGATCAGAGAGGTCGGCGTGGGCGAAGCGGTGACATCTTTCCTGATCAAGAAGGGCGCGCCGGGCGTCGTGGAACGCACGCTGATCCGTCCGCCGTCATCCCAGCTTGGGCCAATCTCCGCAGACGAGCGCCGGGCGGTTATCGCAAGCTCTCCGGTCGCCGGGAAGTATGAGGCGCAGGTCGACCGCGAAAGCGCGTTCGAGATGCTCAAAGCCAAGGCAGAGCAGGCCGCTAAAGAGGCCGAAGAGGCCGAGCGCAAGGAAGAGGAGGCCGAGGCCGCCGAACGCGAATACCGCGCCGGACGGCGCTATACCGGCACCGGCGTGGAACGGTCCACATCGCGCGGCAAGCCCGCGCGCAAGGATGACAGCTTCGGCGGCGCGATGGCGCAGATCGTTATGAAGGAACTGAAGGGCACGACCGGCCGCCGCATCGTGCGCGGCATCCTTGGCGGATTGTTCAAGGGGCGGTAAGCGGGCCGCCCAAGGAGGGTATTCAAGAAAAGCAAAAAAGCGCGTCCGCGTCGTTCTTTGCTTTTGCAAATACCCACTCCACGACCCGGCTTACCCCTCCGCCCGCGGATACAACCGCGTGATGCCCTCGGCCCCGGCGCGGGCAAGGTCTGGGTCCAGCGTCATGGGGATATATTCGCCCCGCCGCCACAGCTCTCCCAGATCGTCGTAGTGGCGTGACAGCGGATGGCCCGATTGCCCGGTCGACAAGATGAACAACGACGACTCGGGGTCTGCGAAGTCGTAGATGCCCCGGTAGCCAGCGCCGTGGACGTTGGTGAACGGGTCCGGATCGGTGCCGGACGTGCGGCCCCGGCGCAGCGTGTTGTCGCCGCCGCTGGTGGATTGCCGGATGTTCACGATCCAGCTGAGGCCCGGCGCGTCGCCCAGCACGGGATGCTCGTGCGCAGCCTCATGCGCGTCGCCCCAGCGAAGCGACTCCAGTGCTGTGCCGTAGCGCTCGTCGATCCAGACCAGCGCGTCGTCCAAGGCGAATCGTGCCATGTCCGCGCAGGTCTCTATCCTTGCCGATTGGGTCACGTCGCACCATTCCGATGCGCCGTCGACGTCGCGGTAGACACGTTCGATGAACAGCGGCTCGACGTGGTCGAATTCATCCGCCAGCGGCCCAAGCTCGTCGCGGATCAGCCGGTCTTGCAGGGCGCGCAGCCAGGCGGCGTAGATCAGCGGCTCTGGCAGATGTTCGTTCATCTCGCCGTTCCAGCTGGCCAGCAAGGCCAACGCACGTTGGCGCAGGCGCTCTGGCGTGCCTTCGGGCGCCGCTTCTCCGGTGAACCATAATTCGGCCCCCACCAGCGGCAGCAGCGAGCGGGCGGTGAAGGAAACAGTATCCAGTTGCGCTTCCATGAAGCTTTCGCGGGTGTGCACCTCGCGGCCCTGCATCAGCCGTTGCCAGCGTTGCACGCGTTGCGTGTCGCCCCACAGATAGGAGACATGCATCGGGAATTCGCGGTCGATGATCTTGTTGTTTGTGTTGCCCAGAATGCCGCCCTGCGGAGCGCGAAACTCGGGGTTCGACGCGTAGGGCAGTATGCCGTCCCAACGGTTCGCCTCGATCCAGCCGGGGGTGGGCAGACGCCCCTTGGATTGGTGGCCCTCGCGACGGCGGGGCAGGGTGCCGATGGTCTTCATCGCGATGGTTTCGCGGTCGACGACCGTCAGGTTCTGTGACGGGCCGACGAAGCCCTCGGCGGCGTCGATGGCCTCTTCCACGGACCCCGCGCGCATCAGGGCGAGGGCCGCGCTGATAGAGGTGTCTTCATCGTTCAGCGCCGTCCACGCGACGCTGGCCACGTGGCCCGGCGGCGTGATCGTGCCCAGATCGTAATGTGCACCCGGCAGCACGGGGCCGTTGTCGGTCCAGCGAAGGGTCAGAGTCGTATCCGCGCCGTCCTTGATCCGGATGATCGAGGGGCGGGTCCGCATGGCCTTCCAGCCCTCGGGCGTGCGCACTTGGGTCGGATTGTCGGGGTTCAGCCGCTCGACATAGACGTCCTGATCGTCGGCGTAGGACGACGTCAGCCCCCAGCCGATGCGGTCCGAGCGGCCAACCAGCACCACCGGCATGCCGGGGATCGTCCCGCCGATAACGCCGCCGGACTCCAGTTCTAAGCGGGCCAGATACCAGATCGCCGGTGCCGTAAAGCCAAGGTGCGGATCGTTCGCCAGCAGAGTGCCGCCGCTGGCTGAGCGTGATGGTGCCGCCGCCCACGCGTTCGACGCCCCCCCAAGGCCACGCGGGGCGATAGGGCTGAGCGCCGGGCGCGGTGTGGTTTCGGCGAAGCGGATGTCTTCGGACCCCGGCACCAATGACGCATACTCTGGCAGGGCGGCGATCCCATCACCGGGTACGTCGGGCATCAAGTCGGACAGGCGCGTATCGTCGTCCAAGGCAAGGGACACGCGGGCGCGCAGCACTTCCTCGGTGATGTGGGCCGAGAGTTGCAGGCCCATCAGCTTGATGATCGCAAGGCTGTCGGCGGGCTGCCACGGGGCGATGGACGGCTCGAACAGCCAGAACTCCGGCGCGCCGCGTCCGCGCGCCCCGCTGTTCACTTCCTCGATCCAGGCATTGACTCCGTCGGCGTAGGCGCGCAGCGCGGCGGTCGCCTGATCGTCTTGCGCGGCGACGGAGCGGGTGGCGAGGGTGTAGATATCCAGCCTACGCAGCAGCTCGTCGGTGCGGGCGGTGCGCGCGCCGAAGATTTCAGACAAGCGGCCCTGCGCGGTGCGGCGCAACAGGGTCATTTGCCAAAGCCGGTCTTGCGCGTGGGCAAGGCCCAGACCGAAGAAGACGTCTTCGTCCGTTTCACCAAAGATATGCGGGATGGAATTGGTGTTACGCACGATCTCGACCGGGGCGGTGATGCCGTCGACGGCAATGGTCTCATCGAAGTCCGGCAGTGAACGCGACAGGAACCAGTAGCCGAGCAGCAGTGCCACGGCCCCCAGAAGGATGAGCGCCGAGGCGATGCGGACAAGCCAGCGAAAGAGGGTAATCATCAAGGTCTCCGGTTGACCGGCGCGGGGGGCAGGTTAAGCCAGTGCTTAGACAATGCCGTCGGGGAGGAAAAGCATGGCACGTATCGCGTTCTTGGGACTTGGGGTCATGGGCTATCCCATGGCGGGGCATCTGAAGGCGGCGGGCCATGAGGTCAGCGTCTACAATCGCACGACGCAAAAGGCCAAGGATTGGGTCGCAGAACACGGCGGCACCATGGGCGAGACGCCTGCCGAGGCCACGAAGGATGCCGAGATCGTGTTTTCCTGCGTGGGCAACGATGACGACCTGCGTGGGGTCTGCACCGGAGACGATGGTGCCTTCGCCGGCATGTCCACGGGCGCGCTGTTCGTGGATCACACCACTGTGTCGGCGGCGGTGACGCGGGAACTGGCGGAAGCGGCATCGCAGAAGGGTATCGGTTACGTGGACGCGCCGATCTCTGGCGGACAGGCGGGCGCCGAGAATGGCGCGCTGTCGGTGATGTGCGGCGGGGCGCAAGTCGACTTCGACCGGGCGGCACCCGTGATCGACGCCTACGCCAAGATCTGCCGCTTGATCGGTGACGTGGGCGCGGGTCAGACCACCAAGATGTGCAACCAGATCGCTATCGCGGGGCTGGTGCAGGGTCTGTCAGAGGCGCTGCACTTCGCCGAGAAGTCAGGCCTCGACGGTCGTGCGGTGGTCGAGGTCATCAGCCAGGGAGCGGCAGGATCGTGGCAGATGAATAACCGCTATGAGACGATGCTGGACGATCACTTCGAGCATGGCTTTGCCGTGGATTGGATGCGCAAGGACTTGGGGATTTGCCTGCAGACCGGCAACGAGATCGGTGCCGCGCTGCCCGTCACCGCGCTGGTGGATCAGTTCTACAAGGATGTGCAGAACATGGGCGGTGGCCGATGGGATACCTCTGCCCTGATCGCGCGCCTGCGGAAACTGGCGTGATCTGAGTATTTAAGAAAACAAAGAAGAAGGGGCGCGGTCTGCTGAAAACCGCGCCCCCTTTATTGTTTTAAGAAATACTCACCTTTTGGCGGATCAGGCCTTCTTGGCGTTCCGCTTGCGCTCATGCGGGTCCAGATAACGCTTGCGCAGGCGGATGGCGTTGGGCGTGACCTCGACCAACTCGTCGTCGTCGATGTAGGCGATGGCCTGCTCCAGCGTCATGGTGACAGGCGTAGTCAGCTTCACGGCCTCGTCGGTGCCGGAGGCGCGCACGTTGGTCAGCTGCTTGCCCTTCAGGGGGTTGATCTCAAGGTCATTGTCGCGGCTGTGCTCGCCCAGGATCATGCCGGTATAGACCGCTTCCTGCGCGCCGATGAAGAACTTGCCGCGATCTTCCAGCTTCCACAGGGCGTAGGCGACAGAGGTGCCGTTCTCCATCGAGATCAAAACACCCTGACGGCGGCCCGGAATCGGGCCCTTGTGCGGGGCCCAGCTGTGGAACACGCGGTTTAGCACGCCGGTGCCGCGCGTGTCGGTGAGGAATTCGCCGTGATAGCCGATGAGACCGCGCGAGGGGATGTGCGCGATGATGCGGGTCTTGCCCGCGCCGGCCTGCTTCATCTCGACCAGATCGCCTTTGCGGGCGCCGGTGATCTTTTCGATGACGGCACCGGAATACTCGTCATCCACGTCGATTGTGGCTTCCTCGATCGGCTCGTGCATCACGCCGTCGATTTCGCGCATCAGCACCTTGGGGCGGCTGATGGACAGCTCGAACCCTTCGCGGCGCATGTTCTCGATCAGCACGCCCATCTGCAATTCGCCGCGACCGGCAACTTCGAAGGCTTCTCCGCCCGGCGTGTCGCTGATCTTGATGGCGACGTTGGTCTCGGCCTCTTTCATCAGCCGCTCGCGGATGACGCGGGACTGGACCTTCTTGCCGTCGCGGCCCGCCAGAGGCGAGTCGTTGATGCCGAAGGTGACGGTGATGGTGGGCGGATCGATGGGCTGAGCGGGAAGCGATTCGTCTACCGCCAGCGCACAGATCGTGTCAGCCACGGTGGCCTTGGACATACCCGCGAGCGAAACGATATCGCCCGCCAGCGCTTCGTCGATATCCTGCTGGGCGAGGCCACGGAAGGCCTGGATACGGGTGACGCGAAACTGTTCGATCTTCTGGTTCGAGCGTGACAGCGCCTGCACCGTCGCACCCACCTTCAGGCGGCCCGATTCGACACGGCCGGTCAGCAGGCGACCAACGAAGGGGTCGGCGCCCAGGGTGGTGGCCAGCATGCGGAAGTCTTCATCCGTGCGGGACTGCTGCTTCGGCGCGGGCACGTGACGCACGATCAGGTTGAACAGCGCGTCCAGATCCTTGCGCGGGCCGTCGAGTTCCGCATCGCACCAGCCGTTGCGGCCAGAGGCGTAGAGATGCGGGAAGTCGAGCTGATCTTCATCTGCCTCTAGTGAGGCGAAGAGGTCGAACACCTCGTCCAGCGCGCGGTCTGGCTCGGCGTCGGGCTTGTCGACCTTGTTCAGCACCACGATGGGGCGCAGGCCCAGCGCCAACGCCTTCGACAGAACGAACTTCGTCTGCGGCATCGGGCCTTCGGCGGCGTCCACCAGCAGCACCACGCCGTCGACCATGGACAGGATGCGCTCGACCTCTCCACCGAAATCGGCGTGGCCGGGGGTGTCGACGATGTTCAGACGGCAGTCTTTCCATTCGAGCGAGGTGTTCTTCGCCAGAATGGTAATGCCGCGCTCGCGTTCCAGATCGTTGCTATCCATCGCGCGCTCGGCGACCTGCTGGTTTTCGCGGAATGCGCCGGACTGTTTGAGCAGTTCGTCCACCAGCGTTGTCTTGCCGTGGTCCACGTGAGCGATGATCGCGATGTTGCGCAATTGCATGGGGTCGTCCTTTCGGGGGTCGCGCGGGCCTTACCGTGCAACCGCAGCAATGGGAAGTGCGAAAGGGTCAGGGGGTGTCGGACGTTCCGTCGGGATCCTTCACCATCCGCATCGGCAGCGGTTCCTTGAAAGTCAGCGTGCGATAGGGGAACGGAATCTCCATTCCAGCATCATCAAGCGCGCGTTTGACAGCGGCCACCACCTTGTCGCGGCTGGCGCGGATGTCGACGGGGCGCGATCCGGTCCACCACGTAACCTCGAAGTTGATCGAGCTGTCGCCGAACTCCTGCGCGAAGATCTGCACGTCGCGCACGTCGTCGCGGACCGAGTCGACTTCCTTGACGGCCTTGACGATCACATCGCGCGCGGCGTCCACATCGGTATCGTAGGACACGCCTGCGATGATGGTCGTGCGGCGCAGGCCTTGGGCGGTGCGGATCGTGACCGGGTTCTTGAAGAACATCGCGTTAGGGGCGACAACCAATTGGCCATCGGTCTGGCGGATCAGCGTGTCGCGAACGGTGATGTCTTCGACCTGCCCGTCGATCCCCTCGCATTCGATGAAGTCGGTCTTGGAAAAGGGCTCTCGGAACAGCAGCAGGACACCGGCGAGGAAGTTCTCGAACACGTCCTTGAAGGCGAAACCGATGGCCACGCCGCCGACACCCAGCGCGGTCAGGGCCTTGCCCGGCGTGATGGTCGGAAAGGCGATGGTGACAGCGATCAGCACGCCGAACAGCCACATGAATACGGTCAGCAGCATCACGATGACTTCGCGCAGCGCGCCACGCATCTTGGCCCGCTTCAGGGCGCGGGGCACGGCGAAGCCGACAAGTTTTACCGCTAGCCAGACGAGGACAAGCCAAAGCAGCGAAGCGAGGATCAGCGGCAGGATTCGCCAGAAGCCGTTGGTATATCCGACGATTTGGTTGCGCATGGGTTCCGGCAGGACCTGCCAGAATTGAAGGATAAGATCTTCCATTGCGGGCCAGTTAGGGCGAAGGCCCTGTCTTGCTAGTGGTGTGCGGTGTTCGAAAACAATTGGATCACGACGATCCCTGCCAAGATCAGCCCCATGCCAAGGATGGCGGGCATATCCAGCCGCTGGCCGAAGACGACCCAGCCGATCAGCGAGATCAGTAGGATACCAAGGCCAGACCACATGGCGTAAGCCACGCCCACGGGCAGGCTGCGCAGGGTCAGGGACAGGAAGTAGAAGGCGACCGTGTAGCCCAGCACGACCAGCACGGACGGCCCGAGCCGGGTGAACTGCTGGCTTGCTTGCAGGGCCGAGGTGCCGATGGTCTCTGCCGCCACGGCGAGGACGAGATACAGGTATGGCATCGGCGGGCCTTATGTTGCGACGTAGCGGTCGCGGCGGTGATTGATGGCGATGACAAGGTTCACGACCACCGCCCCCAGCAGGGACCACACGACGATCCAGAACGGGAAGATGGCGAAGGCGACGGCAAAGAGCATCGCGTCGAAGCCAAGCTGGACGTAGCCCGCCTGAATGCCGAAGCGGTCCTGCGCATAAAGTGCTGCGACGCCGATCCCGCCCAGCGATCCGCCGTGACGAAACAGCGCCAACAGGCCCGCACCGGTCAGCGCGCCGAAGATCAGCGCGCCAAGCGCGGGGTCCAGCGTCTGGATGGAGAACCCGTTAGGGATCAGCTCGGTCAGGATCGACAGGATCGTGACGGAGATCAGCGATTTGAGCGTGAAGGTCGGACCAAGCTGCTTCCACGCCAGCACATAGAAGGGCAGGTTCACCACGAAGAAGACGGCTCCGAAGGACCAGCCCGTCAGGTAGGACACGATAACCGCCAGCCCGGCGGTCTGGCCCGTGACCAGCCCGTTGAACGTCAGGATTTGCAATCCGATCGCGCAGCAGAAGGTGCCGAAGGCGATGCCCTGCGCGTCGTCGAGCGTGGTGTGCCGTGTCGTTTTCTCCATGCCCCCCGTTCGCATGAGCCACGGTGGGGAGCAAGGATCACTCGACTGTCACGCGCGCTGTCGCGGTCTTCGGCGGGATGCCCTGATCGCGCACGTCGATGGCGTAGACGCCCGTGCGCATGGGGTGAAAGCTGAACCGAGCAGAACCCTGATCGTCGCATTCGACTGCACGGAAGCTTAGACCCTGCGCGTAGAACTCGATATCCACCTCTCCGACCGACAGAACCCGGATGTGGCTGTCTTCCACCAACTCGGTCGCCTCGAAGTGGAACCCGGTCTCTGATGTCAGTTCCTCGGGGCAGACGAAGTTGAAGCGGTAATAGCCGCCTTGGGCGAGCGTGAAGTCTTCGGCGCTGAGCATCGGCGCACCGTCCGGACCGTGGGTCACTTCTAGGAACAGATCCTCCGGCGCGCCAGAGCCGACCCGACCGGGGGTTTGGTCCTGCGCATGGGCGGCTGTCAGTGTGGACAAAAGGGCAATCGTGACAAGGCGCATAGATGACTCCGCTGAACTGGTTTCGATGCAGCCCATCGCAGACACGAGCCGCTCGCAATGCGGCGAAAGTGCCATTGCCGGGTAGCGCTTGCGGTCCACGTGATGCACTTAACAAATGGAGACCTGCCGTGCGCCACATCGCCATTGCCGTCCTGCTGATCGCGGCGCCCCTTCATGCCGCCGAGGATGAAGCGGTCCAGCGTCTGATCGAGGAACGCGCCTGTCGCGATTGCGATCTGTCGGGTGCGGATCTGACCGGGGCTGATCTGATCGACGTTTACGCGACCTACACGGTCTTTGACGGCGCGACCCTGTCAGGGGCCAACCTGTCCGACGGTTTCATGCCCTTCGCCCGCTTCGCCGCTGCCGATATGACCGGCGCCGTGCTGGACAGGTTGAACGCGCGGCAGTCGATCTTCACGGACGCTGATCTGACCGATGCGCAGGGGGTCGAGGCGGCGTTGCCGGGTGCGACGTTGGCCGGTGCGCTGATGGCAGGGGCCACCTTCACCAATGCCTATCTGATGGGCGCGAACTTAAGCGACGCGACGATCACCGGCGCGGACTTCAGCGGGGTCGATCTCACGGGGGCCGTCCTGACGAATGTGGACCTGACCGACACCACGCTGGAGGGCGCTGTGTTGGACAACGCCGGTCTGTCAGGTGCCGTTCTGTGTCGGACGGTAATGCCGGACGGCAGCCGCGATGATCGCGGCTGCTAGACCTTAGCCCAGCGCTTTCGACAGGTTATCGTCGATCTTGTCCAGGAAACCGGTCGTCGTCAGCCAGCGCTGTTCCGGCCCGACCAGCAGGGCCAGATCCTTGGTCATGTGACCGGCTTCCACAGTGTCCACGACGACCTTCTCCATTGTCTCTGCGAATTCCATCAGCTTGGCGTTGTCATCGAGTTTCGCGCGGTGGCGCAGGCCGCCTGTCCAGGCGAAGATCGACGCGATGGAGTTGGTGCTGGTCTGCTCGCCCGCTTGGTGCTGGCGGTAGTGGCGGGTGACCGTGCCGTGGGCGGCCTCGGACTCCACGATCTTGCCGTCCGGCGTCATCAGGATAGAGGTCATCAACCCAAGCGAGCCGAAGCCCTGCGCGACGGTATCAGACTGCACGTCGCCGTCGTAATTCTTCGTGGCCCAGACGTAGCCGCCTGACCATTTCATCGCCGACGCGACCATATCGTCGATCAGCCGGTGTTCGTACCACAGGCCGGCTTCTTCGAACTGGTCCTTGAATTCAGCGTCATAGATGCGCTGGAAGGCCTGCATGAATTGGCCGTCGTAGGTTTTCAGGATGGTGTTCTTGGTCGACAGGTAGACCGGGTAGCCGCGCTTAAGACCATAGTTGAAGGACGCACGGGCGAAATCGTCGATGCTGTCGTCAAGATTGTACATGCCCATGTAAACGCCAGAGGAGGGCGCCTTGAAGACTTCTTCCTCCATGACCTCGCCATCGTCTCCGACCCATTTCATCGACAGGGTGCCGGGGCCGGGGAACTTCATGTCGGTGGCGCGGTACTGGTCGCCATAGGCGTGGCGTCCGATGATGATGGGCTGCGTCCAGCCGGGCACAAGGCGCGGCACGTTGCGGCAGATGATCGGTTCGCGAAAGACCACGCCGCCCAGGATGTTGCGGATCGTCCCGTTGGGAGAGCGCCACATCTTCTTCAGGCCGAACTCCTCCACCCGGCCTTCGTCCGGGGTGATCGTGGCGCATTTCACGCCGACGCCGACTTCCTTGATCTTCTCGGCGGCGTCGATGGTAATCTGATCGTCCGTCGCGTCACGGCTTTCCATGCCCAAGTCATAGTAGAGCAGGTCTATATCCAGATACGGCAGGATCAGCTTTTGCTTGATGAAATCCCAGATGATGCGGGTCATCTCGTCGCCGTCGAGTTCGACGATGGGGTTGTCGACTTTGATCTTGGCCATGCGAAGTGGCTCCTGCCAGTTGTGCGTCGCACCGGGACGTAAAGCCCCGGTGCGTGGGTTTTAACCGATGATGCGGTTCAGGGTTTCGGATGGGCGCATGACGCTGTCACGCTTGGCGTCGTCGGGGTTGTAGTAGCCGCCGATCTCGCCACCGCTGCCTTGTACTTCGGCCAATTCACCGACGATCTTCTGTTCGTTCTTGGCCAGCTGTTCGGCGATGGGCGTGAACTCTTCGAGCAGCTCCTTGTCGTCGGATTGCGAAGCCAGCGCCTCTGCCCAGTAGCGTGCGAACCAGTAGTGGCTGTCGCGGTTGTCGGGCTCTCCCACCTTGCGCGACGGCGAACGGTCGTGGTCCAGAACGCCTTGGGTCGCGGTTTCCACGGCCTGACCCAGCACGCGGGCCTTGGCGTTGTCGCGGGCGTCGGCGAAGAATTTGAGGCTTTCGGCCAGCGCGCAGAACTCACCCAGGCTGTCCCAGCGCAGGTGGTTTTCCTCGACCAGCTGCTGCACATGCTTTGGCGCAGAGCCACCGGCGCCCGTCTCAAACAAGCCGCCGCCCTGCATAAGCTTGACGATGGACAGCATCTTGGCGCTGGTCGCCAGTTCCAAGATCGGGAACAGGTCGGTCAGGTAGTCGCGCAGTACGTTGCCGGTGATGGCGATGGTATTCTCGCCCTTCGTGATCGTTTCGAGCGAGGCGCGGGTGGCGTCGCGGGGGGCCATGATCTCGAACTTGTCGGCCACACCTTCGGCCTCCAGCATCGGCTTCACGTAGGCGATCAGCTCGGCGTCGTGGGCGCGGTTCTCGTCCAGCCAGAAGATCGAACGAAAGCCGGTTTCGCGCTGGCGCGCGATGGCCAGCTTCACCCAGTCTTCGATGGGGGCCTTCTTGGCGGAGCAGGCGCGCCAGATGTCGCCCTTTTCAACGGCGTGCTCATGCAGCACCGTACCGTCGTCCAGGATCATCTGAACAGTACCGGGCTCGCTGATCTCGAAAGTGAAGGGGTGGCTGCCGTATTCTTCGGCCTTCTGCGCCATCAGGCCGATGTTCTGAACGGTGCCGGCGGTGGCCGGGTTCATCTTGCCGTTGGCTTTGAAGAACGCGATCGTCTCGTCGTAGACTGGCGCGTAAGAGCTGTCGGGGATGACGCAGGTGGTGTCGTGCTGCTGGTTGTCCGGCCCCCAACCCTTGCCACCGTCGCGGATCAGCGCGGGCATGGAAGCGTCGATGATGACGTCGGAGGGCACGTGCAGGTTGGTGATGCCCTTGTCGGAGTTCACCATGTACATGGGCGGGCGCTTCTCGCGGATCGCTTCTATGTCGGCCTCGATCTCCGGGTGGCCTTCGACCTTCTTCAGCAGCGCGCCGAGGCCCGCGTTGGGATCGACGCCCAATTCGTCCAGCTTTTCGCCGTGCTTGTCGAAGACGGGCTTCAGCCAGGCGCGGACCGCGTGGCCGAAGATGATCGGGTCAGACACCTTCATCATCGTCGCCTTCATGTGCAGCGAAAACAGGTTGCCGTCGGCATTGGTGCTCTCGATTTCCTGCATCAGGAAGGCGTCCAGCTTGTCCGCGCTCATGTAGGTGGCGTCGACCACGGTGCCTGCGGGATAGTCGATGCCGTCCTTCAGCACCGTCTCGCCGCCATCGGTCTTCAGCACGATCTTGGCGGTGGCGTCGCGGTCCAACGTGGCCGAGGTCTCGTTCGAGAAGAAGTCGCCGCCATCCATCGTTGCGACGCGAGTGGTGCTGTCCTTGGACCAGTCGCCCATGCGGTGCGGGTTGTTCTGGGCGAATTTCTTGACGGCAGGCGCGGCGCGGCGGTCCGAGTTGCCTTCGCGCAGGACGGGGTTCACGGCAGAGCCTTTCACCTTGTCGTAGGCAGCCTTGATCGCTTTCTCGTCGTCGGATTGCGCATCGTACGGATAGTCGGGCAGGTCGAAGCCCTGTTCCTGCAGTTCCTTGATCGCGGCATCCAGCTGCGGCTGAGAGGCAGAAATGTTGGGCAGCTTGATGACGTTCGCTTCCGGCGTCTTCACCCATTCGCCAAGCCACGCCAAGTCGTCGCGCGCCCGTGCGTCGTCTTTCACGCGGTCGGGGAAGGCGGACAGGATGCGGCCCGCAAGGCTGATGTCGCGGGTCTGGATAGTGATGCCTGCGGCACGTGCGAACCGTTCGATGATCGGCAGCAGGGACGCGCTGGCCAGCTCGGGTGCCTCGTCCACTTTGGTATAGACGATATCGGGGGTGTTCGATTCGGACATGGAAGCCTCTTTCGCGGTGATCCTGAAGGTTCAGCCACCTGTTAGCCGATCGGTTCCCGTGCGGGAAGAGGGAATTGGTAT
This sequence comes from Palleronia sp. THAF1, assembly GCF_009363795.1. Lineage (NCBI taxonomy): Bacteria > Pseudomonadati > Pseudomonadota > Alphaproteobacteria > Rhodobacterales > Roseobacteraceae > Palleronia > Palleronia sp. THAF1. The sequence continues at coordinate 1,490,074 of NZ_CP045420.1, read as the reverse complement.
GCCGATGTATACAATACGGATCTGGGCCCATAGTGGAACCGCTCCAGTTTCCGCGCGTCATTGGGGAAAGGAGAATACCATGGATATCATTCGCGTCATCCTCGCCATCTTCATCCCGCCGCTGGGCGTGTTCCTGCAAGAAGGCCTGGGCAAACATTTCTGGATCAACCTGATCCTCACGATCTTGGGCTACATTCCGGGTATTGTGCACGCTCTGTGGATCATCCTGCGCCGCTAAAGGCCCCTCAGCGACAATGCACAGACCCTGTTCGGGCGCGCGGATCGACACCGCGCGCCCGAATGTCATTTACAGCGCAGCACTTTCATCAGGAGACACCACATGTCCGATCCCAAGATCACCATCCTGTTCTATTCCACCTACGGCACGAACCACGCCGTCGCCCTGCGCGCGTCCGAGGCCATGAAGGCCGCCGGTGCCGATGTGCGCCTGCGCCGCGTGAAAGAGACCGCGCCGAAAGAAGTTGTCGAAGGGCAGGATGCTTGGAAGCAGCAACTCGCCGCGATGGATGACATCCCCGAGGCTACCCCCGACGATATGGAGTGGGCCGATGGCTACTGGCTGTCCGCGCCCACGCGCTACGGCGTCGTCGCCAGCCAGATGCGCGCGTTCATCGACACGCTAGGCGGGCTTTGGCAGGAGGGCAAGCTGGCCAACAAGACATTCACCGCGACGACCAGCTCGAACACCTCGCACGGCGGGCAAGAGATGACGCTGCAGTCGCTCTACACCAGCGCGATGCACTGGGGCTGCATTCTGGTCCCGCCGGGCTACGCCGATCCGATCAAGTTCGAGGACAATGGCAACCCTTACGGCTTCTCGAAGACCGCCGGTGAGATCACCGAAGTTGAGGGCAAGTCCATCGACTACCAGGCCAAGCGGCTGGTCCAGATGACGGGCAAATTGGTCGGCTAAACCGACAGGTCTCGTTGTGCAGAACCGAGAACGCCGCTGACCTCTTTTCTGAGATCAGCGGCGTTTTTAGTGCGGTCTTTAAGAGCGGCTTACCGCGTCGTCTCTGTCAGGCGGCGCTTCACGTAGTCTTGTGTCATCCCGATCATGGTTTCCATGTGCGGGTCTTCGAAGAAGTGGCCCGCGCCCTCGATTTCTTCGTGGGTGATCGTGATGCCCTTCTGCTCATGCAGCTTGTTCACCAGCGTATGCGTATCCTTCGGCGGTGCAACGCGGTCGGCGGTGCCGTTCACGACCAGACCCGACGCGGGGCAGGGGGCAAGGAACGAGAAGTCATACATGTTCGCGGGCGGCGACACGCTGATGAAGCCCGTGATTTCGGGGCGGCGCATCAGAAGTTGCATGCCGATCCACGCGCCGAAGGAGAAACCCGCGACCCAGCAATGCTTGGCGTTGGCGTTCATGGACTGCAGGTAGTCGAGCGCGGACGCGGCGTCCGACAACTCTCCAACGCCTTGATCGTATTCGCCCTGCGAGCGGCCGACGCCACGGAAATTGAAGCGCAGAACCGTAAAGCCCAATTGGTGGAAGGCGTAGTGCAGGTTGTAGACGACGCGGTTGTTCATCGTGCCGCCGAACTGCGGGTGCGGATGAAGGATGATCGCGATCGGCGCGTCGACCTTCTTCTGCGGATGGTAGCGGCCTTCCAGCCGACCTTCGGGTCCCGGAAAGATCACCTCGGGCATGGGGAAAGCTCCTGTCTGGGTTTGCCGGGATGGACCGGGCCGCATATTGTTGACGGCATTGGTCGGAAACCTTAGAACCGTTCTAAACAGCCCGTCGGAAGCCACCGGCGGGATCGACGCATGCAGGTAGCCGCGACGCGCGGTGCCGTCAATGGCCGGGGGCCGTCTTGAAGCTAAGCACCAAGGGCAGATACGCGATGGTCGCGCTGACCGACCTGGCGCTGGAAGGCGACGGTCGGCTTGTGTCGTTGTCCGACCTTTCGGCGCGTCAGAACGTGTCGCTGGCCTATCTGGAGCAGCTGTTCGTCAAGCTGCGCCGCGCCGGTCTGGTGGAATCGGTGCGCGGTCCGGGCGGCGGCTACCGTTTGGCCCGCTCGCCTTCGGATATCCGTGTCTCTGACGTGCTTGAGGCGGTGGATGAAACCGTATCGGCTCTGGCCGTGGGGGCAGGCGCGAAGGGCGGCGGATCGGGCACCCGCGCGCAGTCTTTGAACAACCGCTTGTGGGAAGGGCTGTCGGCGCAGGTCTACGTGTTCCTGCACCAGACGCGCCTGTCGGACATCGTCGGAAACGATCTGGCCCCATGCCCGGCGGTGCCTGCGTTGTTCGAAGTGGTGGATGAGCCGGAACCGGCGCGACAGTGAGTATTTTTGACAAGATGAAGCAGACGCGCACCTACCTCGACTGGAACGCCTCGGCTCCTCTGCGGTCACAGGCGCGGGATGCGATGGCGGCGGCGTTCGATGTGATGGGCAATCCGTCTTCGATCCATGCCGAGGGCCGTGCGGCGCGCGCAGTCGTCGAACGCGCGCGGGCGCAGATCGCAGTAGCGGCGGGGGCTGAGGGTGCCGATGTGGTGTTTGTCTCGGGCGCGACCGAAGCGGCGGCGCTGGCCTGTGCAGGGCGCGCGTTGTCCTGCGCGCCGGTCGAGCATGAGGCCGTGCTGGCGTGGTGCAGTGCTGTCTTGCCGGTGGATCCGCAGGGTGCCGTAACCGTCGCCGACCCGGCCCGAACGGCGTTGCAGGCCGCGAATTCCGAAACGGGCGTGGTGCAGACCCTGCCGGACGGCTTGGCGGTCGTGGATGCCACGCAGGCCTTCGGCAAGCTGCCGTTCGCCTTCGATTGGTCGGGCGCGCAGATGGCGTTCGTTTCGGCGCACAAAGTCGGTGGACCCAAGGGCATCGGAGCGTTGTTCCTGAAACGGGGCCTTGACCTTGCCGCGCACATCCGCGGTGGCGGGCAAGAGATGGGCCGCCGCGCGGGCACAGAGAACGTTGCTGCCATCGCGGGCTTTGGCGCTGCGGCAGAAGCGGCGCAGGCCGATCTGGACTCAGGTGTCTGGCAGGCCGTGGCAAAGCGGCGCGATCGGTTAGAGGACGCGTTGAGAAATGAGGCCACCGACCTTACCTGCGTAGGGAAGCAGGCTGCGCGCCTGCCGAACACTTCGCTGCTTGTAGCTCCGGGCTGGAAGGGCGAAACGCAGGTGATGCAGATGGATCTGGCGGGCTTCGCGGTGAGTGCCGGATCGGCTTGCTCCAGCGGCAAGCTCCGCGGTTCGGGCACGCTCGCCGCGATGGGATTTTCGCCCGAGGATGCGGGATGCGCCCTGCGCGTCTCTCTTGGGCCGACAGTAACGGATGACGACGTGGACAGGTTCGTTGAAGCCTGGACGCGTCAATGGAACAAGCACCGGGCGCGCGCCGCCTGAGAAGGAGTTGACGATGAGCGATCAGGTCATGGAAGCCAAGGAAGGCGTCGATCAGGAAACCGTGGATGCGGTGCAAAGCCTGTCGGGCACCTACAAGCACGGCTGGAACACCGAGATCGAGATGGATTTCGCGCCGAAAGGTCTCACGGAAGACATCGTGCGCCTGATCTCGGAGCGGAACGAAGAGCCAGAGTGGATGCTGGAGTGGCGGCTGGAGGCCTTCGCCCGCTGGCAGCAGATGGCAGAGCCCGATTGGTCTATGCTGAAGTATGCGCCGGTAGACTACCAGGAGCAGTATTACTACGCCAAGCCCGCCAGCATGGTCGAAAAGCCCAAGTCGCTCGACGAGGTGGACCCCAAGCTGCTGGAAACCTACGAAAAGCTGGGCATCCCGCTGAAGGAGCAGTTGATCCTCGCCGGTGTCGAGAACGCCGAAGAACAGGCCAAAGACATCGACGACGACGCCACCGGGGGTCGTAAGGTCGCGGTGGACGCGGTGTTCGACTCCGTCTCTGTCGGCACTACCTTCAAGAAGGAACTGGCCAAGGCGGGCGTCATCTTCTGTTCGATCTCGGAGGCGATCCGCGAGCATCCCGAATTGGTCAGGAAGTACCTCGCATCGGTCGTGCCGGTGCAGGACAACTACTTCGCCACGCTGAATAGCGCCGTCTTCTCTGACGGGTCGTTCGTCTACATTCCCAAGGGCACCCGCTGCCCGATGGAGCTGTCGACCTACTTCCGCATCAATGCCGAGAATACCGGACAGTTCGAACGCACGCTGATCATCGCGGACGAGGGCAGCTACGTCAGCTATCTGGAAGGCTGCACCGCGCCGATGCGCGACACCAACCAGTTGCACGCGGCAGTTGTGGAAATCGTTGCGCTGGACGATGCAGAGGTGAAGTACTCCACCGTCCAGAACTGGTATCCGGGCGACGAGAACGGCAAGGGCGGCATCTACAACTTCGTCACCAAGCGCGCCGATTGCCGTGGCGCACGGTCGAAGGTGTCGTGGACGCAGGTGGAAACTGGCTCTGCGCTGACATGGAAATACCCGTCCTGCATCCTGCGGGGCGATGACAGCCAAGGCGAGTTCTACTCCATCGCCATCACGAACAACTGGCAGCAGGCCGACACCGGCACCAAGATGATCCACCTGGGCAAGAATACGCGCTCGCGCATCGTGTCCAAGGGCATCAGCGCGGGCCACGCGCAGAACACCTATCGTGGTCTCGTGTCCATGCACCCGAAGGCCAAGAACAGCCGCAACTACACCCAGTGCGACAGCCTTCTGATCGGCGGCGACTGCGGGGCCCACACGGTTCCGTATATCGAGGTGAAGAACAACACCTCGCGCGTCGAGCACGAGGCGACGACGTCAAAGGTGGACGACGACCAGATGTTCTATTGCCAGTCCCGCGGCATGGACGAGGAAGAGGCCGTGGCCCTGATCGTCAACGGCTTCTGCAAGGAAGTGCTGCAGGCCCTGCCGATGGAATTCGCCATGGAAGCGCAGCAGCTTGTAGCGATCTCGCTGGAAGGGTCCGTGGGCTGATGAAGAGCCTGTTCGGCAACAAGGAGGTCAAGTTGAAGTGGCCTGACGGTAAAAAACCGTGGGATCCCCACGTGCCGCTGGATTTTGTGACTCAGGGCCAGTTGCACTTTCTAAGGCAGTCCGCCCCGATCCTTCTTGCTGCAATTCCATCCGGACTCTTCATCGGTTGGTTGCTGCGACAGTTCGGCGTCTCTGACATGATCTACTTGCCAATTGGCCTTCTGGGCGGCCTTGCGTTCGGCTCTGCGGTTTTTATCGCGTGGAGGAACCGTTCAAATGGGTGAACTCGACCCCATCCGCGCGCCCGAGAAGGCGCGGTTCTTTCGCACGCTAAGCGTTGGCGTCTTCGTGGTGCTGGGGCTGATCATGTTCATGGCGTGGTGGCTACAGGCGCCGATGCCGCGCGTGCTGATCGTGATTGCCGCGTCGTCGGTCGTCGGCTGGGTCGCGGGCAAGGTAATGTTCAGGAGGAAGCGATGAGCCTTTGGATGAAGACCGAGATGGTGCTGACAACCACACCTTCGATCGAAGGCAAGCGGATCACTCAATACCACGGCATCGTCGTGGGTGAGGCCATTCTGGGCGCAAACGTCTTTCGTGATTTCTTCGCCGGAATCACCGATGTGCTCGGCGGTCGGTCCGGCAGTTATGAAAAATCGCTGAACGAAGCGCGGGAGACCGCGATGAAGGAACTCGAAGATCGGGCGCGGGATGCGGGCGCGAATGCCGTCGTCGGCGTCGATCTGGATTATGAGGTCATCGGCAAGGAGGGGTCCATGATGATGGTATCCGCCTCCGGCACCGCCGTGACCGTGGAATGAGAAGGTAGAATTATGCTTGAGATCAAGAACCTGCACGCCAAACTTGAGGAAGAGGATAAGGTCATCCTCAAGGGCGTCGACCTGACGGTCGAGGCCGGCAAGGTGCACGCCATCATGGGTCCGAACGGGTCGGGCAAGTCCACGCTGTCCTACATCCTTGCGGGCCGCGAGGGCTATGAGGTCACGGATGGCTCTGCCGAATTGCTGGGCGAAGACGTGCTGGACATGGACCCCGAAGAGCGCGCCGCTGCGGGTGTGTTTCTGGCGTTCCAATACCCCGTAGAGATCCCCGGCGTCGGCAACATGACGTTCCTGCGTACGGCGGTGAACGCTCAACGCAAGGCGCGGGGCGAGGAAGAGATGTCTTCGACCGATTTCCTGAAGGTCATTCGTGAGAAGGCGAAGGATCTGAAGATCGACGCCGACATGCTGAAGCGCCCCGTGAACGTGGGCTTCTCTGGCGGTGAGAAGAAGCGCAACGAAATTCTGCAGATGGCGATGCTGGAGCCGAAGCTTTGCATCCTCGACGAGACCGATTCCGGCCTTGACGTGGACGCGATGAAGCTGGTGGCCGACGGCGTGAACGCGCTGCGTTCGCCCGATCGCGGCTTCCTTGTGATTACCCACTACCAGCGTTTGCTCGACCACATCGTGCCGGACGTCGTGCACATCATGTCCGACGGCCGCATCATCAAGACGGGCGGCCCCGAGCTGGCGATGGAAGTCGAAAAGAACGGCTACACCGACATTCTGGAGGAGACCGCCTGATGGCATTGCCGCAAGCAAAGCAAGACGCGACCGAAGCGCGGCTGGCCGGTCTGACGCTGCCGCAGGGTGGCTGGACCGATGCCGCGCGCAAGGCCGCGCTAGCCCGGCTGACCGCGATGGGCCTGCCCGGCAACCGCGATGAATACTGGCGCTTTACTCGCCCAACGGACCTGAACGCCGCCGATGCACCGGCGTCCGCGCCGATGGATGAGTCGGATGAGGCCCCGATCTTCGACGGCATCGCGGTCGTGAACCTTGTGTTCCGCGACGGTGTGTTCGACGCCGATGCATCCGACAGCGACATGCCGGACGGCGTGACGGTCGAGCGTTTGTCAGAGGCGCAAGCATCCGACATCCACTGGGCGTCCGGTCTGTATGGCACGCTGGAAGCCGAAGAGCAGGACCCGGTTCAGCGCCCCTTCGCCGCGTTGAACACCGCGTTCGCCACCGAAGGCGTGCTGCTGCACGTCACCGGCAAAGTCACCACGCCGATCTGCCTGCGCTACGTGCACGAAGGCGAGACGAGCGATCCCATCCTGCACCATGTCGTCAAGCTGGACGCCGGTACGGAATTGACGCTGCTGGAGGCCGGTGCGCCGGGCGCGCGCTTCAACACCTCGATGGAGGTGGACGTCGCTGACGAGGCGCGGTTCCACCATGTGCGTGCGCAGGGCCGCAATCGCGACCGCCGCGCCAATACGCACAGCTTTGCGCGCTTGGGTCGGGAGTCGGTCTTCAAGTCGTTCACCCTGTCGCTGAATGGCGCGCTGACCCGCAACGAGCACGTCTTCGTCTTCAACGGTGACGACGCGTCGGGACACGTGGCCGGTGCCGCTATCGGTGACGGCAAGGTTGCCCCATTCCACCACGACGATACCGTGTTTGTGACCCACGACGCGCTGAACTGCGAAAGCCGTCAGGTGTTCAAGAAAGTGCTGAAGAACGGTGCGGTGGGCGTGTTTCAGGGCAAGATCCTGGTGAAGAAGGACGCGCAGAAGACAGACGGCTACCAGATCAGCCAGGCGCTGCTGCTGGACGACGACAGCCAGTTCCTCGCCAAGCCAGAGCTTGAAATCTACGCCGATGACGTGGCCTGTTCGCACGGCTCCACCACCGGTTCCATCGACGAGGATATGCTGTTCTATCTGCGGGCCCGTGGCGTGCCGCATGCCCGCGCGATGGACCTTCTGGTTCTGGCCTTCCTTGCCGAAGCGATGCAGGAGATCGAGGCCGAGGGGATCGCCGAAAGCCTGACCACCCGTCTGTCCAACTGGCTGGAACGGCACGCGGGCTAGTGGCGCTGGCGAACGACATCGCGGCAAGCTACCGCCGCCCCGGTCCGGTGATCCGGCGGCGTTTGGGCGATCCGTCCAGCGCCGAGGAGCGGGCGCTTGTGACCTGCATGCTGGCGTGCTTCCTGATCTTCGTCGCGCAATGGCCGCGCCTGTCGCGCGAGGCCTTCCTGACCGAGCAGGATGTGCAACCGATGATCGGCGGAGCATTGATGGGGTGGATCTTCATCATGCCCTTGGCGCTTTACGCGCTGGCAGGGATCAGTCACTTCGTTGCGAAACGCCTGGGCGGGCAGGGCACCTACGTGGAAGCGCGCATGGCGTTGTTCTGGGCGTTGCTGGCCGCCACGCCGCTGTGGCTGTTCTGGGGCCTGCTCGCGGGCTTCCAGGGGCCGGGCGTGGCCTTGGATATCGTCGGGATTGCGGCGCTACTGGCCTTCGTTCTGATCTGGGCCGCTGGCCTTTACGCGGTGGAGCGCCCCTGATGAACCCGACCTTCAGTGGACTGATCAACCTGGCCGTCCAAACCGTGCGAGAGCCGCGCCTGACGTTTTCGCAGCTGCGCACGCTCGATCTGCCGCGCCAGGCGTTGTGGGAGGGGCTGGTGCTGGTCGTGGCGCTTTCGGTGCTGCTGGCAGAGATTGGCAACATGATCCTGCTGGCCGGTCTGCCCGATGACGCCCAGCCGACGTCGTTTCTGTCGCCCTTCGTGCTGGGCGGGATGCAGTTCGGCATCTTCATCGTGACCATTTTCCTGATCGACTGGATCGGGCGGATGATGGGCGGCACGGGCGATCTGGATGGTGCAATCCTGTCGATCGTCTGGCTTCAGGCCATCATGGTGATGCTGCAGGTTGTGCAGACGGTTCTGTTCATCCTCGCCCCCCCCATCGCCGGACTGGCGGTGATCGTCGGTCTGGGTCTGTTTCTTTATCTGCTGGCCGCCTTCGTGGCGGAACTTCACGGCTTTGCATCCGTGGGCCGCACCTTCGCAATGATCCTCTTCGTGCTGATGGGTGTGGCACTTGGCCTCTCTTTCATTCTGACCCTGATCGGGGTCACGGTGCCCCGGTAAGGAGCCCCCATGTTCGATGTTGAATCCGTCCGTAAGGACTTCCCCATTCTGTCGCGTGAAGTGAACGGCAAGCCGCTGGTTTACCTTGATTCCGGTGCGTCCGCGCAGAAGCCGCAGGTCGTTCTGGACCGCATGATGCAGGCTTACGCCGAAGACTATTCCAACGTGCACCGCGGCCTGCACACGCTGTCGTCGCTGTCCACCGAAGCCTACGAGGCCGTGCGCGGCCGAATCGCGTCCTTCCTTGGTGCGCCGTCGGAAGACCACATCGTGATGAACACCGGCACGACAGAGGGGATCAATCTGGTCGCCTACGGCTGGGCCATGCTGCACATGGAAGCGGGCGACGAGATCATCCTGTCGGTAATGGAGCACCACGCCAATATCGTGCCCTGGCACTTCCTGCGCGAACGGCAAGGGGTCAAATTGGTCTGGGTCGAGCCCGACGCCGACGGATCGCTGCCCGCCGAAAAGGTGCTGGAGGCGGTGACCGACCGCACCAAGCTGATCGCGATCACCCATATGTCCAACGTCTTGGGCACCGTGGTGGATGTGAAGGCGATCTGTGCGGGCGCGAAGGAAAAAGGCGTGCCGGTGCTGGTCGATGGCAGCCAAGGTGCGGTGCACATGCCGGTGAACGTGGCTGACATCGGCTGCGATTTCTACGCGATCACTGGGCATAAGCTGTATGGGCCGTCGGGCTCCGGCGCGATTTACATCCGCCCCGAGCGCATGGCCGAGATGCGCCCCTTCATGGGCGGCGGCGACATGATCCGCGAAGTCCACCGCGATGAAATCACTTGGAACGACCCGCCAATGAAGTTCGAAGCCGGGACGCCGGGCATCGTCGCCCAGATCGGTCTTGGTGCGGCGCTGGACTATATGGACAGCCTCGGGATGGAGAACATCGCCGCGCATGAAGCTGCGATCCGCGACTATGCACATGAACGGCTTTCCGGTTTGAACTGGCTGGCGGTGCAGGGCCAAGCCCCGGACAAAGGCGCGATCTTCTCGTTCACGCTGGAAGGCGCGGCGCACGCCCATGATATCTCGACCATCCTGGACAAGCGTGGCGTGGCCGTGCGGGCAGGGCACCATTGTGCCGGCCCTCTGATGGATCACCTTGGCGTCACCGCGACCTGCCGTGCTTCTTTCGCCGTCTACAACACGAAGGCAGAGGTCGACGTGCTCGTGGACGCGCTGGAGTTGTGCCACGAGCTATTCGCCTAGCCTTTACGGCGCGGGAAATTGTTCGGCGTAGTGCCGGGCAATCGCGCCGGGTGTCGTGATCCATACATCGTCACCTGCCGCTTCGATGATCCCGCGCAGCGCACGCCCCAGATGATGAAACCGGTGCGGCTGTCCCATCAGGTAGGGATGCAGGGCGATGCCCATGACACAGCCCCACGGATCGGCGCGGTGCACCTCGAACGCGTTCAGGATCATTTCTGCGAATTGCGCACCCTCGTGCCCGCGCCCGACGATCTGGGGAATGTCGTTCAATTCCTGCGGGTAGGGGACCGACAGGATCGGCCCCTCATCGGTGCGCATCCAGACAGGTTGGTCGTCATGGCACCAATCCATGGTGTAGCGATAGCCCGCTCGCGCCAGCAACTCGGGCGTATGGAAGCTTTCGCTGATCCAAGGTGCAAGCCATCCCGCCGGAGCCGTGCCTTCATACCGGGCGATAGTGTCGCGTGTGGCCTCGATCACCTGCCGCTCTGCGTCGCGGTCCAGCTCGCCCGGCGTGACCGAGTTCGTTACACCGTGCCCTACTATCTCATCCCCGCGCGCCCGTATGGCGTCCATGATCGCAGGTGCCTCGTCGTAGAGGCAGACGTTCGGCAGCCACGCGGCGGGCATGCGCAACTCGTCTAGCAGGCGCATGATCCGCCAAATGCCCACCCGGTTGCCGTAGTCGCGCCAGGAATAATTTTGCACGTCCGGCGCGGGTTTCGCGCCGTCGAGCGTCGCGCCCGGTCCTTCGCCGAAAGAAAACCATTCCAGATTCACCGCGACATAGACGGCAAGTTTCTTGCCCCCCGGCCAGCGCAGGTCGGCGCGGTCTGGAATAGCGGAGAAGGTGTAACGGGTGTGGTGGGTCAAATCGCTCATGCCTGCCAACCCGTGCGGCCCCCTTAGGTTTCCGGTTGTCGCGCGCCGCGAGTGCGGCTAGATCAAGGGCAACGGATCCATAGCTCAGCTGGATAGAGTGTCGCCCTCCGAAGGCGAAGGTCGTAGGTTCGAATCCTACTGGGTCCGCCACCTGAGATAAAACCCGCTGATTTTGCGCTGTTTTTGGCGGAAGTTTTCCAGGGTTGGAACATTCTGTTCCGGTGATGATCTTCCGCAGTTTCGCCGACCGGCTGTAGCCCTGCGTCTCTGCGCTTCTGTTTGGTGAGCTAGAACCACAGTGCGCTGTCCCGTTGTTGCACCCCGTTCTTCGAAAGATGCTGCGCGGTACCCGGGCAGGCGGGCGTGCCATTTGCCACCCGGCAATGGCTTGCACACAATATCCGTCGTGCACGTCGCGCAAGACCTACTGGTCCCTACGACTGCTGCGTGAACTGTCTGCTCGACCCGCCATATCGCCACGGCATCGACAGGCAATCCGGGTGATGTCTCGTCCGAGTTCACGATCCCCCCTGATTGCGCGCCGGAAGAAGGCCGGCCGCAAACTCGCTATGGGGCGGTGGGGTATGCCGTTGGCGCGGTTCGCGCTCAGGGACCGCAAGACAGGTGCCGGTTTCGCCATCGTCCGCATTTTCCGCTCACCCGATTGGCGGAGTGGGCGGGGGCGTGCGTCGCTGCCTGGTGTCCTTCACCAGATTTTCGGAGTGCCGCGTCAAGATGGACCAGAGCCGCATGCCGGTCCTGTTCGCCGGGAAGCAGGATCGAACCCTGATTGTATGCGCCGGCATCCGGCGCAGGCACCCAGTTTTTGGTGTTCGTCCGGTGGGTTATAGGCCAAACCAATCGATGCCGCGACATTTGACGGGCAGTCGTGTGCTAACGAATCCGTTGTTCCGTTTCCGAATCAAACACCATCGCAGTCGTCGCATCGGCGTCGATGATGACCTCGGTGCCTTCATTCTGTACCTTGTTGCCTTTCGTCTCGACAACGATCCGCTCACCGGTTGGCGTGCGCAGGTATTCGTAGGCGACCCCGCCCAAACGCTCAGAGATTTCGACCTTCACCGGCGACGGGGCGGCCCGGATCGACATCGCTTGCGGGCGCAAGCCTACAGTTACCTCCGCGCCGTTCGCGGGCAGGGTTACATCCGGCGAGATCCTAAGATCTGCCAGCGCCGGTATCCGGATTTGGCCGTCCTCTATCACCCCGCGCATGAAGTTCATCGACGGCGATCCGATGAAGCCGGCGACGAATTTGCTGACCGGGTCTTCGTATAATTCCATGGGGGTGCCGACCTGTTCGATGCGGCCGTCGCGCAGGACGACGATTTTGTCGGCCAATGTCATCGCCTCGACCTGATCGTGAGTGACGTAGACCATTGTCGTGCCAAGCTCTGTGTGAAGTCGCGCGATTTCGACCCTCATGTCCACGCGAAGCTCGGCATCGAGATTGGAAAGAGGTTCGTCGAAGAGAAAGACTTCGGGACCGCGCACAATGGCGCGGCCAATGGCGACACGCTGGCGTTGGCCGCCCGACAGGGCCTTCGGCTTGCGGTCCAGCAGCGCTTCCAGTTGCAGGATGCGCGCGGCCTCGGCCACCTTTTGCTCGATCTCGGCCTTCGGGTGGCGATTCATCCGCAGGCCGAATCCCATATTCTCGGCCACTGTCATATGCGGATAAAGCGCGTAGGTCTGGAACACCATCGCGACGCCACGATCCGCGGGGTCCGATCTGGTCACATCGCGCCCGCCGATCCGGATCGTACCTTCGGTCGTTTCCTCCAGACCCGCGATCATGCGCAGAAGCGTGGATTTCCCACAGCCGGACGGACCCACGAAGACGCAGAACTCGCCGTCCTCGATTTCCAGATCGATGCCGTGAATGACCTGAAGCTCGCCGTAGCGTTTGATTGCATTTTGAAGTGTGACACCAGACACGTGCGTGCTCCTTGCTAGGCCGGGAATTGCCAGGACGTCGCCTCGGCCCCGATTTGTTCGGCGGTGGTCTGCAGGACGGACCGGAAAGCTTGCAATCCGTTAAGGTCGTGACGAGCGGTCGTCGTCGCGATAGAGATCGCGCCGATGACCCGTCCGTTGGTCGACAGAACGGGTGCCGCGATAGAAACGATGCCCTGCTCGTGTTCCTCGCGATCAAAAGCCAGACCATCGCGGCGAACCGTCTCCAGCTCTCGCAAAAGGCTGTCCGGCGAGCGGTGTGTGGTCGGTGTGTAGGGCAGGTAAGCTTGCTGCCGGAGCGCAAGCTCCAATCGGCGCGGAGCCATGAACGCCAACATCGCCTTTCCCACGCCGGTGCAGTACGCGGGGGCGACCTGACCGATCTGCGCCAACGTGTCGAAGCGGTCGGTCGCGATCAGCTTGTCCACGAAGATCACCTGCCCATTGTCGATCTGGGCCAGATGCACGGCTTCGCCGACGGTGTCGGATAATTGGCGTAGAAAGGGGCGGGCTATCGGTGCCAGCGAGGCCGTCCGCCACGAGGCATGGGCCAGCCGCAGCAGGCGGACGCCCATGGAGTAGGTGCCATCTTTCGCATCGTAAGAGAGCATTTTCTGGTTCGTGAGCGTTTGCAGAAACCGGTAAAGCGTCGCCTTGGGGAAAGGCACCGCCTCCAGCAATTCAGTGAAACGCACGGGACGCTCGAATGCCGCGACCGCGTCGAGCACTTCTAAGGCTTTGCCTACGGTGCCGTCGCTTGCCATCGGCTTTGTCATCTGCGTCTCCTCCCTGTGTCGCCTTGTGCAGAACGACGGAAACTGTTGACCGCTTACCCGCTATGCGGCTAGTTTTCAATAGTCGGAAACGAGTTCCAAATAATGAGACTCGATCCGGGAGGAGCTATAGGGAGGAAACCATGCTTCGTCACACCAAACTCTCCGCCTCTGTCGCGGCGCTTTCGCTGTTCGCGACAGGGGCTCTGGCGCAGGACTCTGATCTGTCCGGCACGCTGCGCATCATCTCGGACATGTCGAACCCCGCGCCCCGCGCGGTGATGGAAGGCATGGCCGCCGAATTCGACGAGATGCATCCCGACCTGACCGTCGAGTTGGAAGTCGTCGATCGCGAAGCTTGGAAAAGCCAGATCCGCAATGCTCTATCCGCCAATCCGCCCGACGTGGTGAACTGGTACGCCTCCAATCGCATGGGCCCCTACGTGGATGCGGGCTTGTTTATGGATATCACCGACTGGTGGGATGCGGGCGACTACGAAGGGCTGGAGTCCGTCAAAGGCGCCCTGACGCTCAATGACGCACAGTGGGGCGTGCCCTATACCTACTACCAGTGGGGCGTGTACTACCGCGAGGACATCTACAACGAGCTGGGGCTGTCCGAGCCGGAGACCTTCGAGCAGGAAGTTGAAAACTGCCAGGCGATCCTGGATTCCGGCAAGAAGTGCTATGCCATCGGAACCAAGTTCCTGTGGACTGCCGGCGGCTGGTTCGACTACCTCAACATGCGCACCAACGGCTTCGAGCACCACATGCAACTGGCGCGTGGTGAGCTGAGCTGGACCGAGGACGAGGGCGTCGCAAAGACGTTCGAGAATTGGCAGACGCTGATCGAGATGGGTGCGTTCATCGACGACCATCAGTCCTACAGCTGGCAGGAAGCCTTGACCGAAATGATCAACGGCGATGCTGCCGCCTACCTGATCGGCAACTTCGCCGTGCCGCACCTGCGCGAGGCTGGTCTGACCGATGAGCAGATCGACTTCTACCAGTTCCCGGCGATGACCGACGCGCCCCTGGGCGAGGACGCGCCGACGGATACGTTCCACGTCGCCGCCGGTGCGCAGAACGTTGATGCCGCGCGAGCGTTCCTGGCCTATGTGACCTCGGCCGATGTGCAGACCCGCATCAACGGGCCCGACGCATTGGGACAGTTGCCGGTGAACGCCAACTCCGAAGTTGCCGATGACGAGTTCCTGCAGCAGGGCTTCACCATGCTATCGGAAAACGCGCAGGGCGGTATCGCGCAGTTCTTCGACCGCGACTTCCCGGCGGAAATGGCATCTGTCGGCATGGAAGGCCTGCAGGAATTCATGGTCTTCCCCGAGAATCTGCCCGACATCCTGCCGCGCTTGGAAGATGCGCGTCAGCGAATCTACGAGTAGGTCGATCGGGGCGACGCGCAGGCGTCGCCCCTGATCCTTTGTGGAGGAAGCAGGCATGACACAGGCCACTGTGCCGGATACCCACGCCGACGCTGGACCGGGCTGGGTCAAGCGCAACCGTATGACCATTACGCCGCTGCTGTTCCTCGCTCCCGGCATCCTGTTTTTCGGGATCTACGTGGTCATCCCGATCTTCCAGTCCTTCCAGATCTCGACCTACGAATGGTCCGGCCTGGGTGATCTGTCCGAGCAAGGCGAATTCGTCGGCCTACGCAACTACACCGAATTGCTGGGCGATCGTGCGTTCGAGACCTCGCTTTGGAACAACCTGCGCTGGCTGGTGCTGTATTTGCTGGCGATCCCGGCGGGTCTGGCGATCGCGCTGTTCCTGAACCAGACGATCAGGGGCATCCGCCTTTACAAATCGCTGTTCTTTTTTCCATTCGTGATCAGCCAGGTCGTCGTGGGTCTGGTGTTCTCGTGGTTCTACCTGCCGCGCGAGGGCGCGTTGAATGCCGTATTGGGCTTCTTCGGTATGGGCAGCGTGAACATCCTGGGCGATCCCGATCTGGCGACCTACGGCATCATCGCCGCCGGGCTATGGCCGCAGACGGCCTATTGCATGATCCTGTATCTGACGGGCCTGAACGCGGTGGACCCCGAACAGATCGAGGCCGCGCGGCTGGACGGTGCGAAGGGCCACCGAATGCTGTGGCACATCATACTGCCGCAATTGAAGCCCGCGACCTTCATTGCTTTCGTTGTGACAATCATCGGCGCGCTGCGCTCTTTCGATTTGATCTCGATCATGACGAACGGCGGGCCGTTCGGATCCACGCGCGTGCTGTCTTTCTACATGTTCGAGCGCGCTCTGGGCGAATACGGCTTTCGCATGGGGTATGGGTCCGCCATCGCGGTGGTGCTGTTCCTGATCATGCTGGTCTTCATCGGCTATTTCTTGTGGTCCATGTGGCGCGACGAGCAGGCGGCACGCCGATGAGAGGGCAGATCTGATGTTCCCCACCCCCATCGAACGTCGCTCTCGCGCGGTGCAGGTCGGCTATCAGGCGCTGGTGCCTTTCGCGCTGATTGTCTGGCTGTTGCCGCTGCTGGCGGTGGCCTTGTTCTCTGTCCGGCCAGGCAGCGACTTCGCGCAAGGCAACTACTGGGGCGTGCCGTCGTCTTTCGAGTTCTTTGCCAACTACGGGCGGGTCTTTTTCGATAGCGACATGCCGCGCTACCTGCTGAACTCGGTCTTCATAACGGTGCCGACGGTGATCGGCGCGGTGGCGCTTTCGTGTATGACGGGCTTCGCCCTGGGCATCTACCGCTTCCGGGGCAACCTTTTGATATTCTTCATGTTCATCGCCGGAAACTTCGTACCGTTCCAGATCCTGATGGTGCCCGTGCGTGACCTGACCATCGATCTGAACCTCTACGACACCAAGCTGGGCCTGATCCTGTTCCACGTCGCGTTCCAGACCGGTTTCTGCACGCTGTTCATGCGCAATTTCATCCGCGCGCTGCCCTATGAGCTGATCGAGGCCGCGCGGGTCGAGGGCGTCGCCGAGTGGCGTATCTTCTGGTTCATCGTCTTGCCCCTGATGAAGCCCGCCATCGCGGCGCTTTCGGTGTTGGTCTTCACCTTCATCTGGAATGACTACTTCTGGGCCATCGTGCTGACACAGGGGCCGGACTCGCAGCCTGTGACCGCGGGCATCACGTCGTTTAACAGCCAGTTCGTCGCGCAGTATCACCTGATGAGCGCGGGCAGTATCGTCGCCGCGTTGCCGCCGGTGGCGATGTTCTTCGCAATGCAGCGTCACTTCATTGCCGGTCTGACCTTGGGCGCGGTGAAGTGATGCGGACTTGGAGACTGGATTGCGCGCGTCAGACCTTGGTTCTGACAAGTGATGGGGATCGGTTGCCGGAGGTGGTGTATTGGGGTCGTCCGCTTCCTGCCGGTGAGGACTTGCAAACAGTTGCGCGGGCCTACGCCATCGACGTGACCGGCGGGATGCTGGACCGCAACCCGGCGCTGTCGATCTGCCCCGAGGCTTCTGACAGCTTTCCCGGTCAGCCGGGGTTGGTCGTTCGGGATGGGCAGGGGGTTGTGCTGATGCCGCGCCTGCGCTTCGTGGATGCGGAGGAGGGAAGTGCATTGGTGCTGCACTTCGCCGATGCCGATCTGGGCCTGCGCTACATGGCGCGCCTCGCTGTCGATCCTGACACTCATATGATCACGTCCAGCGCCCGCCTGGAAACCGACGACCCCGTCCGCCTTGACTGGCTGGCCGCCCCCGTCTTTCCCGCGCCGCACCTGTCGGATGAGATGATCGACGTGGCAGGGCGCTGGTGCGGAGAGTTCCAATTGAATCGCACGCCCTGGTCCGCAGGAATCCGCTTTCGAGAGAACCGGACCGGGCGCACGGGACATGAGCATTTCCCCGGCCTTATCGTGCCGGGCAGGGAGGCAACGAACACCCAAGGACAGGCGGTTGCGTTCCACTACGGCTGGTCCGGTGGACACCGTATGGTGGCAGAAGAGTTGCCGGACGGACGCCGTCAGGTGCAGTTCGGCCATGCGGGCACGACCGATGCCGCAACGGGCACGGTATTCGAGACGGCGACGCTTTATGCGACCTACTCGGCCTCTGGCCTGAACGGTTGCGCCACCGCGTTCCAGCGCCATCTGCGAGACCGGACCGTTTCATTCCCTGATGCGGCACGTCTCCGGCCGGTTCACTATAACTGCTGGGAAGCCGTCTATTTCGACCACGACCTGCCTACCCTGAAAGACATCGCGACCCGTGCCGCTGCGCTGGGTGCCGAGCGGTTCGTACTGGACGACGGTTGGTTCAAGGGCCGGACCGATGACCGGCGTGCGCTGGCCGATTGGGTGGTGGACGAGACGAAGTATCCAGACGGGCTGGGGCCGCTCATCGATCACGTTCACGCGGAAGCCATGAGCTTCGGACTGTGGTTCGAGCCCGAGATGGTGAACACCGAGTCCGACGTCTATCGCGCCCATCCCGACTGGGCTCTGGGCGCGGCGGATCAGATTCCCGGACGCCAACAGCTTGCATTGGACATGTCGCGACCGGACGTGCGCGATTACCTGTTCAGCCGGATCGATGCGATTTTGCGCGATTACGCCATCGATTACATCAAGTGGGATCACAATCGTGTCCTGCCCGCACCAGACGCAGCGCAGACGCGCGGTACCTACGCGCTGCTCGACCGATTGAGGGCCGCTCATCCCGGCGTCGAGATCGAAAGCTGCGCCTCTGGCGGGGGGCGTATCGACTTCGGTATTCTGCAGCGTACGCACCGCGTCTGGCTGTCGGACAGCAACGACGCGCTCGAGCGTCTGAACATGCAGCACAACGCCGCGCTGTTCCTGCCCGCCTGCGTCACCGGAAGTCACGTTGGCCCCCGCCGTTGCCATACCTCTGGCCGCACGCACGACATCACCTTTCGCGCGTGGGTCGCCGCCCAAAGGCACATGGGGTTCGAGATGGACCCACGCGAGCTGACCGAACATGAAGCGTCGGTTTTGCGCGACGTCACCGCGTGGTGGAAGACGAACCGTGCCTGGATGATGCAGGCCGACATCCTGCGCCTTGATAGTGCGGACCCGGCGTGCATTGCCGAGCAGCAACTGGCGCGCGACGGGGCGCGATTTGTGGTCTTTGCGGGCAAGGCCGCCGCGTCCGAGCAGATCGCACCGCGGCCACTGCGACTTACGGAGCTTGTGCCTGACGCCTACTACCAAATCGACTTAGTGAACCGCGCCGATGCGCCCGATCTGTCGCGCGGGTCGCCCGCTCTGAAAGAAGGTGTGCTGACGGTAAGTGGCACCTACCTGATGCAGCACGGGGTGACCCTTCCATGGACCTTCCCCGACCGCATCTGGGTGATCGAGGGACAGCGCATCTAGCCGCAACCTTCTCCTGATGAAAAGTACGACCGATGACCCAAGCCACCTATCCCGACCTACAGGACGCATCCGTTTTCGTCACCGGCGGCGGGTCCGGTATCGGCGCCGCGATCACCGACGGTTTTCTAGCCCAGGGCGCACATGTCGCCTTCGTCCAGCGATCAGACGCCGGCGCATTCTGCGATGCCATGGATGCGAAACATGGCCGACGCCCGCTGTTCATCCCCTGCGACATCACCGATGTGGCGGCCTTGCAGGGCGCGCTCGACCAAGCGGCCGAGACGCACGGCCCAATCACGGTGCTGGTCAACAACGCCGCGAACGACCAGCGCCACACGACGGAAGAAGTCACGGAAGAGTTCTGGGACCGGTCGCAAGCCATCAACCTCAAGGCCTATTTCTTCGCGTGTCAGGCCATAACGGCGGGCATGGTGAAGGCCGGGGGCGGCGCGATCGTAAATTTCACTTCCGTCAGCTACATGATGGGCAACGCGGGCTTCCCGTCCTACACCAGCGCCAACGCAGGCATCACCGGACTGACGCGCAGCTTGGCGCGGGAATTCGGCCCGAGCGGCATCCGCGTCAACGCACTGGCCCCCGGATGGGTGCTGACCGACAAGCAGAAAGACATGTGGGCGACGCCGGATGCACTTACAGCACATCTGGAGCGGCAATGCCTGAAAGAGCACCTGGTGGAGGACGACATCGTGGGCACGGTATTGTTCATGGCCTCCTCGGCCAGCCGAATGATGACCGGGCAGGTCGTGGTTGTGGACGGCGGTGTGGTGACGACGGGATGATACCATGAGCGACACCGACTGGATTGCGGTTGACTGGGGGACCTCTGCGCTGCGGGTCTGGGTGATCGGCGCGGACGGGTCGGTACTGGACCGTCTGCGTTCGGATCGCGGCATGGCGACGCTTGCGCCCCCCGCGTTCGAAGGCGCTCTGCTGGATCTGATCGACGCGCATCTCCCCCAAGCCCGCGTCACGCCGGTGATCTGCTGCGGCATGGTGGGCGCGCGGCAGGGCTGGGTGGAGGCACCTTATATCGCGGTCCCCGCGGCCCCTCCGGTCTTCGCGCAAGCGGTGCGGCCAGAGGTGCGGGATCCGCGCATGGCGGTGCATGTCCTGCCGGGGATGCGCCAGGACAAGCCTGCCGATGTGATGCGCGGGGAAGAGACGCAGATCGCCGGGTTCCTGACCGCCCACGGCGACTTCGATGGCGTGTTGTGCCTGCCGGGCACCCACTCGAAATGGGCGCGGATCAGCGCCGGAGAGGTCGTCAGCTTCCGCACCGTGATGACCGGGGAGTTCTTCGCGTTGCTGTCGGGCCAATCGGTTTTGCGGCACGGGCTGGACGGTGCCGGCTGGGACGATGCGGCCTTCGCCGAAGCGGTGGACGACGCGATGACCGCGCCCGCGCAACTGACCGCGCGCCTGTTTTCATTGCGCGCCGAGGGCCTGTTGCACGGGTTGGACGCGGCGATCGCACGCGCGCGCCTGTCGGGCTGGCTGATCGGTCTGGAACTGGCCGGAACGCGGCCCTACTGGCTGGGGCAGAACGTGGCTCTGATCGGAGACGGTGCGCTGACCGACCGTTACGCGCAGGCGCTGCGGGTGGTCGGCGCGCTGCCTGCGGTGACGGACGCCACGCGGGTGACGCTCGCCGGCCTGACGGCGGCCCGGATGCAGATGAAGGGAACGACATGAGCCGCGAGATCATCGCAATCCTGCGGGGCGTTCAGCCCTCTGACGTCGTGGCGATCGGGCAGGCGCTGATCGACGCCGGGATCGACCGGATCGAGGTGCCGCTGAACTCGCCCGATCCCTTGGCCTCCATTGCCGCCTTGGCCGACGCGTTCGGTGATACGGCCCTGATCGGCGCGGGCACGGTTCTGACAGCGCAGTCGGTGGCCGATGTTCATGCGGCGGGCGGGCGGCTGATCGTGTCTCCCGACTGCAATCCTTCGGTGATCGAAGCCACGCGCGCCCATGACATGCAGTCCTTTCCGGGCGTTGCCACGCCCAGCGAGTGCTTCACCGCCCTGCGCCACGGCGCGCATGGGCTGAAGTTCTTTCCCGCCTTCCTGATCGGCCCGAAAGGCCTGTCGGCGATCCGTGCCGTCCTGCCTGAAGGCACGCGAACCTATGCCGTCGGCGGTGTCGGCCCCGACACCTTCGCCCAATGGATCGCAGCAGGCGCCACCGGCTTCGGGATCGGCACAGGCATCTACACACCCGGTCTGACCGCGGCAGAGGTGGCGGACCGCGCGCGCACGCTGGTGGAAGCGTATGATGCTAAGATGGAGGCGAACGGTAAATGAAACGTACCCTTGGCACCTGCTATTATCCCGAACACTGGCCACGCGCTATCTGGGAAGAGGACGCGCGCCGCATGGCCGATCTGGGCCTGACATGGGTGCGGATCGGTGAGTTCGCTTGGAAGCGCCTTGAGCCCGCACCCGGCGACTATCGGTTCGATTGGCTGGACGACGCGATCGCCGTGCTGGGAGCGGCGGGCCTCAAGGTCGTTCTCGGCACGCCTACGGCGACCCCGCCGCGTTGGATGCTGGAGCGACACCCCGACATGCTCGCCCTCGACGTCGAAGGTCGCCCCCGCAAGTTCGGATCGCGGCGTCATTACTGCTTTAGCCACGTCGGCTACCGCACGGAATGTGAGCAGATCGTGACCAGGCTGGCAGAACGGTACGGTCGCAATCCGCATGTTGCCGCGTGGCAGACCGACAACGAATACGGCTGCCACGACACCACCATCTCCTACAGCGATGCTGCGCGGGGGGCGTTCCGTAAGTGGCTGGAATCGCGTTACGGCGATATCGAAACGCTGAATGCAGCATGGGGTGCCGTGTTCTGGTCTATGGAATACGATAGTTTCGATCAGATCGATCTGCCAAACCTGACCGTGACTGAACCCGCGCCGGCTCACGCGTTGGACTTCCGGCGTTTCAGCTCGGATCAAGTCGTGTCGTTCAATCGCGAGCAGGCAGAGGTTTTGCGCGCCCATTCGGACGCACCGATCTCTCACAACTACATGGGCCGCATCACAGATTTCGACCATTTCGCGGTTGGGGCAGATCTCGATTTTGCAACTTGGGACAGTTACCCGTTGGGCTTTCTGGAGGATCGCGTGGGGGCCGACGAAACGCGCAAGCTGGCCTACGCGCGACAGGGTGACCCAGATTTTCAGGCGTTTCACCATGATCTTTACCGTGCTGTCGGGCGCGGGCGGTGGTGGGTGATGGAACAGCAGCCTGGCCCGGTGAACTGGGCACCGCATAATCCGGCCCCGCTGCCCGGTATGGTTCGTTTGTGGTCGTGGGAGGCTTTCGCGCATGGCGCAGAGGCCGTGTGTTATTTCCGCTGGCGTCAGGCGCCCATGGCGCAGGAGCAAATGCATGCAGGGCTGCTACGCCCCGATAGCACGGAAGAACCGGGATACGATGAAGCCGCGCAGATCGCACAGGAATTGGCGGATGCATCCGATATTGCGCCCGTCCAAGCGCCTGTTGCCTTGATCTTCGATTACGACGCCGATGCCGCTTGGAACGTCCAGCCGAACGGCGACGGGCTCAGCTATTTCGGGCTGGTGTTCGACACCTACCGCGCCTTGCGCGCCTTGGGCCTGTCGATCGACATTCTGCCGCCCGGAACAAGCGACTTTAGGGGCTACGGACTCATTTTTGCGCCGGGCGTGATGCATATGAGCGAACCGCTGAAGAAAGATCTTGCCGACAGTGAAGCTATCGTCGTTCTGGGGCCTCGCAGTGGCGCGCGCGACAGAAACATGGCAATTCCTGTTCCCTTGCCCCCGAACTTACCCGCGTTCGATATCCGAGTGTCGCATGTCGAAACTCTGCGCCAAGGGGCGGGAGTTGCACTTGACACAGGTGGTTTCGCGAACGGCTACCGCGAGATTGTCGACACGACCGAGACCGTCATCAGCAGTTTTGTCGATGGTCAACCAGCGGTCGTCCGGGCGGGCACTTCACTGTACGTGGCCGGTTGGCTGGATGACGAGGCCTTGCGCGATCTGGTGAGAGATCTTTGCGCAGAGGTGAGTGTCGAGACACAAGACTTGCCCGAAGGCGTGCGCCGCCGGGATACCGCAACGGAACGGTTCTGGTTCAACTACACCGACCGACCACAAACAATTGATAAGATCTCTTTACCGGCATGCGCAGTAAGGCGAGAAGCGAAGGCATGATGGTAGGAAGATCGGAACCGCAGAGCTTTGGACAACGACTTATAGTAATCCACGGCCCGTCGATGGCATACCCCTTTCAGCAATCATTCTGAACTCGCGATACGGATCTCCCGACTGATCTGTGCAACGAGCTAATCAGAGTGCGTCATTGTGCCCGATCCGCAGCGTTGAGGCGTGTCAAACCACGCTGTTTTTGAAAGGTTTGTTCCGTGCACCGACATAATGAAGCTGCCTGCCGTTTGGGAAACACGCCTTGTCAAAATCGTCTCGCGGGACACGTACCTACGGATCACAGCTGTCAGAGGTTTGCCATGTCCAAGTCACCCCCAGATTTGCGCCGCCCCGGCGTGTCCCGTCGCGGCTTCCTTCAAGGCAGTTCGGTCGTTGCGGGGTCCTTGGGCATGGCCGTCGGCGCGGCGCAAGCCCAAGCCGAGCAGCCCAGCGCCGAGGTGCGCACCATCGCGATTACCGTGAACGGCACCTCTCGGCAGGTCACGGTAGAGCCGCGCACGACACTGGTGGAAGCACTGCGCGATACGTTGGGGCTGACGGGCACCAAGATCGGCTGCAATCAGGGCCAGTGCGGTGCCTGCACCGTTTTGCTGAACGGTGCCCGCGTGAACTCATGCCTGAAGCTGGCCGTCATGGCCGACGGGGCAGAGGTCGTGACCGTCGAAGGTCTTGCCGATCCCACCGGCGACCTGCACCCGATGCAAACCGCTTTCGCCGAAAACGACGCCTTCCAGTGCGGCTACTGCACTCCGGGCCAGATCCTGTCGGCCATCGCCTGCATCGACGAAGGCCACGCCAACGACGCCGCAGAGATCCGTGAATACATGAGCGGCAACTTGTGCCGATGCGGTGCCTACCCGAACATTGTGACCGCCATCGAGCAGGTCCGCGACAGCCAGCAGGGATAAGACACATGAAAAGCTTTGCCTATTCCCGCCCCACCCGCATTGGCGACGCCGCAGAGGCCGCCAGCGCGGAGAACACGCTGATCCTGGCCGGTGGCACGACCATGGTCGATCTGATGAAGATCGGCGTGCAGACCCCCGATGCGCTGGTCGACATCGGCGGTTTATCCGCGCTGGAAGGCTTCGAGGTTGGCCCAGACCGGATGCGGTTCGGCGCGCTCGCCAAGATGTCTACTGTCGCCGACGACCAGGCCGTGATCGACGCCTTTCCTGCGCTGTCCGAGTCGCTCTGGAAGGCCGCCAGCCCGCAGTTGCGCAACGTCGCCACCCTGGGCGGCAACATCTTGCAACGCACTCGGTGCCCCTATTTCCGCGACACCGCCTATAGCCAGTGCAACAAGCGCACCCCCGGTTCGGGCTGCGCGGCCCTGGATGGCGGAGAGACGACCCTGCACGCGATCTTCGGTGGCTCGGACGCCTGCGTCGCAATGTATCCCGGCGACTTTGCGCAAACGCTCGTGGCGTTCGACGCCGAAGTGACGGTCGAAGGGCCGGGGGGCACCCGCACCATTCCCTTCAACCAGCTTCACGTTCTTCCGGGAACCGATCCGCAGACAGAGACGGTGCTGGAGCCAGGAGAGATCGTGACCGAGATCAGCCTGCCCGTCATTCCTGCGATGGCGAACAGCGTCTACCTCAAGGCCCGCGAGCGGGAGAGCTACGCTTTCGCCTCTGCCTCTGCCGCTGTGGGCGTCGAGATGGACGGCGACACGGTGCGTGACGTGCGCATCGGTCTTGGGGGCGTCGCGGCCGTTCCGTGGCGCGCGACGGCTGCCGAAGACAGTCTGAAGGGCCAGCCGTTGACCGAAGAGACGGCGCGGGAAGCGGGGCGCATCGCGTTTCAGGATGCCGAGCCGCTGGAAGGTTCTGCCTACAAGATCGCATTGGGGGCGGATGTCGTCGCCGGTGCTTTGCTCCAAGTGAAATCCCGCATGGGAGGCGAATGATGGCCCAGACGATCAACACCGAAGTCACCCGCACGGACGCCCGCCGCAAGGTGACAGGCACGGCCACTTACGCCGCCGATGTGATCCCAGCCGGCATGTTGCACGGTGCGCTGACCTGTTCGGCCATCGCCGTGGGCACCGTCACCTCCATCGACACCAGCGCGGCAGAAGCCGAGCCGGGCGTGGTCGCGGTCTACACGCATGAGACCCTGCCGGACTATAAGACCGTCAAGGGCTTCTACTCGGGCGGTCCCGGATCAGCGAGCTTCTGGCCGATGGAGGGGACAGAGATCAAATACGCCGGTCAGCCCGTCGCCTATGTTGTCGCCGAAACCGCTGCCGCCGCGCGCCGCGGGGCCGATCTGGTGCAGGTGACCTATGAAGAGGGCGAGTCCAGCATTCACATGGATGCCTCGGACAACTTCGTCGTGGGCGCGGGCGAAGATAGCGACGGCATGGTGCTGACCAAGGGCGACCTGCAGGCGGGCCACGATGCGGCTGCGCAGTCGGTGGACATGACCTTCACCACGCCGTTTCAGCACCACAACCCGATGGAGATGTTCTCGGCCACCGCCGAATGGCGCGGCGACCGGCTGACCGTCTGGATGCCGTCGCAGTCGGTGCGCACGTTGCGGGCGGGCATCGCTGGTGCCTACGATTTGCCGGAAACCAGTGTCCGCGTGATCTCTCCCTTCGTGGGCGGGGCGTTCGGCTCAAAGGCTGGCATCACGCCCTACACCATGCTGACGATCGCGGCGGCAAAGGGCGTCGGTGCGCCGGTCCGCCTGATCGTGACGCGTCCGCAGATGTATACCGTTGCCACCTTCCGTCCCGAGACGCGGCAAGAGTTCCGGTTGTCCGCCGCTGCCGATGGCAAGCTGACGGCCTATGAGCATGTCGAAATCGCGCAAACCTCGCAATTCGATGCGGTTGTGAACCCCGGCACGCATATCGCGCGGGCCATGTATGCCTGCCCGAATATCCACACCGAACAGCGCCTGTCGCGATCTGATACCAACACCGGCGGCTTCATGCGCGCGCCGAACGAGTACCAGACCTTCTGGGGACTGGAATCGGCAATGGATGAGTTGGCGTGGAAGCTGGACATGGACCCGGTGGAATTGCGCCGCGTCAACGATACGATGACCCACCCGACGGCGGGCGTGCCGTTCTCGTCGCGCTCTTTGATGGAAAGCTATGATGCGGTGTCCCAAAGCTTCGGCTGGGCGGATCGTGGGCGAGAGATCGGCTCGATGACCGACGGCGACTGGCTGGTGGGCTACGGCTGCGCCACGGCGACCTATCCGACAAACATCCTTGCTTCTAACGCGCAGGTGCGGATGCAGGCCACGGGCAACGCTTATGTTGCGTTGGCCGCGCACGATGTCGGCACCGGCACCTACACGATCATGGCGCAGGTCGCCGCCGCGCGCCTTGGCTTGCCGGTCGAGGCCGTGGACGTGGTGATGGGCGAAGCGTCTTTCCCGGTAGCACCGATTTCCGGCGGCTCGACCACCGCAGCCTCTGCGGGTTCGGCGGTGCATGATGGGTGCATGAAAATCGGCCAGCAGGTCGCGGCGCGCGTCTCTGCCATGTCGGACGGTCCGCTGTCGGGCGTCGATGCGTCGCGCGTTACCTTGGAAGACGGCGTGCTGCGCGGCCCCGATGGTCAAAGTCAAAGCCTGCAGGAAGCTTTGTCGATGCTGCCGGAGGGCGAGATCGAGGTGATCGGAGAGTTCCGCCACCCCGCGCTGACCGACGAGTTGATCGCGGCCACTTTCAATGGCGGCTACGGCACTGCCGGTCCGGTGACTCCGGAATTCGCCATGTTCGCCTTCGGCGCGGAAATGGCAGAGGTGCATATCCACAAGTACACCCACGAAATCCGCGTGCCACGTCTGCATGGCGCTTTCGCTGCGGGCACATGGCTGAACCGCAAGACCGCGCATTCGCAGCTTATGGGCGGCATGGTCTGGGGCATCGGGTCTGCGCTGCACGAGGTGACAGAAGTCGATACCCCGCGCGCACGATTCCTGAACGCCAACATCGCGGAGTACCTGATCCCGGTGAACGCCGATATCCGCGAGGTTCGGGTCGAAATGCTGGAAGAACAGGACGACTACGTGAACCCGCTAGGGGTGAAGGGCATCGGAGAGCTGAGCATCGTCGGCACCGCCGCCGCCATCGGCAACGCGGTCTATCACGCGACCGGCAAGCGGCTTACGTCGCTGCCGATCCGCATGTCGGACCTGATTTCAAGCTAGCAAACGCCAAGGCATCGGACGGTTTGCCGCGCCACGCATCAGCGTGTTTGTGGAAACCGTCCGTTGCGCTTCTAGAATGTGTGTGGAAGGGCAGGGCGTGTCTTGGCGTCAGCCTCAGGTAACCAGGGAGCAGGGTGCATGTATCAGCCCATGCGTAAGAACGGATCGCATCCAGCGTCGGCGGCGTATGTCTGAGATCAGGCTTCGCACGGTGCTTATCACCTTCGGTCTGCTGATGATTGCCGCGCCCAGCTTGGCGCAGGACTCAGAGCATTATTTCCTCGACCCCATGGGTCCAATCGCGCGAGCGCAACGGTCCGAGCTTATCTGGGCTGCGGCGATCATCTCGATTGCGGTGCTGCCTGTGATCGTCTGCACACCGTGGGTCTACTGGCGCTACCGGCGCAGCAATCCCAAGTCGACCTACACGCCCGATTGGGCGTTCAACACCAAGCTGGAACTGGTGCAATGGGGCGTGCCTTTGGTGATCGTCATCGCACTGTCGGTCTGGCTGGCGCAGGCGGTCTACTTGCTCGACCCCTACCGAACCATAGACGACGAGATGGCAGAGCGTCTGGACACCGGTCTGACTGGCCCCCCGGTCATGGTCGATGTCATCGGTCTGGATTGGAAATGGCTGTATCTTTACCCTGAACTCGGCGTCGCCAGTGTTGGCGATTTGGTCATCCCAGTGGGCCGCCCGGTTCAGATGCGGCTGACCTCCGACACCGTGATGCAAAGCTTCATGGCGCCGGGTCTTGCGGGGCAGATCTACGCGATGGCCGGGATGCGGACGCGCCTGAGCCTTCTGGCCGACCGTCCCGGCACCACGGTCGCCGAGAACACGCAATACAACGGCCCCGGCTTTGCCCGCCAAAGGGCAAGCGTGCGGGCGGTGGAAGACACCACTTTTGCCCAATGGGTCGATGACGCGACCAAAGCCGAGCCTTTGGATGTCGAGACCTACGCGCGCCTCGCTCAAAGCACCGATCTGGACGAGGTGCGTTCCATGTTCGGACGGACGCCCGGAGGCCCGGTCGTCTTTTCACTGGCCGAACCGCAGCTCTTCGACCGGGTCATGGCCCGCTACCTGAACGGCCAGCCTGTTCCACCCGAACAACAACCCGGAAGCCCCGTCTATGATCCCGATGCCGCGATCCTGCCCGAACCTTTGGCTATGGGCATGATGGGGGGCATGGAATGAACATCTTCGGACGTCTGCACTGGGATGACCTCAAGCTGTGGGAGGTCTTCCACGACTTCAGCATCGACAGCCTTGTCGCGTCCGGAGCAGCTTGGGGCGCGGTGTTCGCCTTCGTCGCACTGATCGGCTGGATCACCTATCTGGGCCGCTGGGGGTGGCTGTATCGCGAATGGCTGACCACCGTCGATCACAAGAAGATCGGCATCATGTACATGATCATGGGTTTCGTGATGTTCGCGCGCGGCATCGCGGAAGGCGTTGCCATGCGCAGCCATCAGGCGACCGCGTTGGATGGCGGTGTGCTGTCGGCCTATCACTACGCCGAGCTCTTCAGCACGCACGGCACGATCATGATCTTCTTCGTGGCGATGCCCTTCATCAACGGCTTCATCAATTATCTTGTGCCGCTGCAGATCGGATCGCGCGACATGGCGTTCCCGATGCTGAACCAGATCAGCCTTGCGCTGACCGCGACCGGCGCTGCGCTGTGCATGATCAGCCTTGTCGTCGGTGCGTTCGAAACGGGCGGCTGGACGGCATATCCGCCCTTCACATCCGCCGCTTTCGACCCCGGTCCGGGGCCGGATTATTGGGTGTGGGCCATAGCGATTTCGGGCTTCGGCTCAACCTTCTCTGGCATCAATTACTCTGTAACTATCTACAAGATGCGCGCGCCCGGCATGAAGTTCATGTTCATGCCCGTCTTCACATGGACAGCGCTGTGCACCGGCATCCTGATGACCTTCGCGCTGCCGCCGCTAACCGTTGCCGCGATCATGCAGGCGCTGGATCGCTACCTGGATTTTCACTTCTTCACGAATGATCTGGGCGGCAACATGATGAACTATGCAAACCTGTTCTGGATGTTCGGCCACCCGGAAGTCTACATTCTGATCCTGCCCGCCTACGGCATCTTCTCGGAACTTGTCTCCACCTTCGGGGCCAAGCGCATCTACGGCTACACCTCGCTGGTGATCGCGACGATGTCGATCGCCGTGCTCAGCTTCATGGTCTGGCTGCACCACTTCTTCACCATGGGGAACAGTGCGACGGTCAACGTGGCCTTCGGCATCGCCACGGGACTGATCGCGATCCCCACGGGCGTGAAGGTCTACGTGTGGATGACGACCCTGTGGCGCGGGCGCATCCGTTTCACCGTTCCTATCGTTTACATGGCCGGCTTCCTGATCCTGTTCACCATCGGCGGCTTCTCGGGGATCATCCTCGCCAATCCGTCGATCAACTGGCAGGTCCACAATACGCAGTTCGTCGTGGCTCACTTCCACAACGTGCTGCTGCCGGGGCTGCTGTTCGGCACGCTGGCAGGGGTTCACATCTGGTTCCCCAAGGCCTTCGGTTTCCGATTGGATGAGCGTGCGGGCAAGATCACCGCGATGCTGTGGATCGTGGGCTTCTGCCTGACGTTCCTTCCGCTCTACGTCGTGGGGCTGATGGGCTATCCGCGCCGGTCGGCCGCCTTCGATGATCCGGCTTTTGTTCCCTATATGATCGTCTGCGTGATCGGAGCGTTCATCCTGCTGACGGCTTTCGCAGGCCTGTTCGCAACGCTCTACATTTCGATCCGGAACCGGGATCGTCTGGCGGTGCCATTGGGCGATCCGTGGGACGGTCGCACGTTGGAATGGGCTACGCCGTCTCCGCCTCCGCCGTGGAACTTCCCGGTGATCCCGGAAGTCGTGTCTCGTGACGCTTTCGCCAAGGAAAAGTCAGAGGGCCGCCCCTACGTGCTGCCGCCCGAATACCGGGACATCCACCTGCCGCCGCCGACCGCCGCCGGTCTGGTCATCTTCCTGGCCACCACCGCCTTCGGCTTCGCGATGACGTGGTACATGTGGTGGCTGGCGATCCTGTCGGTCGTCGTGGTGATCGGCTGGCTCGTCATGCGTTCGTTCCGGGAGCATGAAGAGGTGGTGATCCCAGCGGTCGAGGTACGGCGCGTCAACAACGCATGGATCGAGGCGATCCAATTGGGCAAGGGCGTGAACCGCGATCACGAAACCAGTTCCGCCAACCGTGGCTATGCCGCGTCCGACTATCTGAAGGAAGGGGCATGAGCCAAGTGGAACAGAACGTCCATCCGGGCATGAACCTTGGCTATTCCGGGGACACCAAGCACGCCGAAGTGAATGTCTTCGGCTTCTGGCTGTTCTTGATGAGCGACCTTGTCACATTCGGCATCGTCTTCGCCGTCTTCGGCACGATGACCGGCGCCACCGCAGGCGGGCCGGGCCCAGAGGAGGTGACGAACCTTCACAGCATCGCGTTGCAAACGGCGCTTTTGCTGGGCTCGTCCTTCGGGTTCAGCTGGGCCAGCCTGTCGATGAAGTATCACGACGAACGCTGGCGCACGTTGGGATGGCTGGCCATTGCGGCGACTTCAGCGCTGGGGTTCCTGGTCATCGAATTCATCGACTTCCTGCACTGGATCGAGATCGGTGCCGTGCCGCAACGGTCCGGCTATCTCAGCGCTTTATGGGCGTTGGTGGGGCTGCACGGGTTGCACGTCACTGCCGGTTTGCTGTGGATGGGTACGATCACGGCGCAGATCCTGCGGTTCGGCCTGACCGATAAAGTCAAAAGCCGGGTCACGCGGATGGGCCTTTACTGGCATTTCCTCGATGTCGTGTGGGTCGGCATCTTCTCGATGGTCTTTCTGGCGGGGGTGGCATGAAGTTCAGCGACATCAAAGAGCGACTGCTGCTCGATTCCAAGAATGCTGAAGAGCGGTCAGAGCGGCGGTTCTATACCCTTGGTCTGGTGCTGTCTGTCGTGCTGACAGTTCTGTCGTTCGGATCGGTCATGTCCGATCTCTTCCCGCGCGGCACGACGATCTGGCTGCTGGTCGCGCTGGCTCTGGCGCAAATCGTCGTTCACCTGCGCATCTTTCTGCACATCGACCTCAGCCACCAGAAAAGAGAGGACCTGCAAGTCCTGCTGTTCACCATCCTGCTGCTGTCGATCATGGGTTTCGGAACGCTTTGGGTGCTCGCCGATTTGATGGACCGAATGATGTAGCCCCGTTGGCGCGCGCGATCCGATACGCTATTGGGCGCGCCATGGACCCGACCCCAAACTCCCGCCTGTCCGTTGCACCCATGATGGACTGGACCGACCGGCACTGCCGTGTGTTTCACCGGATGCTGTCGCAGCGCGCGTTGCTTTATACGGAAATGGTCACCGCGCCGGCGCTTGTACGGGGTGGGGCCACGCATCTTCTGGCGCACTCTGACATGGAGCATCCCGTTGCCTTGCAATTGGGTGGCTCGGACCCAACGGAGCTGGCGCAGGCCGCGCGAATGGGGGCGGATGCGGGTTATGCAGAGATCAACCTGAACTGTGGTTGCCCCTCTGACCGGGTGCAGTCTGGCACGTTCGGCGCGGTTCTGATGCGCGCCCCTGATCTGGTAGCCGAGTGTTGCGTCGCGATGATCGACGCGCAGCCGCGCGAGGTGACGGTCAAGTGCCGCATCGGTGTGGATGAGCAAGAGCCCGAGGCCGTGCTGCCCGACTTCCTGTCGAAGATCGCCGCCGCCGGTGTGCGCCGCGTTCAGATCCACGCGCGCAAGGCGTGGTTGCAGGGCTTATCGCCCAAGGAAAACCGTGACGTGCCGCCTTTAGACTACGACCTGGTGCACCGCATGAAGGCCGCATTCCCAAAGTTGCATCTGTCGATCAACGGCGGGGTCGAGACGCTGGATCAGGCGGCGGATCACTTGCGTGTCATGGATGGCGTGATGGTGGGCCGCGCAGCCTATCACCGGCCCGCCGATATCCTGATGGACGCCGATGCGCAGCTGTTCGGTGATGCGCCAACGGATCGGAGCCGCGCGGATATCGTACTGGAGATGTTGCCTTACATGGAAGCCCACATTGCTGCCGGGGGCCGCTTGCATCAAATCACGCGGCACATGCTGGGCCTGTTCCACGGCCAGCCCGGCGCGCGCGAGTGGCGGCGGTTGCTGTCCGAAGGTGCGAACAAGCCGGGGGCAGGGGCCGAGCTGATCCACGCGGCACTCGGCGCCGTTTCCGACCGCGCCGCCTGACTGGAGACACTGCGCGGCCCGGCTAGGTCACCCACAAAAGGAGACCGCCCATGTCCGCCCCCAAAGCCATCGCTTTCGACGTGATCGAAACCCTGTTTCCGCTGGACCCATTGCGCACCCGCTTGGCGCAAGTTGGGTTGGAGGAAGGCGATCTGGACGCCTTCTTCGCCGCGCTTCTGCGCGACGCTTTCGCGCTCGACACTTGCGGGATCTACGCGCCGTTCAAACAGGTCGCATCATCGGTTCTGGGCCAGATGGGCGTGGACGAAGACGGGCAGGCGCATCTGTTCGAAGGCTTTTCGCAGCTCGATGCGTTGCCCGACGTGCGCCCCGCATTTGAGCGTATGAACGACGCGGGCATTCCCGTGATCTGCCTGACCAATGGCAACCCCGATGTCACCGACACGCTGCTGCAGCGCAATGACCTGACCGACCTGGTGGCGCACACGATCAGCATCGACGCGGTGAAGGTCTGGAAACCTCAGGCGAAGGTTTACCACTACGCTGCCGAAACCGCTGGGGTCGCACCTGGCGATATGGCCCTGATCGCCTGCCACGCGTGGGACTGTCAGGGCGCGCTATCCGCAGGGTGCCGTGCCGCCTACGTCGATCGCGGCAAGCCCTACGGCAGCGCGATGCAGCCAGTCGAGGTGCAGTCCGACGATCTGGTGAAGGTGGTCGAGGCGTTGCTGGACTAGTCCTGCGACCACTCCGGCGCGCGCTTGCCCAGAAAGGCGTCGATGCCTTCACCCGTATCGGCGTCCAGCATGTTCTGCACCATGACTCGGCCCGTGTGATCATAGGCGTCGGCCAGCCCCATTTCGGCCTGCTCGTAGAACGCGCGCTTACCCACGCGCACCGCGCTGCCCAGCTTGCTGGCGATGGTTTCCGCCAGGGCCATCGTCTCGTTGGCCAACGACTCGGCAGGGGCGATCCGATTGATGAGGCCTAGGGCTTGTGCTTCTTCCGCCTCTATCAGGCGTCCGGTGGTCAGCATTTCGAACACTGCCTTGCGGGGCATGACGCGGGACAGGGCGACCATGGGGGTCGAGCAGAACAGGCCGATGTTCACGCCGTTCACGCCGAACTTCGTGCCCTCGGCTGCGACGGCCATGTCGCAAGACGCGACCAGCTGGCAGCCCGCCGCCGCGGCGACGCCTTGGACCTCGGCGATGACGGGCTGTGGCAGGCGGGGGATCGCCTGCATGACCGCGCCGCAGCGGGTGAACAGGTCGTGCCACGCGGCGGCCCCGCCATCGTCATCCGCACGGTGGGCCTGCATTTCTTTCAGGTCGTGCCCCGCGCAAAATGCCCGGCCAGCGCCCGAGAGGATCACTACGCGAGTCTCTTGGTCCGTTTCCAGATCGGCGAAAGCTGCGCTTAGCTCTGCCAGCATGGCATCAGACAGCGCGTTCAGCCGTTCTGGCGCGTCCATCACCAGCCGCAGGATCGCCCCGTGTCGCTCGCGTTTCAGCATCATTCTCTCCTGCACTGGACGGGGCCGGACCGGCCCGCCATAAATCCCGTATGAGCATGACAATCTCCGACCTGCACGCCTTCCTCAAGGACGCGTTTCCCCAAGTGGCAGACGATTTCGCGATAGAGGACATGACCCAAGACACCATGCGGGTGCGCCTTCGGGTGACCGACAAGCATCTGCGACCGGGCGGCACCGTATCGGGACCGTCGATCTTCGCGCTGGCGGATGTGGGGCTTTACCTGATGATTCTGTCGCGCCTTGGCCCCGTGGCGCTGGCGGTGACGACGAATTGCTCGGTCGATTTCATGCGCAAGCCCAAGGCGGCGACCGATCTGATTGCCGACACGCGCCTGCTGAAGCTGGGCCGCGTGCTGGCGGTGGGCGATGTGCTGATCCGGTCAGAGGGCGACGAGAAGCCCGTCGCCCGCGCGTCGCTGACCTACTCGATCCCGCCGAACGGCTGACTACTCCGCCGCGACGGCACCCGGATTTTGAGGGTGCGTCGTCCAGTTCGCATAGTCATCGCTGACCGTCTTGCCGGTGCGCGGATCGACGGTGCCTTCCGACAGGCGCTCCATCGTGATGCAGTCCTGAACGGGGCACACGTCAACGCACAGGTTGCAGGCCACGCATTCGGCGTCGATCACTTCGAACGTGCGATCGGCGGACATGGAGATCGCCTGATGAGAGGTATCTTCGCAGGCCGCATAGCAGCGCCCGCACTTGATGCAGGCGTCCTGATTGATGCGCGCCTTGGTCACGTAGTTCAGGTTCAGGTATTGCCAGTCCGTCACGTTCGGTACCGCGCGGCCCGACACTTCGGCGACGGAGATATACCCCTTTTCATCCATCCACGCCGACAGCCCCGCCGTCATTTCCTGAACCACGCGGAAGCCATAGGTCATCGCCGCCGTGCAGACCTGCACATTGCCTGCGCCAAGCGCCAAAAACTCCGCCGCGTCACGCCAGGTGGTGATGCCGCCGATGCCGCTGATGGGCAGGTCGCGCGTCTCTTCGTGGCGGGCAATCTCTGACACCATGGACAGCGCGATAGGCTTCACTGCCGGGCCGCAATAGCCACCGTGGCTGCCCTTGCCATCGATGGTCGGTTCGGGCGCCATGTTGTCCAGATCGACCGAGGTGATCGAGTTGATCGTGTTGATCAGCGACACGGCATCCGCGCCACCGTTCTTCGCGGCCAAGGCAGGCTTGCGGATGTCGGTGATGTTGGGCGTCAGCTTCACGATGACGGGGCGGTCATAGTATTGCTTGCACCAGCGGGTGACCATTTCGATGTATTCGGGCACCTGACCGACCGCGCTTCCCATGCCGCGTTCGGACATGCCGTGCGGGCAGCCGAAGTTCAGCTCGATCCCGTCGCAACCCGTTTCGGCCACGCGCGGCAGGATCGCCTTCCACGCCGCTTCCTCGCACGGAACCATGATCGACGCAATCAATGCGCGGTCCGGGTAGTCGGCTTTGACGCGGGCCATTTCCTCAAGATTCGTGGAAAGGGGCCGGTCCGTGATCAACTCGATATTATTTAGCCCCAGCAACCTCCGGTCCGCGCCGTAAACGGCCCCGTATCGCGGTCCGTTGACGTTCACGACCTCTTCACCCTCTGACGCGAGCGTCTTCCAGACCGCGCCGCCCCAGCCGGCCTCGAACGCGCGGCGAACGTTGTATTCCTTGTCGGTTGGCGGGGCAGAGGCCAACCAGAACGGGTTGGGACTGATGATGCCGCAAAAGTCGGTGGTCAGATCGGCCATTGGTGGTCTCCTCAGCCTCTGGCTGCTTCGCCGATCACAGCGCCGGTGTCGGCGGGGATCTGGCCCATGAGTTGTGCGTGGATGTCTTCGGCAGCGTCGCGGCCCTGCGCGACGCCCCAGACGGTCAGGTCGTCGCCCGTGGCAACGCAGTCGCCACCCGCCCAAACGCCATCGACAGAGGTGCGGCCATTGGCGTTCACCGCGATCTTGCCGTTCTCCAGCGCCAGTCCGGCATCCAGTGTGAAGGTCTGCCCGATGGCCTTGAGAACCTGATCGGCGGGCAGGCGCATGCGCTCGCCGGTGCCTTTCAGCCCCGTGCCGTCATCTGCCGTGTACTCCAGCTCGACCTCTTGCGCGGCGCCGTTGCCATGCACGGCCAACGGCATTGCGTTGCAGATAATCCGCACACCTTTCGAGGTCGCCAGATCCTGCTCGTAGCGGGAAGCCCCCATGCGGTCCTGCCCACGGCGATAGGCAAGCGTCACGGTTTCCGCCCCCAGCAGCTTGGACTGCACGGCAGCGTCGATCGCCGTCATACCGCCACCGATGACCACGACATTGCGGCCAACAGGCAGGGTGCGCTTATCCTCGGCCTGACGCAGCGCCGCGATGAAGCCCACCGCGTCCTGCACGCCGTCGCGCGTCTCGCCCTCGGCCCGCAACGCGTTCACGCCAGCAAGGCCGACGCCCAGGAACACGGCGTCGAACTCGGATGTCAGAGCCTCCAGCGATAGATCGACCCCAAGCGCCTTGCCACCCTGCAAGTCGATCCCGCCGATCTGCATCAGCCACGCCACCTCGGACTGCGCAAAGTCGCCTTCGGACTTGTACGCCGCGATCCCGAATTCGTTCAGCCCGCCGGGCTTCTCCTTGGCATCGTAGAGCACAACATCATGCCCGCGCATCGCCAGCCGGTGCGCACAGGATAGACCCGCCGGACCGGCACCAACGACAGCAATCCGCTTCCCGGTGGACGCGGCCCGCGCGTAGGGATGCGATTGGCGCGCCATGACGGCATCCGTTGCGTGGCGTTGCAGGCGTCCGATCTGTACCGGCTCGCCCTCCGCCAACTCACGCACACAGGCACCTTCGCACAGATCCTCGGTCGGGCAGACGCGTGCGCACATCCCGCCCAGGATATTCTGGTCAAGGATCGTGCGCCCCGCAGACTCTGGCTGATCGGCGGCGATCTGGCGGATGAACAGCGGAATGTCGATGCCAGTGGGGCAAGCGGTCACGCAAGGCGCATCGTAGCAGAAGTAACAGCGGTCCGCGGCAACGGCAGCCTCGTGCCGGTCGAGCGGCTTATGCAGGTCCGAGAAGTTCTCTGCGATCTGATCTGCGCTTAGGCGATGCGCTGCGATGCCGGGTGTGTAGATGTCAGCCATGATCGGGTTCCCAAGGGTCCGGATCAGACTGCCACGCGGGCCGCGTTTGTAAACGCCAAATAATCAGCGCTGTAAAAACTGCATTGGTAATAATGGCGGAGAGACAGTCCGACAAAGCGCCTTAATAATCTTCTCAAGTATCTGTTTTATATGCAATTTAATTTTCTGCGTATCCCAAATTGTAACCCAGAATGTAACCCAAATCGAAGCAGCAAGAGGGTTGCCTGTTGAGCGCGTAATCCGCGGAAACGGTTGTTTAGGATGCCTCGGTGATGCTCTGTGAGAACCGCACCAAATCCCTGCTGAAGATCTTAGAAAACTAGCGTGCAGGGAACTGAGCACCGCCATGTTTGAAGCGGACCTCTATCGTTAGGCTGAGCAACGTCTTCTCGGCGGACGAAGCTGAGGTTAGGGTCAGGACCCATTGATCTGCTTGAGGCTCTGCGGCCCGCGTGATTCATCGCCTCTGAACCAAAGGGGGCGTGATGAGTGATCTATACTGGCTGAGCGAGGCTCAGATGGAGCGGCTGCGGCCTTACTTTCCCAAGAGCCATGGCGTGCCCCGCGTCGATGATCGACGGGTCCTGAGCGGCATTATCTTCATCAATCGCAATGGCTTGCGATGGCGAGATGCGCCGCGTGAATATGGCCCCCACAAGACGCTCTACAACCGCTGGAAGCGGTGGAGCGATATGGGCGTGTTCGCGCGGATCATGGCTGGCTTGGCGGCGGAGGCGCCCGACAACAAGACGATCTCCATCGACGCCACGTATCTGAAAGCGCATCGCACGGCCTCGAGTCTATGGTCGAAAAAGGGGGGCGTGGACGCCTGATCGGACGCACGAAGGGCGGCATGAACACCAAGCTGCACGCCGTGACGGACGCGTGTGGGCGGCCTATCCGGTTCTTCATGACGGCGGGACAGGCCAGCGATTACACTGGAGCCAGAGCTCTATTGAGCAGTCTTCCGGACGCCGACTGGCTCTTGGGGGACCGAGGATACGACGCGGACTGGTTCCGCGAAGACCTTATCAACAAGAAGATAAAGCCCTGCATCCCTGGCCGGAAGTCACGCGACACCCCGGTCAAATACGACAAACGCCGCTACCGAAAGCGCAACCGGATTGAGATCATGTTCGGTCGCCTGAAAGACTGGAGACGCGTGGCCACGCGTTACGACAGAAGCCCCACGGTCTTCCTCTCAGCCATCGCCCTCGCCGCTGCCGTCATCTTTTGGCTATGAGTCCAGAGCCTAACCCCAAATCGCGGGCTTTTCAGGGGAGGAGGTCAGTCACCATCGGCATCGCCTCGATCTTGAACTCGCGGCTGAACTTCCGTCTCGTCATATCCAATCTCCAGTTACATGGTCACGATCTTATTTCCGTGTCCATGAAACCGGCAGCAGCTCACGGAGCCGTCAGGAATGCTGGTTCAAATCTTATTGTTTCGTAAACTTCATTTACTTGCCACTTAATGGCCTCGGTTCGACACACTCTTACCTCGGCTCCGCCACAGTAACATCCCGGCCTGTACCAAAGGTCAGGGTAGATACCGCATAAGGAGAGAGCAAAAATGAAAAATTTGATGGATGATCTACCCTTGGGTGTGCGTTGTTTCTTGAAGTCAGAATGGGGCCAAACGACAATTGAACTTGTACTGTGGCTCCCCGTTGTCGGCTGCGCAGGCTTTTTCGGGTTGGGAGCGATCTTATGAACGTTGTTCAGTTCTTTTCCCGCTCCGACACGGACGGCGGGGTGCAATGCGAGGGAGCCCTCAGCTCATATTGTGGTAGCTCAGAGCTGATACAGCGAGCTCGTCAGGGTCGGCTCCGCGCGCTAGATTCAGAGCGTGCGGTTTACATGAACGTATTCGCTGACGAACTGCGAGTGGTTAGCGAACGCGCTTAGCGTTCGCTACGCTAGGTCAAGAAGCTGCTACTGTGCGCAATGCCCACCGACATGGCTACCCATCAGGCGGTAGTGCGGCTATACCGCTATCTGTCCGAGTGGTTTCCGCTCGTGGATCCCGCGAATGTCTCGATCCGGCCCGAAGAGCCAGATCACTTCGACCAGCTGATCGCGCTATGGGCATCGGCGCTCTTTCACCGGCACCAGTCGGCGTTCATGCTCGCGACGGCCATTCCACGGTCCATGAGGCCTTGTCCTACCTCGCGACCATCGTTCCCATGGAGCACGCCCAATATTCGCCCGTAGCCCCCCGATAATACAGAGTTGACCGGGCATCATGGCCCTTGCGGTGGCAATGGCCTTAGCGCCAAGCTCGGCCTCGGACCGGCACTGCGGTCGCCGTGTTTCTGAAGCGTCGAATGGCGCGTCTCCCTTACGCGTCAGAAGTACGTTAGGCCCGTCAAGGCGCACGGTGTCACCGTCTACGATGAGGCGCCGGTGATGGCGAGGATGGCAAGGCAGTTCAATGAACACTTTGTAGGCTAATGCGGCTTTGTTGCGCAAAGGTCGAGCGAGGGATTCATCTCGTGAATCCAGTGTGGTAGCTGGCCTGGATGAGCAGACCTATCCCGCCGACCTACAAGACCAAGAACTGGCCGGCCTACAACGAAGCGCTGAAGCAGCGCGGCTCCCTGACGATCTGGTTCGACCCGGGCATGGTCTGGGTGCCACCGCCAACCGGAAAGCGAGGCAGGCAGCCGCAGTATAGCGATGCCGCGATCCAGACGTGCCTGACGATGAAGGTGCTCTTCGGCATGGCCCTCCGGCAGACGACCGGGTTCGTTGAGAGCCTGCTCCGCTTGCTCGGCCTCGACTGGACGGTGCCGGATTTCAGCACGCTGAGCCGACGCCAGAAGACCTTGGCCGTGACCATCCCCTACCGCGGCTCGCAGGGACCGCTGAACCTGTTGATCGACAGCACCGGCATCAAGGCCGAGGGCGAAGGCGAGTGGCATGCGCGCAAGCATGGCGGCGCGAAACGCCGTCTGTGGCGCAAGATCCACATCGGTGTCGATGAACAGACGCTGGAGATCCGTGCCATCGAGATCACCGGTAGCCACATCGGGGACGCGCCCATGCTGCCTGAGCTTCTTGACCAGATCCCCGCTGATGTGGAGATCGGCTCAGTCACGGCAGACGGAGCCTATGACACGCGCAGGTGCCACGACGCCGTCGCCGACCGCGGCGCCGATGCTGTCATACCGCCACGCAAGAACGCCAAGCCGTGGAAGCCGTCGACCGCGGGGGCCATCGCCCGGAACGAGGCTCTGCGCGCCTCGAGATACCTCGGCCGCGCCATCTGGCGAAAATGGACCGGCTATCACCGCCGAAGCCGCGCCGAGACGAAGATGCATTGCGTGAAGCTGCTGGGGCAGAGCCTCATGGCACGCGACTTCGATCGCCAAGTCGCCGAGCTCCAGATCCGCGCTGCCGTCCTGAACGGCTACACCGCGCTCGGCATACCTGTCACCGAGCCCGTGGGATAAGTGCGTCTGGGGAAAGGGGAAGTGCGCCCCTCACCTCCTTTGCGCAACAAAGCCGAGGCAGGACCAGACCGAGCCGCTTCATCCGATTCACTGTTTTCATTACGTCGCCAATGTGGATCAGATATTTGTTGCCCGAGTTCGGCGTCAGACCCTCGCGCTCAATCCGCTCCATCCACCAGTCGCGAAACTCTAGCATGTCGTCGCCAGTCACTTCTTCAAGCGATTTATCACCGATGACGCCCACCAAATTTTTTACCGCCTTCACCCGAGGATTGCGCCACCGTCGAAGCTGGTCTTCGCTCTTGCCCAGTGTCTTGTCCTTGGTTAGCGTCCAATAGGCATCCAGCGCTTTAGTCAGGCTGATCTTGGGCGCGTCTACGCCTCCCAGCACCGCTGCCGTCTCAAGGCGGTCAACAGGGCCACCACGGGGCCGGTTGGTGGTCACCGCTTCCACACGGGCCATCAGATCTTCGATCGGTAGGTCGGCGACCTAGGCACGATGCAGGTATCGAAAGCCACGCGCTACCGCCAGCTTCTGTGCGGCCTCAAAAGCCCGCTCCGCATCAGCGTCCTCACCGGCCAGCTTGGCTTCCCATCCCTCAACAAGCTGTTGCCAGATCGCCGGAGCCTTGGCTTCCGCAAGCTCGTAGCTGTCAGTCCCCAGGCTCATTTTCACGAATGTGCGTTTGTCCACGGCAGCATACTGCGACGGCACGCGTCGGTAGAGGGACAGGCGCTTACCGCGCTTGATGATGGACATGGCGGGATAGCTCCAAACGCGCCGAGCGTTCCCGGCGGATCAAGTATCCCAATTTGTAACCCGGAATGTAACCCAGAAAGTATACGCGCTACCGCAGGCCGATCCGGAAAGTGGCAGTTAACGTGACTTTTCAGTGGGTTGAGTAGCCCGAAAATCTAGATAATGGCGGAGAGACAGGGATTCGAACCCTGGGAAC
The DNA here is from genome assembly GCF_009363795.1 of Palleronia sp. THAF1. NCBI lineage: Bacteria > Pseudomonadati > Pseudomonadota > Alphaproteobacteria > Rhodobacterales > Roseobacteraceae > Palleronia > Palleronia sp. THAF1. Next base: position 1,448,242 of record NZ_CP045420.1, on the reverse strand, counting down.
CCTTGCAGGCTCAACGGTTTTCGAGACCGCCCCGTTCGACCACTCCGGCACCTCTCCGCGGGGACAGGCGGGCTGATAGACGGGTGTGTGGGGCGATGCAAGGGGTGGTGCGTGCTTGCGTTGCGATTCCGCGCAAAGCGTCTAGATATCGAAGCAGCCAACCATGTCGGGAACCGTCTACATGCTGCGAGCCGCTATTGTCCTTGCGACCCTTCCGCTTGCCGTGCCTGCCTGGGCGCAGCAGCAGTCTTCTCTGTTCGACGTGCTGCGATTGGGTGAGGTCCTTGAGATCATGCGCGATGAAGGCGTGGCGTATGGCGCGGACATCGACGCAGACCTGCTGGCCGGGCAGGGGGGCGCGGGCTGGGAGCAGGCCGTTGCCGCGATCTATGACACCCGGCGTATGACCGAACGGATGCGGTCCGATTTCGAGGATCGGATCGACGCGGACGACGCCGCCATCCTTACCGAGTATTTCAACTCCGATCCCGGCGCCCAGATCGTCGAGCTGGAAGTCGAAGCCCGGCGCGCGATGACCGATCAAGACGTGGAAGACGCCGCGCGGGACGCCATTGAAGACGTCGATCCGGACCGCCTGGACCAGTTGACCCGCTTCATCGAGGCGAACGATCTGATCGAACAGAACGTCTCCGGTGCGATGAACTCAAACTTCGCCTTCCTGACCGGCCTGTCGGACGGCGGTGCCATGGGCGGGCAGTTGACCGAGGCTCAGATCATCTCTGACGTTTACGCGCAGGCCCCCGAGATCCGTGATGAGACGACGGAATGGCTGTATGGATACCTCGGCCTCGCTTACGCACCGCTGGATGATGACGTTCTTCAAGACTACGTCGATCTAGGAGAGACCGAGCGCGGTCAGGCTCTGAACGCCGCCATCTTCGCAGCCTTCGATGCGCTTTACACGGATATCTCATACGATCTGGGCCGCGCTGCTGCACGGTTCATGGACGGCGAGGATATCTAGCCTGCGCCCTTGACACAGCGCGCGCCACACCGCATATCGCGCCCACCCGAGCGGGACGATCCCGCTGCGGGGCTTATGCAATGACGCCTTGATCCGAAGGCGCGCTGTCCGAGGTGGGGGTCAGACCCCGACGAACGCCGGAAACGGGACCACAGGACGCGGGATAAAAAGGAAGAAGCCCATGTTTGCGGTCCTCAAGACCGGCGGCAAGCAGTATCGCGTCCAATCGGGCGATGTGCTGCGCGTCGAGAAGCTCGCCGCCGATGCCGGTGAGAAAATCCAGTTCAACGAAGTCCTTATGGTCGGTTCCACGATCGGTGCTCCCCTCGTCGAAGGCGCGGGCGTTCAGGCCGAAGTGATCGAACAGATCAAGGGCGAAAAGGTTATCCACTTCGTCAAGCGCCGCCGTAAGCACGGCTCGAAACGCACGAAGGGCCACCGCCAGCAGCTGACGCTTTTACGCATCGGCGACATTCTAGAATCCGGCGCGGACAAGTCCGGCATCAAGGAAGCCGTCGGTGCCGGGATCGCTGGCTGGACCGGCGTTCAGGCGGACAAGGGCGATTACGTCAAGAACCGGTCTGGTCAGGCCGAGATGAAGAAGCGCGTCGCTGCCGGCGGTGCGGAAGAAAAGGTCGCCGCGAAAACGGAGGCCACAGACGGTGGTGCAACGTCCAAGCCGGGCAACCTGCTGACCGAGCCGCGCGATGGCGCGGCTGACGATCTGACCCGCATCTCCGGTGTTGGTCCGGTCATCGAGAAGAAGCTGCACGCCATCGGTGTGTATCACTTTGACCAGATTATGGCTTGGGGCGACGAAGAGATTGCCTACATGGATGACCAGCTTTCGTTCAAAGGCCGCATCCAGCGCGACGACTGGATCGCCCAGGCCACGCAATTCAACGCTGAGAAGGAGTAACACCGAATGGCACATAAAAAGGCAGGCGGTTCCAGCCGCAACGGTCGCGACTCCGCCGGACGCCGTCTTGGCGTCAAGAAGTTCGGTGGTGAGGCCGTGATCCCCGGCAACATCATCATCCGCCAGCGCGGTACCAAGTGGTGGCCGGGTGAGGGCGTAGGCCTTGGCCGCGACCACACGATCTTCGCGACCGAAGGCGGTCACGTGACGTTCCACAAGGGCCTCAAGGGCCGGACCTTCGTGTCCGTGCTGCCGAAGGCCGAAGCCGCCGAGTAAAGCGCGCTTCCGTCAAGATCATGGGGGATCGGCGCAGGCCGGTCCCCTTTTTCGTTTTTCGGGCAAGGGCCATCATGGGCGTCGCCGTCGCTTCCTTCCTTATCTTCGCGGCCAGCCAGGTGGGCACACCCGGTCCAGCGAACATGGCGCTTCTGGCGACGGGGGCCGCGCATGGTCTGCGCCGCGCGCTGCCCTTCGTGGCGGGAGTGGTGCTGGGCAAACAACTGATCATCTGGCCTATCGGATTTGGGCTGATGTCGCTGGCGCAATCGGTGCCGCTGCTGTTCACCGTGCTGAAGTTCGCCTCTGCCGCCTATATCTGCTGGTTGGCGTGGCGCGTGGCGCGGATGCGGCTGCAACCGGGGCAGGGCGGCGACGTGCCGGGCATCATCGCCGGTCTGATCGTGCATCCGCTGAACCCCAAGGCCTGGGCGATGATCGCCACCGGCTTCACCGCCTTCACAGATCCAGGCACGCCGGCGCTGCAGGCGACCGCCACCATCGCGGCCTGCCTTTTCGCGATGCAGTGCATGCTGCACCCGATCTGGGCGGGCGCGGGCCAAGCCGTCGCTGCCACGGTCGCGGGTACACGATATGAGCGAGTTCTGATGGTGACTCTGGCGCTCCTCACCGTCGCCTCCGTCGCTTGGGTGCTGGTGCCGCGATGATCCGGGATATCGCCACATTGCGCACGGATCGACTGGTCCTGCGCCCCCTGCGCGCCGACGATGCAGAGGCCATTGAGCATGGTGCCAACAACCTTGACGTGGCGCGCTGGCTGTCGGTCGTCCCGTTTCCCTACACACGCGCCGACGCCGACGCGTTTCTATCGTCGAAGGCGGTCGAGCCGCGCGTCACTTGGGCAATCTGCGATGATGCAGGCTTATGCGGCGTGGTCTCTATCCGGCCCGAATTGGGCTACTGGATCGCCCGCGACCGCTGGGGTCGCGGCTACCTGACCGAAGCGGGTCGCGCCGCACGTGATGCCGCCTTCGCCGATCCCACCCGCCGCAGCCTTGGCGCGCGCCACATGGTCGGGAACGAACGCTCTGCGCGGGTGTTGGCCAAACTGGGATTCCGCGTTGTAGGCCAACGCACCGACTATTACCGCGCGCTCAACCAAGACTGCCAATCCGCCGTCCTGACCCTTAGCCGCGCCGACTGGCGACGGTTGAGCCGCACCGAACAACCCTATAGGGCACGCGCATGAAGTTTCTCGATCTCGCCAAAGTCTACATCCGATCCGGCTCCGGCGGATCCGGTGCCGCGTCGTTCCGGCGTGAGAAGTATATCGAATTCGGTGGCCCCGACGGTGGGGACGGCGGTAAGGGCGGCGACGTGGTGGTCGAGGCAGTGGACGGCCTGAACACCCTGATCGACTTTCGCTACCAGCAGCACTTCTTCGCCAAAAGCGGGCAGGGCGGCATGGGGGCGCAAAAGACGGGCGCCAGTGGGGCCGACATCGTGCTGCGCGTGCCCGTTGGCACCGAAATCCTGGACGAAGACAAAGAAACTGTGATCGCCGACATGACAGAGGTCGGTCAGCGCGTCGTTCTGGCCGAAGGCGGCAATGGTGGCTGGGGCAACCTGCGCTTCAAGTCGTCCATCAACCGGGCGCCGCGCAAGGCGAACCCCGGTCTGCCAGGCATCGAACGCACCATCTGGCTGCGCCTCAAGCTGATCGCTGACGCAGGCCTTCTGGGCCTGCCGAACGCGGGCAAATCCACTTTCCTTGCGGCAACGTCGAACGCCCGGCCCAAGATCGCGGACTATCCCTTCACCACGTTGCACCCCAACTTGGGCGTCGTCGGCGTGGACGATACCGAATTCCTGATCGCCGACATCCCCGGCCTGATTGCTGGCGCGCATGAGGGCAAGGGTATTGGTGACCGGTTCCTTGGCCACGTGGAACGATGTGCCGTGTTGCTGCATTTGGTGGACGGAACAAGTGGTGATCCGGCGGGCGATTGGCGCACCGTCATCACCGAATTGGAAGAATACGGCGGCGCACTGGCCGATAAGCCGCGCGTAACGGCGCTGAACAAGATCGACGCGCTCGACGATGAAGAGCGCGCCTTCATACGCGAGACGCTGGAAGAAGTGGCGGGCCCCGTCCACCTGATGTCCGGCGTGTCGCGTGAAGGCGTGACGGATGTGTTGCGAGCCTTGCGCGCGCAGATATCGGAAGACAAACTGCGCCGCCGCGAAACGCCAGAGGACGGAACATGGCAACCCTAAACATCACCGACGCCAAGCGTCTGGTCGTAAAGATTGGCTCGGCCTTGCTGGTAGACGCCGAAACCGGTGCGATGCAGCATGAGTGGCTGGAAAGCGTCTGCGCCGATGTGGCGCGTCTACGGGCGAACGGCACGGAAGTCGTGCTGGTCTCTTCCGGCGCCGTCGCCTTGGGGCGCGGCTTGCTTGGGTTGGCCCGCCGCGGTGCGCTGCCCTTGGAGCAATCCCGCGCCGCCGCGGCCGCCGGTCAGATCAGCTTGGCCCGCGCCTATGAAGTGGCACTCGCCCCCCATGGCCTGACCGCCGCACAAGTGCTGCTGACGCTGGACGATACCGCCGACCGCCGCCGCTACCTGAACGCGCGCGGCACGTTGACGGCCCTGCTGAAGCTAGGCGCTGTGCCCATCGTGAACGAGAACGACACCGTCGCCACCGACGAAATCCGCTTCGGCGATAATGACCGGCTTGCCGCGCAGATCGCCGTGACAGTGGGCGCAGATCAGTTGGTGCTGCTCTCGGATGTGGACGGTCTTTACACGTCGAACCCGCAAAGCGACCCCAGCGCGCGCCATTTGCCCGAAGTTGAAACGATCACACAAGAGATCGAGGATATGGCAGGCGACCCTGTATCGGGCCTGTCGAAAGGCGGGATGCGGACAAAGCTTGTGGCTGCCCGCACCGCGACCAGCTCTGGCTGCGCTTTGTGCATCACGTCAGGAATGGTCGACAACCCTTTGACCGCGCTTGAAAAAGGCGCACGCGCATCGTGGTTCCTGCCGGTCGTCGACCCGGTTCTGGCGCGGAAGGCCTGGATTCTTGCGATGAAGCCGCAGGGCGCGCTGACGTTGGACAAGGGCGCGGTTTCTGCGCTGAAGGCCGGGAACTCTCTGCTACCCGCAGGCGTCACACAGGTAACCGGCACATTCGAGCGTGGCGATCCCGTGACCATTCAACAGGCCGACGGTCACGCCCTTGGCATGGGATTGGTGCGCTACAGCGCCGCCCACGCCCGCGCCATTGCTGGCCACCGATCAGACGAGATCGAAGCGATCCTCGGCTATCCGGGTCGCTCTTCGCTCGTCCACCGTGACGACATGGCCATTTAATCAACCCCGACAGGAGGTTTCGATGAACGACATGAGCACCCAGAACGACATTCCCGCCCTGATGGCAGACATTGGCGCACGCGCCCGCGCGGCGGCGACGCTCCTTGCCACGGCTGATCCGAAAGCAAAACGGCAGGCGTTGGAACACGCCGCCGACATGCTGGAGAAGCGGACGGCAGACGTTATCGCGGCCAACCAAAAAGACATGGCGTTCGGACGCGACAAGGGCCTGAGCCCGGCGATGCTGGATCGCCTGATGCTGGACGAGGCGCGCGTGGCCTCCATCGCCGACGCTCTGCGTGCTGTTGCGGCGCAGAATGATCCCGTGGGCGCAGTACTTGATGAGTGGACGCCGGACAACGGTTTGTCGATTCAACGTGTGCGCACGCCTTTGGGCGTTGTCGGCGTGATCTATGAATCGCGTCCCAACGTGACGGCGGATGCCGGTGCGCTTTGCCTGAAGTCCGGCAACGCGGTCATCCTGCGCGGCGGCTCTGAAAGCTTCCACTCGTCGGGCGCGATCCATGCTTGCCTGACCGAAGGTTTGCGCGAAGCTGGCTTGCCCGAAGACGCGATCCAGCTTGTCCCGACCCGCGACCGCGCGGCAGTGGCAGAGATGCTGACGATGACCGAAACCATCGACGTGATCGTCCCGCGCGGCGGCAAGGGTTTGGTCGGCCTGATCAAGCGTGACGCGCGCGTGCCCGTCTTTGCCCACCTCGAAGGCATCGTTCACATCTACATCGACAAGGACGCCGAGCCCGAAATGGCGTTGAGAATCGTGCTGAACGCCAAGACCCGGCGCACCGGCATCTGTGGTGCCGCCGAGTGCCTGCTGATCCATGAAGATGTGGCCGACACCATCGGTCAGGGCGTGATCCGCGCACTGCTGGAAGCGGGCGTCGAGGTGCGCGCTGACGAAAGGTTGGCGCAGGTCGAGGGCACGGTTCCTGCCACATCCGAGGATTGGGGCCGTGAATATCTGGACATGATCGTCGCTGCGCGTACCGTTCCGGATATCGACGGCGCGATCGAACATATCCGCACCCATGGCTCGGACCACACCGACTGCATCGTCACCGGCAACGCCGATGCGGCTGAGCATTTCCTGAACTCGGTGGACAGCGCTATTGTCATGGTCAACGCCTCGACCCAATTCGCCGATGGCGGAGAGTTCGGCATGGGCGCAGAGATCGGCATCGCCACGGGCCGCCTGCACGCGCGCGGGCCGGTTGGGGCAGAGCAGCTGACCTCTTTCAAGTACAAGGTGCGCGGCGTCGGCGAGGTGCGCTAAACGGCCGTCAGCGTCATGGTGCCGTCGCCCGATTGAATCTCAATCCGTCGGCCCAGCTGTGATGCGGCGCGGCGGGCGAGGGTAAAGTGCACCTCTGACGCGGGCGGATCTATGCTACTGTCAGTCAGTGGTCCCAAAAACTCCGGCTCGGGACGGAAGCGTTCGCCCGTCATTTCGACGCCCATCGGCTGATGCCTCACGCGAGCGGATCCGCCGCGCGGCATCAATGTTTCGGCACACATCAGCAGCAGCAGGCCAAGCCGCGCCTCTGCACGCGACATCTCTGACATCGGCGTCCATTCGACTGTCAGTTTGCGATCCGCAAAGCCTTGTACACCCTGTGCCACCTCTGGCCATCCGATCCGTTGATCTGGTGCCGCTGCCCCGAAAGCGATGCGGAACAACCGCACGCGCGCATTCGCCGTCTCGACCGAATCGCGGATCAATGCCATTTCCGGGCTGTCACCGACGCCCGACATCTGCAACAATTCCAATCCGTTGCCGATGGCCCCTAGGGGTGAAATCAGGTCGTGGCAGATGCGCGATCCGATCAGCGCGCTAAGGTCGGATTGAGTCATGCAAAAGGCTCTAAATCAGGGGAGATCGACGTGAATTCGATGAATGCATTGTTGGAGCCGGGCATGATCGTGCGCCACCCCGACCGTCCCGATTGGGGTGATGGGCAGGTGCAGTCCAACATCGGCGGTATCGTGACCGTGATGTTTCGCGACGAGGGGAAGGTGGTCATTGATGGCTCTCGGGTGGCATTGATCGCTGTGTTCGATTGATACCGTCATGGTTGTGTGATCGAAGTTAACAAATCGTCAAGACGCAGGCGACCGTCCATCTGTTGCCTAAAGCGCAGGCGCATCCTAGACAGCGCCCACCCAACCAGAGCCGCGCTTCCGTGACGCATACGCCCGATTTCGACCTGATCCTGACGCGCGATCCCGACCAGATCGCTGCGGCGCAGGCGTTGCGCTACACGGTCTTCGTAACTGAACTGGGCGGACAAGGTGCAGGCGTGGATCACGCCGCGGGCCGTGAGAGCGATCCATTCGACGCCCTGTGCACCCACCTGATCCTGCGCGATATGGCCCGCACCGAGGGCGACCGCGTCGTCGGCGTCTACCGCTTGCTTGACCAGGACAGCGCCGCGCAGGCCGGCCGCTTCTACTCTGAAACCGAGTACGATCTTGCTCCCCTGCGCGCCTCTGGCCGCCGCCTTCTGGAGCTTGGGCGTTCGTGTCTTCATCCCGACTACCGGGGTGGGGCGGCGATGTTTCATATGTGGTCGGGCCTTGCCGCCCATGTGGAAGAGGCCGGGATCGACACGCTGTTCGGCGTCGCGTCGTTCCACGGAACGGATGTGGATGCACTGGCCGCGCCGCTTTCGATCCTGCACCACCGCCACCTTGCCCCACCCGAATGCCGCGTGACCGCACGCGCACCGCAGGCCGTGTCGATGGATCGTTTGCCGGATGGCAGCTATGACCGCGCCGCCGCCATGCGTGCCGTTCCGGCCCTGATCAAGGGGTACCTGCGACTCGGCGGCGTTGTCGGGGAAGGGGCGTGGGTGGACCGGCACTTCAACACCACCGACGTCTGCCTTGTCATGGATACCGCGCGCCTGTCCGAACGGGCGCGGGCCATCTACCTGAAGCCACGCGGATGACCTGGGTGTCGGACACGCCACCCGACCGGGTGCGGATCGGCTCTGCGGGCTACGCGCTGGCGGTCTTGCGCGGGGTGCCACTGGCGATCTGGGTGTTCGGGATGCTGGCGGTGCATATGTTTGCGCGCCTGATCGAGCGGCCCATCTATGGCGCGCGTCGGCCCTACACCCCGTGGATCACCGTCGCCGTATGCCGGGGCGCACTGGCGATCATGGGCTTGCGGCGGGATGTATCCGGCCCACGCATGACGGGCCCCGGAGCCTTGGTCGCGAACCATTCCTCATGGCTCGACATCTTCGTGCTGAACGCCGACGCGCCGCTGTATTTCGTCTCAAAGGCAGAGGTCGCGGGCTGGCCCGGTATCGGTCTTCTGGCGAAGGCGACCGGCACCGTCTTCATCCGCCGTGATCGGAAAGAGGCCGCGGTTCAGACCGCCCTGATCCGCGACCGGCTGGCGATGGGCCACCGTCTGCTGTTCTTCCCAGAGGGCACATCCACCGACAACCAGCGCGTGCTGCCGTTCAAGACGACGCTGTTCTCGGCCTTCTTCGCGGATGTGCCGGGCCTGCAAGTGCAACCGCTGACGGTCGCCTACCACCCGCCGAAAGGCGCAGCGCCGCGCTACTACGGCTGGTGGGGAGAGATGGATTTCGGGCGCAATCTACTGAAAGTGTTGGCGACGGGGCGGCAGGGGCGTGTGCAGGTGATCCGCCATGCGCCCGTGAACGTCGCCGACGCGGGCGACCGCAAGACCTTGGCGCGCGCGTGCGAGACTGCAGTCCGTGCGGGCTTCGAGAGCGCGAAGGCGCAACCCTAGCCGTAGATCGCGCCGAACTTCGCCTCTAGATAGTCGAGCAGCGGAGCCTCTGATGGCTCGAACCCGCAAGCGCGCGTGATGACCTCGCGCGGCTGATACAGCCCGCCGTGCACCTGCACCTTGTCGCGCAACCATGCCGTGGCGGGTGAGGGATCGCCATTCGCAAGCGCGGCATCCAAATCCGGCAGATCGGCGCGCATCGCCGCGTTCAGGCAACCCGCGTAGACATTGCCCAGCGTGTAGGTCGGGAAATAGCCGAACAGGCCTACGGACCAATGCACATCCTGCAAGCACCCTTGCGACGCACGCTCTGGCCGGTAACCGAAATCAGCCTCGAACCGCTCGTTCCACGCGCCTTCCAGGTCGGCGGGGTCCAGATCCCCGGCGATCATGCTGCGTTCCAGATCGAAGCGCAGAAGGACGTGCAGGTTGTACTGCACCTCGTCCGATTCCGTGCGGATGAAGCCTTTGTGCAGTCGGTTCACGGTGCGGAAGAACTCCCGCTCGGACACACCCAGATCACCGAAGGCCTCGGTCATCTGGCCAAACAGCCAACCGCAAAACGGCTCTGACCGGGCCAACTGGTTCTCATAGATGCGGCTTTGGCTTTCGTGCACGCCCATCGACACACCGCCGCCAAGCGGTGTGAACAGGTAGGCGTCATCGATATTCTGCTCGTAGGTCGCGTGGCCGACCTCGTGGATCGTCGAATACAGGCAGTTGAACGGATCGGCGGGGTCGGTGCGCGTGGTGATGCGCACGTCCCGACCAGAGCCGGAGCTGAACGGATGCACCGCCCGGTCGATCCGGCCACGATTCATGTCATAGCCGAAAGCGATAGCCAGCTTGCGGGTCAGGTGCATCTGCACTTTGGGGTCGAAGGTGCCGGGCAGGGCAGAGGGCGGCGTGGGCGCACCCAGCGCGCGGTCGCGCAGGGCCATCAGCCGCGGGCGCAGTGCGTCGAACATCGCCGACAGGCTCTTCGCTGTCGCGCCGGGCTCATAATCGTCCAGCAGCGCATCATACAGATCGCCGCCGTCGGCCAGTGCCGCCGCTTCCTCTCGCTTCAACGCCACGACCTGCGCGAGCACCGGGGCAAAGGCGGCGAAGTCATCGGCCGCGCGCGCCTCGGCCCATTGGCCCTGCGCTTTGGAGGTGACGCGGGCCAGTTCGGTTGCCAGCCGGGCGGGCACCCTTGCCGTCCGCTCGAAACTGCGGCGGATCAGGCGCAACGACGCTTCACCAGCGGCATCCGGCGCCTGCGCCTTATCCAACCATTCGCCGATCCGCGGGTCGGTACGGCGGGCGTGCAGAAGCCCCTCCATCACGCCCATCTCCTCGGCCCGCTGATCGGCAGAGCCGCGCGGCATCACGGTTTCCTGATCCCAGCTCAAGCGGCCCGCGATCTGTCCCAGCGCTTCCGTTTCGCGCTGATGCGCCATCAGGTCATCGAATGCGGTCATGTTGCTCTCAGCGATTGGGGTTTCGGGAAGGCCGTCTGGTGACGTGCGCGCAGGACGACAACCCACAGCACCACGGCGGTGAACTGGTGGAGGATCGCCAGGGTCCACGGGGCCGAATACATCACCGTTACGATGCCCAGCAGCACCTGCAGCGCCATCACCGCGATGACGACAGTGTAGGCGCCACGTGTCGCCGTCAGGGGCGAGCGGCGGGCGCGCCAGAAGACGAACAGACCGAACGCCGCCAGCGCATAGGCCCACATGCGGTGGATGAACTGCACAAGGCCGTCGTTCTCGAAGAAGTTGCGCCACAGCGGCTCGATCTGGAACGGATCGGGCGGCAGGAAGCCACCGGCCATCAGCGGCCAGTCGATGTAGTTGCGCCCTGCGTCAATCCCCGCGACCAGCGCGCCCATGAGGATCTGGCCGAAGGTCAGCGCCACCAGAACACCGCCTAGCGACATCAACGTCGCCTCGCGATTGCGCCGCGCCTGCAAAAGCTCTGCCTCGCTGCGCGACAGATGCAGCGCGAACCACGCGATCAAGCCAAGGATCACGAAGGCCAGCCCAAGGTGCGTGGCCAGCCTGTAGGACGCCACATCCAGCATCGTGCCCGTCAGGCCAGAGGACACCATCCACCAACCGATCGCGCCCTGTAAGCCACCCAAGCCGCCCAGCAGCAGCAGCCGCCCGGTCCAGCCCGGCGGGATGCGGCGGGTCAGAAGGAAGCCGAAGAAGCCAAGTGCCCAGACAAGACCAATGACCCGGCCCAGTTGCCGGTGGCCCCATTCCCACCAATAGATCGTCTTGAACTCCGCCAGCGTCATGCCCGCGTTCTGTAGCTGGTATTCGGGGATCTGGCGGTAGGCGTCGAATTCGGACTGCCAGTCTTCGGCGTTCAGGGGCGGAACAGCCCCCGTCACCGGCGCCCATTCGGTGATCGCGAGGCCGCTATCGGTCAGTCGTGTCAGCCCGCCCACGGCGATCATCACGACGACCAGCGCGAACAGCACGAACAGCCACGCCCGCACCGCCTTGCGCGCGCCCCTGGGCCGCGCGTCGATCATGCCGCCCTTGGGCGCGGGTTTCTCCGGCGTGTCGCCGACCTCTTGGAAGATGGATCGTTGGGCCATTCCCGTCCCCTTGTTGGTCATCCGTCAGCTAAGCCCCTGCGCGGGCGCTCACAAGTCGTCCTTGGGTCGCACCAATTGGCGCAAGGCCCCGTGCAGAAGCTGCACATCAAGGCCCGTCAGCGGCATCCGCGACCACAGGTTGCGAAAGCTGCGCTTCATATGGGCCGCCTTTTCGGGCGGATGAAAGAAGCCCGCGGTATCCAGCCTCTCGTTCCAGTGTTCGGCCCAGCGGTCCACGGCTGCATTATCCGCGAGTTCCGGCGCGTCCTGCGTAGTGGGCTCAACCGCGCCGCGCCGCCATTCATACCCCATCAGCAGCACGCATTGCGCAAGGTTCAGGGACGGAAAATCGGGGTTCACCGGCACCGTTACCACGGCATTCGCCTGCGCCACGTCGTCGTTTTCGAGTCCCGCGCGCTCTGGCCCGAACAGAATGCCCACACGGCGGCCTTCGCCGATCATGCGACGGGCTTCGGCCATCGCGCTTTCCGGCTCGAACACAGGCTTGACCATGTCGCGCGTGCGGGCGGTGGTGGCGAACAGGTAATCCACGCCCTCTGCCGCTTCGGCAATGCTGCCCGCCAGCCGGGCCTGATCCAGCACCGGCGTCGCGCCAGAGGCCATCGCGGTCGCACGTGCGTTCGGCCAACCGTCCCGCGGTGAGACCAGCGCCATGTCCGACAGTCCGAAGTTCATCATCGCGCGCGCGGCGGCGCCGATATTCTCGCCCATCTGGGGGCGCACGAGGATCACGCGGGGGGTCTGAAACATGGGCCGCGTCCTAGACGTCCGTCGCGGCCCCGTCCAGCATGGTCAACCGCGCGTCGCACCGCTAGAAGGCGGCCAAGCGCAAGGAGCCTTCCCATGTCCGACACGTCCGACGATCTGCCGCAACTGTATCTGATCACGCCGCCCACCTTCGACACGGATTTCGTGGACGCGCTTGGCGCGCTTCTGGACACCCACGCCGTCGCCTGCCTGCGCCTTGATCTGGCGTCGCGGGACGAAGATCGCCTGATGCGCGCTGCCGATGCCCTGCGCGCGGTGACCGAACCGCGCGACGTGGCATTGGTGATGAGCGATCATTGGAAACTGGCCGAGCGCGCCGGTCTGGATGGGGTTCACCTGACGGACGGCTCTCGCTCGGTGAAGAAGGCGCGCGCCGATTTGGGCGCGGACGCCATCGTCGGCGCGTTTTGCGGAGCCTCGCGCCACGACGGCATGAACGCCGGAGAGATGGGGGCCGATTACGTCAGCTTCGGCCCCGTGGGTGGCGCCGATCTGGGCGAGGAAAAGCCGAATGACGAGCTGTTCCAATGGTGGTCAGAGGTGATCGAGGTGCCCGTGGTGGCCGAGGGCGCGCTGGACGAAGAGGCGTTGGCCCGTCTTTCTACCCGCGCGGATTTCGTGGCGTTCGGTGAAGAAATCTGGACGGCCGAATACCCCACCGCACGGTTGGGCGAATTGCTCACCGCGATGCGCTCAGCGTAGCGTCGGCCACTGACCGCGCGCGACCATCACGTAGCGCAGCACGCGGGGCTCGTCCGTCATAAGGCCATGCACGCCAAGATCCAGCAGGGCGTTCATCTGCGCCGGATCGTCGATCGTCCAAACATGTACCTGCGCGCCGTGACGCTTCGCCGCGCGGAGGACCCGCTTCGTGACCAGCGGGATGCCGTTCCAGTGGGTCGGCACCTGATAGGCCGGGGCGGCATCGCCCATCAACGGCGCACCCCAGCCAGCCGCCCACAAACGCGCCACGCCCCCGGACGACGGCGACCAGCACAGCGCGTCGCCGAAGCGGTCCCGCAATTTCTGGACGCGCGCGATGTCGAACGAGGCCGCAAGCACCCGGTCCAGATGCGGCGCAATGGCATCGCCCATCGGCCCGACCACATCGTCCGTCTTCGCATCAATGTTCAGACGCAGTTCGGGGTGGTCGGACAGCACATCGTCCAGCCGCGCCATCCGCCCGCCGCCGATCAACTCGGCCTGTTGCAAGTCGGACCAATCGTAGTCCGCCACGCAGCCATCCCGCCCCAACAAACGGGTGCAGTCGTCATCATGGAACAACACCGCCACGCCATCGCGCGTCGCATGCACGTCCGTCTCCACATAGTGGTAGCCAAGTGCCACCGCCGCATCGACAGCCTCTGCGCTGTTCTCTGCACAGCCCTCTGCCGCGCCACGATGGGAAAAGGCGATGGGGCCGGGGGCGTCCAGATAGGGGTGCGTCACAGCGGACGGATGCGCAGGCGGGTGATGCGGTTGTCCACGCGGTTCATCACCTCGAACCGGAAGCCGTGGAAGCTGAAGACCTGTCCCTGCGTTGGGATCGTCTGCGCTTCGTGGATGACCAAACCGGCCACCGTGTTCGCTTCTTCGTCTGGCAAAGACCAATCGGCCGCGCGGTTCAGATCGCGGATCGTCATGGAACCATCGACGATATAATCGCCATTATCGACGCGGCGGTAGGGCGCCTGCGTGTCCAAATCGAACTCGTCGGTGATCTCACCCACGATCTCTTCCAGGATGTCTTCCAGCGTGATCAGACCCTGCAATGCGCCGTATTCGTCCACCACCAGCGCGAAATGCGTGTGGCGGCGCAGGAACTGGCGCATCTGGTCGTCCAGCGTGGTGACTTCAGGTACGAAATAGGGGGGCATCGCGACCTCGGCGATGTCGAAATCCGCCAGCGGATCGCCGGTCGCATCGGCGGCGGCGCGGCGGGCGTACATGGCGCGCAGCAGGTCCTTGGCGTGAATGACGCCAATGATGTTCTCATGCCCCTCACGATAGACTGGGAGGCGCGTGTGCGGGCTATCAAGGCATTGCTTCAGCAGTTCGGCGGGCGGATCGTCGGCGTTCAGCATCTCGATCTTCGAGCGGTGAAGCATGATCTCTTCCACCGTCCGTTCCCCCAGATCGAGCGCGCCAAGAATGCGGTCGCGGTCTTCCTTTTCCACGACGCCTTCCGAATGACCAAGGTTCAGAGCGCCCTCGATTTCCTCACGCACGGCCAGGATCTGGCTGTCGGGGTCAGTCTGCACACCGAAGGCGCGCAGGATCAGGCGCACCAGCATCCGCACGAGACTGACCACGGGCGCGAAGATCTTCACGACCAGCGCGATAGGGGCAGACACACGCGCCGCAGCGGTTTCGGCGTTGGTGATCGCGTAGGTCTTCGGCAGGACCTCGGCAAAGATCAGCACCAGCAGCGTCATCACCAGAGTCGCCATCGCCACGCCTGATTCGCCGAAAAGGCGCGTGAACATCGCCGTCGCCAGCGACGTGGCGAGGATGTTCACAAGGTTGTTGCCCAACAGGACAGAGCCGATCAGCCGCTCGTTATCTTCGGTGATCTTGAGCGCGCGCTGGGCGCCGCTGCTGCCCTTGTCGGCCTGCGCGCGCAGCTTGCCCCGCGATGCGGCGGTCAGCGCGGTCTCTGATCCCGAGAAGAAGCCCGAGCAGATCAGAAGAAACAGAATGGCCCCGGCAGAGGTCCAGAAGGCGGCGTCCAGCAGTGATGTGTTTTCCATAAGGTCCGTTATGATGCGCAAGCGCGCGCTGTCCAGTCAGCCTTTGGCCAATGGGTGATGCTCCAGCACCAAATCGCGCAGCCTTTCTTCCAGAACATGGGTGTAGATTTCCGTCGTTGCCACATCCGCGTGGCCCAAAAGCGCCTGTATCGCCATCAGGTCCGCGCCGCCTGCCAACAGGTGCGTGGCGAAGGCGTGGCGCAACACGTGGGGTGTCACGCGGGCGGGATCGACGCCCGCTTCCAGCGCGATGTCCTTGATGATCTGGAAGAAGCGGTGCCGGGTCAGATGCCCGGCCTTGCCGGTAGAGGGGAACAGATGACGCGATGGGTTCTTCGGATTTTCCGCCTCGTCCCGCAGCACCAGCCAAACCGCCAGAGCGTCCCGCGCGCCGGGGGTCAGGGGCACCATCCGCTCTTTGCCGCCTTTGCCCAGTACCAGCAGAAGCCTTGGATCGCCACGGGCGGCCTGCACCGGGAGACCCACCAGTTCGGATACGCGCATACCTGTCGCATAGAGCAGTTCCATCAGGCAGGTGTTGCGCAGTCGATCCGCCTCACTCCGTCCCGTCCGGCGGGCGGCGTCGAGCAGGCGATCTACTTCTTCCACCGTCAGCGTCTTCGGCAGGCGGCGCGTGCGGCCCGGCCCCTTGATGCGGATCGCGGGATTGTCGGTGCGCCAGCCTTCCTCGTAGGCGAATCGGAACAGCCCCTTGATTGCCGACAATCGCCGCGCGCGCGTAGCCTGCGCCAGACCCTGCGCCTCGCAATGGATCAGGTAGCCTTCGATCCGGTCGCGGCTGACGTCCTCCAGTGGCGTGTCCGCAAGCCAGTCCGAGAAATCCGCCAGATCGCGCGCATAGCCCAGCCGCGTGTTCTGCGCGGCCCCTGCCTCTGCACTTTGCGCATCAAGAAACAGGGCGATTCGCGCGGGCGTGCTCACCTGCGCCACCCGATCACCAACGCCTCGATCGCAACGCGCATCGCGGCGTCTTCCTGTCCGGCGGCGCGCAAATCGGCCAGCCCGTCAGACAGGGCATCCAGATTGCCGCTGGACCCTTCCTCGACCAAGCGGATCGCGTGCAAGAGCGCTTCGCCCATTCGTCCGTCAGCCACTAAAGCCTTTGTCGCCGCATCCGGCCCGTCGGTCAGACCGGCGGCGATGGCAAGTAGCATTGGGTCGGTCGGATCGCCCTCGGGAACCTCGCCCTTCGCCAGTGCGGCCAAAGGACCATCCAGCCCTTCGACCTCTATGCCCGCCATCAGCGCCATGCGCTGCGCCAGATCGCCAACATCCCCCTGCAGTGGCAAGCGGACCAGCCGTGGTGCATAGCGCCGCGCCAGCGTGGGTTGCAGATCGACGTGCGCCATGGCCTCCCACGCGCCCGGAAGCGCTGCGGTCACGGCGGTTGGATCGCCGTTGCGCATCGCGACGTCCAGCCGTTGTACCGCTTCGACCCGGTCCCACAGTTGTCCCGACGCGGCAGGCATCCGTTCCGCGTAGATCGCCCACAGACGGTCGTGCCCAATCGCACCCGCGCGCGCCAGACGCTCGCCCGCCTCGATCCGCGCCTTCCAGCCAGAGGTCTGGCGCAGATCGGCATGGGCGAAGGGCAGGGGCAGGGATGGGGTGCGCAAAGGCTCTCCCATCGCCTCATACAGATAGAAATCCAATGGCGTGGGACGTGACGGAGGGGGCAACAAGCCGCCTTCGTTGCGATCGTCCAAAAAGCGCGTCAGGCGTTCTGTCTCTGCGGGTGTCGTGACCCCCAGCGCCCGCGCGGTTTCCAGCGTTACGACGGCAGCGGGCCAATCACCGGATCGTGCGAGACAAAAGATACGGGCAGGGTAGGTTGGCGTGATTTCCGGCAGCGCGCGCATCCGCGCGCAGGCGCGCGTCTCACCGCCCGTCAGAAGCGTCACGTCGAACCAGCGCCGAAAGATCGCGGGTTCCTCCGATCCGGCACGAGCCATCAGATCGCGGGCAATATCGAACCGGCCCAAAGCCAGCAGCGCATCGACGCGGGCGAGGAAGAACGCTTCGCCCCCGGCGCTGTCACGCGGCGGTTCCGCCTGAACACGCAGCAAATCGTGCAATAAATCTTGCATGGCCGCACTATGCGGTGTGCGCATCTCTGCCAACTGACGCGCGATCGTGTCAGTAGAGGACGCTGACCACAGATCTCCCGGCAGCCCCACATCCGACGGCGCGACCAACCCCACGGTGTCCGGTGCCACGCGATCCAGCGGTGTCACGACGATCATTTCCGGCGCGGCAGAGCTCGTCACCGGCGGCTCGGGCCGCTGGGGGGCGACAGCAACCGGCGCCGTGACGCTGTCCGACAACCAATCGATGGCCGATAGCGGGGCGTCCTGCGCGGATACACAGCCTGCCGCCACCGCCCAAATCAGGGAAAGCGCGCTAGTTCGCATTCAGGTCGACGGGCACGGTCATCTCCTGCGGCTCCGGCTCCATGTCTCCGACATAGGCGAACCCCACAAAGGCCAGCCCCCCGATCAACACCAGAATTACGAGGATCTTCAGCACTGTGAACATTGGATGCTCCTGTTTGCCCGGCCATCGCCTGCGTCTGTCGCGCGGCTTCCCGCCGGTTTATATCTGGTCTTTCCGGCAATATCACGCCATTCACGCCCCTAATTGATCCGCAGCGGCAGGAACACGCGCAGCCCATGTCCGGCTTGAAGAAAACCGTGTGCATGGTCGGCATGATGGGTGCCGGCAAAACGGCCATCGGCACCGCCGTGGCCCGAATGCTGGGCGTGCCCTTCCTTGATTCGGACGCCGAGATCGAGCGCGCGGCCAACGCCACGATCCCTGAACTCTTCGCGGAATACGGCGAGGCTTTCTTTCGTCAGAAGGAAAGCCAGGTACTGTCGCGGCTGCTGGTCGGCACGCCCTGCATTCTGTCCACCGGCGGCGGGGCCTATCTGGCACAGGCGAACCGCACCGCAATCACCGAACGCGGCGTAGCCCTCTGGATCAAGGCCGATCCTGCGCTTCTGTGGACCCGAGTGCGCCACAAGGACACGCGTCCACTCCTGCGTACCGCCAATCCCCGCGCGACACTGGAGGCGCTGATCGCCGAGCGGGATCCGATCTATGCGCTCGCCGATCTGCGGGTCGAGGCGGCAGAGGGTCTGTCGGTCGAAGCGATGGCGGAACGCACGATAGAGGTCATCGCGACCCGGCCCGACGTGTTGAAACGAAAGGACGCATGATGGAAACGGTCCGCGTGGAACTGGCAGAGCGCAGCTACGATGTGCGTATCGGCCAAGGGCTTTTGACGCGCGCCGGAGCAGAGATCGCGCCGCTCCTATCCCGCCCGCGTGTGGCCATCGTGACGGATGAGACAGTCGCGGGCCTGCATCTGGCGACGCTGGAGAGTTTCTTGGCAGAGGCTGGCATCGCCTCTGTTTCACTCGCGTTGCCTGCTGGGGAGTCCACGAAATCGTGGGACCGCTTGGGCCAAACCGTCGAGTGGCTGCTGGCCGAGAAGATCGAACGTCGCGACATCGTGATCGCCCTTGGTGGCGGGGTCATCGGCGATCTTGCGGGCTTCGCCGCCGCAATCCTGCGGCGCGGTGTGCGTTTCGTGCAGATCCCGACCTCTCTGTTGGCGCAGGTCGACAGTTCGGTCGGCGGCAAGACCGGCGTAAACGCGACGAGCGGCAAGAACCTGATTGGCGCATTTCATCAACCTGCATTGGTGCTGGCCGACATCGACGCGCTGGGCACGCTGACCTCCCGCGATTTTCTGGCCGGTTACGGAGAAGTCGCGAAATATGGGCTGTTAGGTGACGCCGCGTTCTTCGACTGGCTGGAAGCGAACGGCCCGGCGCTGGCCGCCGGCGATGCTGCCGCGCGGGCCGAAGCCGTGCGTCGCTCTGTCCAGATGAAGGCCGATATCGTGGCGCGTGACGAAACCGAGCAGGGCGACCGCGCGCTTTTGAACCTTGGCCACACCTTCTGTCATGCGCTTGAAGCCGCGACCGGCTACTCCGACCGCCTGTTGCACGGCGAGGGCGTCGCCATTGGCTGCGCTCTGGCGTTCGAGTTGTCGTCGCGTCTGGGTCTGTGTGCGCAGGAAGATCCCAGCCGCGTGCGGGCACATCTTGCCGATATGGGGATGAAGCGGGACCTGTCCGATATTCCCGGCGACCTGCCGGATGCGGATGCGCTGCTGGACCTGATGGCACAGGACAAGAAGGTGCAGGATGGACAGCTGCGCCTGATCCTGGCGCGCGGCATAGGCGACGCGTTCGTCACAGCCGACGTGCCGCGCGATGCGATCCGTAGTGTGCTGTCGGACGCCTTGGCCGCGCGGTAAGTCAAAGTTCCGAAACGAAAAGCGGCGCCTTTTCCAAGACGCCGCTTTCGAAACTCAGAACGGGATTTCGTCGTCGTTGTCGAACCCGCCACGACCACCGCCGCCGCCTTGGTCGTAGCCACCGCCACCACCGGACGCACCGCCGCCGCCACCGTAGCCACCGCGGTCATCATAACCGCCGCTGCCGCCGCCATCACCGCCGCCGGACCGTCCGTCCAGCATCGTCAGCGTCGAGGTATAGGGCCGCAACACGACTTCCGTGGAATACTTGTCCTGACCCGACTGGTCCTGCCACTTCCGAGTCTCGAGCTGGCCCTCGATATACACTTTCGAGCCCTTCTTGAGATACTGCTCGGCCACGCGGGCCAGCGGCTCGGAGAAGATGGCGACGGAATGCCATTCGGTCCGCTCACGACGTTCGCCGGTATTCTTGTCCTTCCACGTCTCGGACGTGGCGATACGCAGGTTCACTACCTTGCCGCCGTTGGAGAACGTGCGCGCCTCGGGGTCGCGACCCAGATTGCCGATCAGGATGACCTTGTTGACGGAACCGGCCATTGGGGCCTCCATTTCTTCGATTCGTGTTAGGCGCAGACGGTGACATAGCGGGGGGTTGGTTAACAGCCGGTTATCGCGCTTAGAGCGTCGGGCTTGAAAATTTTGGATCGTTGGGCATAACGGGTTCAGTGACGCCCTTGGGGGGACCGCGCATGATCCGCACAATCGCCATTCTCGCTGCACTCGGCGCGGGACCCGTTAGCGCCGAAACGCTGTTCGGATCGAAAGGTGGAGCGGATTTTTCCAACAAACTGCGCGTTCTGGATGGCAGGGCGGCCTCGCAATATTCCGGGTCCGACCGCCTGAAGCCGACGGTCAAGGAAGGCCCAGAGCGCCGCGTCGCCTCTGTCGCAGCACCCATCACCGCGCGATTTTCTGGCCGCTACAAGGGCGCGTTCCTGGAGCCTGCGCGGCAGGTCGCCCGCAAGCACGGCATCCCCGAAGACATCTTCCTGCGGCTGGTTCAGCGCGAGTCCGGCTGGAATCCCGCCGCGCTTAGCCACAAGGGCGCAATTGGGCTGGCGCAGTTGATGCCGGGAACGGCACGCAATCTGCGCGTCGATCCGAACGACCCGATCCAGAACCTCGACGGCGGCGCGCGCTACCTTGCCCGCCAATACGCCAAGTTCGGCGATTGGCGCTTGGCATTGGCCGCCTACAACGCCGGTCCCGGAGCGGTCGAAAAGCACGGCGGCATCCCGCCCTATCGCGAGACGACCGCTTACGTGAAATGGATCATGGGCAGCTGAGAGCGGTCAGCGGCACCGGTCGTTCGCGCTCCGCGCGTTCGTCGGCTTCGCCGAACCGCTACTCTCACTCCCACTCGATGGTGCCCGGAGGCTTGGACGTGATATCGTAGGTCACCCGGTTGATGCCCGGCACCGAGTTGATGATCCGCGTTGCGGTTTCCCCAAGGAAGTCATGGTCGAACGGGTAATAATCCGCCGTCATGCCGTCCACCGATGTCACCGCGCGCAGGGCGCAGGCGAAATCGTAGGTGCGCCCGTCTCCCATGACGCCCACGGTGCGGACGGGCAGGATCGCGACAAAGGCCTGCCAGATCGTATCGTAAAGACCGTGCTTACGAATTTGGTCGATGAAGATGGCATCGGCCTCGCGAAGAATATCCAGCTTTTCGCGCGTGATCTCTCCGGGGCAGCGGATGGCAAGTCCGGGGCCGGGGAAGGGGTGGCGGCCGATGAACCGGTCGGGCAGGCCCAACTCGCGTCCCAGCGCGCGCACCTCGTCCTTGAACAACTCGCGCAGCGGTTCGACCAGCTTCATGCCCATCTTCTCTGGCAAGCCGCCGACGTTGTGGTGCGACTTGATGGTCACCGAAGGCCCGCCGGAGAATGACACTGATTCGATCACGTCCGGATACAGCGTGCCCTGCGCCAGGAACTCGGCCCCGCCGATCTCTTTGGCATGCTTGTCGAACACGTCGATGAACAGGCCGCCGATGATCTTTCGCTTGGTCTCCGGGTCACTGACACCTTCAAGCTTTCCAAGGAACAGTTCGCTCTCATCCGCGACGACCAGCGGCAGGTTCATGTGGTCGCGGAACATGCCGGTGACCTCTGCTGCCTCGTCCTTGCGCAGCAAACCGTGGTCCACGAAGACGCAGGTCAGTTGATCGCCGATGGCCTCATGGATCAGAACGGCGGCCACGGAGGAATCGACGCCCCCCGACAGCGCGCAGATCACACGCGCGTCGCCCACCTGCTCGCGGATCGCTGCGATGGCCTGTTCTCGGTATGCGCCCATGGTCCAGTCGCCAGTGAAGCCGGCCAGCGCGCAGAAGTTTTCGAACAGCTTCGGGCCGTTCGGGGTGTGGTGCACTTCTGGATGAAATTGCATCCCGAAGAAGCGGCGGTCGGGGTCCGCAACCACGGCGAAGGGCGCGCCGGGTGAGGTGGCGTAGGGCGCGAAACCGGGGGCCAGCTTGGACACGTGGTCGCCGTGGCTCATCCAGACCTGCTCGCGTGCGCCGTGGAACCAACCGTGCAGCAATTCCAACCGATCCGCTGCGGGTTCGATGAAGGCGCGTCCGAACTCGGCCGTTCCGGCGGTGCGCACGACCTCTCCGCCCAGCATCTGCATCATCACCTGCTGGCCGTAACAGATGCCCAGCACCGGCACGCCCATCTCGAACACGCGCATGGGTGGGCGAGGCGATCCGGCATCCGGCACGCTGGCAGGCCCGCCCGACAGCACGATGGCGCGGGGCGCGAAGTCGTCGAGGAATGCGTCGGTCACACGGTTGAAAGGGTGGATCTCGCAGTAGACGTTCAGCTCGCGCAGGCGGCGCGCAATCAGCTGCGTGACCTGGCTGCCGAAATCCACGATCAGCATCTTCTGGTGATCGGCCTGATGGGCGGGGGCGATGGGCGTATCTGTCATGGGCCGGGATTAGTCACAGCGCGGCAGGGCTGCAAGAGCGGGCGATGTCGGTTTCGCGCGCCAAAGGCCGCAAACAGGCTCTGACTATCGTCGCGCGCGCCGTAAACCCACGCGAAAGAGCAGGGAGACGTGTGCGATGGAAGAGACCAGAACCCGACGGCGCGGTACGGGCGGCGGTGCGGCGCGGCGGGCCGAGCGCACCGCGGTCAGCATCGAGACCGCGAAGTTCATCACCCGCAACATCCCCAACTTCGATATTCTCAACGACGAGGCGATGGAGATCATCGAGGCCAACGCCGAAACGTTGCTGGAAGAGATCGGCGTCGTCTTCTCGGACAATCCTGACGCGCTGGATCGCTGGCGTGAGGTCGGCGCGGATGTGCAGGGCGAGCGCGTGCGCCTGCCCAAAGGTCTGGCCCGCAAGCTTTGCGAAACCGCGCCTTCCAGCTTCACCCAGCACGCCCGCAATCCCGAACGCTCGGTCGAGATCGGCGGCAAGAACCTTGTCCTCGCGCCCGTTTACGGCCCGCCCTTCGTGCGCGACCGCGAAGGCGGCCGTCGCTATGCCACCATCGCCGATTTCCAGAACTTCGTGCGCTTGGGCTATATGTCCAAATGGCTGCACCACTCTGGCGGTACCGTTTGCGAGCCTACCGATATCGCTGTGAACAAGCGGCATTTCGACATGCTGCTGGCGCATATGACCCTGTCCGACAAGCCGTTCATGGGGTCTGTGACCGAACCCAGCCGCGCGCAGGACTCGGTGGACATGTGCAAGATCCTGTTCGGAGATGAGTTCGCCACTGAAAACACCGTGATGACCTCTCTCATCAACATCAACTCGCCACTGACCTTCGACGCGACGATGATGGGCGCGCTGGAAATCTACGCCGCGAACATGCAGGCCTGCATCGTATCGCCCTTCATCGTTGGCGGCGCGATGGCGCCCGTCACTGTGATGGGCACGCTGACGCAGGTGCTGGCCGAAGTCATGGTGGGCGTTGCATATTCCCAGATGATCCGCCCCGGCGCGCCGATCATCGCGGGGGCTTTCGTCACCTCGATCGACATGAACTCCGGCGCGCCCACCTTCGGTACGCCGGAAGCCAGCCAGATCACCTACGGCGCGGGCCAGTTGATGCGGCGTCTGGGCCTGCCGTTCCGTTCCGCCGGTGGATTCACCGGATCGAAGCTGCCCGACGCGCAGGCGGGCTACGAATCGGCGAACTCGCTGAACATGGGGCTGATGGCGGGCGTGAACTTCATGCTGCACGCCTGCGGCTGGCTGGAAGGCGGGCTTGTCGCGTCGATGGAGAAATTCGTGCTGGACGCCGACCAACTGGGCGCGTTGCACCATATGGCGCAGGGCGTTTTCACCGACGAGAACGGGCAGGCGATGGACGCGCTGCGCGAAGTCGGCCCCGGCGGGCACTTCCTTGGGTGTCAGCACACACAGGCCAACTTCAAGACCGCGTTCTGGCGGTCTCAGGTGCTGGACTACAAACCGTTCGAGACCTGGTCGGACGAAGGTTCGCGCGACAGCGAGACGCTGGCGTCGGTCCGGGTGCAGAAGCTTCTGTCCGATTACCAGCAACCGCCACTCGATCCAGAGATCGCCGGGCGGTTGCGGGCATACGTGGATGAGCGCAAGGCCTCGATGAAGGACTCCTTCAGCTAAATTGCCAACTAGACAGCGCGTATCCTGGTCGAGGCGTAGAGATCCGCCTCGGCCATCAGTGCGGTCAACAGGTCGACATGGGCCGCGACGGAATATCCCGTTTCAGCCGCCGAGCGCGCCGCGTTCATGCGATCTTCCCGCATCATCAGAATATCCAGAACAGCCCGTCCCGGAGGCGGCACCGGCCCGCCCAAAAGGCGCGGCAGGGTGTGGCAGCGCTCATAGCTGGTCAGACCGAACCGCGCGGCGCTAATCAGCAGCTTCGGGCGACGCAGGTGAGCGAGCGGGGCGAGGGGCGTGGGGTTGATCGACATGGGTGATACTCCGTTTGGCTGAACTGCCATCTGGATTGCACACCTTCGGGTTGCGTTGCGCAGCGCCACGATTGTGCGTGCGATGGAAACAAACAATCTTAACAATTTACTCGGATTGTTGCCGTATTCGCTGCGACGTTAACCTTCCAATAACTAATTCAACCACAGGTTGATATCATTGATTGATTAACTGGCCGGTAAGCCGACTTTCGATCAGTCAGGGGATACGGGATAGAAACAATGACACAATTCAAAGACGGGAGTGCCGTTTCTCGCGAGTCGCTGCCCGGTCACGTCCAAACCTACCTCGCGCATGTGGAAGAGGGGATTTCGATCCGCGAGCTGGCCCGGAACGCGGGCTGTCACGCTTCAACTGTGCTGCGCCGGGTCAGGCGGTGCGAACATCACCGCGACGATCCGCTTTTCGATACGGCACTGAATCGTTTTGGGCGCAAAGAAAAGACCAAGGGACATAAGACGATGACCATTCACTCAGACACTGACTGGCCTGACACTGCGAAAATCGAGGCTGAAGCCTCCCGCATTCTGCGGCGCCTTGCTGAACCGGGGGCGTGTCTGGCCGTTGCCGAAGGTATGGAGAATGCGGTCGTCGTGCGCGAAGCCAGCGATGGGCAGACCATCCGCACCGGCACCGTTCACACCACCATTGCGGAAGTGATGTCTCTGAAGGGATGGATCAGTTCGGCTGAGACCGGGCGGGTGTTGCGTTATCGGATTACCACGGAAGGGCGTTCCGCTCTGAAAGCGCTTCTGGCGGCAGGCGAAAACGCTCGCACCCGCGCCGAAACCGAAGACGACACGCCCAGTCGTGCCAACCGATATGGCACGCCGGAAAGTCCATTGCTGATGCTCGCCCGTCGCCGAGACCGCGACGGGGAGCGCTTTCTGTCGCCCGAACTGGTGCGTGCCGGCGAGCGGCTACGCGAAGACTATGAGCTTGCGGCGATGTCCGGCGTGCCGGACGGCGGATGGGAAGCCTTGGCGCTGAAGCCGACGGACGGCGACCCGAACGCTCCTGGCACGGAGGGTGCGAAGGCCCGTCTGGCAGCGGCCTTGGCAAGCCTGGGGCCTGGGTTGGCCGACGTCGTGCTACGCGTCTGCTGCCAGTTGGAAGGGTTGGAAACGACAGAGCGGCGCATGGGATGGGCCGCGCGATCGGGCAAGATCGTGTTGCGGATCGGTTTGCAGCAATTGTCGCGCCACTTCGCGGCCCACGGCCCCGCCGGCGGCGGTCTGATCGGCTAGATCGCGCCGGTCGCATAGACCACTTCCAACTCACACAAAAATGCTGATAGACCTGCCGCCGACAACGATGGGTCTATTTCCCTTATGCTGACAACAGAAAGCCGCCGCTCGCGCCGCGCCGCACTGCGCGCCTACGGACTGTCCTCGGACACCGACCTTTCATCCTTGAAGGACGTTTTGGATGTGGCAGTGGCCGCATGTGGCGTTTCGATGGGTAATATCTCACTGATCGAGGAGTCCCGCCAGCTTTTCCTCGTGCGCCACAATCTGCCGTTCGAGGAACTTCCCCTGGAGGAAACGATCTGCGGCAACGTCCTGAAAGGTCGCGACATTCAGATCGTCGAGGATACGCTGCTCGATACCCGCACCGAAGGGTTGGGCATCTGTAGTGGTTCGGACGCGATACGCTTTTACGCGGCATCTCCGCTCGTCACCGAAAGCGGCCGGATCATCGGCACGCTGACAGTAGCGCACGATACACCTCACAACATTGACGATAACCAGATCCAACTGCTCAAGGTTCTCTCGCGGCAGGTGATGACCCACCTGGACCTGCGCCGCGCATTGCGCCGGGCAGAGCTGATGCGCCGCGAAGTGGATCACCGGGTGAAGAACTCGTTACAATCCGTCGCATCGCTGACCCGCCTGCAATCGCGCCGCGTCACCAGCGACGAGGCCCGCGAGGCCCTGGAAATAGTGTCGCGACGGATCGATACGGTCGCCGCCCTCAACTCCGAGCTTTACCGCATCGGCAACGACCGCAAGGTCGGTCTGGCGAACTTCCTGGGCTCGGTAGTCACCCTGATACGCGCATCTGCGCCGGAACGGGTAGAGATCGACGTTGATGTGGCCGACGTGAACATATCCGCCGCACATGCCGGCAGCCTTGCGATCGTGGTCAATGAATTCACGACCAACTCTTTCAAGCACGCCTTCCCGGATGACCGCGACGGAAAGATCGTGATCGAAGGTCGCCAAATCTCTCCGGGTCAGTTCCGCTTGACTTGTCGCGACGACGGCATCGGACTGGATGAGAACGACCGCAGCGGCGACGGTTTGGGCCTGTCGATCATCGATAGCGCGGTCGAGAGCATTCACGGCGAACTGACGCACGACAGCGATATGCCTGGCTATGCGATTCATATCGATTTCAGCATCTAGCCATGCACCCCGCGCATCGCACCGCTGTGGACAGACGCCGCTTCGGTGCCTAGATCGTAGGGAAAGGAGCCGCCATGCCCCGTGATCTGAAGATCCCCGACCAACGCCACCCCGAAAAGGCCCATCGCGCCGAAACCGCGCGCGTGAAGAAGCCCGACTGGATCCGCGTCAAGGCGCCTTCGGGCGAGGGCTATAAGGCCACCAAGGACATCATGCGCCAGCACAATCTGGTGACGGTCTGCGAAGAGGCGGGCTGCCCGAATGTGGGCGAATGTTGGTCCCAGGGCCACGCCACCATGATGATCATGGGCGAGATCTGCACCCGCGGTTGCACCTTCTGCAACGTCGCCACTGGCCGCCCAGACGCGCTGGATGTGTTCGAGCCGGGACGCGTGGCGGATGCGGTCAAGAAGCTGGGCCTGAATCACGTGGTCATTACGTCTGTTGATCGTGACGACGTGGATGACGGCGGGGCAGAGCATATCGCCCAGACCATCCGCGCCACGCGCCGCCAGGCCCCCGGCACCACAATCGAAGTGCTGACCCCCGATTTCCTGAAGTGCGGCCCTGAAGCGCTGGAAACGGTCGTCGCGGCGCGGCCCGATGTGTTCAACCACAATCTTGAAACGGTCCCCGGCCTCTATCCCGAGGTCCGCCCCGGTGCGCGCTATTTCCACAGCCTGCGCCTGCTTCAGCGTGTGAAAGAACTCGATCCGACGATGTTCACCAAATCCGGCATCATGGTGGGCTTGGGGGAAGATCGCCAAGCGGTGCATCAGGTCATGGACGACATGCGCGCCGCAGACGTCGATTTCATCACGATTGGCCAGTACCTTCAGCCGACCTCGCGCCACCATGCTGTCGACCGCTACATCACGCCGGAAGAGTTTGCGTCGTATGAGAAAGCGGCGCGCGGCAAGGGCTTCCTTATGGTGTCCGCCACGCCTCTTACTCGCTCCAGCTATCACGCGGGCGAAGACTTTGCGCAGCTCAAAGCCGCGCGGGACGCGAAGTACGGTTAAGCGTTACAGCGCCTGATACAGATCGTAGAACATCCGGCCCGATGTCAGCAGCAGGAACACCCCGAAGCTAAGCCGCAGCGCCCGGCGCGGGATGCGGTGGGCGACAGCGACGCCCACGCGCGCGAACATTACCGTCAGCGGGATGATGATGACCGCCGCCGCGATGTTCACGTAGCCGACGGACAGGGGCGGCAAACCCTCTGCGCCAAGACCCGTCACCATGTAGGTCAGCGCGCCGGGAAGACCGATGATGAAGCCGATAGCGGCGGATGTACCGACGGCCCGCCGAATCTCATACCCCAGAAAGTTCAGCAGCGGCACGCAGACCGTGCCCCCGCCGATCCCCATCATCGCAGAGATCGCTCCTGCGAAGACGCCGAACACGGCCCAGACCGGCTTGGAAAAGCTGCGCGGACTGTCGAGATCGCCGCCGCCACGCAGGATCATGTCCAACGCGACCAGTAGGGCGACGGTCGCAAAGACTGCGATCAACGCGATGCCGGAGACCACGCCACCCAATACGCCGCCGATCAGCACACCCACAAGGATCGACGGCCCCCACAGCTTTAGCAGATCGAAGTCGATGGCGCCGCGTTGGTAATGCCCCCAGGCCGAACTCAGCGAGGTGAAGACGATGGTCGCCAGCGACGTGCCGACGGCCAGTTGCATGACAGAGCCTGCGTCCATCCCCGTCAGCGACAGGGCGAAATACAGGGCAGGGACGATAACGATGCCGCCGCCGACACCCAGAAGCCCGGCAAGGATACCGCCTACGATACCGGCTGCGATGGCGGGCAGAAGGATCGTCGCGATCAGATCAGTCAGCGCGGCGTCCATGTCAGAGTACGCCCATTAGCGTATGCGTTCTGGTCATCGAAAGTCTCCGCCAAGTCATCATACCGAACGCTGATCGCCCTGACGGGCCGCGAAGGCAAGCACCGTCACGACCGGGTGCGCGCCCGGCCACCCCGGCGCTGTGAGATCAGGCCCTGCCGCGTAGGCAGTTCGGCCATCACCTCCGCCCGCGCCTCTGGCGTCATGCGTGACCATTCCGTGATCTCGTCGATCGACCGCAAGCACCCCGTACACAGACGCGATGCCGGATGGATCACGCAGACCTTGATGCAGGGGCTTTCGATCTCGTCGCGGGCCCAGATCTTGTCGCTCATGTCACCTCAGATGCCTTAGCCGGTCCAACGCGCCTTGCAGGATGTAGCCCGCCGCCACCTGATCGATCACGCCCGCGCGGCGCGCGCGGCTCGTGTCGGCCTCGAGCAACGCACGCTCTGCGGCCATGGTGGACAGCCGCTCGTCCCAGAAGCCGATGGGCAGGTCAACCAGCCGCGACAGGTTGCGGGCGAAGCTGCGCGTGGACTGCGCGCGCGGCCCCTCGCTGCCATCCATGTTGCGCGGCAGGCCCAGAACGATGCCGCCGATCTCACGCCCTTCGACGATCTCGATGAGCCTCGCGGCATCGGCGGTGAATTTGGTGCGTTTCACGACCTCCAGCGGCGACGCGATGGACAGCATCCTGTCGCTGACGGCCACACCGATGGTTTTGGTGCCAAGGTCCAAGCCCATCAGAGCGCGCATGGGGGGCAGGTCGGCGGATAGATCGTCCAGCGTCTCGTAGATCACAATCCGCCCCGCTGAGCTGCGTCTTCGATCAGGCGCAGGTCATCCGGTTGGTTGGCGAAGACCTGCCGTGCTTCGCCCAGTATGGCCTGAGCCCGCTCTGTCTCGCCCAGAACGCCCAGCGCCCCGATCAACTGCGCCCACTCCGGCGCGGCCCCACCATCCGTCGCCAGCCGCTGGGACAGCCCTTCAACCATCCCCCGGATCATCTGCTCACGCGCTTCCGGGTCCATGTCAGCCGCAGCCTGCATATCCACCGCATCGGGGCCGCGCGGGGCAGGGGGCGTATAGTCCTGACCGGCGCGGCGCGCGACGTCGGGCATTTGTGCAAGAATCGTTTCTCGCCATGCACCTTCGCCCACCCCGCGTTGCAACGCATCGCTCCAGATGCGGAAAGTCACATCGAAGCGTCCCACCTGCGCCGCCGCCAGTCCCTTGAAATACAAAGCACGGCCATTGTTGCGGTCCCGGTTCAATGCGCCGTCGATCAATAATTCGGCCTGCGGTGTCACCAATCCACCCGCCTGGCTGACGAAGATCTCACCCATGAAGGCCAGATCATCGGCGGTCACATCGTCACCGCGCAAGTCCAGCAAACGCTCCTGCGCCGCGCGCGCCGCCTTCAGACGGCCCAACCGTAATTCGTTCTGCGCCAGCAATTCGAACCCCTGCGGATCGTCCGGACGCTGCTCCACCGCCGCGCGCAGCCGATCCATCAGGGCTGCAAACTCCGGCGCAGGCTGGACCGGCTGTGGCAGAGAGACCGCTGCCTGCGCCTCGGCTTGCTCTTGGCTGATCCGGTTCTGCCGTTGGTCCGCGGCATCCGCGATGCGCGCGCGCAGCGGCAGATCGGGATAGCCGGGCGCGCCCTGCGTTACATACAGGGCCACGCCCCCCGCACCGACCGCCAGCACTACGCCGACCAGCGCCACGATCCGCGCCGCTTTCGGGGCCTGCGAGAACGACCGCGGCCCGCGCTTGTCGGCCTCCAGCAACCGTCGCCCCACTTCGGCCCGCGTGCGCTCGGCCTCGTCTTCCGTCAGCACGCCGCGCGTCAGGTCGCGGTCGATCTCTGCCATCTGGTCGCGGTAGACCGACAAATCGCTTTCCACGCCGATGCCATCTTCGGCGCGCAGAATTGCCAGCACGACGGGAACGGCTCCCAGCGTCGCAATCCCCAGTCCAACTATCCAGAACAGCATGACGGTCTCCTCGCTTGCCTCCTTAGCCCGGTGCGACGGCATGGGAAAGCGGATGGGACAGGGCGCCGCATCCCGCGTGTCGCAAATCCCGTTGAAGATGCCGCGACTGGCCGATTACACCAAGCCACCCACGCCTATCACCGGCGAGACCGAAGGGGGCATTCATGCGTCGTTACTCCGCTTTCGCCATCGCCCGAGAGGCGCTGCGCCATCACACCGGCTGGAAGCCCGCCTGGGCCAAGGCCGAGCCGAAGAAACGCTACGACGTGATCATCGTCGGCGGCGGCGGGCACGGCCTTGCCACGGCCTATTGGCTGGGCAAGAACCACGGCATCACCAATGTGGCCGTGGTCGAAAAAGGCTGGCTGGGTGGCGGCAACACGGGCCGCAACACCACGATCATCCGCTCGAACTACCTACAGGACCCTTCGGCGGCGCTGTATGAGAAGTCCCGGTCCCTGTACGAGACGATGAGCCAGGACCTGAACTACAACGTCATGTTCTCGCCACGTGGCGTTCTGATGCTGGCCCAGACCGAGCATGAGGTGCGCGGCTACAAGCGCACCGCCCACGCCAACGCGCTGCAGGGGATCAAGACCCGCTTCATCTCGCCCCGCGAGGTGAAGAAGATCTGCCCGATCATGAATATCGACGGTCCGCGCTATCCGGTGCTGGGTGGTCTGTGGCAGGAACGCGCAGGCACCGCCCGCCACGATGCGGTGGCCTGGGGCTACGCCCGCGCCTGCTCCGATATGGGCATGGACATCATCGAACAGTGCGAAGTCACCGCCGTCCGCCGGGATGAGACTGGCAAGGTCGCCGGCATCGACACCACGCGCGGGTCCATCGACTGCGGCAAGCTGGGCATCGTCGTCGCCGGCAACTCTGGTCGCTTGGCCGATATGGCGGGCTTCCGTCTTCCGGTCGAATCCGTGCCGCTGCAGGCCCTGGTGTCGGAACCGATCAAGCCCTGCATGGACATCGTCGTCATGGCCAACACCGTCCACGGCTACATGAGCCAGTCCGACAAGGGCGAAATGGTCATCGGCGGCGGCACCGACGGCTACAACGCCTACACCCAGCGCGGCAGCTTTCAGCACATCGAGGAAACCGTCCGCGCGCTGGTCGAGACCTTCCCGATGATCAGCCGCCTGAAGATGCTGCGGCAATGGGGCGGCATCGTCGACATGACCGGCGACCGCTCGCCCATCCTGTCGAAAACGCCAGTCGAGAACTGCTTCATCAACTGCGGCTGGGGCACCGGCGGCTTCAAGGCCACCCCCGGCTCTGGCTGGGCGATGGCGGAGCTTATGGCCAAGGGCCACGCGCCGCTCACCGACGCCTTCGGCTTGGAACGCTTCCGCGAAGGCCGTTTCATTGATGAGTCCGTCGCGGCGGGGGTGGCGCACTGATGCGCTTCTCGCTGCCGAACAATCGAGGGTTCTGGAACTGGATAGGCCTGTGCGGAGTTGTCGCGGGTAACCTTTCAGGAGTGCCCAATTCATGGCGGATCACGACCCCAACGCGCGCAACACCCACACCACAACGCGTGAAACACAT
Organism: Palleronia sp. THAF1; assembly: GCF_009363795.1. NCBI lineage: Bacteria > Pseudomonadati > Pseudomonadota > Alphaproteobacteria > Rhodobacterales > Roseobacteraceae > Palleronia > Palleronia sp. THAF1. The sequence continues at coordinate 1,415,655 of NZ_CP045420.1, read as the reverse complement.
ATCGAGAAGAAATCCGGCGGTTCCGGCATGGCGTTTATCGTCGGCGGTCTCGTCGTTGCAGTTCTGGTCATCGGCTATGTGCTGTTCGGAATGGGCGATGGGTCGACCGGTGGCGAAACTACCGGCGGCAGTGACACCAACATCAATGTCGAGGCACCCGAGGCGAGCGCGTCCAGCGGCGCTGCAGCCGATGGTGGCGGCGATGCAGAGGCCGATGAGGCCCCGATTGAAGAAGCTGCGCCTGCTGACGACGCCGGTGCCGACGCCGAAGCGGAAGCGACCGCAAACTGATCTGCGACTGACCCTCGGGCCGGTCGGACATCTGTTCCAACCGGCCCGTGACGGGGCCTTGATCCGGAGCGCCCCATGCTGACCCTAAAATGCCCCTACTGCGGCGTGCAGGCCGATGAGACCGAGCTTTCGCCCGGTGGCGAAGCACACCTGACGCGCCATGGCCCCGGCTCGGACGACGACGCGTTCGAAAGCTACCTGTTTATGCGCCGTAACCCGCGCGGACCCCATTTCGAGCGCTGGCGGCATGCCATGGGCTGCGGCAAGTGGTTCCACGCCGCCCGCGACACCGCGACGATGCAGGTCTTCGGCACCTATTCCGCACAGACGACCGAATCTCCGCAAACCATCCTGGACGCCATCCGCGCCGTGAACCCCGACTTCCAATACGGTGCCGCCGAATGACGCGCCCCGGCTTCATCGTTCCACAAATACCTGGTTCCCCGGCCCGCACCGCAAACGGAGCACGCCCATGACTGCCTACCGTCTGCCCAAAGGCGGCCGCCGCATCGACCGCGACCGCCGCCTGACCTTCACCTTCGACGGCAAGGCCCACGAGGGCCTCGCGGGCGATACGCTGGCCTCTGCCCTGTTGGGATCGGGCCGGACGCTGATGGGCCGGTCGTTCAAGTACCACCGTCCGCGCGGTGCCGTGACGGCAGGCCATGAAGAGCCGAACGCGCTCATGGGCATCGGGCAGGGTGCCCGGTTCGAGCCGAACTGCCGCGCGACCGTCACGCCCCTGCACGACGGTTTGACCGCGATCAGCCAGAACCGCTGGCCGTCGCTGGATACGGACATCGGCTCGGTCAATGCGCAACTGTCGCGACTGCTGCCCGCAGGCTTCTACTACAAGATGTTCATGTGGCCCGCGTCCTTCTGGAAGGACGTGTATGAGCCATTTATCCGCAAGTCCGCCGGTCTGGGCCGCCCACCCGAAGGCGTGGACGCCGACCGCTACGAGCACTTCCACTTCCATTGCGACGTGGCCGTTGTCGGCGGCGGTGTCGCCGGGCTTCAAGCGGCGCTGGATGCCGCTGAGGCGGGCAAGCGCGTCCTGCTGATGGAGCAAGACACCGTTTGGGGCGGGCGCAGCGTCACCGATGGCGCGCTGGATGGCGTGACGCTGGACGGCCAGTCCCTGCAAGAGTGGGTGGATGCCGCTATCGAACGCCTCGAAGGCATGGAGAACGTCACCCTGCGCCTGAACCTGCAAGGCTCCGGCGTCTACGATCTCGGCTACCTGACCGGCTATGAGCGCTACACCGACGACGCGCCGGGCAAGGACGCCCCGCGCCACCGTCTGTGGCGCATCCGCACGCAAGAAATCGTCACCGCGACCGGCGCGATCGAACGACCCTTGGCCTTCGCCAACAACGACCTGCCGGGCGTCATGCTGGCCTCTGCCATGCGCGACATGGTCACCGATTACGGCGTCACGCCGGGTGGCAAGGTCGTGGTCGTCACCAACAACGATGACGCCTATCGCACCGCGCTCGCTCTGGAGGGCGCGGGTGTCACCGTTGCCGCCGTGGTCGATGCGCGTGACAGCGCCGACGGTGATCTGGCGACCCGCGCCCGTGACGCTGGGATCGAGATTATCACAGGCTCCGGCATCATCGCCAAGGGAACGAAGAACGTCGAAGCCGTTCAGATCTGCGCCATTTCCGGCGACGGCAAACCCACGCGCAAGATCGCCTGCGACGCCATCGCCATGTCCGGTGGGTGGTCGCCGGTTCCGCACCTGTGGTCGCACTGCGGGGGCAAGCTGACATGGGACGAGACGCGCGCCTTCTTCGCGCCCGACCCCAACCGCCCGCCCACCGGCGCTGACGGGACGGGCATGGTCTCTGCCGTTGGGGCTGCTGCCGGTGATCTGACGCTTGGCGAAATGCGTGATTCTGACGGCGCACCGATCGAGGCCGACATGCGTCCCGTTTGGATCATGCCCGAAGGCGCGGGGCCAGAGCTGCGCGCCAAGATGTTCCTCGACTACCAGAACGACGTGAAGGTTTCCGACGTGCAGCTTGCCGCGCGCGAGGGCTTCGTATCGGTCGAGCATGCCAAGCGCTACACCACCCTTGGCATGGCGACGGATCAGGGAAAGCTGAGCAACATCAACGGACTGGCAATTCTTGCTCAGGAAAAGGGTGAGCCGATCCCGCAGACTGGCACCACCACCTTCCGCCCGCCGTTCAGCCCGACGTCCATGGGTGCCATCGCGGGCGAGGCACGCGGACCGATCTTCCAGCCCCTGCGCCGCACGCCCATGCACGACTGGCACGACGCCAATGGTGCGGACTGGGAGCCCGTGGGTCACTGGCGCCGTCCTTACACCTACCTAAGGGACGGAGAAGATCGGGAGTCCGCGGTGCATCGTGAGGTCAAAAACGCCCGCGAGAACCTTGGCCTGCTAGACGCCTCCACCCTTGGCAAGATCATCGTGAAGGGACCGGACGCGGGCAAGTTCCTCGACCTGCTCTACACCAATATGATGTCGACGCTGAAGGTCGGCCGCTGCCGCTACGGCTTGATGTGCAACGAACAGGGCTTCCTGTCCGATGACGGCGTTGTCGCGCGGCTTAGCGATGACAGCTTCCTGTGCCACACGACCACTGGCGGCGCGGACCGGATCCATGCCCACATGGAGGAGTGGCTGCAGATAGAGTGGTGGGACATGAAAGTCCACACCGCGAACGTCACCGAACAATGGGCGCAGATCGCCGTCGTCGGCCCCAATGCCCGCAACGTCCTGCAAAAGCTGGGCGGAATGGATGTGTCCAAGGACGCGCTGAAGTTCATGGACTGGGCGGATGGAGAGATTGCGGGCATTCCCGCCCGCGTCTTCCGTATCTCATTCTCGGGCGAACTGTCCTACGAGATCGCCGTGCCCGCCAATCGCGGGCTAGAGCTCTGGACCAAGCTGATGGAGGCGGGCGAGGCATACGGGGTCATGCCCTACGGCACCGAAGCTCTGCACGTGCTGCGTGCCGAAAAGGGCTTCATCATGATCGGGGACGAGACCGACGGCACCGTGATCCCACAGGATTTGAACATGCACTGGGCGATCTCGAAGAAGAAGGACGACTTCATCGGCAAGCGTGGTCAGGAGCGGGTCCACATGCGGCGCGACGACCGCTGGAAGCTGGTCGGCCTACTGACCGAAGACGGCAGCACCATCCCCGATGGCGCCTATGCGGTGGCAGAGGGCACGAACGCCAACGGCCAGCGCAATACGCAAGGGCGGATCACTTCGTCCTATCACTCGCCCACGCTGGGCCGCGGGATCGCCATGGGTCTGGTACTGAACGGCCCCGACCGCATGGGTGAGACGATCGATTTCCCCGGCACCGACGGCACCACCTACACCGCGAAGATCGTCGATCCGGTCTTCTTCGATCCTGAAGGGGAGAAGCAGAATGTCTGACACGGCTTTGCAAGGTGCGGTTTACAGGGGCTACGTGCATGTGTCCGAAGCCAAGCCGCGCCCGATGGTCTCGCTGAAAGGCGATCTGTCGGACGAGAGCCTGCGCGACGCGGTGCGCCTGACAATGAATAGCGATTTCCCCGAGGCGCTATCCGTGATCGGCGGCGACAAGGGGCAGGTGGCCTGGATGGCCCCGGACGAATTGCTGCTGTTCCCTGAAAGTGCAGCCGAAGCACTTTCGTCCATTCAGCACAAGCTGGGTGACGCGCATGTTCTCGCGCTGGATGTCAGCGATATGCGGACAGAGATCGTGCTGAAAGGGGCCGGTGCGCGCGAAGTACTGGCTAAGGCGTCTCCGGTCGATTTCGGCGCATTGCCGCCCGGAACGATACGCCGCACGCGCATCGCGCAGGTGCCCGCCGCGATCTGGCTGGCAGATGCCGAAACCGCGCATGTCATCTGTTTCCGGTCGGTCGCGCGATATGTCTTCGACGTGATGGCGATGGGCGCGCGCAAAGGTGGGGAAATCGGGGTCTTCTGACCTTTCTCGGAACGGGGCGCGTCCTATGTCGTTTTGCATAGGACACCCCGTGTGATGCGGGTCGAAATTCACGACGACAAGGAGAACACCAATGGCGTTCGCACTTCCCGATCTTCCCTATTCCCACGACGCGCTGGCCGACAAAGGCATGAGCCGCGAAACGCTGGAATATCACCACGACATTCACCACAAGGCATACGCCGACAAGACCGAAGACATGGTCAAAGGCTCTGAGTGGGAAGGCAAGTCGATCGAAGAGATCGTCAAGGGCACCTACGACAAGGGCGCCGTTGCGCAGTCGGGCCTGTTCAACAACGCGTCGCAGTACTGGAACCACGTGCAGTTCTGGGAAATGATGGGCCCTGACGACAGCAAGATGCCGAGCGAGCTTGAAAAAGCGATCACTGATTCCTTCGGTTCGGTCGACAGCTTCAAGGAAGAATTCACCACCAAGGGCGGCGGTCAGTTCGGGTCCGGCTGGGTCTGGTTGGTAAAGGACACCGACGGCGGTCTGAAGGTCACGAACACCGAGAACGGCGTGAACCCGCTGTGCTTCGACCAGGCCGCTCTTCTGGGCTGCGATGTGTGGGAGCATTCCTATTACATCGACTTCCGCAACAAGCGTCCTGCCTATCTTTCGAACTTCCTCGACAAACTGGTGAACTGGGAAAACGTCGCGTCGCGCATGTGATCCGCAGCGACGGATAGACCCAAGGCCCCGCCACCGCGCGGGGCCTTTTGCATTCGGAAGGACCCCCATGCTGATCGTGTTCGAAGCCATTGATGCCGAAGTCGCCGCCCTGCTGCGCGCGCCCATGCGCATGCCCGGCGGCATGGCCTTCCAGCCGGTAGACATGCAGGCCGAACTGGATGGCGCGGGGACATTCCGTCTGACCGCCAGCCTTGTCCTGACGGATGAGGCAAAGGGGTCCGAGGCTGCCCACTGGCTGTGGGACCGGATTGAGGATGCAGCCCCCCTGATCTTGCAGGTTGGGGACCAGCGCGCCCGTGTCGGCGCGCCCGATGCGCTGGCGTGGTTGATCGACAAGGCAAGATCGGAAGATTGAGAACGGAACTTCGCCGCCGCGCCACGGGTTGGTTTCCTGAACAATAACAGGAGGCTTCCATGGCCGAGAGAAAACGATCCAAGGACGGCGTAAGCGAGACCGAGCAGTACATCGATAATGAGGTCTCGACCCCCGAGGCGTCCGGGCGCGACGGTGGCGAGCTGGAACGTAAAGTCGGCACCCGCGCCGAGGAAAGCGCCGCGAAGCACGGCGAAGGCGTCGAGCGTGTGACGAAAGAGGACGAAAAAGGCGAGGGCAATCTTGGCGGCCTGCACGGCACCGGCGACGAAGACGGGAAGGGCAGCTGATATGAGCGCGAAACTGACCAAAGGCACGTGGGTTCTGATCGCCGATGGCGAGAAGGCCTTGATCCTTGAGAACCAGACGGACCACGAGAACCCGTATCTGACCGTGCTGACCAAGGAAGAGCAGGAAAATCCACCCGACCGTGAACAATCTGCCAACCGCCGTGGGCGCATGGGCGACGGCGGGCCCGGACAAGGCAACATGGGCCAGCGTTCGGCCTATGAGGATACCGATTGGCACGAGTTGGCCAAGGACCGGTTCGCCGCCGACCTAGCCGATATGCTCTACAAGAAGGCTCACAAGGGGGCGTTCGACAGCATTGTGATCGTCGCCTCCCGTCAAGTTCTTGGTGAGATGCGGGACAAGATGCATAAAGAAGTGTCCGACAAGGTCATCGCCGAAGTTCCGAAAGTGTTAACCAACCACGGGCTCGACGAGATCGAGACCATCGTGCGGGACGCGCTCGACGCGAAGTGATCTGTCGAGGATGTGACACAGGGGCGTGCTGCGGCGCGCCCCTTTTGGCGTAAGCTGCGGAAGAATCACCTGCGCAGGAGCCGCAACGATGACTGCACCCAGAAAGACTGCCCGCGACTTCCATCCCAAGATTTTGGAAATCTTCGACGGCTACGTGCACGGACGGGTCACCAAGCGTGAGTTTCTTGCACAGGCCGGCCGCTACACCGCAGCTGGCGTGACTGGCGCGATGCTGCTGGAGCAGCTCAGCCCGAATTATGCCTTTGCCCAGCAGGTCGATCCCGAAGATTCCGAGATCGAGACCATGCGCATCAGCTATCCGAGCCCCGACGGCACGGCCGAGATGATCGACGGCCTGATGGCAAAGCCAGCCGGTGCTAGCGGTCCGCTGCCCGCCATTCTGGTCGTGCATGAGAACCGTGGCCTGAATCCCTATATTGAAGACGTTGTACGCCGCGCAGCGAAGGCTGGATATCTGGCGCTTGGGCCTGACGGACTGTCGTCGCTGGGCGGTTATCCCGGCACCGATGAAGAGGGCCGCGAGATGCAGCGCGAACTGGATGGCGGCGCTTTGATGCAAGACTTCTTCAACGCATTCGAGTTCCTGCGCGACCATGAGGACAGCACGGGCCGCGTCGGTGTCGTGGGCTTCTGTTACGGTGGCGGCGTCTGCAATGCTTTGGCAGTGGCCTACCCGGACCTGGCCGCATCGGCGCCGTTCTATGGTCGCCAGCCCGAAGCGTCAGAGGTGCCAGCCATCCAAGCGCCGTTGATGATCCACTATGCTGGCCTGGACGAGCGCATCAACGAAGGGTGGGCGCCCTATGCCGAGGCGCTGGAAGAGAATGGCAAGCAGTTCAGTGTGCACTTCTACCCGGACGTGAACCACGGCTTTCACAACGACACGACACCCCGCTACGACGAAGATGCCGCATTGTTGGCGTGGGAGCGGACAATCAACTTCTTCGATGAATTCGTCGCGCAGACAGCCTGATCAAGACTGCTCCGGCCGCGTTTTCGAAGCGGCCGGATCACCACAGCCAGACTAGGAAGCCGGTCGTCGCGATGGCCAGCGCCACGGACCACAGAAGCGGACTGAAGTACCACGGGCTGCCGATTTGGCCAAAGATCTCTTTGGTCTCGTCGGCGGACCAGACCAACGCGTCCACGCCTTCCTTGTTCGGTTGCCGGGTGGCCGCCGAAATCGCTAGGTTCGTGGCAATGCCGACGAAAAACAAGATCGACCCCATGACGGTGTAGTGCAGGTCGGGCAGTCCGATGCTTTCCCACACGCCGGTCACTTCCTTCAGGATGAAGGTCGGAATGCCCACGACCAGACCGCCGATGATCGTCCAGAATGCGCCGCTACCGTTGGACCATTTCACCGAAAGGCCGACCATGTAGGTCGCCACGATCGTCGGCACGATGTAGCTGAGCGACGATTGGAAATAGCCGAACAGAGAGTCGAAGGAGCCGATCAGCGGTGCGTAGAGGGCAGCGAAGATCAGAAAGCCGCCCGTCGCGATTTGGCCGATGCGCACCAGCTTTTGTTCGGACCAGTCAGGCTTGGCGGGCTGGACGAAATCCTTGACCACCAACGACGACAGCGCCGTCGCCGCAGAGTCCACCGACGACATGATCGCCGCGATCAGCGCCGCCATTATTAATCCGCGCAGGCCGATGGGCATCAACTCGAAGGCCATCTTCGGAAAGGCAAGGTCGGGCGTTTCCAACTCAGGATACAGCTTGAGCGCGATGATGCCGGGGATGATCATGATGAAGATGTTGGGCAGCTTCAGGAAACCGGCGAAGAGCGCGCCGATCTGACCATTGCGCAGGTCCTTTGCGGCCAGCGTGCGCTGCGCCACGAATTGATTCATCGTCCACAGGTAGAACGACAGCAGCGTCACGCCCCACAGGCCGTGCCACGGCGTGAAATCGTTGGTAACGGGCAGGATGAGATGCTGCTTGGCGTCTGGCACATCGGTCCAGATCTCTGACCAGCCGCCGATCTCGTTCATGCCGAGCACGAAGATGATCAGACCGCCGATGATCAGCAGGATCGACTGAACGGTGTCGGTCACAACGACAGCGGCCAGGCCGCCCAGCACGGTATAGATGCCAGCGATCAGAGCCAGAACTGCGGCGGCGGTCCATATGTTCAGGAAACTGAAGGTGTTGGCGATCACCAAACCGCCCGCATAAAGCGCGCCCGCCACGTCGATCAACATCACGGCGAGGATGGTGAACAACGAATATGCCTTGCGCGAGCGTACGTCGTATCGCAGCTCTAGGAACTCGGGCGTGGTGGCGACGCGGGCGCGTAGATAGCTGGGCAGGATGAAGATCGCGAAGGCGATCAGTACGATGGCGGCGGTCCACTCGTAATTGTAGATCGCAACGCCGTTCGCATAGGCGCCGCCCATCAGGCCGACAAAGCTGGATCCCGACATGTTTGACGCGAATAGCGAAAAGCCGATCACAAACCAGCCGAGGTTCCGACCCGCCAAGAAATAATCGTCTGATTCACCGCCTCGCTTGCGGGAAACGTAAAGACCGTGGGCGATGATCCCGATGAAATACGCGGCCACGATCAGGTAATCGATCCAGGCCAGTGAAAATTGCGCTTCTCCCATGGAACCTCCGCAAACTCATAACGTACTGAGAGATAACAGAAGCGTGACGCGTGAGTTCCGGCTCGTCTTAAGAGGCCGTCACTTCGTCCAGCACCTGCCGCCACAAATCGGGGGGCTGAGCACCGGGCAACGCATGGCGCTCGCCCACGATGAACATCGGCACGCCTTGCACTCCGCGCTCGCGCGCGTGGGCATCGCGGTCCCGGATGTCCTGCGCGTCGGCGTCGGTCGCCAGAAGGCGGGAGGTCACATCGGCGTCCATCTCGATGGCGCGTGCAATTTCGACCAGCACCGCATGATCGCCGATATCGAGACCTTCTATGAAGTATGCCTCGAACAGCCGTGACACGGCGGCGGTCTGACGGCCTTCGACGCCGGCCCAGTAAATCAGGCGATGGGCGTCCAGCGTATTGGGCGTGCGCTCGATCTTGTCGAAGGCGATGGTCAGACCTGCTTTCTCTGCCGCCTCAATCACCGGCGCATAGGCCCGCACCGCGCCATCCTTGCCGCCGAACTTACCTTCCAGATACGCGCGCCGATCCATGCCGCCCGCGGGCATGTCGGGGTTCAGCTGGAACGGATGCCATTCGACGCGGAACGGATGGCCGGGGCGTTCCAGCAGCGCCGCGTCCAGGTTCGCCTTACCGATGTAGCACCACGGGCAGATCGGGTCGGACAGGATATCCAGTTTCATGGCGTTTCCTCTCGCAAGGCGCGGCGCAGGACCTTGCCATTGGGATTCTTCGGGATCGTGTCCCGGCGGAACACGGCGCGGGGCTGTTTGTAACGGGCCAGCCGTTCGGTGCAATGCGCGAGCAGGGCTGCGTCCAGATCGGTATCGGCGCGGTAGGCGAGTGCGATGATACGCACGCCGGGCTTGACCTGATGCTCATAGGCGGCGGCTTCCTGCACGCCGGGGCAGGTCAGGGCGGCGGCTTCGACCTCCAGTGGTGAGACGCGGTAGCCACCCGCCGTCATCACATCGTCCGAGCGGCCAAGGTAGGTGATCCATCCCTCTGCGTCGATCGAGGCCACATCGCCCGTGCGCCTCCAATCGCCCTCCAGCGACGGCGCGTTCAGGTAGCCCAGCATCAACCCCGGATCATAAGTCGAGATGGCCAGATCACCGGGAGTGTTCACGGGTGCCGGTGTGTCATCGCCATCCAGCACGGCCACCCGCCGACCGGGTTGCGCGCGTCCCAATGTGTCAGGCGGCGCGGGGGCAGAAGGCCCACCGGAAATGAAGGTCGAGCACTCGCTTTGGCCGTAGGCTTCATGGATGTCGGTCCCGGTAGCCTGACGCCAATCTGCGCGGATGGCGTCGGGCAACTTTTCTCCAGCGGACAGGCCGTGCCGCAGACTTGGCATCGGCGCGGGCGCAGACTTCAAGATTCGACGGTAAACGCCTGGAACGGCTGCGAATATTGTCGCGCCGTAGTCCGCCAACAATGCGGGCAGAGCCTCCGGTGCCGTTCCGCTTTCAGGGATAATGGCGGTCGCGCCGACGCTCCACGGGTCCATTAACCCCGTGCCCAGCGTGTAGGTCCAGTTGAACGCACCCGCGTGCAGAACGCGGTCCGTCGCGCGCATGTCGGCCCAGTGGGCGACCCCGGATTGCCGCGCCCAAACGGCGCGGTGCGCGTGAACTACTCCGCGCGGAACGGCGCCGGTGCCAGAAGTGAAGACGATGTAACCGGGGCGGTTCGGGTCGCCCATGTGCCAGTCGGCGGGGGGCAGATCACGCATCTGTCGCAGCGCATCTGGAGCTATGACCGGAACGCCCGGAAGTTCAGGAGCGGCCACGTCCGGTGCCTGGACGATCAGCGCGGGAGCAAGTGCCTGTGCCATCGGGGTGATCTCGGACCTGCCAAGCTGAGCAGAGGTCGGGGCGGGCACGAGACCCGCCGCAATGGCACCGAGGTAGGCGATAGGGAAATCGACGGTATTCCCAAGACGCAGTAAGACGCGATCGCCGGGGCGCAGATCGACGTTCAGAAAACCGGTGGCAGTGCCGCGCACAGCGCGTTCCAACTGAACGAAGCTCCACGTTGTGTCGCCGATGGCGATCAGCGCAGGCGCATCGGGCTGTGATGCGGCATGGGCCAGCACGTGGGCGGCCATGTTGAACGGTAAAGGGCAGGGGGGCAGGGTCATGCCCGCAGATTAACGGCGGGCGGCGGGGGCGCAATCTCTGACGCCCCCACGTATCGTTCAGGACCGGTCGTCGCGGCGACCGATGGGCGGCTCGGGGTCCTGACCCTCACCGACCTCGCGACCAACGGGCGGCTCGGCCGCCTGGTCGTCGCCGAAATCCTTGTCGCCGGAATAAACGTCTTCACCGACGGGGATGTGTGCGGCAGAGGCCCGGATGTTGTCGCCATCGCGGGTCTCGTCCATCGCAACATCGGCAGGCACCGCGCCCTGCATCCACTCGCCGACCTGCCGGTCGGCCTCGGCCCGTTCGACGCCCTGCACCTTGGCGATGTAGTCGACCAACGCGTCACGATTGCCTTCCAACGCCAGCAAGTCGTTTTCCTGCGCATCGGGGAAGTGCTGCATCAGCGCTTCCGTGAAGGCGGGCCAGTTGGATTGAACGGCGTTCCACTGCATGGGGTCTGCTCCTGTGTCTGTTGCAGGGCCAATGCAGTGCGACGGGCGCGGTTCCGTCAGTCCCAGTGATGTGCGTCGGTGGTCACCGCCATGATCGTGCTGCCGACCGCCTTCGTTGCGACCCCGGCGGTCGTTCCGACGACCTTGACGGGGACGCGAACAACGGCGCAGCCCGCCAAGGCCACGAGGGCTGCGCAGAGTGCGAGACGCATGATCATTCTTCATACCACCAGAAATCGGGCTGCCACGTGAACCAGTCGCCGTAGGCAGGCAGTTGGTCCGGGAACTTCAGGCTGGCGTCATGGGCGATATAGCTGACGGGGTTGTACCAGACCGGGATGACGTAGCGCCCGGCGGTCAGCACGCGGTCCAGCGCGCGAACGGCGGCGACGTAGTCATCTTTGTCTTCGGACGACAGCATCGTCTGGACCAGACCGTCGATGGCAGGGGATTTAACACCCATCCAGTTGCGGCTGCCCTCCTGATCGGCGGCGTCGGCGCCCCAATACAGAAGCTGTTCGTTGCCGGGAGACAGCGACAGGCCGCGTTGATACCACGTCATGTCGAAATCGAAGCGGTTGGTGCGTTCGGTAAACTGCGCGCTGTCCACGACCGTGATCGTGGGCGTGATCCCAAGCCGACCCAATGCACCGACGAAAAGGTCCGTGACTTGTTGGCTTTCGTTCGATCCCTGCTGCAGAAGGATATCGAATTTCAGTGCCGCGCCATCCTCACCGCGCAACACGCCGCCATCGCCGATGGTGTAGCCCGCTTCTTCCAGCAGACCCACGGCGCGGCGGGCGTTGCCGCGGTTACGCTCTGTGCCGTCGCTTACGGGAAGCGCGTAGCCTTCGATGGTGCCGGGCAGCAGGTCCTGCGCGTAGGGTTCCAGCAATTCCGCAACGCGGCCCGTCGCGGCGTCGTGCGACATGCCAAGCTCGGAGTTGGAGAAGTAAGAGGTGATCCGGGGCAGCTTGCCGCCGTTCAGCACTTGGTTGGCAAACTCGAAGTTGAACGCCTGGATCATCGCCTCTCGCACACGCCAGTCGTCAAAGGGCGCTTCGCGGGTATTCATCGCCAGACCGACGATGCCAGAGGGGCGCTGGTGTTCGATCTCGGACTTAACCACCTCGCCGGATTGGACGCGCGGGAAGTCGTACTGGGTGGCCCAGCGTTCGGCGTTGGTCTCGCGCATGGTGGTCAGCGCGCCGCCCTTGAACGCCTCTGTCATGGCGGTCGAGTCGCCGTAGAACTCCATCCGGATTTCATCAAGGTTCGCTTGCCCCTGCATGAAGGGCACGTCCGCACCCCAGTAATCGGGGTTGCGGGTCAGGGTGACGAATCGGCCCGCCTCGTAGTCGGACACCGTGTAGGGCGCGGATGAAATCGGGATTTCGTCAAGGTTCGAATCGGCGAAATCCAGCCCATCCCACTGCGCTTTTTTCAGGATCGGACGCATTCCCATGATCAACGCAAGCTCACGGTCGTTCACGTTGAAGGTGAAACGCACGCCACGCTCGCCCACTTGCTCGGCGGATTCGACCTTGGCCCACGCCCCGCGGTAGCGTGGATGGCCTTCGGTCCCAAGGGTCTCGTACGACCACAACACATCCTCCGGCGTGACCGGAGAGCCGTCGGAAAAGCGGGCTTCGGGACGCAGCTGGAACTCCACCCAAGAGCCGTCGTCGGCCACCTCGATGGTTTCGGCCAGCAATCCGTATAGTGAGAACGGCTCGTCGTAGTTGCGGCCCATCAGCGACTCGTAGGCCAGAAAGCGTAGCATCCACGGGGCGTTACCCTTCAGGATGTGTGGGTTCAGACTGTCGAACGACCCGACTTCGCCCGCCACGATCCTGCCGCCCTGTGGCGCATCGGGGTTGGCGTGCGGCAGGCCGTTGAACCCCGGCTCCAACGCGGGGTCGCCGAACATGGCGACGCCGTGCATCGGTTCAGCCAGAATCACGCCGGGCAAGCCTGTCATGGCGCAGGCGAATGCGACGCTACGTAAGCTCGCTTTGGAAGAGAACATCATTTCAAGACCGCTCGTGTTTGTGTTGCTTTGGGATGAGGTTAGTGGGGTAACCCCCCGGTTTTCAACTTAATCATTTGCAATTTCCCCGAATCGGCGTATGTAAGGGGCACTGCTCGATAGGTTTCTTGCCTGTATGAAACCTGCCTCAATGACTTAACGCCCGCCTCGTGCGGGCGTTTTTTTTGCGCGCACTCGATCGGCTTGAAGGCTGTCCGCGCGATTGACTGGCAACACCCTCTCGCATTCGCAGTCGCAGCATCTAGGTTCAGCCGCAACAGCGAAGGAGATCACAATGTCACTCAAAGGCAAAACCGCCGTCGTCACCGGATCGAACTCTGGCATCGGGCTGGGGGTCGTACATGAACTGGCAAAGGCCGGTGCGGACGTGGTGCTGAACTCGTTCACCGACCGCGACGAGGATCACCAGCTTGCCGAAGACATCGCCAAGGAACACGGAGTCACTGCGCGCTACATCAAGGCCGACCTGTCGAACGGCGACGAGGCGCGCGCCCTGATCGAAAAGGCCGGTCGCTGCGACATTCTGATGAACAACGCGGGTATCCAGCACGTTGCCGCGATCGAGGATTTTCCGACGGCCAAATGGGATGCGATCATCGCGATCATGTTGTCCTCGGCCTTCCACACCAGCGCCGTCGCGGTGCCGATGATGCGCAAAAATGGATGGGGACGGATCATCAACCTCGCCTCGGCCCATGGCCTGCGCGCGTCGCCCTACAAGTCGGCCTACGTCGCCGCCAAGCATGGCGTCGTCGGTATGACCAAGGTTGTGGCACTGGAAACCGCGCAGGACCCGATCACCGCCAACGCTATCTGTCCGGGTTACGTGATGACGCCGCTGGTCGAGAGCCAGATCCCCGACACGATGGAGAAATACGACATGGACCGTGAGACGGCGATCAAGGAAGTCATCCTGGAACGTCAGCCCTCCAAGGACTTCGCCACCGTCGAGCAACTGGGCGGCGTTGCCAGGTTCCTGTGCTCGGACGATGCGGCGCAGATCACCGGCACCACCATCAGCGTGGATGGCGGCTGGACGGCGCGGTAGGGCGCGGGTCGTGGTCAAGAAGATCAACATGGCGCTTCAGGGCGGCGGCGCCCATGGCGCGTTCACCTGGGGCGTACTGGACCGCCTGTTGGATTGCGAGAAGCTGGAAATCGCGGGCATCAGCGGCACCTCTGCCGGGGCATTGAACGGGGCAGCGTTCAAGGCCGGCATGGCGACCGGCGGACGCGACGGGGCGCGCGCCAACCTAGCGTGGCTGTGGGCGCGTGTTTTGGGCGTGCGGGATTTCAAGATCGCCGCCTGGATGTCCCCCTGGGCGCCAGCCACGAACACCATCGCACGCAGTCTGGAGGCGACGGCCGGGTGGGGCGATTTGTTCGCACAAGCCACATCCCCGTATAGCTTCGGGCCGTTCTACCGAAATCCGCTCGACGGGATCGTCCACGACATGAAGTTCGACGATGTCTGCGCCAAGGACGGCCCGGAACTGCACGTCTGCGCCACCAATGTGCGCACGGGCAAGATCCGGGTATTCACGGGCGAAGATGTCACGCCAGAGTCTCTTATGGCCTCCGCCTGCCTGCCCACCGTGTTCAAGGCCGTCGAGATCGCCGGAGAGGCCTATTGGGACGGCGGCTACACCGGCAACCCCGCTCTGTTCCCGCTGTACGAGCCGCATCTGCCCGACGACATCGTCATCGTGAACATCAACCCGCTGGAACGGGACAAGCTGCCTTACACGGCGCAGGAAATCCAGAATCGCATCAACGAGATATCGTTCAATTCTAGTCTTTTACGTGACCTGCGCGCGATCCGTTTCGTGCAACGTCTGATCGAGGATGGGCGACTGACCGAAGGCACGATGAGCTACATCAACGTTCACATGATCGCCGACGATGAGCTAATGCGCGAGTTGTCGGTCGCGACCAAGATGGTCCCCTCTGCGATTCTGGTCGAACGGCTGTTCGCCGCCGGGCGCATAGCGGCGGATCGTTTCATTGATGCGCATCTGGACGATGTGAACGTACGCTCCAGCGTCGATCTTGCAGAAATGTACGACTGACGGAGGTGATGATGGAGTTCCTACAGAAAGGGCAGGGCGACACGCTGGTCGAATGGTTCCTGGAACCGACGTGTCCGTTTTCGTCCAAGGCCTTCGGTAAGCTGGATAGTTTGCTGGACCGATCCGATGGCGCGCTGACCGTGCGCCTGTGGCTGCACTCTCAACCGTGGCACCTGAACTCACCCCTGGTCACACGTTGCATCATAGCTGCTTGGGCGGAACACGGGGCGGAGGCGGCGTGGGATACGCTTGGGGCGGTCTTCGCACACCGCGAAAGCTATGCCTTCACGGATCATGCAGGCGGCCCAAATCGTGCCGCCACGCCAAACGACATCATCGAACGGATCGAAAGTCACAGTAGGTTATCGCTGGCCGTTGCCTTTGACTGGCCCGAACTGGCGGACACCGTCAAGGCGCATACGAAGTATGCCCGTCAGAACGGCATCCATTCCTCACCAAGCGTCTTGGTGAACGGGTTTCTGCGCGAAGATATCGAAAGTGGTGACAGCGTGGATGACTGGCTGACCAGGATCGTCTGACGGCTACTCTGCCGCGATCTTGTCCTTCGGAACGCTGGGGTCCTTCTCGTTCGGATAGACCAGCCCGGCCGAGATCACCAACTTCGCCGCATCCTCTACCGACATCTCCAGCTCGATCAATTCCGACATCGGCACGAACAACAGAAATCCAGATGTGGGATTCGGCGTCGTGGGAAGGAATACGGCTGCCTTGCCGTCGTGGGTTGGGATGGCGTCCGCGATCTCTCCCTTCGCGCCCGTGGATACGAAGGCGATAGCCCAGATGCCCTTGCGCGGATACTCGATCAGGACCGCCTTGTCGAAATTCGAATCCGACTGCGCGAAGACCGTCTCGGCGATCTGCTTGATGCCCGAATAAACCGTTCGCACGATCGGCGTGCGATTCACAAGGTTCTCTCCGACGCGTAGCACCCAGCGACCGATGTACCCCTTCGCCAGCCAGCCGATCACGACGGTGAAGACGAAGAAGAAGATCACGCCCACGCCGCGCAGGTTGATTCCGATGTATTGCTCCGGCTTGAAACGGTTGGGCACGAAAGGCAGCACGAAACCATCGACCCAGCCGATCACCGACCAGATCAGCCAGATCGTCAGGCCGATGGGCGCGATGACGACCAGTCCCGTCAGGAAGTTCGCCCGGAGACGGGCGAAGGGACGGGCGCGGCGTGGCTTGGGATCGGGGTTCAGGCTCATGGCGTGTAGATAGGCCGGGCCGGACCCATGGGCAACGCGCCTTATGCCTGTCGTGCCACTTGCGCACGGATCGCGCTGATCTCATGGGCGATCCCGGCGGCCAGACGTGCATTGTTCAGCACCAGAGCGATATTCGCTTGCAGCGATGCCCCATCCGTCAGCTCGAAAATCCGCGCCAGCAGGAAGGGCGTGACCGATTTGGCGGCGATGCCCTGCGCGGCTGCCTCTGCAAGTGCCTGCTCTATGACCGGGGCCAGAACGTCGGCGGCAATCTCGTCTGTCTGCGGGATGGGGTTGGCGATCAACTGACCACCCGGCACACCCATGGCCCCGCGCATGACATGCGACGCGGCGATATCGCCAGCCGTGTCCAGGCGCAGGGGCGCGGGATAGGGAGAGTGGCGCGACCAGAAGGCCGGCAGGTCGTCTTGGCCCACCGCGATGACTGGCACGCCGAGCGTTTCCAGCACCTCCCACGTCTTCGGCAGGTCAAGGATCGCCTTCGCCCCGGCCGCGACCACCGTCACATGCGTCTGCGCCAGTTCCTGCAGATCGGCGGACACGTCGAACGACAGCTCTGCGCCGCGATGAACGCCGCCGATGCCGCCCGTGGCAAAGGTTTCAATTCCCGCAAGACGCGCGGCAATCATCGTGGCGGCAACGGTGGTCGCCCCGGTGCCCCCGGTCGCGATGCAAACGGGCAGGTCGGCGCGGCTGAGCTTCGACACATCCTCGGCCTGCGCCAAAGCTTCCAGCCGCGCTTCGTCCAGCCCGACGTGCAACGTGCCGTCGATCACCGCGATGGTGGCGGGCGTTGCGCCGTACGCGCGTATTTCGCCCTCGACGGCGCGCGCCATTTCGACGTTCTGCGGCCACGGCATTCCGTGCGTTATGATTGTGGACTCCAACGCGACCACCGGATCGCCCGCCTGCAATGCGGAGCGCACCTCGTCTGTCAGCTCCATCGGTCCGTTCATTGGCTTACATCTCCAGAAACATATTGCGCTGCGGCCCGAAGACCGGCCTCCAACGCCATCTCGGCCGTCGCACCGCGCGTTTCAGCGGCGATATGCGCGGCCATGAAGGTGTCGCCCGCGCCCGTCACCCGCGTGACCATGACCTCAGGCGGCGTCGCGGTCAGTACCCGCCCGCCGGACGCCATGGCGGCATCCGCACCACCGTCTGTGACCAACACCCGCGCGGCGCCGCGACGGCCCAATTCTTCCGCCCCCTCGGCGGCTGTCCGAACCGGAGTGCCCAGTAAAAGCCCTGCTTCCTCACGGTTCAGGTAGAAGGTCGCGCCCGGCACACCGAGCAGTGGCGCCAGCCGCAACGCCTTGCCGGGCGAGGCGGGCGCCACGCGCAGATCGGCGCGGCCCAGCCACGGCCCCGAAGCGATCTCGGACAACAGTGTTTCGGACAGGTTTCCATCCAACGCCGCGATCCCCGTGAAATCGCCCGACGCAACACGCCCATCCACCAGCGGCTCCAAGATCTTCGCGCCAGCGCGTTCCAGCGAATGCGCATCCGCTATGGCCGCGATCAGACCATTGCCGCCCTCGATCGCCATATAAGTGTCGGTCGGAAGATCGTCGGACACATAGACATGCGCCACGTTTATGCCGCGCCGCGCGGCATCCGCCAGCAGCGTCTCGCCCTCCACATCGCGCCCCACAGCGGACAACAACGCACAATCCACCCCCATGCGCCGCAGACCCATGGCGATGTTCAGCGCCACGCCGCCCGGAATGCGCACGATATGCCCCGGCACATCCGCGCCAAGCGCCATATGCGCCGGCGTGCGTCCCACCACGTCCCACAGGACCGATCCGATACAAAGAATGCGCGTCATGGCCGACTGATTGGGGCAGGGGGCGCGGCAGGGCAAGGCCCCCTTTCTTTGTTTTCACAAATACTCATGGCCGAACGCTTGCAACCGCCGCGCAACAGGCGTAATGGCGCGAGCACTTCACAGGCGTGGTCCGGGCGGTCGGGGGAGACATCCCCGTTCGTCCACCGGTTCGGGCAATCCCGTTCAAGACCGCGCCGAGGATTGAAACCGGAAAAGGAATACAACGATGGCTCTTCCCGAGTTTTCGCTGCGCCAGCTTCTTGAAGCGGGCGTGCACTTTGGTCACCAGACCCAACGCTGGAATCCCCGTATGGGCCAGTACATCTACGGTGACCGCAACGGCATCCACATTCTTGACCTGACGCAGACCGTCCCCATGCTGGACCAGGCGCTGCAGGTCATCCGCGACACCGTCGCGAAGAACGGCCGCATCCTGTTCGTCGGCACCAAGCGTCAGGCCCAAAAGCCCATCGCCGACGCCGCAGAGCGTTGCGCCCAGTACTACATGAACCACCGCTGGCTGGGCGGCACGCTGACCAACTGGCAGACCGTCTCCAAGTCCATCGCTCGCCTGCGCGAGATCGACGAGAAAATGGCCGAAGGCGCCGGTGGCCTCACCAAGCGTGAGCGTCTGTCGATGGAGCGGGACCAGGCCAAGCTGCAAGCTTCCTTGGGCGGCATCCGCGAAATGGGCGGTGTGCCGGATCTTCTGTTCGTCATCGACGTGAACAAGGAAGACCTCGCCATCCTCGAAGCCAAGAAGCTCGGCATCCCCGTCGTCGCCATCGTCGACACAAACTGCCCGCCCGATGGCATCGACTACGTAATCCCCGGTAACGACGACGCCGCCCGCGCGATCCAGCTGTACTGTGACCTGGCCGCCCGTGCCGCACTTGACGGCATGTCCGCCCAAATGGACGCCGCCGGTGTCGATATGGGTGCGATGGAAGAAGCCCCGGTCGAGGAAGAGATCCTGGAGACGCCCGCCAACGCCGAAGAGACTCTGGACGTCTCGACCGAGGCTGTGTCGGACGACGCTATTGCCAAGGATGCGCCCTACGATCTGGACAACAAGCCCAAGAGCGACGCGTAAGCGTCACGACTCGAGCTTACAGGGGGCGGGCAGGGGCCTGCCCCCAAGATTGACACCTGAATCACACGAGGAGAGCCTGATATGGCGATCACCGCAGCAGACGTGAAAAAGCTCCGCGAATCCACCGGCGCGGGCATGATGGACGCCAAGAAGGCGCTGACAGAGAACGACGGCGACATGGA
Source organism: Palleronia sp. THAF1 (assembly GCF_009363795.1). NCBI lineage: Bacteria > Pseudomonadati > Pseudomonadota > Alphaproteobacteria > Rhodobacterales > Roseobacteraceae > Palleronia > Palleronia sp. THAF1. The sequence goes on along the minus strand of NZ_CP045420.1, from coordinate 1,395,822 downwards.
CAAGGCCGTTGACTGGCTGCGCACCAAGGGCCTCGCCAAAGCCGCCAAGAAGTCTGACCGCACCGCGGCCGAGGGCCTCGTGGCCGTCAAGGTCGACGGTGGCATGGGCGTCGCGGTCGAAGTGAATTCCGAGACCGACTTCGTTGCCAAGAACGCCGAATTCCAGTCGTTGGTCAGCGGCATCGCCGATGTGGCCGTGACCGTGGACAGCGTCGAGTCACTCGCCGAGGCCGACATGGGTGGCAAGCCCGTGAAGGAAGCCATTACGACCGCCATCGCCAAGATCGGCGAGAACATGACCCTGCGCCGCATGGAAAAGCTGTCCGGTGACAACGTCGTGGCCTACGTCCACAATGCCGCGACCGATGGCATGGGCAAGATCGGCGTTCTGGTGGCCTTCACCGGCGACGACGCAGCGACGGCTCGTCAAATCGCCATGCACGTCGCCGCCGTGAACCCGGCCGCACTGAACGAGAACGATCTGGACCCGGCCATCGTCGAGAAAGAAAAAGCCGTGCAGATGGACATCGCGCGCGAGTCCGGCAAGCCCGAGCAGGTCATCGAGAAGATGATCGAAGGCCGCATGAAGAAATACCTGGCCGAGATCACGCTGGAGAACCAATCCTTCGTCGTGAACCCCGACTTGACCGTCGCTGCCGCCGCGAAAGAAGCCGGCATCACCGTCACCGGCTTCGTGCGCATGGAAGTCGGCGAAGGCATCACGGTCGAGAAGGAAGACTTCGCGGCCGAGGTGGCCAAGGCCGCAAAGGGCTAACACCCGCCAGACCACAAACAGGGAAGGGCGCTCCGGTCGGGGCGCCCTTTTTCATTTGTCATCAGGTCAGGTTCAGCTCAGCAATTTCGCCAACCGGTGCAGCGCGAAGGCGTAGCCCTGCGTGCCGCATCCGGCGATCACAGCGTCGGCGCGCGCCGAAACATGCGAATGATGGCGAAACGCCTCTCGCGCGTGAATGTTCGAGATGTGCACCTCGATCACACGCCCGTCGAAGGCGTTGAGCGCATCCAGGATCGCGATGGACGTATGGGAGTAAGCGCCGGGATTGATGACGATACCATCCGCATCCTGCCGCGCGGCCTGGATCAGATCGACCAATGCGCCTTCGTGGTTCGACTGCTGCGCGTTGATCTCCAAACCCAGTTCGGCGCCCAGCGTTCGACAATCGGCGATCACATCGTCCAGCGTCTCGTGGCCGTAGATGTCGGGTTGGCGCTTGCCCAAGAGGTTCAGGTTCGGACCATTCAGGATCAGGATACGCGGCATTGCAGAGACCTTCATCAGTTGCAGTGCCGTGGTGGCGCGGGGGGGCTGCTTTGGCAAGCCCAACGCTATTCAACAGCGCGCACCCGTTCGAGTTCTATAAGTCCAGTAATCATGATTATGTAAAGCATATGTTCGGTGACAGTTAAGACGCGGCATCTACTTCGTCGCGCAAGTCCCTTCGTGTATTGCTGATTTCGCGGGTCAGTGTCAGCGCCCATAGCAGCAACGGAATGGCGACGAAGCCGCCAATTGGTCCCCATAGCCACAGGAAGAACACCAGCGCCAAGAACACCAGCAACGGGTTCACCTGCATTGTGCGACCGATCGCGGATGGCGTGACGAACTGAGCCTCAACCATGTTCAGCATGAGGAACACAAGCGCCGGAACGACAGAGTAGCCGCCGTCGAACATGACCATGCCTGTCAGCATCAGCGCGCAGAATACGATGGCCGGCCCTAGATACAGAACGAAGTTCAACAGTGCCGTGGCCAAGCCCCACAACAATGCCGACGGCACGCCCACCAGCGTCATCGCAATGACGACGCAGATGCCAAAGCCAAGGTTGACCAGCGTGATCGTCAGGAAGTAACGCGCGACCTCGCGTTCAGCCAACTTCAGGCGACGCGCGGTTTCCTTCTCGCGGCCAACCGGCGCGACGTGCTGTGCGAGCCATGCGTAAATCTCTGACCGTCCCAGCAGGAAGAAGAACAGAACGCCTGCGAAGGTGATCGTCTGGCCCAGCACCGACGGCGCAAGAAACAGCGCGTCGGTTGTGCTGGGCAGCGACATGCCGCCCGACTCACCAGAATCGCCCTCCTCACCGGATGCTCCCTCTGCCGCACCGATGGCCTCCTGCACCTCTTGGCCAGCACTTTCGATGCCCTGCAATGTGGCTTGAAAGCCGTATATGAAGGCGCGCGTTTCCTCTAGAATGACCGGCCACGCCTCGATCAGTCGAATGACCGCCGGGAGAGCCAGACTGGCGACGACGACAATCAATAGCAGCGTCAGGATCAGGCCGATCAGCGCCGACAGGAAGCGCGGCACGCCCAGGCGCTCGCAGGTGTCTGACAGCGGTGACAAAACCACACCGAACACCAGAGCAAGGACTGTGGGCGCAAAAACGAACTCTGCAATATAAAGCGCCCAGCACGTGATCACGATGCCGCCGATCACAAGAGAGATGTGCGCGGCGCCGCGCAGGCGTTTCGTTTGCTCTGTTTCCATGCTTCACGAACGCGTCAAGTCGCCGCGATGTTCCGGCGTTACCCGATGCTATATCCCGCGCCCCGCACGGTGCGGATCGGATCGGGCATTGCGGGCACGCCAAGGGCTTTGCGCAGCCGCCCCACATGTACATCGACCGTGCGACTGTCCACGTAGATGTCCCTGCCCCACACCCGATCCAACAGCTTCTCGCGCGACCAGACGCGACCGGGCTTTTCCATCAACGTGGCCAGCAAGCGAAACTCTGTCGGACCCAGCTTCAACTCGGTGCTTTCGCGGAATGCACGATGCGTTTCGGGATCAAGACGGATGCCGTCGAACTCCAACACTTCACCAACGGTCACCGGCCGACTGCGGCGCAGTTGCGCGCGCACCCGCGCCATCAGTTCGGCGACGGAATATGGCTTGGTGACATAGTCATCGGCGCCAGTTTCCAGTCCGCGCACGCGGTCGGTTTCTTCCGTCCGGGCAGACAGCATGATGATGGGGACGGACTTCGCATCACCGCGCCGCTTGAGCTGGCGACAGATTTCGATTCCCGACACGCCGGGCAGCATCCAGTCCAGCACCACGATATCCGGCGCAGTTTCAGCGAACATCGTCAGCGCTTCGTCACCTGTTTCGGCACGACTGACCGCGAACCCTTCGGCCTCAAGATTGTAGGCGAGGATCTCACGTTGAGAGGCCTCATCCTCGACGATCAACACATGCGGCGCAGGCGCCATGCCCCCTACTCCTTCATGCCTTCCAGCGATGTGCGATCCGCCTTAGGCCGCGGTTCATCGGGTACCGCACCCTCGACCGAGTAGATCACCTGATCGGCAATGGAAGTGACGTGATCGCCCATCCGCTCGATGTTCTTGGCGATGAAATGCAGGTGCATGCAGGCGGTGATGTTGCGCGGGTCTTCCATCATGAAGGTCAGAAATTCACGGAAGATGGCGGTATACATCTGGTCGACGTCTTCGTCGCGGGCGCGGACAGTTCGGGCCAGGTCGGCGTCGCGCTGGATGTAGGCGTCCAGCACGTCGTGCAGCATGGCTTCCACTTCGCGAGCCATGCGGCGGATTGACTGCGGTGCCCCGTCGATCGTTGGCAGCGTGACCAGAACGCCCGTCCGCTTGGCCAAGTTCTTCGCGTAGTCCCCGATACGCTCCAGATTGGTGCCGATCTTGATGACCGACAGCACCAGTCGCATGTCGCTGGCAATCGGCGCGCGCACGGCGACGATGCGGGCGGCCTCTTCGTTGACCTGCTCTTCCAGCGCGTCGATCCGCTTATCCGCATCGCGCACTGACATTGCCAGTTCCTCGTCGCGGGTTTCCAGAGAGCGCGCGGCATCGGCGATGGCGGCCTCGACCAGACCGCCCATCTTCATCACCGTGGCCTGCAACGACTCAAGATCGCGGTCGAAGGACGATACGATGTGTTGACCTTCATTCATGGAAATCTCCTCAGCCGATCCGGCCGGTAATGTAACGTTCGGTCCGCGGGTCCTGCGGATTGGTGAAAATGTCGTCTGTCTCGCCGTATTCCACCATATCGCCCAGGTGGAAAAATGCCGTCTTCTGGCTGACGCGGGCGGCTTGCTGCATCGAGTGTGTCACGATGACGACCGAATAACTGCCGCGCAACTCGTCGATCAGCTCTTCGACCTGGCTGGTGGCGATGGGGTCAAGCGCCGAGCATGGCTCGTCCATCAACAGAACTTCGGGGCTGGTCGCCACGGCGCGGGCAATACACAGGCGCTGTTGCTGACCGCCCGACAGACCTGTGCCGGACGCATCCAGACGGTCCTTTACCTCGTCCCAGATGGCAGCACGACGCAGAGAGGTCTCGACGATCTCGTCCAGCTCTTCCTTGTTCTTGGCAAGGCCGTGAATCTTGGGGCCGTAGGCTACGTTATCGTAGATCGACTTCGGGAACGGGTTCGGCTTTTGAAACACCATCCCGACCTTGGCGCGTAGTTGCACGGGGTCGATCCGGTCGTCGTAGATGTCTTGACCGTCAATCTTGATCAGCCCTTCGATGCGGGCGATGTCGATCGTGTCGTTCATCCGGTTCAGGCACCGCAAAAAGGTGGATTTGCCGCAACCCGACGGCCCGATGAAGGACGTGACCGTCTTGTCCTTGATCTCGATATTCACGTCTTTGATGGCGTGGTTCTGACCGTAGTAGACATCTACGCTTTCGGTCTTGATTTTCACATCGTTCATTGTGGTTGCTCTTTCTTCCGCGTGCATGTCCTTCATCGGTGTCTCCTTTCGGGATTACCAGCGGCGCTCGAAGCGGCGGCGTAGCAAGATTGCGGTAATGTTCATGATGGCAAGGAAGACCAACAGCACGATGATCGCTCCGCTGGCGCGTTCGGCGAAGGCCGGATCGGCGCGCTGTGTCCAGTTGTAGACCTGCACGGGCAAGGCCGTCGCCGGATCGAAGAAGCCTTCGGGCGGTGCGTCCGGGTATTCGGTGACGAAGGCCACCATGCCGATCAGCAGAAGCGGCGCGGTTTCGCCCAAGGCTTGCGCCAGCCCGATGATCGTGCCGGTCAGGATACCGGGACCGGCCAGCGGCAGAACGTGGTGGAACACCGATTGCATCTTTGATGCTCCTACCCCCAGCGCCGCATCCCGGATCGACGGCGGCACCGATTTTAGCGATGCGCGGGTTGAGATGATGATCGTGGGCAGGGTCATAAGTGTCAGCACAAGGCCACCCACGACAGGCGCGGATTGCGGCAGTCCGGCGAAGTTGATGAAGATCGCAAGGCCAAGGATGCCGAACACGATGGAGGGCACCGCGGCGAGGTTCGAGATGTTGACCTCGATGATATCCGTCAGCCGGTTCGTGGGCGCGAACTCTTCCAGATAGATCGACGCGGCGACCCCGATCGGAAGAGCCAAGGCCAGCACGATCAGCATCATGTAAGCGGAACCGATGATGGCCACCCCAAGGCCCGCTGACTCCGCCCGGGTGTCGGATGCATCGGGGCCGGTGATGAAGGCCCTGTTGAACGACCGTCCCAGCGCGCCCTCGTCCTGCAAGGCGTCCGCAAGTTGCAACTGCTCGACCGAAATCTGGCTGTCGCGGGACGCCGTTTCCATCGTCACAGCGCCTTTGTAGTATTGGTCGACCCGGCTGGTGGCGTAGAATGTGAACGTCTCTGTCGTGCCGATCCGATCGGGATTGGCCAGCACAAAGCGGCGCACCTGTGCAGCGGCAGAACCGGAAATGATGTCTTCGGGGTTGGTCAGCCCTTCGATGTCGATGCCCAGCTCTTCGATCTTGTTCGTCATCGCGTCTTCGATCAGGCCGGCATAGCCGAAGGTGATAACCCTACGAATATCCTCCAGATTGCGATTGCCAGCGGGATCCAGCGTTTGCTCGGTCAGCGGCACGTCAAGGGTCAGTGTCGCCTGCCAGAAGGCCGGCAGACCGCGATAGAAGATAGAGGCCAGCAGAAGCACCAGCGCCAGCAGGCCGATGCAGATCGCGCCCAGACCGTAGGCCTTGAACCGGGCCTCTGCCGCATTGCGCTTTTTGGTGCGGGTGTCGGGTTCCAGCAGCGTGGTAGAGGTGCCGCGGCTGTCAGGAATATCGGTCATTCATATTGCTCCCGGTAGCGGCGCACAATGATCAGGGCGAGAACGTTTAGCCCCAGCGTGATGACGAACAGGGTCAAACCCAGGGCGAAGGCGACAAGCGTTTCGGGACTGGCGAAGTTGGTATCGCCCGTCAACTGGCTGACGATTTTGACGGTGACAGTGGTCATCGCTTCGAACGGGTTCAGCGACAGGCGTGCCGCGGCCCCTGCCCCCAGCACGACGATCATGGTCTCACCGATAGCGCGCGATGCGGCCAGCAGGACCGCGCCCACGATGCCGGGCAGCGCTGCGGGCACGACGACCTGACGGATCGTTTCGGCTTTCGTGGCGCCCAGCCCCAGAGAACCGTCGCGCATGGATTGCGGCACGGCAGAGATGATATCGTCCGACAAGGAAGATACGAAGGGGATCAGCATGATGCCCATCACAAGACCGGCGGTCATCACCGACGATCCGGACGATCCCAGCCCCAGCGGCTGTGCGAAGTAGTCGCGCAGCATCGGGCCGACGACGAGCAAGGCGAAGAGGCCGTACACGATGGTGGGGATGCCCGCCAGAACCTCGATCAACGGCTTGGCGATCCCGCGCAGGGTGGGGCTGGCGTATTCCGACAGGTAGATGGCCGAGAACAAGCCCACCGGTACGGCCACCAAGAGCGCGATCAGCGAGATATACATCGTGCCCCACAGAAGCGGAATGATGCCCAGGTCAGAGTTGCCGCGGAAGTTCGGCGCCCAGTTGGTGCCGAAGAAGAATTCGGTGATCGGATATTGCCCGAAGAAGTTGATCGTCTCGAACAGCATGGATGCGATGATGCCCACGGTCGTCAGGATCGCGACGGTGGCGGCCAGCATCAGCAACACGCGGATCACGGATTCAACTGTGTTGCGCGCGCGTCCGTCAGCCGAGATACGCGACAGCACAAAGCCGAAACCAGCGGCAGCCAGGGCCAGTACGACGACCGTCATTGCCAATCGGCCAGTATCTTCGGTCAGCCGCATCTGGCGCGCGGCTTCCAGCGTCGCGGGCGACACGTCCGAGCCCAATGCCAGTCCGATGGACCCCAATCGACCGCGGATATCGTCCTCGCCCGCGTTGAGATTGACAATCTCCTGTCGCGTCAGCGCCCCGGTCTGTCGCAGGGTTTGCAGCCCGGCGGCAAGGCGGTTCACGTCCCCCATCACCAAGCCGATGGTGGACCCTTCGGGAATGGCGTCCTCGGGAAAGTCGGCAGCGACCCGGCTTTCGATGAAAATCGGCTGGATCAACAACCAACCAAGCAGCACCAGGAAGGCAGGCACGACAGCGGCCAAAGCAACGCTGGTGCCGTGGTAGTTCGGGCGCGAGTGCAGGCGGCGCGCGTCTCCGTCCACCAGTTGCACAGACCGGCGGCGGCCCAGCACGAAGCCAAGGATCGCAAGGCCGGCCAGAACGATCAGAATAAGTGGGACGGACATCACGACCTCTTGGTTCAGTCGGTCTTCAAAGGGAAGGGCGGCCCGTCGGTGGGGCCGCCCTTCGGTTCACGAGGCTTGGCTTACGAGCCCGAAGACATCGTGGTTTCGTTCGCGATCTTCTCCTGCGTCGCGGCCAGCTCCGGATCCGGCGTCAGGCCGTAGTCGGCGAGCGGACCGCCCTGACCAGCAACCTGATCGGACACGAAGAACGCGGCGTATTCCTTGACGCCGGGGATCACGCCGATGTGGGCCTTCTTGATGTAGAAGTAGAGCGGACGAGACACGGGATACTCACCCGAAGCGATCGTCTCGGTCGAGGGCGACACGCCGCCCATGGTCGCGACCTTCAGAACGCTGGTGTTGTTCTCGTAGAAGGACAGACCGAACACGCCCACGCCGTTGGGATCGCTCTCGATGCGGGCCAGCGTCTCGGTGTAGTCGCCGTCGATGTCCACGGACGCACCGTCGGTGCGGACGGACATGCAGGCGGCTTCGGCGGCATCTTCGTCCATGCCCATGTCGGACATCATGGTTTCCATCGCGCCGGAGTCTTCGCAACCCTGCAGCAAAACCTTCTCTTCGAAGACTTCACGCGTGCCGTGCTTGGTGCCGGGGATGAAGGCCAGGATCTCGGCGTCGGGCAGGCTGTCGTCGACGTCCGTCCAGTTGGTGTTCGGGTTCGCGACCATCTCACCGTCCATCGGGATCTCGGCGGCCAGGGCGTTGTACCACTGCTCGGGCTCGAAAGCAGAGAACTCGGGGCCGTCGGTCTGGCTGGCGAAGACGATGCCGTCATAACCGATGCGCACTTCGATGATGTCGTTCACGCCGTTGGCGGCACAGGTCTCGATCTCGGAGTCACGGATCGCGCGGGAAGCATTCGCGATGTCGATGGTGTTTTCACCCACGCCTTCGCAGAACAGCTTCAGACCGGCGGAAGAACCACCAGACTGGATGACCGGTGTCGGGAATTCGGTCGATTCGCCAAAGGCTTCGGCGACGATGTTGGCGTAGGGCAGCACGGTCGAAGATCCGGCGACCTGCACCTGCTCGCGGCCTTGAGCGGACGCAGCGGTGGCGGCGGCGGCCAGGATGGCGAAGGATGCGGTGGTTTTTGCGAAGGACATGGAAGCTCCTGTCTGTGTCATTCGATTCGGCCCCTTTTCGGTGACCTTGCCGCGTCACTACGCGGGATACAAAACAGTTATGTAACGTGAACGTAACAGATTGATGACAATTACCGCCCTGCCCGCATCAATTCTCGCGCGGCAGGTAAACAGTGAAGACGCTGCCTTCGCCGAGCGTCGAGGCGACCCGAAATCGCCCGCGGTGGCGCGACACGATATGCTTTACGATAGCCAGCCCAAGACCGGTGCCACCCACTTCGCGAGAGCGATGGGTGTCCACGCGGTAGAACCGTTCTGTCAGGCGCGGAACGTGGATTCCGTCGATTCCCGGACCATCATCGATCACATCCACAACCACACCTGAACGGCGCAGATCGGCGATCTGGCTGCGCTCTGCCAGTCGCAGCTCGACCCGCGAGCCGCCATATTTGATCGCGTTCTCCACGAGGTTCGAGAACACCTGCCGCAGCTGATCCGCGTCGCCTTGCACAGTGGCGGGACCGGGTGGATCGAAAACGAGCTTTATTTTCTTTTCCTCAGCCAGGGGCCGCAGAAGAGTAACAACCCCCCTAAGGATCATCGTCACATCCACGTCCTGACGCGGGCGGACCCTTTCTTCGGTCTCGACACGGCTGAGCGACAGAAGGTCCGAGACCAGCCGGTTCATGCGCTGTGCCTCGCGCTCCATGATGCCCAGGAACCGGTCGCGAGCGGCCACATCGTCGCGCGCGGGGCCGCGTAGTGTTTCGATGAAACCGATCAGCGCTGTGAGGGGTGTCTTCAACTCGTGGCTGACGTTCGCCACGAAGTCGCGCCGGATCTGACCGGCTTCCTCTGCGGCCGTGCGGTCTTCGAAGGCCACGACGACACGCGGCCCGGCGCGCTGGACGCTGACGGACCAAGTGGTGTCGGTCTCTTGTCGCCGACCCAGAAACCGCGTCTCGGTCCGCGTTCCATCACGCAGTGCAGCTTCAATCGCATCGGCGACGGCAGGCTGGCGCAGAACGGCCACGTAGTGCCGCCCGATCAAAGCGTCGCCGATCAGCGCGGCCGCGGCCGAGTTTGCAGCCTCGATCCGTTGGGTCGGGCCGATCACCAGCACCGGGCCGGGAAGGGCCGCGATCAGATCGACGGCCAGCATCCCCTACCCCTGCGCCGCCCGGATCGCGGCCTCGAACTCGGCGCACAAAAGCTCCGGCGGCTCCATCCCGACGGACACGCGGAACGACCCTTCGGACAAACCCAGCTCGGCGCGCCCCTCTGGCGTCAGACCACGGTGAGAGGACGTGGCAGGATGGCTAAGCGTCGTGGCCACATCCCCCAGCGTCGGCGCGAAGGCGATGTTGGGTGCGGCGCGGACCAGACGGTTCGCCGCCTCGCGCCCGCCTGCCACTTCGAACGTTACCATATTGCCGTTGCGCCCCTTCAGCAGGGTTTGCGCGCGGGCATGGTCGGGATGATCCGCACGACCGGGATACAGCACCTTGGTGACGCCCGGCAGATCGGCGATGTGATCGGCCAATAGCGCGGCGCTCGCCTCTGCCCGGTCATAGCGCATTTCGAACGTGAAGATACCGCGCTCGGCCAGCCAGCAGTCGAAGGGGCTGGCCGTCAGACCCAGCGTAACGGCAAAAACGCGCATCCGCTCATTCAGGGCAGGATCGGTGGCGCAAACATAGCCCAGTGTCGCGTCGGAATGGCCCGCCAGCAGCTTGGTGACCGAGTGGATCACAATATCCGCACCGTGCCTCGCGGGCCGGATGCCGCGCGGGGTGGTGAAGGTGTTGTCCACCACCAGCAAGATGCCCGCCTCTTTCGCGACAGCCGCGATGCCGTCGATATCGGCAATGCGCAGCGTAGGGTTCGACACGACCTCGACGAGGATCAACTTGGTCTCCGGCCGGATCGCTGCCTTCACCGCGGCCGCATTTGTGGGATCGACGCGGGTGGTCGCCACGCCCATGCGCGGCAACTCGTCCGTCATCATCCGCAGGCTGCGCCCGTACAGCTGGTCGCCGCCGATGACGTGATCGCCCGCCTCCACAAGCCCCATAATCGCGCAAGAGACTGCCGCCATACCGGAGCCGGTGGCGATACCGCCCGAAAGGCCCTCCAAAGCGTCCACCTTCGCAGCCAGCAGCGCTGCGTTCGGATGCGCCTCGCGCGCATAGGTGAAGCCAGTTTCGCGGCCTTCGTAGATCGCATCCAGCGCATCGGGGCTTTCGGCTCCGTAGACGACCGAAGGTTGCAACGGCGTACCCACCGCGCGGCCCGTGCCGTCGGGCCACGCCATGCGACGCACGGCGGTCGCAGGTGGCGCGGGATCGGGTGCGGGCAGCGCTTTCGGCGTGTCGCGGCGACCGAAAAACTTGGACAGAACGCTCATGACAGCGCCGTCAGGTCGCGGGCGAAGCGTTCGGCGTTCTTCTGGTAGCTCAGCGCGCTGGCCTTCAGCATCTGGATCGCCTGATCATCCAGCTCTTTCACAACCTTCCCCGGTGCGCCCAGCACCATAGAGCCATCGGGGATCACCTTGCCTTCCGTCACCATGGCCCCTGCCCCGATCAGGCAATTGCGTCCGATCTTGGCCCCGTTCAGCACCGTCGCCCCCATGCCGATCAGCGTCTCGTCACCGATGGTGCAGCCATGCAGCATTGCCTTGTGGCCGATGGTGCAATCCGTGCCGATGGTCAACGGATAGCCCATATCGGTGTGCAGCACGCAGTTTTCCTGCACGTTGCTGCCTTCGCCCACCACGATCTCTTCATTGTCGCCGCGCAGGGTCGCGCCGAACCACACGCTCGACCGCGCACGTAGAATGACCTTACCGATGACGTTCGCGTCTGGCGCGACCCACGCCGCGTCGTCCAGCATCGGGGTGTGTCCGCCCAAGTCGTAGATCATGCATAATCCTCGAATTCCGTGTTCAGTTGGCGCACCGCGTCCACCAGCCCCGGCTGCTGCGAAATGCGCAGGCGTTCGGCTTGTATGATAGTGCGCAGGCGCGCTTCGGTCTCGTCCAGATCATCGTTCACCAAAACATAATCGTATTCCGGCCAATGGCTTATCTCGTCCCGGCTTTTGTGCATCCGGGCTTGGATCACCTCGTCACTGTCCTGCCCCCGCTCGCGCAAGCGACGTTCCAGCTCGGCGATCGACGGCGGCAGGATGAACATCGACAGTGTGTGCTTGCCAAGGACCGAGTTGCGGATCTGCTGGCCGCCCTGCCAATCCACGTCGAACAAAACGTCCTGACCCGCGCCGATGGCCTGATCCACCGGGCCGACAGGAGAGCCATACAGGTTTCCGAACACTTCTGCGTGCTCCAGCATCTGGCCACGTTCGACCATACGCTCGAATTCGGTGCGATCGCGGAAGTAGTATTCGCGGCCCTCCTGCTCACCCGTGCGCGGCGCGCGGGTCGTGGCAGACACGGAAAACTTCAGCGACGGGTCCCACGCCATCAGCCGACGTGCGAGCGTCGTCTTACCCGCACCGGAGGGCGAGGAAAGGATGATGAGAAGGCCGCGGCGGGTCTTTGGCACCGGATCACTCCACGTTCTGAACCTGCTCGCGCAACTGATCTATCGCGGTTTTGAGGTCAAGTCCGATGGCCGTCAGAGCGGCGTCTTGGGACTTCGCGCACAGCGTGTTCGCCTCACGATTGAACTCCTGCATCAGGAAGTCGAGCTTGCGTCCCTTGGGTCCTTCGCCGCGGATCAGCTCTTTCGCAGCCTCCACATGGGCGCCAAGACGGTCCAGTTCTTCCGTGACATCCTGTTTCACAGCCAACAGGGCAAGCTCTTGCGCCAATCTCCCTTCGTCGACCGCAATCTCTGGGCTGATGCGCGCGATGGCGGCCCGCAGGGCGTTCCCCTGCCCCGCCGCGCGCTCTGTCGCGGCGGTCGCGGCGCGGGTGGTCAGGTCGGCGATGCGATCCACCTGCCCCATCAGGATGGCGTCCAGCGCCTGTCCTTCTGCCGAGCGGCTGTCGACGAAAGCCGGCATGACTTCTGCATCCAGTTGCGCCAGAAGCGCGTCGCGCAAAGCCGCCTCGGCACTCTCATCCAGCTTCGACGGCGCGCCGCGCATACCCATCAGGTCAATGGCGCGCACGGGCGTCAGCGGGTGCCCCATCTCGGCGGCCATATCCTCGATCGCCGCGATTTGACGGATGGCGGCCTGCACGGCATCCCGGTCCATGCCGCCCTGTGTATCGCGATCCAGTCTTAGCGCACAGGTGACGTTCCCCCGTGACAAGGCGGCCTGAAGACGAGCACGCACCCCGGCCTCGAGCTCGCCGATCCAGTCGGGAAGGCGCAACCGCAGATCAAGGCCCTTGCCGTTGACCGACCGCACCTCCCACGACCAGCTCCAACCGTCGTGCGCCCCGGTGGCACTGGCGAATCCGGTCATCGACTGGGTCATCGGCGTTAACCTCTTGCTAAGTAAAGGGGCGGTAATCTTGGAGCCGCCATGCTATTTCCACGTTGTGGGGATGATGGCGGCTTCGCGGTAAAGATACCACCGCAAGACCGCGCTTGCAGGGGTGCGGGTGATGAAACATGACGACAAGATCATAAGACTGACACAAGCAGATGGCTTGGCCGATCCGGACCGCGCCAAACTGGAAGCGCATTGGCGCGCCATCGGCGGGTCACGCGATGTGCCCGACCGTGCCGATCTTGACCCGAACGCCATTGCGTCCTGCCTTGACCGGATGCTTCTGATCGAGCGTATCGCCCCGCGACAGGCGCGGATCCGGCTGGCCGGGCAGCGCATCACGGCGCTTCCCGGACACGATCTGCGCGGCATGCCGCTGTCCACCCTTGTCGTGCCGCCGTCGCGCGACTGGCTGGGCGATGCGACCCTTGCGCTGTTCGAGCAGCCCGCCCGCATCGAATTGGGCCTTGCCGGTCCACGCAGCACCTTTCGCAAGCGCAACCGGGCATCGCTGATCCTGCTGCCGCTTCGTGATCGCGACGGTGATGTAAGGCTTGGTCTGGGGTTCGTGACACTGCCGCAAGGTGCGACAGGTGCGATGACACGGTTTGAGATCTGCGGAGAGTCCCGCCGCGCGTTGCAATGCGTCGATCGCAAATTGCGCGCCGTTATCGAGCCGAGAGGCGAACCCGATTTTGAGACGGCCGACCGGGCGCGCGAGGTTCTGCGCCGCCGCCAGGGGTTCCGGGTTATAAGTTAGATCGCGCGTGGGTAAAGCCGCATTGATCCAAGACCACTCGTAGCTTTAATTGCAAGCTGCGCGTGTTCTCATATCTCGTGAAAGCGGTTGCCCACTTGTCACCGGCGCGATCCGGCTCATCACAGCCAGATCGCCACCGGCACCAAATCAGGCGCGCGCCGCCGCCTTCACGTTCCCACGGCCTTCACGCATCAGCTGGTTGACCAAGAACGCCAGTTCCAGCGCCTGATCGGCGTTCAAGCGGGGATCGCAGGCCGTGTGGTAACGGTCCGACAGATCCTCGTCCGTCAGAGCACGCAAACCGCCGGTGCATTCGGTCACGTCCTGACCGGTCATCTCGAAATGCACGCCGCCCGGAACGGTGCCCGCATCCTGATGGACACGGAAGAACGCCTGCACCTCGCCCAGCACATCCTCGAACGGACGGGTCTTGTAACCGGAGGCGGACTTGATCGTGTTTCCGTGCATTGGATCGCAGGTCCAGACGACCTGTGCGCCCATCTCTTGCACAGTCTCGATCAGCCGGGGCAGATGCTCGTCCACCTTTTCGGCCCCGAAACGCGTGATCAGCATCAAGCGGCCCGCGTCGTCCAGCTTACCGTTCATCAGCTTGTCGACCAGAACCTTCAGATCCTCGGCGCTGGTGGTCGGACCGCACTTCAGGCCGATGGGGTTCATCACTTTGGAGCAGAAATCCACATGTGCGCCGTCAGGCTGACGTGTGCGGTCACCGATCCAGATCAGATGGCCGGACCCTGCGACAAGCTCTCCGCTGCGCGGATCGACACGAGTCAACGCCTCTTCATACTCAAGCAGCAGACCTTCATGGCTGGTGTAGAAATCCACGGTCGCCAGTTCTTCCGCCTTGCGCGGGCTCAGGCCAGCAGCCTTGATGAAGTCCAGCGTGTCCTGAAGCGCATCGGCGATCCCGCGGTAGGCTTCGGCCTTATCCTCGGCGGTGAAGTCCAGCGTCCACTGGTGGACCTTGTTGATGTCGGCAAAGCCCCCGCGCGCGAACCCACGCAGCAGGTTCAGCGTTGCCGCGGCCTGGGTGTAGGCCTCGATCATGCGGTTCGGATCGGGGATGCGGGACGCTTCGTCGAAATCGAAACCGTTGATGATGTCACCACGGTAGCTGGGCAGCTCGACGCCATCGACCGTTTCGGTCGGGGCCGAACGCGGCTTGGCGAACTGGCCCGCGATACGGCCGACCTTCACCACGGGCACCTTGGCGCCATAAGTCAGAACCATGGCCATCTGCAGCATGACCTTGAAGAAATCCTGCACCTGGCTCTGGCCGAACTGCTCGAAGCTTTCGGCGCAATCGCCGCCCTGCAGCAAGAACGCTTCTCCACGGCTGACGGCGGCCAATTCTGACCGCAGACGTCGCGCCTCATCCGCGAAGACCAACGGCGGCAGACCACGCAACTGTGCTTCAACGGCGTTCAGCGCAGCCGTGTCGGTATAGACCGGCATCTGGATCCGCTCTTTGTCGCGCCAGCTTTCAATTCCGGACATCTGCATCGGTCCTATCCCCGTCAATCTGTTCGGCGATCAGCTATACGCACGCCCCGCCCGGCTTGCAAATCCGTTCGGGCCGCTTTCTCACGCTCTTGCGGCAGACCGCGTTTGATGGTTCCGTCCGCCGATATTTCCGCGAAGGACCCTGCCCTTGCCGCAATCCGCCTCTCCCGTCAGTCGTGCGCCTTTGGCCGAGGGTGCCGTGCGGCATGTGACATTTCTGCTGCTCGACCGGTTCAGCCTGCTCAGCTTTTCCGGAGCGGTCGAATGCCTGCGCATCGCCAACCGTGTGGCGGGTAGCACTCTCTATACATGGTCGCTGACCGGCGACGGCGGTGAGACCAAGACCTGTTCGGCCGGCGTGACCTTCACTCTGGACGACGATCTGGGCGATCCGCCGCGCGATGCGACCATTTTGGTCTGCGGCGGGATCGACGTGGCCGAAGCCTCCAGCAAGCGCGTTCTAAACTGGTTGCGGCGCGAGGCGCGGCGTGGATCGGTGATTGGCGGGTTGTGCACGGCTGCTGTCACGCTGGCCCGCGCGGGTCTGCTGGAAGACAAGCGCGCGACGATCCACTGGGAAAATCAGGACGGGTTCGCAGAAGAATTCGACGACGTCGAACTGACCCGACGCGTTTTCTGCATTGATGGCAATCGTATGACAACGGCGGGCGGCACGGCATCCATCGACCTGATGTTGCGCTTGATTGCACGGGATCAGGGAGAGGATATCGCCAACGCGGTGGCCGACCAGTTGATTTATTCATCCATCCGCACGGATCAGGACCAGCAGCGCCTGTCTACGCCGACCCGCATCGGCGTGCGGCACCCGAAGCTGGCGCAGGTCATCCAGCGGATGGAAGCCTATATCGAAGAACCGATCAGCCCCGCCACGCTGGCGACAGAGGTCGGACTGTCCACTCGCCAGCTCGAACGCCTGTTCCGGCGCTACCTGAATCGCAGCCCGAAACGCTACTACATGGAGCTGCGCCTAGGCCGTGCGCGCAATCTGCTGATGCAAACCGACATGAGCGTCATCAACGTGGCGCTGGCCTGCGGATTCACTTCTCCGTCGCATTTCTCGAAGTGCTACCGCGCGCATTACCAGACGACCCCTTACCGCGAGCGTGGATCGCATGGTCAGGGCGACTGAGCGCCGACACTGGCAAAGAAAAAGGCGATCTCGACCGGGACAAGTCGAGACCGCCAAAGACGCGGCGCCGGGGGCAAACCGACCGGGACAGGGTCGGAGATCTACGGGGAGCAGAACCTTCGTTGCGGAAAGCAACGACCTTGTGCCCCGGCAGAGCCATTCGTCACTTGACCAACACCGAGTCGGACAATGGGTTCCCGGCGCGGGTGACGCTTTGTTGCGCCATGAATAGGCTGACAATCGCGATCCTCGGGGCCGGTTCTGGCAGCCGGATGCGTGGCGGCGACAAGTTACTGGAACCCGTGGACGGCCTGCCACTTTTGCGCGTGCTGGCACAGCGCGGTTTGGAGACCGGCTTTCCGGTCATCGTCACCATACCCACCGATGCCGTCAAACGAAGATCTGCGCTGGATGGATTGGATGTAACGATCATCTCCATTCCCGACGCAGACACAGGCATGTCTGCATCCTTCCGGGCGCTCCAGCACGTGACCACCGATCTTTTGATTTGCCTCGGCGATATGCCCGAAATTACGACCGCACACATGGGAGCTTTGATCGCCGCCCGCGATGGCACGCGTCCGGTACGCGCGACGTCCGAAGCTGGCGTACCCGGTCAACCCGTTCTGTTTCCGGCATCTCTGGTTGCGCGTTTCGGTGAACTGAGGGGCGACACCGGCGCGCGTACCTTTCTGCATGACCCGATCTTTGTGCCCCTGCCGGGCGACGCTGCCGTCACCGATCTGGATACACCAGAAGACTGGACCGCGTGGCGCGCCGCGCGGCGCAACGATACCCGAAGGTGAAACTTTCAACCGGCGATCTACGTAACTGGAAAGACGAATGCACCAGAACGGGAGCCTCTCATGCGACTTGCCCTCATTCCCTTTGGCCTTTGCCTGGCCGCACTGCCTGCGTTCGCGCAAGAGCAGGAAACCGGACCCAATGGATTGCCGATTGTCGGTGGTGCAGAGATGTCGCCCGAGAAGACCATCGTGGGAAACGCCGTGAATTCGGCCGATCACACGACGCTTGTGGCCGCGGTTCAGGCCGCAGGACTTGTGGATACGCTGACCGGCCCCGGTCCCTTCACCGTCTTCGCCCCGGTCGATTCCGCATTCGCCGCCTTGCCCGACGGCACCGTCGAGACGTTGCTGTTGCCGCAAAACCTGGATGATCTGCAGAAGATCCTGACCTGCCATGTGATCGCTGCCGACATGATGCGCGCGGATATCCAGCGCGCCATGGCCGAGGAAGGCTCGACCACCATGGGAACAGTGGGCGGCTGCAACGTGACCTTCGCGATGGATGGCGACACTCTGACCCTGACTGATCCGCGCGGCACCGTCGCTCGCGTATCGATCCGCGATGTCGAACAATTGAACGGCGTGATCCACGTGATCGACTCCGTCCTGTTGCCCGAAGAAGCCGCCTTGAGCATCGAGGGCGAGGCAGAGGTCACCGAAGATGGCATGCGCACCGACAACCCGATGACAGCCGGGAACGCGGACGACACGTTGGTTGATGTGATCGCCGGGGCCGACGACTTGACGCAACTCGCCGCTGCCGTGGAAGCGGCTGGTCTGGTCGATGCCTTGTCCGGCCCCGACCCCATCACGATCTTCGCACCGAACGATGCCGCGTTCGAGGCGGCTAGCGCCCTGCCGTCGGGTGACGCGCTGAGCGCCCTTCTGCTGGCCCACGCGGTCCCCGGCACGCTGACCGCCGCCGATCTGGCCAGCGCGCGGCAAAGGGACGGTTTCGTCGATCTGACCACCCTGTCCGGCGACGCCATTTCGATCCAGATGCGCTCTGACCCGCCTGCCGTCTTCGATGAAAACGGCACGATCCAGCGCATTGTTGCGGCGGATCGCATGGCCGGGAATGGCGTGATTCACGTGGTCGACGGCGTTCTGATGCCGCGCTAACGCACTTTGCGTTATGCTGAATGCTCAAGGCCCGTTGTCATCGCAGCGGGCCTTGCCGCTTTCGCAGCCAAGCCACACCAGCCGCTCTTGTGCGAAGCCCACACCGGCGATAAGCACATCCCGACGCGGGTGTAGCTCAATGGTAGAGCAGCAGCTTCCCAAGCTGAATACGAGGGTTCGATTCCCTTCACCCGCTCCAAAGTCCGCACCACATCGGGGGCGTCGATGATCCAGCCGCAAAATCAGCTTGCGACCCACACGGTCGACAACCAGCCGGGTGCGCCCGTGGATCGCGATCCCTTCACCGACGACCCCATTCTGGCCGATCACGTGCGCGCCCAAGGCGGTGACCTGGACCACCTCGCCCGCTTCGGCGGTGCCCTGGCAGGTCATTGGCAGACCGGACGGGATGCCCGCCAGCACCCGCCCGAGGCCCTGATTTTCTACCGCACCGGCGCACGGCTCGACGAGGTGCGGTTTCATCCGGCTTACCACGACCTCATGCGCCTGGGCCTGTCCCATGGCTACGCCGCCCACCCGTGGTCGGGCGCGCGCGGCGGTCACGTGACCCATGCAGCCATGGTCGCGCTGTTGAGCCAGATCGAGCCGGGCACCTGCTGCCCGATGACGATGACTTACGCCGCCATCCCGGCCCTGCAGGCTACCGGATTTGATGACTGGGCCGACAAGCTGGCCACCCCTGACTACGACTCGGCGATCGCGCCGTTGTCCGCCAAACGCGCCGCGACGATGGGCATGGCGATGACCGAAAAGCAGGGCGGATCGGACGTGCGCGCCAACACCACCCGCGCCGAGCCGGACGGCAACGCCTGGCGGCTGACCGGCCACAAATGGTTCTGCTCTGCGCCCATGTCCGACGGCTTCCTGACGCTGGCGCAGACGGACGACGGGCTGACTTGTTTCCTTGTCCCTCGTTGGCTGGAAGACAATACCCGCAACGCCATTCATCTGATGCGCCTGAAGGACAAGCTGGGAAACCGTGCCAATGCCAGCGCCGAGATAGAATTTCACGGCGCTCGTGCGCTGCTGGTCGGCGAACCGGGGCGTGGCGTGAATGCCATCATCCGCATGGTTCACCACACGCGCCTCGATACCGCCATGGCTCCCGTTGGCCTGATGCGCGCGGCTCTGGCAGAAGCGATGCACTGGGTCGAAGGCCGCCGCACGTTCCAGCGCCGCTTGATCGATCAGCCGCTGATGCGGCAGGTGCTGGCCGACCTCGCGCTCGATCTGGAAGGGGCCACGGCCTTGGGCCTGCGGATCGCGCGCGCCTTCGACGAAGACGCCCCTTTGGCCCGCGCGGGCGTGGCACTGGCGAAGTTCCTGTCCAACAAGCGGTGCGGCCCGGTCGTGGCCGAGGCGATGGAAGTGCTGGGGGGCATGGGCTACGTCGAAGATACGCCGATGCCGATGCTATATCGAGAAGCCCCGCTGAACGGCATTTGGGAAGGCTCCGGTAACGTGATCTGCCTGGACATCTTGCGCACGCTGGCCAAGGACGACGCCGCGCGCGATGCCCTGTGGGCCGCGCTGGATGCCCCCGCAGGTGCCGATCGGACCTTTGATGCCGCACTAAGCCAGTTCCGAACAGACTTCCCCGGCGCACCACAAGAAGCACTCGCACGCCTTTACGTGGAACGCCTTGCCACGTTGCTGACAGCCGCGACCCTTATCGAAACCGCATCCGCGCCAGTGGCCGACGCCTACTGCGCCACCCGACTTTATCAACCACGGGGCCAGATCGCCGGATCGGTGGCGGATCTGAACGCCGAGGCCTTGCTCTCCCGCCTTTCACGCACTTGTTAATGCGGCCGGATGACCCAGATATAGCGGGACCGTTTCAATGGAGACCGCATAGATGTCGTTGAAGAACATGGCCGTGAAGATGGCACTCGCATTCGCCGCCGCCAAGGGCGTGCAGGCGTTTCAGAAATCCGGCGGCATGTCCGGGATCAAGGACAAGCTGGCCAAGGCCAACACAGGTGGCCAAGGCGGACAGGGCGGTGGCCTTGGTGGCCTTCTCGGCCAGTTGGGCATGTCCGGCGATGCGACCGGCGGCGCGGGTGGGTCGAACTCCCTCGGCGGTCTTCTGGGCGGATTGGCCGGGCTTTCGGGCGGCGCTGCCGGATCGGACCGCATGAAAGGTCTGCTCGACAGCACTGCCGACACGCCCGAGGACACCCCCGAGGAAGAGCAAGTCTCTGGCTTGATGATCCGCGCGATGATCCAGGCCGCGCGGGCGGATGGCGAGATCGACGAGCAAGAGCGCGCCACGCTGATGGAAGTGATTGGCGACAGCGACAGCCATGAAATCGCCTTTGTGCAAAAGCAGATGGCTGATCCGGTGAACCCCGAAAGCCTGGCCCGTGACACGCCCAAGGGCCACGAGGTCGAGGTTTACACGGCATCCGTCGTCGCCATCGAGCCTGACAACCGCGCCGAGGCCGAGCATCTGGACCGTCTGGCCAAAGCGCTGAAGCTGGATCAACTGACGGTGAACGAGATCCACCAGGCGCAAGGCAAGCCGCCGCTCTACACCATTTGACCGCCTACGCGGTCTACGACGTCTTCACCGACGCCGCGTTCGGGGGCAATCCGCTTGCCGTGATCCCGGACGCGCGCGCCCTTTCCGAAGCCGCGCTGCAGAAGATCGCGCGAGAGTTCAATTTCTCGGAAACGACCTTCGTCTATCCGGGTGAGGATACGACGCGACCCGGCGTCCGCATCTTCACGCCCACTCAGGAAGTGCCCTTCGCGGGCCACCCCCTGATCGGCACGGCGGTTGCATTGCATGACGCAGGCGCGCCGTCCGAGCTGACCCTGCGCGTCACGGCGGGCGACATCGCCGCTCATGTCAGAAACGGCCATGCCAGTTTTCGGCGCGAGACTACGCTTGAAACCTTGCACCACCCTGAACCAGACCTCGTCGCCCGCTGCCTGATGCTGCCACCCGGCAGCGTCGGCCCGTGCATCACCGTATCGGTCGGTCTGCCCTTCACCATGTCGCCCCTGCCCGACCGCACCACGCTCTCGCGCTGTGACACCGACATTGCCGCCTTTCGCGAGGCGCACGCCCGCTATCCCACGTCCTTCGACTTCGCCGTCTACGCCTACGTCCGCGATGGCGATACGACTCACGCCCGCATGTTCGCGCCTTTGGACAACATCCCGGAGGACCCCGCCACTGGCTCTGCCGCCGCCGCACTAGCAATGCATCTTGCGGATGGCGCACCGCTCGACCTGACGATCCTACAAGGCGAAGACATGGGTCGCCCCTCACGCATCGACGCCACAGCCGACACTGCCGGCGTCACCATCGCGGGACACGCCGTTCGCGTCATGGCAGGTAGGCTTCTCCTCTGATCCACGCCTCACTCTTTGCTTTTCCCAAATACCCAGTCTCATAGTCACCACGCGCGCTGTCCAAACCTGACGCGATGCACTAGCCCTGCGTCAACGCCCCGCGGAGCATGCCGATGAACCCCGAAAATATGCGCGCGATGCTCTTCATGGTGCTTTCCATGGCGCTCTTCGCGACAGAGGATTTCTTCATCAAGATCGCGACGGCGGGCATGCCTGCGATGCAGGTCCTGTTCGTCCTGTCGGTGGGCGGCGCCTTCATCTTCGGGTCGATCTGCCTGGCGCGCGGTATGCCCTTGATCTCACGTGATCTGCTGCTGCCCGGCGTCGCCGCACGCAACGGGGCAGAGATCGTCGCCACCGTCTGCTTCATCACGGCGTTGTCCTTGATCCCACTGTCGCTCGCCGCCGCGATCCTGCAAGCCACACCGATCTTCGTGACCGCAGGCGCTGCGATCTGGCTAGGTGAAACGGTGGGCTGGCGACGCTGGCTGGCCGTTCTCGTCGGCCTGTTCGGAGTGCTTCTGATCCTGCGCCCGGGGTTCGAAGGGTTCCGGCCGCCAGCGTTGCTCGCCCTCGTCGCGGCCATGGGCTTGGCCACGCGCGACGTCGTCTCTCGCCGCATTCCCCGCCGTATTTCGACCGTCCAACTGTCGTTCTGGGCCTATGCTCTTCTGTCCGTCGTCAGCGCCGTGCTCATGGTGCCGGGCGGTGTCTCATTGGACGCCGGCGTTACGGCTTGGCGTGCCGCAGGCTTCGCGACGGTGCTTGGCGTTTTCGGATACGCAGTGCTGACAGCGGCGACCCGGCTCGGCGACGTGTCCGCCGTCATCCCCTTTCGCTACACCCGCCTGATCTTCGCTCTCGCCATCGGCACGACGCTTCTGGGCGAACGCCCCGACGCGCTGACCCTGATCGGTGCGGCCATCGTGGTCAGCGCGGGGCTTTACGCGATCTGGCGCGAAAGACAGGTGCGCCGCATTGTTCCATTCTCTCGCACGGCGCGGTAGTCCTGCGCTAACACCCATCTTAGGAGCCCCCAATGACCGCCATCATCGACATCCACGGACGCGAAATCCTCGACAGTCGCGGCAATCCCACCGTCGAGGTGGACGTTATTCTGGAAGACGGCACCATGGGCCGCGCCGCCGTGCCGTCCGGGGCCTCGACCGGCCAGTATGAGGCGCACGAGCTGCGCGATGGCGACAAGTCGCGCTACATGGGAAAGGGCGTGCAGAACGCCGTTGCCGCGGTGAATGGTGAGTTGGCAGAGGCGCTTTTGGGCTTCGACGCCACCGACCAGGAAGGCATCGATGCCATGATGATCGAGCTGGATGGCACCGAAACGAAGTCGCGTCTGGGCGCAAACGCCATTCTGGGCATCAGCCTTGCGACCGCCAAGGCGGCCGCCGAGTTCACGATGCAGCCGCTATATCGCTACGTTGGCGGCACCTCTGCCCGCACCCTGCCCGTGCCGATGATGAACATCATCAACGGCGGCGAACACGCTGATAATCCTATCGATATCCAGGAATTCATGATCATGCCCGTGGCGGCGGAGAACATCCGTGAGGCCGTGCGCATGGGGGCAGAGGTTTTCCACACGCTGAAGAAGGAGCTGTCAGCCGCCGGTCTGGCCACCGGCATCGGCGACGAAGGCGGCTTCGCACCCGACATCAAGTCCACTCGCGATGCGCTTGATTTCATTATGAAGTCCATCGAAAAGGCCGGATACACGCCCGGCACCGACATCATGCTGGCGCTGGACTGCGCCGCCACGGAATACTTCGAGAACGGTAAGTATGAGATGAAAGGCGAAGGCGCGTCGCTGACGCCCGAGGAGAACGTCGATTACCTTGAAAAGCTGTGCAACGACTACCCGATCCTGTCGATCGAGGACGGTTGTGACGAGGATGACTGGGACGGCTGGAAGGCCCTGACCAACCGTCTGGGCGACCGCGTTCAGCTTGTGGGCGACGACCTGTTCGTCACCAATCCCGCCCGTCTGGCCCAAGGGATCGAGCGTGGGTGTGCGAACTCTATGCTGGTGAAGGTCAACCAGATCGGCACCCTGTCCGAGACGCTGCGTGCCGTCGATATGGCTCATCGTGCACGCTACACGAACGTCATGTCCCACCGCTCTGGCGAAACCGAGGACGCGACCATCGCCGACCTCGCCGTCGCCACGAACTGCGGTCAGATCAAGACCGGATCGCTGTCACGGTCGGATCGTCTGGCGAAGTATAACCAGTTGATCCGTATCGAGGAAATGCTGGGCGAAGCCGCCGTCTACGCAGGCAAGTCGATCCTGCGCTGAACGCTGCGCCCCGGTCAATCCGCCGGGGCGTCACCTTACTCTGCCGCGTCGTCACCGACCATGAAGACCGCGGCTGCCGCGCTCGCCAATGCCAGTGCGACGCCAACCCATGCGGCGGCGGCGAATCCCACCAGCAGGTTCTCCGCGGATCCGATCAACACCAGCCCCAGAAGCGCCGTCGCGGTCAGGCCTGCGACACGGCTGATCGCGTTGTTCACCCCAGACGCCACGCCCGTAAACCGCGCGCCTGCACTATTCAGCACAGCTGTCGTCAGTGGCGCCACGGACGCGGCCATCCCAAGGGCCAACACCAGCAACGGTGGCAAAAGGTGCTGCCAGTAGACGACGCTGTCGGGTGGCACGGCAGCGAACAGCGCGAAGCCCACCGTCACCATCAGCGATCCCGCGATCAACAGCGCACGCGGCCCGAACCGATCCGCCAGTGCGCCGCCGACCGTGCGAGAGAGTAGCCCCAACACCAGCGGGAACGGCAGGATCGCCGCCCCGGCTTGGGTGGCGCTGTAGTCGAGTTCCGAGATCAGCGTATAGGGCAGCAACACCAGCAGCCCTCCAAGCGCGGCGTAGAGAAACAGCGTCAACAGCGAGAGGCCCGCGAAGGTGGGCCGGGCGAACAGGGCGAGCGGCATCATCGCGCGGTCGCCCAAACGATGCTCTACCGCGACAAAGGCCGCCAGCAGCGCCAAGCCGAGGCACAGCGCGGCCAGCACCACAAACGTCGCCCCGCGTTCGGGCAGTGCGATCAACGCCCAGATCGTTGCCAACAGGCCGGCGCCAGACAGTCCTGCGCCCCGCAGGTCCAGCGGCGCACGGTCATCTGACGGCGCGCGGCTTTCCCGAACGGACCGCCACGCCTGCCAGAACGCGAAGGCGGCGACCGGGATGATGGCGCCGAAGGCCCATCGCCAGCCTGCCGAATCTACGATCAGCCCGCCGATCAGGGGTGCCAGCGCCCCAGCCGCAGCCCCCGATGCGGCCCATGTCCCGATAGCAGCGCCACGCGCCTTGCCGTGGAAACCGTCTGCAATGATCGCAAGCGATGTGGGCGCGAACATCGCGGCGCCCACCCCTTCCAGCGCCCTGCCCGCCAGCAGAACCGGAAAGCTCCATGCCACCGCACACAACCCACAGGCCAGCGTGAACACGGCCAGACCTGTCAGAAAGATACGCCGCCGCCCGTACCGATCGCCGAGCGCGCCGCCGATCAACACCAGCGCCCCCAGTGGCAGCAGGTAAGCGTTCACGATCCACTGCGCGCCAGTGGGACCGGTGCCGAACTCTGCCTGCATCCGGGGCAGCGCCACGTTGACGATGGATCCAACGATGAACGCCAGGCTCGACCCGACGACCGTTGCGATCAAAGTGCCGCGCGTATTCATCGCGGCGGCAGATTGTGCGGCCACGCCCGCAGGATCGGTGCATGGCGGCGGCAAAGGGTCTGACATGATTGCTCCGGCAAATATGGCGCTCTCTACCACGGCCCTTCCCCGCCGTCGCGCATGGACGCCCATCGACCCTGCGCTAGGCTAAGCAGCCAAGCCGAAAGGAGACCGCATGGACATCGCCCCCCGCCCCCTGACCGATGGCAGCTATGCAGTGCCGAAGGGCCAGTTGGCCGTCGTGGTCACCCATCTGTCCTGCGACACACCGGTGGCGCTGAAACCGCGCCCCGACGGGGTGACACTGAAGCGCGAGAACCGGATCGAACCGGGAGTCTACCGCGAGTTGTTCAAGATGATCGGGCGCGACTGGCTGTGGACGTCCCGACTTCTGTTGGAGGATGACGCGCTGGTGCAGATCCTGCTGGACCCGGACGTAACGCTGTTCACCGTAGAAGGCGACGGTGCGCCTCTTGGCATGGTCGAGCTGGACCAGCGCGATCCGCTGAATCCGGAAATCAGCTTCTTCGGCCTGACGCCGCAAGCCATCGGCAAGGGCACCGGGTCGTGGCTGATGTCCTACATACAGACCATGCTGTTCGAGCAGGCCATCGAGGCGGTGCACCTGAATACCTGCACGCTCGACAGTCCGACTGCGCTGCGCTTCTACATGCGCAACGGCTTCAAACCAACGCGGCGAGAGGTGCGCATCTTCCCCGATCCCCGCGCTTTGGGGGTATTGGAGGAAGACGCCGCACCGTTCGTGCCGTTGCTTTAGTCGTTCATCGGCTCAAGGTTTTCGAGCTGCTCACGGCTTAGGCGGGTGATGACCGTGACATCATCGCTTTCCGCGCTGGAGCGGATGAGGCGCAGGTCTTCCAGCGGGATCATCACAGTGCTTTCGCCGATGCCCAGAAAGCCACCGACATCGGTGGTAAGGCCAAGGATCGTGCCTTGCGTGTCGATCATCACGTCCTCGACCCCGCCGATGCGCGTCAGATCGGCGATCATGGTGCTCAGCGGATCAGCGTTCTCCCACATCTGCACGTCGTAATTGCCCTCTAGCGAGACAACGTCTGCATCTTCCAGCATGCCGGCTGTCAGGGGGGACATTTCCTTGGTCTGCGCGACGTCGGTTTGGGCTTCTTCCATCTGGGTGGTGTCGGAAGCGCTCGGGTCTGACGCGGTCGAGTCGGATTGGGCCATGGCCACGGATGCGGGAAGCGTCAGGGCGATGGCGAAGAGAGCATTGCGGAACATGGGAACATCCTTGAAATATGTGTCGACAGCCAACAGCGTCACAGCAGCGAGAGTTCCCGTGAGCCAGATCGACGCCCTTATCTTCGACGTCTTCGGCACCTGCGTGGACTGGTTGACGCCTGTGGCTGCGGAAGTCGCAAGCGCGATCCCCGGTACGGATGGCATGGCAGTCGCGCTGGCGTGGCGCGCGGAATACGATCCCGCCATGCGCCGGGTACGAGACGGCGGGCGGGGATACGTTCCGCTGGAGGTGCTGCACCGCGAAAATCTGGATCGGGTATTGGACCGTTTCGATCTGAACTGCGCCGATCCTGACACCCTGACGAACGCGTGGGAACGCCTGACCCCTTGGCCCGACACCGTTCCGGGGCTGACCGCCATGCGCGCAAGACGGATCATCGCTCCCTGTTCGAACGGGTCCATCGCCTTGATGACCCGCCTTGCCCGCCACGCGGGCCTACCGTGGGACTGCATTTTGGGCGCAGAGATCGCGCAGGATTACAAGCCCAAGGCGCAGGTCTATCTGGCCTCCTGCGCTGCGTTGCGCCTTCCGCCAGAGCGCGTGATGATGGTTGCGGCGCATAACGGCGATCTGCATGCCGCGGGCGACGCGGGTTTGCGCACAGCCTTCGTGCCACGCCCAACGGAATACGGCCCCGACCAGGCGGACGACTTGGAGCCGACCGGCGATTGGGACGCGGTCGCGCCCGACTTCGTCACGCTATCGGAGATGCTCCCATGACCGCAGAAGAGATCATCGCGCATCTATCCCTGCAGCCGCACCCAGAGGGCGGCCACTACCGTCAGACGTGGGAGGCCGAGGGCGATGGTCGGCCTAGCGGCACCTGCATCTACTTCCTGCTGAAGGCGGGAGAAAGCAGCCATTGGCACCGCGTCGATGCCGTCGAGATCTGGCACTTCTACGCCGGCGCGCCACTGATCCTGTCGATGTCCGAAACCGACGCCGGTCCCGCGCAGGACCATACCCTTGGCCCCGATCTTGCCGCTGGCATGGTGCCGCAGATCATCGTTCCCGCCCACCACTGGCAGGCGGCGCGCACCATTGGGGACTACACGCTGGTTGGCTGTACAGTCAGTCCGGGCTTCCGATTTGACGGGTTCGAGTTGGCAAAGGATAGCTTCACGATTCCAAAGTGATGGAACCGTCCCGGCTTTGGCGACCTCTCCTTTCGTAGTGCAATTCCGGCGTGTGTGTGCCGGGGGAGGATCGCGTGGGACTGTCGTCTCTCATCGCCCGTTCGGGCATTCAAAACGTGTCGGATGGCGTTCTGCCGATCCTTCTTGCCGGGGGCCAAGGGTCCCGATTGCACGAACTGACGGATGCCACCTGCAAGCCCGCCGTACCCTTTGTCGGCCAAACGCGGATCGTGGATTTCACGATGGACAACGTGGTGCGCAGTGGGATGTATCAGATACTCGTGGCGACACAGTATCGCCCGGACGAGTTGAACCAGCATCTGATGGGTCGTTGGGCCGACAAGGTTCACGTCGGCCTCCGCCACGCCCCGGACATCGCAAGTGTTACGAAGGGTGCACGCGGCACGGCGGATGCGGTGCGGATGCTGATCCCGGAGATCGACGCGATCGCCCCGCGCGACGTGGTGGTGCTGGCGGCGGACCACGTCTACCGAATGGACTACACTGACATGATTGCCGACCATCGCCGCTCGGAAGCGGATGTGACAGTCGCCGTCGATCTGGTCCCGCAAGCCGAGGCCACCGCATTCGGCGTGCTGGATACGGACCGCACCAGGCGGATCACCCGCTTTCTGGAAAAGCCTGCAAGGCCGCCGGAAGCTCCGAATGCGCCGGGTCAGTCCTTGGCCAGCATGGGGCTGTATGTCTTCAAGTGGGAAACGCTGCGGGCCCTACTGATCGACCATCCCGATGGCCTCGATTTTGGCCATGACATTCTGCCAGAGATGATTCTGGAGGGGCGTGCTTTTGCGCATACCCCGGCGGACCTTGCCCCCTTCTACTGGCGCGACGTGGGCACGCTTGACGCACTGCGGCACGCGGCGCTCGATTTCATGGGTCCAGACGCGCCCTTTCCCCTGCCCGACCAGTCCGCAAGCAGCCGTCGGGACTGCCAAGACAGCCTTATCATGCAGGGTGCGTTCGTGTCGAAAGGCTCAATCCTTCAGGATTGCATCGTCGCCCCTGGCGCCGTCATCCCCTTCGGCACGATGATCGGAATGGGCTTTCGCAGCGACGCGGACCGCTTCAGACGCACCGAAAAAGGCACGTGGCTGGTCACACCGGAAATGCTGCGGCGCGGAAACCCTTAGGCGTGATAAGCGTTGTCGCTCTGATCATTCTTTCAGGGACGGCACAGTGACATCATTCTCTTTCGACGCATCCGCCGCGTCACCCAATAAGCTTGGCGCGTCGTTCGACGGCAGCGGCACGAACTTCGCGCTGTTCAGCGAGCACGCAGAACGGGTTGAACTGTGTCTGTTCGACGATGGCGACACCGAGACGCGGCTGGACCTGCCGATGATGGAAGGCGGCGTATGGTTCGGCTATTTGCCGAACGTCGGCCCCGGCCAGCGTTACGGCTACCGCGTCCACGGCCCCTACGCGCCGGAACGCGGCCATCGCTTCAATCCCCACAAACTTCTGATCGACCCCTATGCGCGGCAGCTTGACGGCACGGTGCAGTGGCATGACGCGCTGTTCGGCTATCAAGTCGAAACCGGCGATGACACGACCTTCGACGATCGCGACAGCGCGCCATACGTGCCGAAGGCCTTCGTGACCGATCCCGCCTATGATTGGGACGCCGATGCCGCACTAGAGACGCCGTGGTCCGAGACGGTGATCTACGAGGCGCACGTGCGCGGGTTGACCATGCTGAACGAGGATGTCCCCGAAGACATCCGCGGCACCTTCGCCGGTCTCGCCAGTGACACGATGATCCAGCACTTGAAGACCCTTGGCGTGACGGCCATCGAACTGCTGCCGGTCCATGCCTTCCTGCAGGACCGTCACCTGATCGAGAAGGACCTGACGAACTACTGGGGCTACAACACGCTCAACTTCTTCGCCCCCGAACGCCGCTACCTGAAGACCGGCGCGTGGGGAGAGATCAAGGACGCCGTAAAGCGGTTCCACGAGGCCGGGATCGAGGTGATTCTGGACGTCGTCTACAACCATACCGCCGAAGGCTCGGAACTCGGGCCCACCCTGTCGTTCCGGGGCATCGACAATGCGACCTACTACCTGCACGGCGACGATCCGCGCTACGTCTACGATGTGACAGGAACGGGAAATACGGTGAACGTGGCGCACCCCATGGTCCTGCGCATGGTTTTGGATTCGCTGCGTTATTGGGTCGAAGAGATGCACGTCGACGGTTTCCGCTTCGACCTTGCGTCCACCTTGGGCCGCGAAGCGACGGGGTTCGAGCGTGAGGGCGGCTTTTTCGCTGCGATCCGCCAAGACCCGGTTCTGTCAGGCGTCAAACTCATCGCAGAGCCTTGGGATATCGGCGACGGCGGCTATCAGGTCGGCGGTTTTCCGTGGCCCTTCCGGGAGTGGAACGACAAGTTTCGCGACGACACCCGCGCTTTCTGGAAGCGCAGCGACGGGATCAAGGGCGCTTTGGCCGAACGCCTGTCGGGCAGCCCGGTGCAGTTCGACCACTCGAACCGGCCCGCGACGTCGTCAGTCAATTTCGTGGCGGCCCATGACGGCTTCACGCTGTGGGACACGGTCTCCTACAACAAAAAGCACAACATTGCGAATGGCGAAGACAACCGCGATGGCCACGGCAACAACCTGTCGGACAACATGGGTGTCGAAGGCCCGACCGAGGATGAGGGCGTCACCGCCTCTCGCCTGCGCCGGGTCCGTGCGATGCTGTCCACGCTGATGCTCTCGCGCGGTGTGCCGATGCTGCTGGCGGGCGATGAGATGGGCAACAGTCAAGATGGCAACAACAACGCCTATGCGCAGGACAACGAGATCGGCTGGACACGTTGGCACGCCCAGCCCGAGCTGATCGAAACAGTCGCACAACTGACGGCGCTGCGCCGCCGGATGCCGATGCTGTCGGGATGGAAGTTCGACGGGGTGCAGATTGTCTGGCGCGGTGCGGATGGCGAGGCGATGGCGGATGCCGACTGGACCGATACGGGCGAGCCGTTCGTAATGGATATGTCTCATGACAACGATCGCGTGCTGATCGCGGTGAACGGCGGTGACGATATGGAACTGGTCCTGCCGGACGGAAACTGGACCCTTGCGTTCGAGTCAGAGCCGGACACGACAACACTGTCGGATAATACCTTTTCGATGGGCTGGCAGACGGTGGCGGTGCTGGAGCCGACATGAAAATGGGGGGCCGATTGGCCCCCCAGTTTCGCCGATCAGAATCACTCGTTGACTGCTCGTGATGCGTTCTGCCTGCGCCCTGATCCGCGTTCTGTGTTCCGCATACTTGTTTACTGAAATAGTTCGATGAATTGAGCTGCGAGTTCAGCCCAAGACTGAACATGCGACCATCCTGATTTCTCGCGATAACCGCGACGCTCCAGTTCTGAAGCGACTGTCTCGGGAGTCGTGCTTACCAGTACGGCGATGATTTCTTCACGCTCTTTTTCGGTGAAGTACCCGAGCTGCGGGAATTGATCTAGAAGACGAACCTCGGATATTTCGATCCGGTTGGAATTCTTTGCAGTAACGGCATACACGCAGTTTACTCCGTGAATACGCGAAACAGAAGTATCGTCGCTATCAACTAATTCAACAATCTTCTCGAAGCCAAAAGCCCTGACATTACGGATCGTCGTGTTTGTACAGCCCTCGATGAGTATAGCACTCGGCTTATATTTCTGCGTCATTCAGCTACACCCGCTCGTGCCGCCGCAGGTGTTGCACTTCATGCAGGTGCCGTTGCGCACCAACGTGTAGTTGCCGCACTCGCCGCAGGGGTCGCCCTCGTAACCTTGCATCTTGGCCTTCGCGCGGGGGTCGACCTGCGCGATGGTGGCGGTCGAGGTTTCCAGCGAGGACAGGGTCGCCGCCTCGCCGTCCGTCAGCGACACCGCCTTGCGCACCCCGTTTTGCATCACGACCAGCTCTTTCGGAGCACGGCCCCGCAGGTAGCCGGAGGATGCGACCTGACGCAGCACGTCCAGCGGGGACGATCCGTCCGATCCCGAAACCTCGGTGAAGTTGCGCTTGCCCTCTTCCTCGCCCCGGCCAAGGTCGTCGAAGGACTGACCTTCGGGCTTCACATGGGCCAGATCGGAACGGTCCAGGTAGGACACGGCCAGCTCGCGGAAGATATAGTCGAGGATTGAGGTCGCGTTCTTGATCGCCTCGTTGCCCTGTACCATGCCCGCCGGCTCAAAACGGGTGAAGGTGAAGGCATCCACGAACTCTTCCAGCGGCACGCCGTATTGCAGACCGACCGACACCGCGATGGCGAAGTTGTTCATCATTGCCCGGAAGCCAGCACCTTCCTTGTGCATGTCGATGAAGATCTCGCCCAGCTTGCCGTCCTTGTACTCGCCGGTGCGCAGATAGACCTTGTGCCCGCCGACGATGGCCTTCTGGGTGTAGCCACGACGCCGCTCGGGCAGCTTTTCGCGGGCCTGCGCGACTTCCTTGTAGATGATCTTCTCGACGATCTTTTCGGCCAGCACCTGCGCCTTTTCCTGCGCGGTGCCGGTGGCCAGAACCTCTTCGGCCTCATCGTCGTCGTCGATCAGGGCCGAGGCCAGCGGCTGCGACAGCTTCGAGCCGTCGCGGTACAGCGCGTTGGCCTTGGTGCCCAGAGACCACGACAGCTCATAGGCCTTCTGGCAATCCTCGACCGTGGCCGAGTTCGGCATGTTGATCGTCTTCGAGATCGCACCAGAGATGAACGACTGCGCCGCCGCCATCATATGGATGTGGCTTTCGACGGACAGATACCGCTTGCCGATCTTGCCGCAGGCGTTGGCGCAATCGAACACGTGGTAGTGCTTGGGATCAAGATGCGGTGCGCCTTCCAGCGTCATCGCCCCGCAGACGTGTGTGTTCGCAGCGTCGATGTCGGCCTTCGAGAAACCAAGGTGCTGCAGCAGGTTGAACGACGGGTCGTTCAGCTTGGCAACCGGGATGCCCAGCGTCTTGGTGCAGA